>NZ_FZON01000040.1 GCF_900188425.1 Antarctobacter heliothermus
TCGGGTCGCTTTCAGCCTGTTCCTGTCCGACGGGCGTGTGGCCATCGACAACAACCCTGCCGAACGTGCCCTGCGTCCCATCGGCATAGGGCGGAAGAATTGGTTATTTGCAGGGGCAGACACAGGTGCCGAAACCTTGGCCCGCGCTATGACCATCATCGAAACCGCCAAGCTGAACGGCCTAGACCCACAAGCCTACCTCGCTGACATTCTCAACCGCATCCATGATCACATGATTAACCGGCTGGATGAATTGCTGCCTTGGAATTGGCTGCCGACTTCCGCATCGGAAAATCAGGCCGCATAAGCTGCGGTATCAACGGAGCGCTTACGCTTGAACGCTATGTCGCGCTGGCGTTCGAGGCGGAGGTGATGCCGGTGATCTTGCTCACCAAGGCAGACCTTTGCGACGATCCAGAATCCTACGCCCAAGCGGCAAGCACCATTTCAAACCGCGTTCTGGTCGAAGTGCTCAATGCCTTGAGTGAAGAACCAGTCGCGCGGTTGGCTTCATGGTGCAAGCCCGGCCAAACGATTGCCTTTCTGGGGTCGTCCGGCGTCGGGAAATCTACGCTGGTCAATGCTCTGTTCCGAGCTGGTGTGGCCGATACGGCTGCCATTCGCGAAGATGACAGCAAAGGTCGCCACACGACGACACGGCGGCAATTGCACTTCACGGCCAACGGCTGCGCCGTGCTGGACACGCCGGGCATGCGAGAGCTTCAACTGACCGATGTTGAGGCCGGCATTGCAGATGTATTTGTCGACATCGTTGCCTTGGCGGGCCAATGCCGTTTCAGCGATTGCCGACATGACACAGAACCAGGTTGCGCCATTCAAGGTTCATTGGAGCGCGGCGAGATTGATCGTGACCGGCTTGCGCGATGGAAGAAGCTGGCAGCGGAGGAACGCTTTAACGCGTCTTCGTTGGCCAAACGTAAAAGCGTCGAAAAATCGCTCCACAAGATGATCAATGCGGTCCAGAAGAAGAATAGGAAGTAAGTCGATGATGCGTAAATACAAAACCGACGATATCGATGCCTTGATCACAATATGGGACACGGCAGAACCGCTTGCGCACCCCTTCTTGTCCGATGAAATCAGAAGACAGGTGCGCAAGGATATGCGCAATATCTATCTGCCAAATGCCGATACATGGGTTCTGGAACATGATGGTGTTCCGGTTGGCTTTATCGCCATGATTGGCACAGAAATCGGAGGTTTGTTCCTTGCCCCCACTCATCAGGGCAAGGGTATGGGACGCCACATGGTGGATCATATCGTCGCCATCAAAGGGCCGCTGACAGTCGAGGTCTTCAAAGACAACAAGATTGGTCTGCCGTTCTACGAACGCTATGGCTTTGTAAAAACCGGCGAAGGCGCATTTGACGCCAGCGGCGACAAAACCTTCAAGATGGCGATGCTGCTTCGCAATAGTCATTCGGAGGCACTGTTGATCAGTGCCTCCGATTTAAGTCCGGTATCCCGCCCGCGAGCCCCGCAGGCCGGAGCCCGGTAGAATCGGTTGGCCGGTTAGAAAAAGGCCAAAACCTGAACAGCGCCAACTCAGGAACGAGGACTGCACGGGTCTCAGGTCACTGGGCCGGGTGCTGCTCGTCAGGCGGATTTTTTCGAATCGCGTTATCAAAACGATCGCGAAAGCAGATTGGGATTTCCGGTCTTTTAGGTTCCTTTGGCGCATTCAAGCGCCTTGGAACATGCGACGAAAGTGGCTTGATGTTTGAGCGATGTATCTAAAGTCGACCTTTACACCAACCGACTGACATCTTTCGCCGCCCGCACAAAATCCCGGAACAGTGGATGGGGGTCAAAGGGTTTCGACTTCAGCTCGGGGTGGAACTGCACGCCAATGAACCACGGGTGGTCAGGCCATTCCACGATCTCGGGCAGGCGGCCGTCGGGGGACATGCCGGAAAAGCGTAGGCCGCAAGCCTCCAGCTGGTCCTTGTAGGCGATGTCGACCTCATAGCGGTGGCGGTGGCGCTCGTCGATGGTGGTTGTGCCATAGACCTGCGCCACCTTCGATCCTTCGGTCAGCACCGCGTCATAGGCGCCCAGGCGCATGGTGCCGCCCTTTGCATCGTCGGGGCGGCGGTTGACCTTTTCGTTGCCCTGCACCCATTCCTTGAGGTGGTAAACCACCGGCTCAAAACGCTTTTCGCCGGACTCGTGGTCAAATTCCTCGGACCCGGCCTTTTTCACGCCAGCAACGTTGCGGGCGGCCTCGATCACCGCCATCTGCATGCCAAGGCAGATGCCCAGATAGGGCACCTTGTGTTCGCGGGCGAATTGCGCGGCCTTGATCTTACCCTCTGTGCCGCGCTCGCCAAAGCCGCCGGGGACAAGGATGGCATCGTATTTCTCAAGGTAGGGGGCGGGGTCTTCGCCCTCGAATGTTTCGGCATCGACCCATTCCACGTTGACCTTGACCCGGTTGGCCATGCCGCCGTGGGTCAGCGCCTCTGCGATGGATTTATAGGCATCCTCAAGCTGGACGTATTTGCCGACGATGGCGACGGTGACGTCGCCTTCGGGGTTGTGGATGCGGTCAGAGACGTCTTCCCACTTGGTCAGGTCGGGCTTGGGCGCGGGGCTGATCTGAAAGGCGTCGAGGACGGCCTGATCCATGCCTTCGCGGTGATAGGCCAAGGGCGCGTCGTAGATTGACGACAGGTCCTGAGCGGCGATCACGGCGTCAGGGCGCACGTTGCAGAACAGCGCCAGCTTTTCGCGTTCCTTTTGCGGGATCGGACCCTCTGACCGGCACACAAGGATATCGGGCGCCAGACCGATAGAGCGGAGTTCCTTGACCGAGTGTTGCGTCGGTTTGGTTTTAAGCTCACCACTGGCCTTGATGAAGGGCAGCAGGGTCAGGTGCATGAAAATACACTGGCCGCGCGGCTTGTCCTGGCTGAACTGGCGGATCGCCTCGAAGAACGGCAGGCCCTCGATGTCGCCGACGGTGCCGCCGATCTCGCACAGCATGAAGTCGACTTCGTCTTCGCCAATGGAGATGAAATTCTTGATCTCATCGGTGACGTGCGGGATCACCTGGATCGTCTTGCCGAGGTAATCGCCGCGTCGTTCTTTTTCCAACACGTTGGTGTAGACGCGGCCCGAGGAGATCGAGTCGGTCTTGCGGGCGGGCACGCCGGTGAAGCGTTCGTAATGCCCAAGGTCGAGATCGGTTTCGGCGCCGTCATCGGTGACAAAGACCTCACCATGTTCAAACGGCGACATGGTGCCGGGATCGACGTTCAGGTAGGGGTCCAGCTTGCGCAGGCGGACGGAAAAGCCGCGCGCCTGAAGCAGTGAGCCAAGGGCCGCCGAGGCCAGCCCCTTGCCAAGCGAAGACACAACGCCGCCAGTGATGAAAATGAAGCGTGCCATGTGGGCGATCCCGTGATTTTGCCTGTCGTGTCGGCGTTTTGCGATCTGACCCCGGAGGTCCGGATCTGTGTTCCGGTCGGGGCCAATTCATGTTCTCCCGCTGCCAGAATGGCAGCAGCATCACGGGATTAAACCGATAGCGGATTCGGAACGATTTGTCTAGCCAACCGCAAGATGCTGTTGCGGTTGGTGAACATACTGCAAACCCTAGTGGGGCGTCTGTCAGTCGGCGCGCGGGACCAGCGGGGCGTCCGGGTCGGTGTCGCTGGCGGGCGGCGGGATCAACAGGCTGGGGTCCAGACCATCGAGGCCCGGGGTGGGCGCGTCGGCCCCTGCAGGCGCGGAGGTGCCCAGCCGGTCAAGGATCGAGGTGCCCGAGGCATTGCGCGCCGAGATGATGGTCAGCGTGATCGACGTCACGATAAAGGCCACGGCGAGGATCCAGGTCAGTTTGCCCAGAGCGGTCAGCGGGGCGCGCTGGCTCATGGCGCCGCCGCCCCCGATCCCCAGACCGCCGCCTTCGCTGCGCTGGAGAAGCACGACACCAATCAGGCCAAGAGCCAGAAGGAGGTGTACGATGAGGATAACGTTTTCCATGGGGCCTGCGTCTTTTGATCGGTTTCGAGGTCATTTAGGGGAAGGTGCCGGTCGGTGCAAGGCGCGAAACTGTTTGGCGGCTGGCGGGAGGCTCTGTTTGGCCTGCGGCCAAAGGCGCCCACCCGCCGGCCCCGGACCTGTGTCACTGGTCTGGCGGGGTCTGTGCCGGGGATGCGTTTCGGAGCGGCGGAACCCCGAGAGAGAGGCAGCTGGTTGGGGCCTGAGGCGTGCCAGCGTGGCAGATCACGCACCAGGCGTTGCCGGGAATGCAGCAGTTGACCACGGCGGAGGCGTCGACACCGGCGCGGGGAGTGCCCCAGTCGTCGGTGCATATGTCGCGCAATGCGGCGCCCTGTGACGGTGTGAGGTCGAACACGATGACCGCCGAGGCGGGCGTTGCGCATATGACAAGCGTCACAAGGGCTGCGGCGTGGAAGAGTCTGGACATGTCCTGGGCCTCCTTTGGCATCCTGTCCCGACAGACTGGCAAAGGACGGGGCATCTGTCACGGTGCGTTTGTCACGGTGCGTTTTGCGGGCGGGTGGGACGTGGCGGGGCGGCCCGGAGCACTCATTTCCGCGTCAGCGGTCCGCGCGCGCCCCCTTGTCCGTTCGGACCGGGCAGGGCAAGCTGTTGTCCATGCCCCATGATCACGCCGACGATGCCCCGCCCCACAGCCTGTTGCCGCCTGAGCCTGCCTTGCGGGTCAAGGCGCTGGAGACCTTGTTGACCCGCAAGGGGCTGGTCGATCCGGCGGCGCTGGATGAGATCATCGAGACCTATGCCCACAGGATCGGGCCGCGCAACGGGGCGGCGGTGGTGGCGCGCGCCTGGGTCGATCAGGGGTTTCGCGCGCGGTTGTTGAGCGATGCGACGGCGGCGGTGGCGGAGATGGGATTCACCGGGCGGCAGGGCGAGCATATGGTGGCGGTCGAAAACACGCCGGCGCAGCACAACATGGTCGTGTGTACGCTGTGTTCCTGTTACCCGTGGCCGCTGCTGGGGATTCCGCCGGGGTGGTACAAATCCGACGCCTACCGGGCGCGGGCGGTGCGCGAGCCGCGCGCCGTTTTGGCAGAGTTTGGTGTGACCTTGCCAGAGGGGCAGCGGGTGCGGGTCTGGGATTCGACTGCCGAGGTGCGCTATCTGGTGCTGCCTATGCGCCCCGAGGGAACAAAGGCGCTGGATGAGGCGGCGCTGGCGGGCTTGATCCACCGCGACGCGATGATTGGCACTGCGCTGGTGGAACCGCCCGCATGAGCCGGGTGCATGACATGGGCGGGCGATTTGGCGATGGTGCGGTGATGCCCGGGTCCGAGAACGACCCGGTCTTTGCGCAGGACTGGCACGCGCGGGCCTTGGCCGTGACGCTGGCCGCCGGGGCGTTGGGGCAGTGGAATCTGGATGTGTCGCGCCATGCGCGTGAATGCCTGTCGCCCGCCGATTACATGGCGTTTTCCTACTATGAAAAATGGCTGGCGGCGCTGGCGGATCTGCTGGTGGCGCGGGGCGTGGTGACACGCGCGGAACTGGCGGGGGCGGCACCTGATGTCTCGCCGCTGGCAGAGCGGGCAATGCGGGCCGAGGCGGTGGCCGGGGCCTTGGCACGCGGCGGTCCGGCATCCCGCGACGGGCGTGCACCGCGCTTTGCCAAGGGCGACAGTGTGCGGACACGGCGGCCTGCGCGCAATGTGCGGGTGGCGGGCGGCCACACCCGGCTGCCGGGCTATGTGGCGGGGCTGGTGGGGACAATTGAGCGGCTGCATGGCTGCCACGTCTTTCCCGATGCCAATGCGCATGATCAGGGGGAGCAGCCAGAGCCGCTGTATACGGTGGTTTTCGATGCGGCAGAGGCCTGGGGCGCGGCAGAAGCGCCCGGTGATACGGTCAGTTGCGACCTGTGGGAAAGCTACCTGGAGCCCGTGGCATGAGCGCGCCCGCACCGGTATTCGCAGCCCCCTGGCACGCCGAAGCCTTTGCCATCTCCGTCTCGCTGGAGGTGGGCGGGGCGTTTACATGGTCCGAGTGGACCAAGGTGTTTGGCGCGGTTCTGGCAGAGCATGGCAAGGCCGGGGATCTGGACGGCGGCGATGATTACTTCTACGCTTGGGTGGTGGCGCTGGAACGGATCTGCACCGCCAAAGGCATTGCCGGGGCCGGGGATCTGGAGGCGCTGCGGCGCGACTGGGAACGCGCCTATCTATCGACGCCACATGGCGCGCCGGTACGGATCGACGGCTAACCGACGCGCTGCCCGCCCACATAGGTGGCGGCGATGGCGCGGTCATCGCCCATCATGATGGTGGGAAACAGCGATTCCCAGATGTCGTCCGCGCGTGCATTGCGTTGCGCGATGGCGGGGGTCGAGGCCAGATCCAGCGCGATGAAATCCGCCTCTGTCCCCGGTGCCAGCGTGCCGATCCGGTGATCCAGCCGCAGCGCGCGGGCGGACCCCTCTGTCGCCAGCCAGATCAGTTCCGCCGGGTGCAGGGCGCGACCGCGCAATTGCGCGATCTCATAGGCCGCCGCCATGCTGCGCAGCATGGAAAAGGACGACCCACCACCGGTGTCGGTGGCCAGCCCGATGCGGTGGTTGTCACGGGTCAGCCCGTCCATGTCGAACAGGCCCGAGCCGATAAAGGTGTTCGAGGTCGGGCAATGGATCAGCGCGGCGCCGACCTCTTGCAGGCGGTGGGCCTCACGCGGTTCAAGGTGGATGGCGTGGCCGTACAGCCCGTTTGCGCCCAGCAACCCCGCCTGTTCATAGGTGTCCAGGTAATCGCGCGCCTCGGGAAACAGCGATTTCACCCAGGCGATCTCATCCACCTGTTCGCTGAGGTGGGTCTGCATCAGGCAATCGGGGTGGTCGGCCCACAGCGCCCCCAGCGCCTGTAGCTGCGCCGGCGAAGAGGTGGGCGAAAAGCGCGGCGTGATGACATAGGACAGGCGGTTCTGCCCGTGCCAGCGGGTCAGCAGCGCCTTGCTGTCGTCATAGGCGCGCTGTGCGGTGTCGCGCAGCCCCTCCGGCGCGTTGCGGTCCATGCAGGTCTTGCCGCCCAGCACGCGCATGCCGCGCGCGGTTGCGGCCTCGAACAGGGCATCGACGGAGGAGGGGTGGATGGTGCAATAGCTGCACACGGTGGTGGTGCCGTTGGCCAGCAACAGGTCCAGATAGCGGCCCGCGATCTCTGCCGCATAGGCCGGATCGCCAAAGCGCATTTCCTCTGGAAAGGTATAGGTGTTCAGCCAGTCGATCAGCCGCTTGCCCCAGCTGGCGATCATGGCGGTCTGCGGATAATGCGCGTGGGCATCGACGAAACCTGGCAGCAGCAGCGCCGCGCCGTGATCCGTCACGCTGGCATACTCTCCCCCGCGCAGATCGTCGGCCTGTCCCAAGGCGGCGACCACGCCATCCTCGACCACCAGTGCGCCTTGGCGGTTGTGGCGGGCGGCGTCCAGCCCGTCGTGAAACGGGTCGCCGGAAAAGGTCAGCGCCTGACCAAGATGCAAGTGCTGTTTGCTCATGCAGCAAAGCCTAGGCGCGCTTGCACAAAAGGTAAATCGCCCTTGCCCCCTGTTGCCCGGTGGCGGCATGTCATAAAGTCGGGGCGAAGCAGGTTGAGGGCAAAAACATGGCCGAAGAGCAGGACGCAGAAACCACTGACGCGCCCGAACGCGACGACGCCTATGCGCTGGACCGCAAGGCCGTTGCGGCGATTCTCTATGCCGTGGACGTGGATGACCGCGAGCAACTGATCGAGCTGATGGAGCCGCTGCACGCAGCCGACATCGCCGACCTTCTGGAACAGATCAACGCCTTTGACCGCAAACGTCTGATCCGTCTGTACGACAAGGAAATCGACGGCGAGATCCTGTCCGAACTGGACGAGACGCTGCGCGAAGAGGTGATCGCCGCGCTGACGCCGCAGGTGCTGGCCGAGGCTGTGCGCGAACTGGACACCGACGACGTTGTCGATCTGGTCGAGGATCTGGAAACCGCGCAGCAAGACGCCATCATCGACTCGCTGGAGGCCGGGGACGCGGCGGCGGTGCGGCAGTCACTGGCTTACCCCGAGTTTTCTGCAGGTCGCCTGATGCAGCGCGAGGTGGTCATGGCACCCGAATACTGGAGCGTGGGCGACGCCATCGACTATATGCGCAGTTCGGAACATCTGCCGGAACAGTTCTACCATGTGATCCTTGTGGACCCCAAGCTGCGCCCGGTGGGCAACGTGACGCTGGGCAAGATCATGTCGTCGCGGCGTGACGTGCTGCTGAAACGGATTGTCGAAGAGACCTTTCACACCATTCCCGTCACCCGCGATGAGGGTGAGGTGGCCTATGCCTTCAACCAGTACCACTTGATTTCGGCCCCGGTGGTGGACGACAACGACCGGCTGGTGGGTGTGATCACCATCGACGACGCCATGGCGGTGCTGGATGAGGAAAACGAGGAAGACATCCTGCGGCTGGCCGGTGTGGACGGCGAAAGCCGCCTGTCGGACAAGGTGATCGAAACCACCAAGCGGCGCTTTCCCTGGCTGGCGGTGAACCTGCTGACGGCGGTCATGGCCTCACTGGTGATCTCGCAGTTCGAAGAGGCGATCACCCAGGTAGTGGCGCTGGCGGTGCTGATGCCGATTGTCGCCTCGATGGGCGGCAACGCGGGCACCCAGTCGCTGACGGTGGCGGTGCGGGCGCTGGCGACCAAAGACCTCACCGGGTCGAACATCTGGCGGGTGATCCGGCGTGAGGTCGCGGTGGGGCTGATCAATGGCATCGCCTTTGCGGTGATCATGGGGATTGTCGGCATTGTCTGGTTCGGATCGCTGCAACTGGGCGGGGTGATCGCGGTCGCCATGGTGGTCAATCTCGTGGTCGCGGGGCTGGCCGGGATCGCGATTCCGGTGATCCTTGAAAAGGCCGGGGTGGACCCGGCGCTGGCCTCGGGCGCCTTTGTGACGACGGTGACCGATGTGGTCGGTTTCTTCGCCTTTCTCGGGCTGGCCGTGGTGTGGTTGCTGTGACACTGGAGGCGCGCAAGGCGGCGGCGCGCAAGGCGGGGTTTGCCCGACGCCAGCGCGCGTTCGACACGCAGTTGCCCGGTGCCGCAGGCAAGCTGAGCGAGGTGCTGGCCGGCTATCGCGGCGTGCCCCTGTCGGGGTTCCTGCCGATCCGCACGGAAATCGACCCGGTCCCCGCAATGGCAGAGGCCTCGGCGCATGGGCCGGTCGGCGTGCCGGTGATTGTCGCCCGCGCGCAACCGCTGAAATTCGCCCGGTGGGAGCCGGATTGCACGCTGGTCGAGGGCGCGTTCAAGGTCATGATCCCCGACCCGGCGGAGTTCCTTGAGCCCGAGGTGCTGATCGTGCCACTGATCGCCTTTTCACGCGACGGCGGACGGCTGGGCTATGGCGGCGGCTTCTACGACCGGACGCTACAGATGCTGCGCGCCAAGCGCCCGACTTTGGCCATCGGCTTTGCCTTTGCCGCTCAGGAAGACAGCGACCTGCCGCTGGAACCCACCGATCAGCCGCTGGACATGATCGTGACCGAATCCGAGGTCATCACACCCAACTCCTGACCTCAGATCGGCGGTGCGGGCGGCTTGGCCCGCAGTTCCAGCCGTCGCTCCCGCTCAAACACATACAGACCAGAGGCGACGATGATCGCGATTCCGACCCATGTCAGCGACGTCGGGAAATCGCCAAACGCCAGGTAGCCGATCACCGTGGCTCCCACGATCTCAAGGTATTGCAACGGCGCGATGGTGCCCGCAGGCGCCAGTCGCAACGCATAGGTCAGGAACAGATGTGAGATCGTCGCCACCACGCCAACCCCAAACAGCGTCCAGATCGCCCGCCCCTCGGGCCAGACCGGATCGAAATAGACGTTTCCAGTGCCGTTGAAGATCAACAGCGGCGGCAGGATAAGCAGTGTCGCCGCCAGCGCGGTGTGTCCCTGCAGGACAAGCGGATGCAACCGCCGCGTCATGGCCCGCGTCATCAGCATGTAAATGGAAAACAGCGCCGCCGTGACCAGGGGCAAAAACGCCACCGGCCCCAGATCGGAAAAGCTGGGCCGGATCACCAACAAGGCCCCGCCGAAGCCGACAGCGCAGGCCGTCAGGCGGCGCCAGCCCACGGGTTCACCCAGAAAAACCGCGCCCATGAGGATCAGCACAAACGGCTCGACAAAAAAGATCGAGATCGCATCGGCGATCGGCATGTAGCGCAGCGCGGTAAAGAAACAGCCCGTCGCCGCCAACAGCGCCGCCGCCCGCGCCAGATGGAGCCAGACATCGCGCAGGGTCATGCGCAGACTGTGTCCCAACATCGCGGCGAGCGGCATCAGGATCGCGACCTGGATGGCAAACCGATAGGCAAGGATCTGCGACACCGGCACCACCTCGGGCGTGGCCTTGGCAAACGCGTCCATCATCGGCGCAAACAGGCAAAAGGCCAGCATGAACAAAATGCCAAGAGTGGTACGCTGTGGTGGGGGGGGCATGAGACCTCGCAGAATTGTCGCGCCACATGACCCGCGCCCGCGCCAAAAGTCAAAGCGGATCGTCCCGGTTTCTTCTGTCCTGAAATATCCCGGGGGAAAGGCCGCAGGCCGAGGGGGTCGTGCTGAAAGCATGCCTCTGGCATGACGCCCCCTTTGCCCCGCTCAGGGAAACGCTCCTGACACAGGTCAGGGCAGCAGCGACAGCCAGATCCAGGCGGTGATCACCGACAGCGCCGTGGCGATCAGCACCGCCGAGGCCGCCACCCGCCGCGCCCGCCCGTACATGTTGGCAAAGACATAGGTATTGATCCCCGGTGCCATGGCGGCGGTCAGCACGGCGGACCGGAATGCCTCGACCGACAGGCCGGTGATCGTGCCCAGCGTCCATGTGATCGCCGGATGCAGCATCAATGAGACCGCGCAGATATAGGCGATCACCCGCCCGTCGCCTTGCGGCTTGTAGCGGCACAGAACCCCGCCCATGCCGAACAGCGACGCGGGCAGCGCGGTGCGGATCATCATGTCCAGCGCGTCGGTGGCGACAGTGGGCAGCGACAGGTTTACCAGGTTGGCAAACAACCCCAGTCCGATCCCGATCACCAGCGCGTTTCGGAACATCGCCCGCCCGACTTTGCCCGGCAACGCCCGGTTCGAGATCCCGGCAGAGCGCGCGCGCACAATCTCCATTGCGGTGATGCCGATGCCATAGCAGAACGGCGAGTGCAGCGCGACAATCACATAGTTGGCTTGCAGCGCGTCGCTGCCATAGGCGCGTTCGGTCAGCGCCAGACCGATCATCACCGAATTGGCAAACAGGCAGCAAAACCCGATGGCAACCGCATCCTCCCAGTCGCGCTTGAACAAAAAGCGCGCGCCCAGCAGTCCGGCGGCAAAGCAGGTGGCCGACCCGGTGTAGAAACTCACCAGCAGCCAAGGATTGAAATCATCGCCCAGTTCCAGCGTCCAGATGGCGCGGAACAGCAGGCAGGGGATGGCAAAATTCTGGGTAAAGCTCATCAACCCGTCGACACCGGACTCGGAAAACCAGCCTTTCCAGACCGCCGCGTAACCGGCAGCAATCACCAGAAAAACAGGCAGGATGACGTCGAGCAGGGCCTGCATCTCAGTGGCTCTTCCGAGCCGGCTCAGAGCGCATAGCGAATGACCATGCCGTCATGGGCCGGAGTGATATGCTCTGCCGTCTCATCCGCGACCTCGGCATGGTCAAGGTCGATATGCATGTTGGTCAGCACGGCGCGGCGGGGCTGTGCGCGTGCGATCCAGTCCAGCGACAGTGCAAGATGCGCATGGGTCGGGTGAGGTTTGCGGCGCAGCGCGTCCAGCACCCAGCAGTCCAGATTTTCCAGTTGCGGCCAGACGTCGTCGGGGATCGTCGCCACATCCGGCAGATAGGCCAGATCGCCGATGCGGAACCCCAGAGCCTCGATGCTGCCATGGTTGACCTCGAACGGGGTCAGAGTGATCGGGCCGCCCGCGCCGTCGATGCTGAAGGGGCCCTTGATGGTGTGAAGGTTCAGGATCGGCGGATAGGGAGAGCCTTCGGGTTGCACAAAGGCATAGGCAAAGCGCGACAGCAGGTCGCTTTGGGTGTCGCCGTCCGCCCAGACGTTCAGACGCTCGCGCGTGTTGAAGACGATCTGACGCAGGTCGTCCAATCCGTGGGTGTGATCCGCATGGGCGTGGGTCCAGACCACGGCGTCCAGCTTGCCCACCCCGGCGTCCAACAGCTGTTCGCGCATGTCGGGCGAGGTGTCGATCAGCACGGTTGTGGTGCCGTCAGCGGTCTCACGTTCCACCAGCATAGAACAGCGGCGGCGGCGGTTCTTGGGGTTTTGCGGATCGCAGGCGCCCCAGTGGCCGCCAAGGCGCGGCACGCCGCCTGACGAACCGCAGCCAAGGATGGTAAAACGCAGCTCACCGCTCATGCCTTGGCCTCTTTTGCAGGGATTTCCCCCGTCCATGCGGCGGCCTTGGTAAAGAGGCGGTCAAAGTTGGCCTCTGTCCGGGCGGCGAACTCCTCGTAGCTGAGACCAAAGACCTCGGCGCCCTTGCGCGCGGTATGGGCGACATAGGCCGGTTCATTGCGCTTGCCCCGGCGGGGCGGCGGCGCAAGGTAGGGGCTGTCGGTTTCGACCAAAATGCGGTCGATGGGGGCGTCGGCAAAGATGTCGCGCAGGTCTTGCGATTTGGGGAAGGCGGCGATGCCGGACATCGACAGGTAGAACCCCAGGTCCAGCGCTGCGCGCGCCAGCTCTGCGCTGGAGGAAAAGCAGTGCATGACGCAGGTGTAGGGTTGCGTGCGGTAGCCTTCGGTCAGGATACGCGCGATGTCGTCGTCCGCGTCGCGGGCGTGGATGATCAGCGGCAGGCCGGTGGCCTGCGCCGCCTCTATGTGGATGCGCAGGCTTTGCTTTTGGATCTCGGCGCTTTCGGCGGTGTAGTGATAGTCCAGCCCCGTCTCACCGATGCCAATAAATTTAGGATGTTTGGCAAGAGCCACCAGTTCGTCGAGTGTCGCCAGCGGTTCCTCTGCGGCGGACATCGGGTGGGTGCCTGCGGCATAGAAGACGGGGGCGTTCGCCTCGGCGATGGCGCGCACCTGCGGTTCATTCCGCAGGCGGGTGCAGATGGTGACCATGCGCTGCACTCCGGCCTCAAGGGCGCGGGCGATAACCTGCGGGCGTTCCTGATCAAAGTCGGGAAAATCGAGGTGGCAGTGGCTGTCGGTAATGACGGGAACGGTCATGACGGCTCCTTGGTTGCCCGTGGTATCTAGGATGGGACGGGGAGGGTCAAGACGGCGGCCGCGACTAGGGGGCGCCCAGTCCGGCGGGGCGGGCAACCGGGCGCAGGGTAAACGGATCTGGACGGAAACCGGGGTCGCGCGCGACGGGACGCAGAGAGGATATGGGGGCCTGAGCTGTCGGCGGGCCACGCTCGGGGTCCGGGATCACGGGGTCCGGGATGGGGGCAGGATCAGGCTGTGGTGCGGGATCAGGCTGCGGCGCGGGTTCTGGTCGGACGTCAGGCGTGGCGTCAGGCAAAGGGCCGGGCAAAGGGGTGGGCAAAGGGTCGGGCGGTGAGGGGATCGGGTCAGCGACCGGCGCCACTGTCACCTCAGGCGTCACGACCTCTGGAACGACGACCTCCGGAACGACGGCCTCTGGAACGACGGCCTCTGGCAAGATGACCTCCGGCACCGAGAGCGCGGGCGGTGGCGGTGGAGCTGCGGGAGTTGTATCTACTTGCGGCATCACCCCGATGGCGGGCGTGGCAAGGGCTGCGCCGGGGGCGCGGGATGTCTTGGGGGCGGTTCGCAGCGCGGCGCGCGCGGTCAACAGTTCGGTTGCGGCAAAGGGCGCGGGGCGCACCAGAGCGGCAGGGGCATCGCCCGCCACCACAGGGCGCGGACGCGGCGTGGCGTCGGGCACAGGCGGGGTCACAGGTGCGGCAGGCGTGACAGGCGGCGGCGGGGCGTCGGCGCGGACCGGCGCTGCGGGCAACGCCCTTGGCGGGCTGGGCGCGTCCTCGGCCGGGGGCGCGGCAGGAGTGTCAGGCAAGTCGGTCTCTGGTGCGCGATCCCATGCAGCGATAAGGTCGCCTAGATCCGGTGTGACCGGCGACAAGGCCAGCGACGGGTCGGGCGGCTCTGTCCGGGGGCGGGAGATCACCGCAAGGATCGCCAGATGCACCGCCAGCGCCAGCAGCAGACAAATCAACGCCTCTATCAGTCGCGCGCGGGTCACTTCGCCCCCTGTCCGGTGGTTACTAGATCAACCCGCCCTGCGCCTGCCTGCGCCAGCGCCGTCAGTAGCCGCGCCAGGGCGGTTGCGTCGGTCTGCCCGTCGGTCTGCAAACGGACCGGGCCAGCCCCGGCGGCGGCGGTTATGGCGGCCTCTCCGCGCAAGGTGCCGAACGAGACCAGCCCCGACGGCGCAAGGATCAGAACCGAGCGCATCGGGCCGGGGGCATCCTCGACCGACAGCTTGCTGCGCCCGGCGCTGCCGGGGTCGGCGAATTGCGCGGTCATCAGGAAAAAGATCAGCAACAGGAAGACCACGTTGATCATCGGCACAACCGGTTCCGCCCGCGCCTTGGGCGGGCCGGGCCAGAACCGGCGGGGCGTGCTGAGGCGGACGCGGGCCATATCGTTATTCCACCACGGCGAGGCGCGTAAAACCAGCCTCGCGCAGCGTGTTCAGCACATCGACCAGCCGCGCGACGCCGGTGCCGGGGGCAGGGCGGATGACAATGAGATCGTCCGGCCCGGCCATGAGGGGCGCAAGTGCGGTGGGTAGGTCCGTCACGGGCTGACCATTCAGGGCAAGGCCCGCAGGCATGACCGACACAAGGCGGGGTGGGCCAGTATACGGTGTCTCACCGCCGGGCGCGGCCAGCAGCAGCGAAACGCCATCGGTTCCGCCAAAGCGCGCCACCAACATGAAAAAGACCAGCAGCAGAAAGACCACGTCGATCATCGGGGTCAGGCTGGGGCGGCGGCGGCGCGGAGAGACGGGCAGGTTCAACATGGGATCAGGCCGATGGCTCCTCTTCGTCCTCGGCGTAGGCCCAGGGGGTCGTGAAGACGCGGGTGACCAGATCCTCAAGATCATGCGCCAGCCGGTCCGCCATGCCGTCAAAAATCGACAGCATGACACTGGCCGGGATCGCCACGGCCATGCCTGCGGCGGTGGTCAGCAGCGCCGCCCAGATCCCGCCCGCCAGCGCGGCGGGGTCCGCCTGCTGGCCGCTGTCCTGCAGGGCCTGAAACGCGTCGATCATACCCAGAACAGTGCCCAGCAGTCCCAGTAGCGGCGCGATGGTGACAACTAGGTCCAGCATCCGCAGGCCCAGCCGGGTCTCATTCAGCACGGCGCGGGCCTGCCGTGCGGCCTCTTCTCGGGCGTCTTCCTCAGGAATCGACAGGCGCGCCTGCATCGCCGCCTGAACGACGCGGGCGCGGGGCGCGGGGTCAAAAGAGATATGCGACATCGCCAGCGTGGTCTGCCCCTGTCCCCAGAAGCGCAGCGCCGTTTCTGCGCCTTCGCGTTTCCAGGTACCGCGCCGGAACATCTGCCAGAGCTTCCACAGCACAAGACTGAGCGTCAGGACCGACAGGACTGCGATGGCCCAGAGCGCCGGGCCGCCGCGATCGAGGAACTGGGGAATATTGCTCAGCATTGGGGGGCCTTCCGGGTCGGGGGGCGGGGGCTTTGTCCAGTGATCTCACGAAATGGCGTTTGGCGCGAGTGCGGGTTTTGCGATGACAACAGGGGCCGGGGGTGGGTCGATTTGGGATCGGATGGGGCGAACTCTGGGATTGGATGGGAATGGGCCGGGGGTTTGATGGTCCACGCGTGGGAATTCCTGGTTCGACGGGCGGAACACAGCCGATTCACCGCGACTCGCACCGATTTTGGATGATTCGCGGGTCGGATTCCGGCACAACGCGGGTGTCGGATGGCCGGGTCAGGTGCTTTGGCAGCCGGTTTTTGGATTTTGTGGGTCCGGATGGGATTTTTTTACCGATCATGTTCGCGCCTACATGTTGTGTGTGTCCGGGTCGTGTTTCGCTAGGTTTGCGCAGGATGGGGCGTTCTGAGTGAATTTTGCCTTATTTCTCTGGGTCTGGCTATGGTGTCTGGCCATCATTTCCCGCAAAAAACTATTGAATACCACCCGTTCCCATGTCATTCATAGTTTACACGATGAGAACGGCAGCAAGGGCATCCAAGACCCGGCACTGAACTCAAATAATAATAAGAGCAGGTTTCATACAGGCGCACGCTCTCATCGTGACACAAGGATCCGGCGCGCGGGCGAGCAGACATCCCCCCAGGTGGCGCGCGCAGTCGGAGACACCCGCATAGCGGGTCCAGCGGCGGGTTGATCAATGGCAGCTGATCAACCCGCCGTATTTCGTTTCAAATCGGGGGATTGAAGGGGCCGAGGGCAGTGAGCCGCAGGCTGAGGTTCAGAGGCGAGTTTCGACTTAAGGTCGATGGAAAAGGCCGGATGTCCATTCCGGTCGATTTTCGCCGTGTCCTCGAAGCAGGCGACCCGGACTGGGATCCGACATCCAAGGATCACACCAACCCGGGCTTTGTCATGGTCTACGGCCACCCCAGCAATGAATACCTTGAATGCATGACCATCGACGCGATGGAGCGGCTTGAAAACCGGATCGACGCGATGAAGGCCGGACCGCGCAAAAAGGCGCTGTCGCGGATCTATTCGTCGGGGTCGGTCAATGCCGTGGTCGATGAAACCGGGCGCATCGTGATCCCCGCCAAGCTGCGTGCGCGCTATGGCATTACGGGGGAGACCTTTGCCGTGGCGAACCTGAACACGTTCCAGATCTGGAGCGCGGACCGCTATGTGCCGACGGATGTCGTGGATGAAGACGATCTGATGGAAGATCTTCCTGATGACCCGATGGAATGGCTGGACGAAGCCGAGGAGGTCTGAGTGAGCGATCCTGCGGCGCAAAAGGGCGGCGCACCCCATGTTCCGGTGCTGTTGCGCCCGCTGTTGGCAGCGGTGGCGCCGGTTACGGGCGTGTGGATCGACGGCACGCTGGGGGCGGGCGGATATGCGCGCGGATTGCTTGACGCCGGGGCCGACAAGGTGATCGGCATCGACCGGGATCCGCTGGCCCATGAGATGGCGCGGAACTGGGGTGCCGAATACGGCGACCGGCTGTCGCTGTGGCAGGGCAATTTCGCGCAGATGGACAAGGCGGCCGAGGCGGTCGAGGCGGTGGATGGCGTTGTGCTGGATCTGGGCGTGTCCTCGATGCAGCTGGACCGAGCCGAGCGCGGCTTTTCCTTCATGAAGGACGGACCGCTAGATATGCGGATGGGGCAGGAGGGGCCGACGGCGGCGGATCTTGTCAATACCGTCGAAGAGGCGGAGCTTGCCAATATCCTGTTCATCTACGGCGAAGAACGGCAATCGCGCCGGATCGCCCGCGCCATTGTGCAGGACCGACCGTTTGACCGGACCTTGCCGCTGGCCGAGCTGATCGAGCGGGTGCTTGGCCGCACCAAGCCGGGGCAGGCCCATGCCGCCACCCGCAGTTTCCAGGCGCTGCGGATTGCGGTGAACGGGGAATATGACGCGCTGTGGCAAGGGCTTATGGCGGCTGAGCGGGTGTTGAAGCCCGGCGGGCGGCTGGCGGTTGTGACCTTTCATTCGGTCGAGGACCGGATGGTGAAACGCTTTTTCCAACTGCACGGCGACAAGAAGACCCATGTGAACCGCTACGGCGACCAGACGCAGGCGGCGACAGACCCGTTCGAGGTGTTGACCCGCAAGGCCGTGGGCCCGGATGCCGAGGAACTGGCCGAAAACCCGCGTTCGCGATCTGCCAAGCTGCGGGTTGGGCGGCGGACAGAGATCCCCGCGCGCGCCGTAGAGGCGGCAGAGCTGTCGATGCCAGTGATGAAACAGACACCAAAGACACCAAGGAGACGATGAGATGCGCAGTGTTTTTTTCCTGCTTGCGGCCATGGCCGTCATCACATCCGGCTACTGGGCCTACTACGAAAACTACCGCACCAAGGCGGAGCTGGACAACGTGGACGATCTGCGCCGCGACATCGGGGCGGCGCGGGAGCGATTGGCGATCCTGCGCGCGGAATGGGCCTATCTGAACCGGCCCGACCGGCTGCGCGATCTGGCCGAGCTGAACTTTGACCGGCTGGGGCTGTTGCCGCTGCGCCCGGACCAGTTTGGCAGCATTGATCAGGTGGCGTACCCGCAGCCGCTGTCGCTGGATCTGACGAAACCCGTCGATGTCACCTCTGCCGGAGCGACCAACCCATGACCCGCACGCCGCTGCGTCCGCTGGCCCGCATCCTTGAGGCCCGCCAGAAAGGCGAAAACCCCGACGCCATCGAACGCGAGAATCGCAGGCTGCGCCACGAAGAGATTCGAGACCGGCTGCGGCTGCGCGCTGAGGGGCGGTTGCTGGTGCTGGCGGTGATGTTTGTCTGTGCCTATGGCGTGGTCGGGGCGCGGATGGGGGTCTTGTCCGCGTCGGAGCCGAAAGAGCCGCGCGCGCAGATGACAGGCGCATCCATCGTTGCCACCAGGGCGGACATCACGGACCGGCATGGTCGTATTCTGGCCACCAACATGTCGACCCACAGCCTGTATGCGCATCCACAGCAGATGGTTGATCCGCTGCGCGCGGCGCAGGAGCTGGCGGCGATTTTCCCGGACATCGACGCCGAAAAGCTGGGCGCGCGGTTTACCAACCCAAAGACCAAGTTCCTGTGGGTCAAGAAAAAACTGAGCCCCGAGCAGTTGCAGGCGGTGCATGACATCGGGGAACCGGGCCTGTTGTTCGGCCCGCGCGAAATGCGGCTCTATCCCAACGGCGCGCTGGCGGCCCATGTTCTGGGCGGCGCGAGTTTCGGCGATGAGGGCGTTCATGCCGCCGAGGTGATCGGTACGGCGGGCATCGAAAAGTACTTTGACGCGGAAATGCGCGATCCCGCCCGGCAGGGCGTGCCCCTGACGTTGTCGCTGGATCTGACGATTCAGGCCGCCACCGAAGAGGTACTGGACGCCGGGATGAAGCTGCTGAACGCCAAGGGTGCTGCCAGCGTGCTGATGGATATCTACACGGGTGAGGTGATTGCCATTGCCTCTTTGCCCGACTTTGACCCCAACGACCGCCCGCGCGTGCCGATCGCCGGGGAAAAGGCAAGCGACAGCCCGCTGTTCAACCGCGCGGTGCAGGGTCTGTATGAGCTTGGCTCTACATTCAAGATCTTCACCGCAGCCCAGGCGCTGCAACTGGGACTGGTCCATCCGCAAACCGTGATCGACACTTCACCGCCCTATGAGGTGCTGGGATTCAAAGTAGGTGAGTTTCAGGGCAAGAACTATGGCAAGCTGTCTGTCGAGAACGTGATTGTCCAAAGCTCGAACCGGGGCACGGCCAAATTGGTCATGGCCATCGGGCGGGGCCGTCAAAAGGACTTTTACGAAAATCTGGGCATGTTCGCGCCCTCCTCACTGGAGATCGTCGAGGCGCGCAACGCCAAACCGCTGATCCCCGAACGGTGGACCGACCTGTCGGCGGTGACAATTTCCTATGGCCACGGCATTTCGGTCTCGCCGCTGCATCTGGCGGCCGGCTATGCGATGATTGGCAATGGTGGCCATGTGGTGCAGCCGACCCTGTTGAAACAGGATGGCCCCCGCATGGGGGACAAGCTGTTGCGCGACGACGTGGCAGAGCAGGCGCGTACCATGCTGCGTCATGTGGTGAGCGCCAAAAAGGGCACCGCCTCTTTTGCCGAGGTGCCGGGCTATCGCGTTGGCGGCAAGACCGGGACCGCGGAAAAGCCCAAGGAGCGCGGCGGCGGCTATCACAAGGACAAGGTGATCGCGACCTTCGCCGCGTTGTTCCCGACAGATGAACCGCGCTATGCGCTGGTGGTTATGCTGGATGAGCCGGTCGAGACCTCCGGATCGACCCCGCGCCGCACCGCTGGCTGGACGGCCGTGCCTGTTGCCGCCGAGATGATCACACGGATTGCCCCGCTTCTGG
This sequence comes from Antarctobacter heliothermus, assembly GCF_900188425.1. Taxonomy (GTDB): domain Bacteria; phylum Pseudomonadota; class Alphaproteobacteria; order Rhodobacterales; family Rhodobacteraceae; genus Antarctobacter; species Antarctobacter heliothermus. Next base: position 20,105 of record NZ_FZON01000040.1, read on the forward strand.
ACTTGCGTCCGGATTATGATACGGGGCAGGTGAAAACGTTGACGACGGCCTCTGACTAAGGCCGCGTGGGCACAGGGCCACCTGCGGAACTGCGGGGCCAGAACCACAGCCGGGGGCGATAGAAACATGGCGTCTGAACGCAGCATTCTGACCAAGAGCCTGTCACAACTGGGTCTCACCGCCCGCGGCGGTCGAGAGGTCGCGGTGACAGGTCTGGCAGTGGACAGCCGTGACGTCCGCGAGGGCTATCTGTTCGCTGCGCTACCCGGCACACGGGTGCATGGTGGAGAGTTCATCCAGTTCGCCCTGCGCATGGGGGCCGCAGCTGTGCTGACCGATGCGGCGGGCGCCAAGATGGCAGAGGCGGAACTGGCAGCATCAATCGCGGCACTGGTGATCGCCGAAGACCCGCGTCAGGCGTTGGCATATACGGCGGCGCTGTGGTTCGGCTCTCAGCCGGAAACCGTGGTTGCGGTGACAGGTACAAACGGCAAGACATCGGTCGCCAGCTTTACCCGTCAGATCTGGCAGGAACTGGGCCTGCGTGCGGTCAATGTGGGCACCACCGGCGTCGAGGGCGATTGGCAAACCCCGCTGAAACACACCACGCCAGAGCCGATCACCCTGCACCGGGTATTGTCCGGCGCGGCAGAGGCGGGGGTGACCCATGCCGCGATGGAGGCATCCAGCCACGGGTTGGCGCAGCGACGGCTGGACGGCGTGACCTTGGCGGCCGCCGGGTTCACCAACTTCACCCAGGATCATCTGGACTACCACGAAAGCTTTGACGAGTATTTCTCTGCCAAGGCGGGGCTGTTTGCCCGCGTCTTGCCCGAGGACGGGATAGCAGTGATCAACATCGACGATCCGCGCGGCGTGGACATGCTGGCCATCGCGCGGGCACGTGGCCAAGAGGTGATCACCGTGGGCCGTGAGGCGGCGGACCTGTGTCTTGAGGCGCAGCGCTTCGATGCCACGGGGCAGGAGATCCGGCTGAGCTTTGAGGGGACTGTGCGTCAGGAACGGCTGGGGCTGATCGGCGGTTTTCAGGCGGAAAACATCCTTGTCGCGGCGGGGCTGGTGATTGCCTGCGGTGGCGACCCGGAGGATGTGTTTGACGTGCTGCCCCTGTTGGGGACGGTGCGCGGACGCATGCAATTGGCGGCCAAACGGGACAACGGCGCGGCGATCTTTGTCGACTACGCCCACACCCCTGATGCGGTGGCGACGGCCTGCAAGGCATTGCGCCCGCATGTCATGGGTCGGTTGATCGCCGTGGTCGGCGCGGGCGGCGACCGGGATCGAGGCAAACGCCCGTTGATGGGCATGGCCGCAACCGAGAACGCCGACAGCGTGATCGTGACCGATGACAACCCACGATCTGAGGATCCCGCCTTGATCCGCGCGGCGGTGATGCAGGGCGCGCCCGAGGCGCTGGAAGTGGCCGACCGGGCAGAGGCGATCCTGCGCGGTGTCGACGGGCTTGGCCCCGGCGATGCGCTGCTGATCTGTGGCAAGGGCCATGAAACCGGGCAGACAGTCGGCGACACGGTTTACCCCTTTGACGACGTGGAACAGGCCAGCATCGCGGTGGCGGCTCTGGACGGGAAGGGGCTATGACGGCGGCGCTGTGGACCTCGGCTGAGGCGGTCGCCGCCACCGGCGGCACCACGCCCTGCGACTGGACGGCGACGGGCGTGTCGATTGACACGCGCACGATTGTCCCCGGCGATCTGTTTGTGGCGCTCAAGGTGGCGCGCGATGGGCATGATTTTGTCAAACAGGCGCTGGACAAGGGGGCCGCGGCGGCACTGGTCAGCCATGTCCCCGAGGGGGTGGACGACTCTGCACCTTTGTTGATCGTCAAGGATGTGCAGGCCGCACTTGAAGCATTGGGGGGGGCCGCGCGCGCCCGCACCCGTGCGCAGGTCGTTGCGGTGACCGGGTCGGTCGGCAAGACCTCGACCAAGGAAATGTTGCGCACGGTTCTGGGCGCGCAGGGCCACGTCCATGCCGCCGAGAAAAGCTATAACAACCATTGGGGCGTGCCGTTGACGCTGGCGCGGATGCCGCGCGACGTGGATTTCGCCGTGATCGAGATCGGTATGAACCATCCCGGTGAGATTGAACCCCTGGCCCGTCTGGCCCGCCCGCATGTGGCGCTGATCACGATTGTTGCGCCCGCGCACCTGGCGGCCTTTGACAGCGTCGAGGGGATCGCCCGCGAAAAGGCCGCGATCTTTGACGGGTTGGAACCCTACGGCACCGCCATCTTCAACGGCGATTTGCCGGTCAGTCCCATCCTGCGGGAAAAGGCCGACGCGGGACGCCGCTTTGCCGTCAGCTTTGGCGAGAAGGCCTGCAACCAGTACCGGCTGTACCGGGCGTCCGTGCGCGATGCCTGTACCGTGGCCGTGGGCCGGGCCGGGGTCGAGACGCGGCTGTTCAAGGTTCTGGCGCCGGGACGACATTTCGCGGTAAATGCCATGGGTGCGCTGGCGGTGAGCGATGCTCTGGGTCTTGATCCGGCGCTGTCGGTCATGGCGCTGGGCCAATGGCAGCCGGGCGCGGGACGCGGCCAGCGCGAAAGCATAGCACTAGACCCGGTGGATGCGCGCATCAGCGTCGAGCTGATCGACGATGCCTACAACGCCAACCCGGCGTCGCTTGCGGCGGCGCTGGAGGTGTTGGCGGCGGCAGAACCCCGGCATGGCGTCGGGCGCGTCGCACAGGGGCGGCGGATTGCCTACCTTGGCGACATGAAGGAACTGGGCCGCAGCGAGGTGGCCCTGCACCGGGTGATAGCCCACAACCCCGCGCTGACGCGCATTGATACCGTGCACTGTATCGGACCGCTGATGCAGCACCTGTGGCGCGACCTGCCGACCGAAAAGCGGGGCCATTGGACCGAAACCGCCGACAAGATGGCCGAACGCGTGGGGCGCGATCTGGACGCTGGCGACGTTGTACTGGCCAAGGGCTCTCTTTCGATGGGGGTGGGGCGCGTGGTTGACGCCATCCGCAAATTGCGCCAATCGACACCGGATCTGGAAGGCTAGGAAGGACGAGAGCCATGCTATTCTGGCTGACAGAGTTCAGTGACGGCGGCGACGCCTTCAACCTGTTTCGCTACATCACCTTTCGCGCAGGCGGGGCATTCCTGACGGCGCTGATCTTTGGCTTTCTGTTTGGTCCGCCGCTGATCAACGTGCTGCGCAAGCGGCAGGGCAAGGGCCAGCCGATCCGCGCCGACGGCCCCGAGGGGCATTTCGCCAAGGCAGGCACGCCCACGATGGGCGGGTTGCTGATCATCGGCGCGCTGGTCACCTCGACCCTGCTGTGGGCGCGGCTGGACAATCCGTTTGTCTGGATGGTGCTGTTCGTGACCATTTCCTACGCGGCCATCGGGTTTGCCGATGACTACGCCAAGGTGAGCAAGCAGAACACCGCAGGCGTGTCCGGCAAGGTGCGGCTATTGCTGGGATTTGTCATTGCCGGGATCGCCGGGTTCTGGGCTGCGGCCTATCATCCCGAAGACCTGTCCTACCGGGTGGCTTTTCCGATCTTCAAGGACACGCTGGTCTATCTGGGGTACTTCTTTGTGCCCTTCGCCATGATCGTGATCGTGGGCGCGGCCAATGCAGTCAACCTGACGGACGGTCTGGACGGGCTGGCCATCATGCCGGTGATGATTGCCACCTCGACGCTGGGCGTGATTGCCTATGCGGTGGGCCGGGTCGATTTTACTGAATACCTCGACGTGCACTATGTGCCCGGCACTGGTGAGATCCTGATTTTTGCCGCCGGGGTTGTGGGCGGCGGGCTGGGGTTTCTGTGGTACAACGCGCCACCGGCGGCGGTGTTCATGGGCGATACCGGGTCGCTGGCGCTGGGCGGCGCATTGGGGGCCATCGCGGTGGCGACCAAGCACGAGGTGGTTCTGGCGATCGTCGGCGGGCTGTTCGTGGTCGAGGCCCTGTCGGTGATCATCCAGGTGTTGTATTTCAAACGCACCGGCAAGCGCGTCTTCCTGATGGCGCCGATCCACCACCACTATGAGAAAAAGGGCTGGGCCGAGCCGACCATCGTGATCCGGTTCTGGATCATTTCGTTGATCCTGGCGATCATCGGACTGGCCACGCTGAAAGTTCGCTGAACCGGAAATTTCATGTCCAACAGGCGCTTGGCGTGCCTTTGTGACCTATTCGGAGACCAGTCATGATCCCTGTTCGCGGGTTTGAGGGCGCTGTGGTGGCGGTGTTGGGACTGGGGCGGTCCGGTCTGTCAGCAGCGCGGGCGCTGCGCGAGGGTGGTGCGCGGGTGGTGGTCTGGGACGACACCGACGCGGCCCGGACACGGGCCGAGGGTGACGGGTTCGAGGTCCGCAGGCTGGACCGGGCCGAGGCATTTGACGACGTGGCCTGCCTGATCACCTCGCCCGGCATTCCGCATCTGTATCCGCAGCCTAATGCGGCCATCGCGGCGGCCCTGCGTGCGGGTGTGCCGGTCGACAACGACATCGGGCTGTTCTTTCAAAGCCTTGGCGGCGATTGGGACATGTATGACCAGCCGCCCAAGGTGATTGCAGTGACCGGGTCGAACGGCAAATCCACCACGTCGGCGCTGATCCACCACATTCTGACGACGGCGGGCCGCGAGAGCCAGCTTGCCGGCAATATCGGGCGCGGCGTGCTGGACATCGACCCTCCGGGCGATGGCGGGGTCGTGGTGCTGGAACTGTCCAGTTACCAGACCGATCTTGCGCGCAGCTTGACCCCGGATGTGGCTGTTTTCACCAACTTTTCCGCCGATCACCTGGACCGGCACGCGGGCCTGGGCGGCTATTTCGCGGCCAAGCGACGGCTGTTCGCCGAGGGCGGGCCGGATCGGGCTGTCATTGGCGTCGATGAGGTAGAGGGGTTGTACTTGGCCGGGCAACTGTCAGAGGGGCGCGCGGATGACCGGGTGATCCGGGTGTCCAGCGGCCAGAAGCTGGGCGGTCCGGGGTGGTATGTCTTTGCGCGCAAAGGGTTTTTGTCCGAGTGGCGCAAGGGGCGGCAGGTGGCGTCGTTTGACCTGCGCGAGATCGCCGGGTTGCCCGGCGCGCACAACCACCAGAACGCCTGTGCAGCCTATGCGGCGTGTCGCAGCCTGACCCTTGCCCCGCGTGAGATCGAGGCCGCCATGCGCAGTTTTGGCGGTCTTCCGCACCGCAGCCAGCGGGTGGCAGAGGTGAACGGCGTCACCTATGTGAATGATTCAAAGGCAACAAATGTCGACTCGGCGCTCAAGGCGCTCTTGGCGTTCCCGAAAATCCGCTGGGTCTGTGGTGGGTTGATGAAGGACGGCGGACTGGCGGCATTGCAGCCCGCGTTGGACCATGTGGCCAAGGCCTATGTGATCGGCCGTGAGCCAGAGAGCTTTGCCTTGCAACTGCCGGGTGTTCTGGCGGAAATCTGCGGTGATATGGCGACGGCCGTCGCGCGCGCCGCTGCGGATGCCCAGCCGGGTGAGGTGGTTCTGTTGGCCCCGGCGGCGGCGAGTTTCGATCAGTACGACAATTTTGAACAACGCGGGAATGATTTCATTGCCTGCGTCAAGTCTGTAACAGGTCTGGAATAGGGTGCGTTTTCAGCCGGTTGCACGGCTCTGAATGTCGCGCGCGGCGGCCACGCCCGAGGCCCAAGCCCATTGGAAATTGTAGCCGCCCAGCCAACCCGTGACGTCAACGGCCTCCCCGATCACATACAGACCGGGCAGGTGTTTTGACATCAGCGACTTGGAGTCGAGACCTGCTGTTGAAACGCCGCCAAGGGTGACCTCTGCGGTGCGATAGCCCTCAGAGCCGGTGGGTTTGAGCCGCCAAGCGGTGAGGGCATCGGTCAACTGGTCGATGCGCGTGTCGGACAGATCAGCGATATTACCTTTCAGATCAATCTCCTGCCCAAGAAAGCTCACGAGGCGGGCGGGCAGGTGGGTGGTCAGTTCGGCGCTGAGCGCGCGCTTGCCGTCGGATTGGCGTTTGTCCCGCAGGAGGCCGGAAAGTTCCAGATCGGGCAGCAGGTTGACCACGATCTCTTGACCTTCGTGCCAATAACTGGAGATTTGCAGGATGGCAGGTCCGGACAGGCCGCGATGGGTGAACAGCATGGCCTCGGGAAAGCTGGCCTTATCGTTGGAAATCAGCGTGTTGGTTGCAACGCCAGAGATCGCGGAAAAGCGGTCACCAAAGGTCAGCGGGACCAGCGCGGGGCGGGTCTCTGTCAGGTCATGGCCAAACTGCTGGGCGATGTCATAGGCGATGCCGGTGGCACCCATCTTGGGGATGGATTTGCCGCCCGTGGCGAGGATCAGGTTTTGCGACGTGACCTCAACGTCACGCCCCTCTTTCTCCAGCAGGGTGACAAAGCGGCCGTCGGCGTGGCGCACCTCCTTGATCGCGGTGCGCAGCCAGAGGCGGGCGCCGGATTTCTCCATTTCCTGCAATAGCATGTCGACGATCTGGATGGACTTTCCGTCACAGAACAACTGTCCCAGCGTCTTTTCGTGCCAGGCGATGCCGTGGCGGTCGACCATCTCGATGAAATCCCATTGCGTATAGCGGGCAAGGGCGGATTTGGCGAAATGTGGATTTTCGGACAGGAAACTATCGGGATCGCAATACATATTCGTGAAGTTGCAGCGCCCGCCGCCGGAAATACGGATCTTTTCACCGGGGGCCTTGGCGTGGTCGATGACCAGAACATCCGGTCCCGCCTGGGCGGCGGCCATCAGTCCGGCGGCCCCTGCGCCAAGGATCAAGGTGGTGACATGCATGGACCGGGAGGTAGGGGCAAATCCGGCAAAAGGCCAGAGGACGCCAAGCCGGTAAATTGAGAAATCCGGGCTTCGACGTGACTGCTGGGTCACACCGCTTTGGCGGTCACCGGATTCATTTGGCGTGACCGCAATTTCTGCGCTACACTGGGCGTCAGATCCGGAAAACCGGACGGTCCGAGGCAGTAGCGGTGTTCAGATGACAGAGATGGTTTATGGCACGGTGCCCGTGAAGGGTGGCGAGCCGGTGTTGCCGAAATGGTGGCGGACGGTGGACAAGTGGACCTTGTCCTTTATTTTCATGCTGTTCGGCGTAGGGCTATTGCTGGGCCTCGCCGCCTCGCCGCCGCTGGCGGACCGCATCGGCCTGCCGCCTTTCTACTATGTCCAGCGTCAGGCGTTCTTTGGCGGCCTCGCAATGGTGGCCATGGTGCTGACCTCGATGATGGGGCCGGTGATGGTGCGACGGCTGGCGGTGATGGGTTTTTTCGTGGCCTTCGTCGCGCTGGCGCTGCTGCCGGTTCTGGGCACCGATTTCGGCAAGGGCGCGGTGCGGTGGTATTCGCTGGGCTTTGCCAGCGTGCAACCGTCGGAGTTTCTCAAGCCGCTTTTCGTGATCCTGACCGCCTGGCTGATGGCCGCAGGGCAGGAATTGAGCGGACCGCCGGGGCGGATGTACTCCTTTATCCTGATGTTCGCGATCGTGCTGATGCTGGCATTTCAGCCGGACTTTGGTCAGGCGGCGCTGATCCTGTTTGGCTGGGGCGTGATGTGGTTTGTCGGCGGCGCGCCGATGCTGTTGCTGGCGGGGCTGGCGGGGCTGGTCGTGCTGGGCGGCATGTTGGCCTACAACTCGTCAGAGCATTTCCAGCGTCGGTTTGACGGTTTCCTGAACCCCGAGGTCGATCCGACCTCACAGCTTGGCTATGCGGAAAACGCGATCCGCGAGGGCGGCTTTTTCGGCGTCGGCGTCGGAGAGGGGCAAGTGAAGTGGAGCCTGCCGGACGCGCATACGGATTTCATCATCGCCGTCGCGGCCGAGGAATACGGCCTGCTGATGGTTCTGGTGATCCTGACACTGTACGCGGCCATCGTCATGCGCAGCCTGATCCGGCTTATGCGGGAACGCGATCCGTTTATCCGGCTGGCGGGCACCGGGCTTGCCGCCATGTTCGGCGTGCAGGCGATGATCAACATGGGTGTGGCGGTGCGTCTGCTGCCGGCCAAGGGCATGACGCTGCCCTTTGTCAGCTACGGCGGGTCGTCTCTGATCGCGGGCGGTATCGCTGTGGGGATGCTGCTGGCCTTTACCCGGTCCCGGCCCCAGGGCGAAATCCGCGACATTCTGCGCGGGCGGGCGCGGTGACACCGGCCTTATGGGCAGGAACCTGCCGGTCTTCCCCTTGTCATGGACGGGGACGTGGGGATGTTATATCCGCGCGTGGATCGGGTACGGAGTGGATTAAATGGGCAAGCGCAAGCCTTTGCTGGTGATGGCGGCGGGCGGCACAGGTGGACACATGTTCCCTGCGCAGGCCCTTGCGGAAATCATGCTGGCGCGCGGTTGGCGGGTAAAGCTGTCGACGGACCAGCGCGGTGCGCGCTACACCGGCGCCTTTCCCGAGGGGGTCGAGATCGAAACAGTCGCCTCTGCCACCTTTGACCGCGGCGGGGTTCTGGCCAAGGCACTGGTGCCATTTCGGCTGGCCTCTGGTGTGATGTCGGCGATTTTCGGCATGCGGCGCGACCGGCCTGACGTGGTAGTGGGCTTTGGCGGCTATCCCAGCGTGCCGGCGCTGACCGCCGCCTGGCTGATGAAGCTGCCGCGCATGATCCATGAACAGAACGGCGTCTTGGGCAAGGTGAACACCTGGTTTGCGTCCAAGGTCGACGTCATGGCCTGCGGCACATGGCCGACTGACCTGCCCGAAGGGGTTGAGGGCATCCACACCGGCAACCCGGTGCGCCTGGCGGTGCGGGAACGGGCGGGCGCGGGCTATATCGCGCCGGGTCCTTATCCGATGTCGATCCTTGTGATCGGCGGCTCTCAGGGGGCGCGGGCACTGTCGGACATTGTGCCGCCCGCCATTGCCGCCCTGCCGCTGGACATGGTCGGCAACCTGCGGGTCAGCCATCAGGCGCGGGACGAGGATGAGTTGCGCGTGGCGACCTATTACGCCGAACACGGGCTGGACGCGGATGTGCAGCCGTTCTTTCACGACGTGCCGGCGCGGATGAGCGAGGCGCAATTGGTGATCTCGCGCTCCGGGGCGTCCTCGGTGGCGGATATTGCGGTGATCGGACGACCTAGCATCCTGATCCCCTATCCGCACGCGACAGGCGATCACCAGATGGCCAATGCGCAGGCGCTGGTGGACGCGGGGGCAGCCATCCGCATCCCGGAAACCAAGCTGACAATCGAGACGCTGACAGAGACAATCCAGGCGGTTCTGAGCAACGAACAGGGCGCGATCCGGATGGTGCACGCGGCGCTGCGGGTGGGAAAACCCGAGGCGGCGGACCACTTGGCCGCGCTGGTCGAAGAACTGGCAGGCATAACAACAAACGATGAGGGCACGGCAGATGAAGGACTTGGGGATTGAGCGGGGCGCTTGCATGACCGGCGCGACAAAGCTGCCCGGCGATGTGGGCGCGATCCATTTCGTCGGGATTGGCGGGATCGGCATGTCCGGTATCGCCGAGGTGCTGTTGAACCACGGCTATTCGGTTCAGGGCTCGGACCTGAAATCGACCAAGATCACGCAGCGGTTGGTGGATCTGGGCGCGCGGGTGTTCGAGGGGCAGGTGGCCTCGAACCTTGAGGGGGCCGAGGTTGTGGTGATCTCTTCGGCGATCAAGCCGGGCAACCCCGAACTGGACGAGGCGCGCCGCCGCGGTCTGCCCGTCGTGCGCCGGGCGGAGATGCTGGCCGAACTCATGCGTCTGAAATCCAACGTCGCGGTGGCCGGAACGCATGGCAAGACGACAACCACGACGATGGTCGCCACGCTGCTGGACGCTGGTGAGTTTGACCCCACGGTGGTGAACGGCGGGATCATTCACGCCTATGGCTCCAACGCGCGGATGGGGCAGGGCGAGTGGATGGTCGTCGAGGCCGATGAGAGCGACGGCACCTTCAACCGCTTGCCCGCGACCATCGCCATTGTGACCAACATCGACCCCGAGCATATGGAGCATTGGGGCACGATCGAGAACCTGCGCAACGGGTTCTATGATTTCGTGTCGAACATCCCCTTCTACGGTCTGGCAGTCTGTTGCACTGATCACCCCGAGGTGCAGGCTTTGGTCGGTCGTGTGTCCGACCGCCGTGTGGTGACCTACGGATTCAACGCGCAGGCGGACGTGCGGGCGGTTGGGCTGACCTACAAGGGCGGCGTGGCGCATTTCGACGTGGTGTTCCAGCAGACGGGTGAGGTGATCGAGGGCATGACCCTGCCAATGCCGGGCGATCACAACGTGAGCAATGCTTTGTCGGCCATCGCGGTGGCGCGGCATCTGGGCATGTCGGGCGATGAGATCCGCAAGGCCTTGGCCGCATTTGGCGGGGTGAACCGGCGCTTCACCAAGGTGGGGGAGGTGAACGGCGTGACGATCATCGACGATTATGGCCACCACCCGGTGGAGATCGCCGCCGTTTTGAAAGCGGCGCGGCAGGCCAGCGAGGGGCGGGTGATCGCGGTGCATCAGCCGCATCGGTACAGCCGCCTGTCGCATCACTTTGAGGAATTCTGTTCCTGCTTCAACGAGGCGGATGTGGTGGCGATTGCCGAGGTGTTTGCCGCCGGTGAGGACCCCATTCCGGGGGCCACGCGCGATGACCTGGTGGCGGGGCTGGTGCGGCATGGCCATCGCCATGCGCGGGCGATCCGCGACGAGGACGATCTGGAGCGGTTGGTGCGTGAGCAGGCGCAGCCGGGGGATATGGTGGTCTGTCTGGGGGCGGGCACGATTTCGGCCTGGGCGAACGGATTGCCGGCGCGGCTGGAGGCGGTGCCGGGCTGAAGCCCGGCCACCCCCTGTCCACGCGTGGACAGTGTTCGGGGTATGTGAAATCAATGGGTTACAGAGACGGTTTTACGTTTCTTTAAGAAATGGCCCCTTCGGGGGCTGTTTTGTTTTGGGGGGTGTGGGGGCGCTGCCCCCGGCCTTCGGCCTCCCCCGGGATATTTTTGGACAGAAGAAGCTGGGGGGAGGGATAAGCCGTTGCGGTTTGGCTTGGCGGGGGCGAGAGTTGCGGGATGAAGGCCAAAGACATCAAAAATCGAAAGACGCTGGAGGCGTGGCTGAAGACGCGGCCGCGAGAGGATGCGGTGGTGATCGCGCATCGCGCGATGCTGCGAGCTTTGCCGTTCTGGGGGGCGGCGATGGGGGAGGATTGGGCGCGGAAAGGTGATTTGACAGCTTTGCCGGTTTTGCGTTGTGGTTTGATATCGGCAGTTGCGAGCACCTTGCCAACTGCCGATATCAGTAGCGCCACCGCCACCGCCACCGCCGCCTACGCCGCCTCCTACGCCACCGCCGCCGTCGCCGCCTCCTACGCCGACGCCACCGCCGACGCCGCCGACGCCGACGCCGCCGCCGCCGCCGCCGCCTACGCCGCCTCCTACGCCGACGCCACCGCCGACGCCGCCGACGCCGACGCCGCCGCCGCCGCCGCCGCCTCCTACGCCGACGCCACCGCCACCGCCGACGCCTCCTACGCCGACGCCACCGCCACCGCCGACGCCTCCTACGCCGCCGCCTACGCCACCGCCGCCGTCGCCGACGCCGTCGCCGACGCCGTTCTGCTGGAAGCGGAGGGTGACGTGATGGGACAAGCCCTTTGGCCCGGAGCCACGCCCGATTGGTTCGTGGAGGGCGAGGTCAAGATGTTGGCACTGTGGGATACTGATCCAGTCGAACGTTGGGAGTTCTGGCGGCGCTGGTGGGCGGGGGCAAAGGCGGGCACGCCGATTGATCCGCAGTTGCAACTGGCCATCGTCGAAAGGATTGACGAGGAAACGTGGACAGACCCGGACAAGGTTGCAGCAGCGATTGCCAAGATCGAGCGGGATTTTGTTCCGCCATTGTCCGAGGCTGCCTTCAGCGATTTCAGTTTTGAGGACGTTCACAACTGGATGGTTCTGGCGGAGTTCGATGACGATCTGGACCATCTGCGCGACCCGGACGTCATCCGAGCCTTTTACGAAGACTGTGAGGACCTGCGCGACCAATTGCAGGATTTCACCGACTTTGCAGGCGACGCCGCAGAGGGGCGGAACCGGCCTGTGCCAATGGTGCGCTCGGCGGACAAGTTGGGTCAGGAATTGCAGCGCTGCGAGGGTGCGTCCCGATTGCGGGCGCGTCGGTTTGTGCAACTGGGCCAATATGCCGAGTTGCATGCGGCGGTCGAAGTGGACCGCGCGGTGGTGGGCGAGACCAATGCGCGGATGCTGGACGACGCGCTGGATGCCTTTCGCGCTATTTGCCGCAAACATCTGGGGCCAGTGTTGCGGCGGATGGAACCGTTGGACCGGTTCGAATTGGGTGACAGCGATCCGGCGGAACTGGTGCGCGTGCTGAGCGTGACGGTCGATGCCTTGTCACAGGCGCAGGTACAGGGGTTGAAGCCGCTTTCGCCGGACGCACAGACCGCGTTGAAGGAGTTGGTCGAGGGGCTGGAAGACCTGAAGTCGCAACTGGCCGAAGCGCAATCGGACGAACGGCGGTCCTACCTCGCGAAACGCTTTGCGCGGGCTTATGCGGGCAGCGCGGCGACGGTCAAGCGGTTGACGGAGCGTATGGCCCCGGTGGCGCAAGGGGCCAGCAAGGGAGTGGACGGTGCGATCAAGAACCATGGGCGGTGGACCAAGATTGCAGAGATCCTTGACTGGCTATCCAGTTTTGTTTCGTGAGGAATTTAGCGCCCTATGGACAAATGCCTGCCTTTCCCGTCCTAAACCGCCCGCAAGCCGCCCTTTTCTGCAATTGCATCTATCGCAGGGCTTGCCTGATCGGCGTGACTGGCGCAAGCTAACCACACCTCTGGGGGGATACGGAGGGCAGACAATGACCGTTTCGTTAATACTCGCCTGTGCTTGGGCCGTGCTGGCCAATGTGCTGGCGATGCTCCCGTCGCGGGACAACCATTGGACGCGCGCCTATGTGTTGATCGCGTTGGGCATTCCGCTTGTCGGGTTTGTCACCTATCAGAACGGTCCTTGGGTCGGGCTGTTTGTCCTGTTTGCCGGAATGAGCGTGTTGCGCTGGCCGCTGCGCTATCTGTTTCGCTGGGTGCGGCAGACCGCAAGGTAAGGGCCTCCTGACTGGCGCGGCCTGTGTCCGCGCGGCAAGACTGTTGCCGCAAGGAGGGCTGTGCCCATGATTTTCATCATTCCCGCTGTTGCGGCGCTGATCGGTCTGACCGCCGGTTGGGGTTTTTTGCGTTATGGGCTGTCCGGTCTGGCCTGGGCGCTGTCGGCTCTGTTGGCGATACTGATGGCCTGGGGTTTGTACAAGAGCCAGACGGCGCAGGGCTGGGATGCGCTGGCCTATGTGGTGCTGTGGCTGTTGGGCGCGGCCCCGGCGCTGTTGGGTCTTGGGCTGGGCGCATTGATTGGTCGGTGGCGGCGGATCAAGGCCGAGGGGATCCCGCAGGTCGAATGATCCTCTTGCAGCGGCGCGTCGTGCGTCCTAGCAACCGGGGATGAGCAATTTTCCTACCCCGCGCGGACGGTTGACCCCGGACCGCCCGCTGAACGATCTGACATGGCTGCGCGTGGGCGGGCCTGCGGATTGGCTGTTTCAACCTGCCGATCTGGACGATTTGCGCGGGTTTCTGGAGGAGTTGCCCCGCGATGTGCCGGTGTTCCCGATGGGCGTCGGGTCCAACCTGATTGTGCGCGATGGCGGTATTCGGGCCTGCGTGATCCGGTTGGGGCGCGGGTTCAACGGCATCTCGGTGGATGGCGTTCGGGTGACGGCGGGGGCGGCGGCGCTGGATGCGCATGTGGCCAAGCGTTCGGCAGAGGCGGGTGTTGATCTGACGTTTTTGCGCACCATTCCGGGCAGCATCGGCGGCGCGGTGCGGATGAACGCGGGCTGTTATGGCACCTATGTGGCGGATCATCTGGTCGAGGTGCGCGCGGTGACGCGGGGCGGCGATCTGGTGGTGATCCCGGCGGCGGAGTTGTCGTTACAGTACCGGCAAAGCGCGTTGCCAGAGGGCTGGGTGCTGGTGGAGGCGGTGTTTGAGGGTGTGCCGGGCGACCCGGAGGCGTTGGCCGCGCGGATGGATGCGCAATTGAAGAAGCGCGATGAGACGCAGCCGACCAAGGACCGCACCGCAGGCAGCACGTTCCGCAACCCTGCCGGGTTTTCCTCAACCGGGCAGGCGGATGACGTCCATGACCTGAAGGCGTGGAAGGTGATTGATGAGGCCGGGATGCGCGGCGCCGTGCAGGGCGGCGCGCAGATGTCGCCCAAGCATTCGAATTTTCTGGTGAACACCGGGGGCGCCACGGCGGCGGACCTCGAAGGGCTGGGCGAATCGGTGCGAAAAAAGGTTTTCCAACACAGCGGAATAGAGCTACACTGGGAAATCATGCGGGTCGGTGAACCGGACCGCGGCTAGGGCCACTGGTACGACAATAAAAACAGGGTCCGGCAACCACAGGCGGTTGTACAACAGATGGCGGCAGTGACCGCGCAAGACTTTGCGACAGGGTGTTGAGCCCCTGCGCGATCCATGGGGGTGTTTCCCCTTGGGACCGAATGGGGGCACGGCCCTCTGAATAAGAATGGGGGCACGGCCCTCTGAATAAGAATGGGGGCACGGCCCTCTGAATAAGAATGGGGGCACGGCCCCCGGGCAGTTGAGGCAGATTTGGGAATGTCGAGCAGGACAATCCCGAAAGTGGTGGTGTTAAAAGGTGGTCCCTCGTCCGAGCGCGAGGTCTCGCTTGTTTCCGGTCGGGAATGCGCCGCCGCTTTGAGGGGCGAAGGATACGAGGTGATCGAACTGGACGCGGGCCCCGATGTGGCCGAGCGGCTGGCAGAGATTGCCCCGGACGTGGTTTTCAACGCATTGCACGGGCGCTGGGGCGAGGACGGCTGTATCCAGGGGATGCTGGAGTGGCTGCGCATCCCGTATACGCATTCCGGGGTTCTGGCCTCGGCGCTGGCGATGGACAAGGAAAAGACCAAGGACGTGTACCGCGCCGCCGGACTGCCGGTGGCCGAGAGCCTGCTGGCGCGGGCCGATGAGGTGCGCGCGCGTCATGTGATGGCGCCGCCCTATGTGGTGAAACCCTACAATGAGGGATCGTCGGTCGGCGTCTATCTGGTGGATGAGGCGGCCAACGGGCCGCCGCAGCTGGATGCCGCGATGCCAGAGGTGGTCATGGTCGAGGCCTTTGTGCCGGGGCGAGAGTTGACCACAACCGTGATGGGCGACCGGGCATTGGGTGTGACGGATATCGTCACCGACGGCTGGTACGATTACGACGCGAAATACAAGACCGGCGGGTCGCGGCATGTCTGCCCCGCCGAGGTGCCGCAGAAGATCACCGACGCCTGTCTGGATTACGCCCTGCGCGCCCATAAGGCGCTGGGGTGCCGGGGCGTGTCGCGGACCGATTTCCGCTGGGATGAGGGCAGGGGCCTCGACGGGCTGATCCTGCTGGAGACAAACACCCAGCCGGGCATGACGCCGACCTCTCTGTCACCGGAACACGGTGCGTTGGTGGGGCTGAGTTTTGGCCAGTTCTGTGACTGGATGGTGAAGGATGCCTCATGCGACAGGTAGAGGCGCAGGCCGCCAATGACGATCCGCAGATGGCGCGGCTGGACCCGCGCGCATCCAAGCTGAAATACCGGCTGGAACGGCTGATGCTGACGCCGTTCTTTCGCTTTGCCCTGCGGGTGTTGCTGCCGTTTGGTCTGTGCTTTGGCGCGGGGGCGGCGTGGTTTGCAGTAGATGAAAACCGCGAGGCCTTTCACCTGATGCTGAGCGAAGTGCGCGCCACGGTGGAAAACCGGCCCGAATTTCAGGTCCGCATGATGGCGATTGACGGCGCGGCACCGGAGGTGGCGGTTGCGATCCGGGCCAATCTGTCGATCGACTTTCCCAAAAGCTCTTTCGATCTGGACCTTGAGCAGATGCAGCGCACAGTGACGGCACTGGACGCGGTCAAGACGGCAGAGCTGCGGGTGCGGCAGGGCGGCGTGTTGCAGGTGGACGTGGTTGAGCGCAGGCCTGTCGTGCTGTGGCGGACCGCCGAGGGGTTGCACCTGCTGGACGACGAAGGGATCTTTGTCGGTCCGGCCGCGTCACGCGGGGCCTTTGCCGCGCTGCCGGTGGTGGCGGGCGACGCGGCGGAACTGGCGGTGGACGAGGCGCTGCGGCTGTACGCGCTGACCGGGCCGGTGCGGGCGCGGCTGCGCGGGTTTGAACGGATCGGCGCGCGGCGCTGGGACGTGGTGCTGGACCGGGGTCAACGGATCATGCTGCCCGAGGCGGGCGCGGAACGGGCGCTGGAACAGGCCATCGGCATGGCGCTGACGCCGGGGCTGGACCTGCTGGCGCGCGACCTGACGGTGGTCGACCTGCGCCTGCCGCGCAGACCAACAATACGAATGACCGAGGACGCCACGCAGCAGATGTGGCGGATCAAGGCGATTGAGGCTGGTAGGGAAGTGGTGCGATGATCGAGCTTTACGAGTCCCAAAGGGCGATGCGGAACATGCGGCGCGCAGCGATGCAGCGCGGCGTGGTGGCCATTCTGGATGTAGGGTCGTCCAAGGTGGCCTGTCTGGTGCTGCGCTTTGACGGCACCGACCCGTCCGATGAGGGCATCGGGTCGCTGGCGGGGCAGTCGGGATTCCGGGTGATCGGGGCCGCGACAACGCGGTCGCGCGGGGTGCGCCACGGCGAGGTCCACGACATGGGCGCCACCGAACGGTCGATCCGCACAGCGGTGCAGGCGGCGCAAAAGATGGCCGGTATCCGGGTCGATCACGTCATTGCCGCCTTTTCCGGGGCCGAGCCGCGCTCTTACGGGTTGGCGGGCAAATCCGAGGTGCTGGGCACCACGGTGGATGAGCAGGACGTGGCGCGGGTGCTGTCGGCCTGTGATGTGCCGGACTTTGGCTATGGCCGCGAGGTCCTGCACGCGCAGCCGGTGAATTTTGTGCTGGACCACCGCTCGGGCCTGATTGATCCGCGCGGGCAGATCGGCAATGAGCTGGGCTGTGACATGCACATGCTGACGGTCGAAGGGCAGGCGATCCAGAACCTGGCCCATTGCATCAAACGCTGTGATCTGGAATTGGCCGGGCTGGCCTCATCCGGCTATGTCAGCGGTGTGTCTGCGCTGGTCGAGGACGAACAGGAACTGGGGTCGGCCTGTATCGACATGGGCGGCGGTGCCACGGGCCTGTCGATCTTTATCAAGAAACACATGATCTACGCCGACAGCGTGCGCATGGGCGGCGATCACGTCACCCGCGACATCTCGAAGGGGCTGAAGGTCTCGATGGCGACGGCGGAGCGGATCAAGACATTCTACGGCGGACTGGTGGCCACCGGCATCGACGACCGCGAGATGATCGAGATCG
Organism: Antarctobacter heliothermus; assembly: GCF_900188425.1. Classification (GTDB taxonomy): domain Bacteria; phylum Pseudomonadota; class Alphaproteobacteria; order Rhodobacterales; family Rhodobacteraceae; genus Antarctobacter; species Antarctobacter heliothermus. Next base: position 37,538 of record NZ_FZON01000040.1, read on the forward strand.
GCGGCGATTCCGGCGACTGGGAACACGACCGCCGCACCGTCAGCCGCGCCGAACTGATCGGCATCATGCGTCCGCGCGTCGAGGAGATCCTCGAAGAGGTGCGGATGCGGCTGGATGCGGCGGGCTTTGACCATTTGCCGTCGCAACAGATCGTATTGACCGGAGGAGCGTCGCAGATCCCCGGTCTGGATGGATTGGCGTCCAAGATCCTCGGCCAGCAGGTACGCCTTGGCCGCCCGCTGCGCGTCCACGGGTTGCCGCAGGCGGCGACGGGGCCGGGATTTGCCACCGCCGTCGGTCTGTGCCTGTTCGCGGCGCATCCGCAGGACGAATGGTGGGACTTTGAGATCCCGGTGGACCGGCTGCCGGCGCGCTCGTTGAAGCGCGCGGTGCAGTGGTTTCGCGAGAACTGGTAAGGCGTGATCGGTTCCTGCCTGGCAGGCCCGAAAAATCGCTGTAGAGGATCACTTCCGGGGCTGACGGGCTGGTAAGGCTCTGTTAGGTTATACACAAATCCGTCCACAGAGGCGGGGCTACGGGACGTCGGGCAGACTCCCTCAAATTGTCAGTCGAACCATAGCGCGCCACGAGTGTTCGTGGCGTGGCTTTAGTGGTCTGTTCTGGGCAATCCACCGTATCTGGGCGTGTGGGCGAAATGCGGCCAATGCATGCCGCGAATTTGCCACATTTGGTAGATTTCACGCGTTTTTCGCGTGACGGACCGGGCGTCTATCGGTAGGATTCAAGGGAACGGGCCGCGCACAGGCCTGAAACCGGAATAAAAAACAGGCGGACGACAACATGGCACTGAATCTTTCGATGCCCGGACAGGACGAGCTGAGACCCCGGATCACGGTCTTTGGCGTGGGCGGCGCGGGCGGCAATGCCGTCAACAACATGATCGAGAAAAACCTTGAGGGCGTCGATTTTGTCGTCGCCAATACCGACGCTCAGGCGTTGGCCCAAAGCATGTCGCAAAGCCGCGTGCAGCTGGGTGTCAAGGTGACCGAGGGTCTGGGTGCCGGGGCGCGCGCCAGCGTGGGTGCCGCCGCCGCCGAGGAAAGCATCGAACAGATCGTCGACCATCTGGCCGGCGCACACATGTGTTTCATCACCGCAGGTATGGGGGGCGGCACCGGGACAGGGGCGGCCCCGATCATCGCGCAAGCGGCGCGTGAACTGGGTGTGCTGACCGTTGGCGTGGTGACCAAGCCCTTTCAGTTCGAGGGCGCCAAGCGGATGAAGCAGGCCGAGGCCGGTGTCGAAAGCCTGCAAAAGGTTGTCGATACGCTGATCATCATCCCGAACCAGAACCTGTTCCGCCTTGCGAACGAAAAGACCACCTTTACCGAGGCGTTCAGCCTTGCGGATGACGTGCTGTATCAGGGCGTCAAAGGGGTGACGGATCTGATGGTCCGTCCGGGTCTGATCAACCTCGACTTTGCCGACGTGCGCGCGGTGATGGACGAGATGGGCAAGGCCATGATGGGCACAGGCGAGGGCGAGGGCGAGGATCGCGCGGTTCAGGCCGCCGAAAAGGCCATCGCCAACCCACTGCTGGACGAAATCAGCCTCAAGGGTGCACGCGGTGTGTTGATCAACATCACCGGCGGCAACGACCTGACGCTGTTCGAACTGGACGAAGCGGCCAACCGCATCCGCGAAGAAGTGGACGCAGAGGCGAACATCATCGTCGGCAGCACGCTGGACGATAGCATGGCAGGCCGGATGCGTGTGTCCGTCGTCGCCACCGGCATCGACGCCCGCGACAACACCGGGGATGTCCCGGTGCCGCGCCGTCCGCTGTCCAAGCCGCTGGGCAACCTGGCAAACACCTCCACGCCCGCCCCGGCCCCTGCGCCGCAGCCCGCGCCGGAACCGGTAGCCGCCCGCGCCGCCGAGGCAGAGCCCGAGCCGTCGCTGTTCGGTCAGATGGACGAGGTCGCACAGGCCGATCCGGTGATCTCGCGCGAGTATGACGAGGTGATCGAGGATGAGCGCGCCGACGACGGCCTGCCGCCGCCGGTCTACCGCGCCCATGTGGCCGAGTTCCGCCCCGCCCCGGACACGATCGAGGCGGACCCGCAGGACTTTGTCGCACCGCGCGCACCCGCTCCTGGCACGCCCAGCCCGGCCACGCTGGACCGGCTGAAGGCCGCCGCCGCGCGGACCCGCGAAGAAACGCAGGCCGCCGCTGCCGCACCGCAGGCTGCCCCCGCAGCCCCGGCAGAGGAACGCTCGCGCTTTAGCGTCAACTCGCTGATCGGGCGGATGACCGGCCATAGCGAGCATCAGGCCGCACCGCAGGCCCGCCGCGCGCAGCCGCCGGTGCAGGCGCATCGCCCGGCCCCGATCCATGATCAGGAGCCCGAAGCCGAGGACGACCGGATCGAAATCCCGGCCTTCCTGCGCCGTCAGGCCAACTGAGCCGGAGTTACCCACAGGCGGACGGGCCGAACCCGAGCGCCTGACCTAGTCGACCTCGTGAGAGCGCCCTCTGCCTTGGCAGGGGGCGTTTTCCTGTTTCGGGGCGGGAAACAAAGGTGTTCACAAAACGCAACATTGCTGCAAAAAACACCCTGTTCCGCTGGTTCGAAGGTGTCAAGTCGCGCGTGGGGTGTCCCGTGGATAATGCAGTAACCACAAGGAGTTACGGCATGACCTTCGGGTGTGTGGCGGGGTTTCGCCGACCGCTTGCAGGGGATGTTTCACACCGTTGCAATCTTTGATTTGAGGCGCGGGTGAGGCTTCGCTAGGTCCAATGTCAAAGCCGCGTCCAGGTTGGGGGGACGTGTGCAACTCAGGGGCAGCCTCGTGCAGACCACTCTTCGTTCGCCGATCACATTCACAGGTGTTGGACTTCATTCCGGCGCGCCAGCGCGCCTGACCATCCGTCCGGCCAGCGCCGATTATGGCATCTGGTTCAAACGCACCGACATCGCGCTTGGCGACACGATGGTTCCGGCCCGGTGGGACGCTGTCGATGCGTCGCCGCTGTGTACCCGGATCGTGAACCGCGCGGGCACCTCTGTATCCACGGTCGAACATGTCATGGCGGCGCTGTCGGGCTGCGGTGTCCACAACGCATTGATCGAGATCGACGGACCCGAGGCCCCCATCCTCGACGGGTCGTCGGTTCCGTTTGTGCGTGGCATTCTGGCCCGTGGCCTGCGCCAACTTGCAACGCCGATCCGCGCGATCGAGGTTCTCGCCCCGGTCGAGATCCGCACCGACATGGGGTGGGCGCGTCTGTCTCCGGCGGAGATGGGGCAGGGGCTGACCATGCAATTCCATATCGCTTTTGCCGATGCGGCGATTGGCGAACAGACCAAAACGCTGAACCTTGCGAATGGCGCCTTTGTGCGCGAACTGTGCGACAGCCGCACGTTCTGTCGCGCGTCGGATGTAGAGGCGATGCATGCGGCGGGCAAGGCGCTGGGCGGCACCTATGAAAACGCGGTTGTGGTTGACGGCGACAAGGTCCTGTCCCCCGGCGGGTTGCGCCATTCGGATGAGGCCGTGCGCCACAAGATGCTGGATGCGCTGGGCGATCTCGCGTTGGCCGGTGCGCCGATCATTGGCCATTATGAGGGCCACAAGGCCGGTCACGCCATGACAAATGGCCTGCTGCGGGCGCTGTTTGACAGGCCCGGTGCCTACCGTGTGGTCCAGTGTGATGTGGACCAAGCTGCGCGCCTTCCCGGCTCCGGTGTCGAACGGCATGAGATTCCGGCCGTGGCCTGAGCGCCCCAGTGGGCGGCATGGCGCGCATTATTCGGTCCACAAGACATTTTGCACCGGAATTTTCTGTGCTAGACCGCTCCCAATGGCAGCCGCTCAAGGCGGTGCCGCACGAAGTAGAGGACGATCGGGCATGACTGGGGGCGGATCGCGGAAACTTGGGGTCGTGGCGGTGGCACTTGTGCTGTCGCTGGCGGGCTGTGGTGAATTGCAGCGCAAAGAAGTGGGCCCGGGTGGCGTGCCGCTGGAAAGCTTTACCGCCAAGCAGATCTTTGAACGCGGCGAATATGAACTGTCGCGCAAGGACGAGAAGGACGCAGCCTTTTACTTTGGTGAGGTTGAGCGGCTGTATCCCTATTCGGAATGGGCCAAACGTGCATTGATCATGCAGGCCTATGCCTATCACGAAGATACGGACTATGAGAACGCGCGCTCTGCGGCGCAGCGGTACATCGATTTCTATCCCGCCGAAGACGACGCCGCCTATGCGCAATATCTGCTGGCGCTGTCCTACTATGACCAGATCGAACTGGTGGGCCGCGACCAGGGGCTGACGTTCCAGGCCTTGCAGGCGCTGCGCACGGTGATCGAACGCTATCCCGACAGCGAATACGCACGGTCCTCGATCCTGAAATTCGACCTGGCCTTTGACCATCTGGCGGCCAAGGAAATGGAAGTCGGGCGCTATTATCTGAAACGGTCGCACTACGGTGCTGCGATCAGCCGATTCCGCGTGGTGGTCGAGGATTTCCAGACCACGACCCACACGCCGGAGGCGCTGTATCGTCTGATCGAGTCCTATCTCTCGCTTGGTCTTCTGAACGAGGCGCAGACTGCCGGGGCCATCCTTGGCTACAATTACCAGTCGACCGACTGGTACGAGGACGGGTTCAAGCTGTTGACCAAGCAGGGGCTGAAGCCCACTGTTCTTGGCGACAACTGGCTGTCGGCGATCTATCGTCAGATGATCAAGGGCGAGTGGTTGTAAGGAGCGGCGGACCACAGGTCTGCCCGACGGCGAACCATGCTGCGCGCGCTTGAAATACGGGACATGTTGATCATCGAGCGGCTGGAACTGGAGTTCCAGCCGGGGCTGAACGTGTTGACCGGGGAAACCGGGGCCGGAAAGTCGATCCTGCTGGATTCGCTGGGCTTTGTGCTGGGCTGGCGCGGGCGCGCGGAACTGGTGCGTTCTGGTGCCGAGCAGGGCGAGGTTGTGGCCGAATTTGAGCTGCCCCAGGGTCATGCGGCTTTTGCGGTGCTGGAAGAGGCGGGGCTGCCCGCGTCGGATGAGCTGATCCTGCGGCGGGTGAACACCAAGGACGGGCGCAAGACCGGTTGGGTCAATGACCGCCGCGTGTCTGGTGAGGTGCTGCGGCGCCTGTCGGAAACCTTGGTCGAGTTGCACGGCCAGCATGATGATCGCGGCTTGCTGGACCCCAAGGGGCATCGCGCGATCCTTGATCTATATGCGGATGCGGCCCCGGCCATTGCCGGGGTGCGCACGGCGTGGCGGGCGATGGGCGCGGCGCGCAAGGCGCTGGATGCGGCACAAGCGGCGCTGGAGGCGGTGCGCGCCGAAGAAGAGTTCCTGCGTCATGCGGTGGCTGAGCTGGAAAAGCTTGGTCCGGTCGAGGGAGAAGAGGCAGAGCTGGACGCCCGCCGCCGCTCCATGCAAGCGGCTGAAAAGATCCGCGATGACATCGGGCAAGCCTCCAGTGCGCTGGGGTATGACGGGGCCGAAGGGGCCATGTCGAACGCTCTGCGCTGGCTGGACGGGGCGGCAGAAAAGGCGGGCGGACTGTTGGATGCGCCCATCGGGGCGTTGACGCGGGCGATGGCGGAACTGGATGAGGCCGCGCGCGGCGTGGCCGATTGCCTTGATGCGCTGGAGTTCAACCCGGCAGACCTGGACGATACCGAAGAACGGCTTTTTGCGATCCGGGGTTTGGCGCGCAAACATCAGGTGATGCCGGACGCCCTGCCGGGATTGGCGGCAGAGCTGTCGGACCGGCTGGCGGCACTGGACGCGGGCGAGGCGCGGATTGGCGGGCTGCGCGCTGATCTGAAGGCGGCAGAGGCGGGCTATGATGCGGCGGCCACGGCACTCAGCGCGCGGCGGCGCGAGGCGGCGGGGCGGCTGGACGTGGCGGTGGCGGGCGAATTGGCCCCGCTCAAGATGGAACGGGCGGTGTTTCACACCGCTGTCACCGAGGCCCCGGCGGGACCGGAGGGGCGCGACACCGTCGCCTTTACCGTAGCGACCAACCCCGGCGCGCCCGCAGGGGCGCTGAACAAGATCGCCTCTGGCGGCGAGCTGTCGCGGTTCCTGCTGGCGCTCAAGGTCTGCCTGACAGAGGCGCAGGGGCGCGGGGCGACGATGATCTTTGATGAGATCGACCGGGGTGTTGGCGGGGCCACGGCGGATGCGGTGGGCCGCAGGCTCAAGGCGCTGTCCGAGGGCGGGCAGGTGCTGGTCGTGACCCATTCGCCGCAGGTGGCGGCGCTGGGCGGGCATCACTGGCGGGTGTCCAAACGGGTCGAGGGCGAGAAGACGCTGTCCGAAGTGCTGCCGCTGGCGGTGGGCGACCGCGAGGATGAGATTGCGCGGATGCTGTCCGGCGACGTGGTCACAAAAGAGGCCCGCGCGGCGGCGCGGGCGTTGTTGAAAGCGTGAATCGCAAGGCTGGAGCGCGTCAGGTGGCGTGCTCCGCCGGGCGGGACACGGCCAGCAGACCGATCCCACAAAGCAGCAAGGCAGTCCCGGACGCAACGGTGCGCAGCGTGTTGAACACTTGCCAGCGGGGCGAATACGCCTGCCAGAGGGCCTGCGCCTGAGCCAGATCCTGCGGCACCTCCAGCGCGCCAAGCGCGCGGTTCATCGGCACATTCACCGCCATTGTCAGCACCATGCCGCCAAGGCCATAGACCAGCGCCGCCGCCGCAAAGGCAAGGGCTGCGGGGCTGTTGCGGACCCCGAGACTGAGACAGGCGGCCAGCGCGCAGACCAGCGGCGTGCCAAAGAACGCCGGGGCAAAGACCGCGTTGCGGACGCTTTCGTTCATGGCCTGCATGGCGGCGATGGCAATGCGCGGATCAAGCGTATCCAGCCCCCATATGGTCGAACAGATCCAGGCATAGAAGAAGCCAAAGATCGCGCCTGTGAACAGCAGAGCGGCAAGGCTGGTGGGCACCAAGAACCGTTGCATCGGCTCACACCGGCAGTCTGCGCGCCGTGAGGCGGGCGAGGGGATAGGACAGGATTGTTTTCAAGGCCGTGATGAGCGCGTGGCGTCGGGCGCGGCGTGAGGCCTGTGTCTGCTGTCTGTGGCGGTCGTGTGTGTCGCAGTATTCGAAAAAGGCAGGGGTCATTGGTGGCTCTCCGGTTAAAAGCGTACACCTATGTACGCCTTGAGCAAATGCGTACATAGGTGTACGCCTTGCGTCAAGGGAGATATGCCATGCGACCAGAGAACCGGACAGAACGCGAAGCACAGATTGCCGAGGCGGCCTACGCGGTGTTGGCGGAAAAGGGCTTTGGCGGGTTGTCGATGCTGGCGGTGGCAAAGCGGGCCAAGGCCTCGAACGAGACGATGTATCGGTGGTACGGTGACAAGACCGGGCTGTTTCGGGCCTTGATCCAACGCAATGCGGCGCAGGTCACCGAACGGTTGGAGGCCTTGCCACCGGACGCAACATCATTGGACGATCTGGGCGCGCTGCTGTTGGATATGCTGCTGAGCGACCGCGCCGTGGCGTTGAACCGTGCGGCGGCGGCGGACCCCAGCAACAGCCTGGGAGCGGTGCTGGCCGAGGCCGGGCGGGGCACGGTCTTTCCCCGGCTTGTGGCGGTTTTTGAACACCTGTGCGCCGCGGGCGAGGTGACCGGGCCGCCCGAGGCCGCAGCCGCGCTATGGGTGGATCTGTTGGTGGGCGATTGGCAGCTGCGCTGCGTGACCGGGGCGATGAGCCCGCCGGGGCCAGAGGCGCGGGGTGCGCGGGTCCGGCGCGCGTCGCGGGGTGTGTTGACCGCCCGCTAGGCGGATGGACCTGCGGCCGCCCCGACTGCCGGGGCTGCGCCCGTCAGCGGCCCGCCCTCCGGCCACATCCGGCAGAAGCGCCTAGTTGCCGGGCACCAGTTTGCCGGGGTTCATCAGGTTTTGCGGGTCCAGCGCGGTTTTCACGCTGCCCATGACCTGCCAGGCGTCGCCGTGTTCGGCCTGCATGAAGGGCAGCTTGCCATAGCCGACGCCGTGTTCGCCGGTGCAGGTGCCCCCCAGTTGAATGGCGCGGGTGGCCATGCGCGCGGCCAGATCCTTGGCCTTGTTCAGTTCGGCGGGCTGGTCGGGGTCGATCAGCAGGATGGCGTGAAAGTTGCCGTCGCCCACATGGCCGAGGATCGGGCCGGGCAGGCCGCTGGCAGCGATGTCGGCCTGTGTCGCCTCGACCGCCTGCGCCAGACGCGAGATCGGCACGCAGATGTCAGTCACAACCGCACGGGCGCCGGGGCGCGAGGCCAGGATGGCGTAGTAACCGTTATGACGCATGGCCCAGAGCGCGCGGCGTTCCTCTTCGCGGGCGGACCAGCGGAAGGCGCTGCCGCCGTGGTCTGCGACGATCTCGGCAAAGCGTTCGGCGTCCTGTTCGGTGCTTTGCGGGCTGCCATGAAATTCGATCATCAGGTGCGGCGCCTCTGCCATGTCGGTGCCGGCATAGGCGTTGAAGGCGCGCGCCGTCTGGGCGCAGGCAAATTCGATCCGGGCAAGGGGGATGCCCATCTGGATCGTCTCCATCACGCAGGCGGTGGCCGCGTTCATGTCAGGAAAGGCGCAGATGCCAGCGCTGACTGCCTCTGGCTGGCCGTGCAGGCGCAGGGTCAGTTCTGTCACCAGACCCAGCGTCCCCTCAGAGCCGACCATGAGCGCGGTCAGGTCATAGCCCGCAGCACTTTTGCGGGCGCGGGTGCCTGTGCGGATCACCCGACCGTCGGCCAGCACCACCTCCAGCCCCATGACGTTGTCGCGCATCGAGCCATAGCGCACGGTTGTGGTGCCAGAGGCGCGGGTCATCGCCATGCCTCCCAGCGAGGCATTGGCGCCGGGATCGACCGGAAAGAACAGGCCGGTGGCGCGCAGCTCCTCATTCAAGGCCTCACGCGTGACGCCGGGTTGAACGGTTACATCCATGTCGGCTGGGCGGATTTCCAGCACCCTGTTCATGTGCCGGAAATCCACCGACACGCCGCCGCGCAGGGCCTGACCGTGGCCTTCGAGCGAGGTACCCGCGCCCCAACCGATCATCGGCACGTCGGCCCTGGCGCAGATTTTTACGATGTCGCGCACCTCTGCCGTGGTACGCGGATAGACCACGGCCTGTGGCGGCGTGGTGGGAAAATAGGATTCCGATGCGCCATGCGCGTCGAGATCGCTCTTGGACAGGCTGACGCGTTCGCCTAGGAGGGTTTTGAGATCATCGATCGCCTGCGCGATGGGCATTGGGGGGACTCCGGCATTTTGCTCGGGCTACCTTAACCAGCGCGCGCGTCGCGGGAAAGCCACGGGATTTGGGGAGGCGGGATTGTCCAGCCTGCTGCGAGAGCAACTGCACAGCGTCAAGGCGGCCTGCGGGCAGGGCTGGGATATGTTGCGGCATCGAGGGCCGGGGCAGATCCAGTTCTGGTTCATTGCGCTGGGGGTCGGGATTGCCTCTGGTCTTGCGGCGATTGCCTTTCGCGGCGCGGTCGAGTGGTTGCAGACGCTGGTCTACGGCACGCCGGACGTCAACACGCTGCATTCCTTTGCCGAGCATCTGCCGTGGATCTGGGTGCTGGTGATCCCGGTGCTGGGCGGGATTGCTGTGGGGATCATCCTGCATGTGGCCACGCCGGACGGGCGTGTGCGGGCCGTGGCCGACGTGATCGAAGGCGCGGCGCTGAACGACGGGCGGGTGGAAAAGAAGGCGGGGATCGCCTCGGCTCTGTGTTCGTGGATCACCCTGTCGACCGGCGGATCGACGGGCCGGGAGGGGCCGGTGGTGCATATCGCCGCCATGGCCTCAAGCTGGGTGGCCAACGCGCTGAAGGTGGACGGGATCACCGGGCGCGATCTGCTGGGCTGTGCTGTGGCGGCGGCGGTCTCGGCCAGCTTCAACGCGCCGATTGCCGGGGCGTTGTTCGCGCTGGAGGTCATCCTGCGACATTTTGCGCTGCACGCCTTTGCGCCGATCGTGGTGGCCAGCGCGGCGGGGACGGTGATCAACCGGCTGGTGTACGGCGATGTCACCGAATTTGTCCTGCCGGGCACAACCACGGTGGAATTTTATCTGGAGCTGCCGGCGTTCTTTATCCTCGGGCTGGTCTGCGGGCTGGTGGCGGTGATCATGATGAACGCGATCTTTTTTGCCGACGACATGGAAACCCGGCTGCAAAAGCGGCTGGGCCTGCCGTATTGGCTGCGCCCGGCGGTGGCGGGGCTGCTGCTGGGCGGGCTGGCGATCCTGTATCCGCATATCATCGGCGTCGGGTATGAGACGACCTCGCGCGCGCTGACCGGCGGGCTGTTGATGCATGAGGCGCTGGTGTTCGCGGTGATCAAGGTAGCGGCGGTGTCGATCACCATGGCCGGGCGCATGGGCGGCGGGATCTTTTCGCCTTCCTTGATGGTGGGGGCGCTGACCGGGCTGACCTTTGGCCATATCGCGACGGGTATCTTTCCCGAGGTGTCTTCGGCCTTTACGCTCTATGCGCTGGCGGGCATGGGCGCGGTGGCGGCGGCGGTGCTGGGCGCGCCGATCTCGACCACGCTGATCGTGTTCGAACTGACAGGGGACTGGCAGACCGGGCTGGCGGTGATGGTGTCGGTGTCAATGTCGACCGCGCTGGCCAGCCGCGTGGTGGACCGGTCGTTCTTTCTGACCCAGTTGAAGCGGCGCAACGTGCATCTGGCAGCGGGGCCGCAGGCCTATCTGCTGGCGATGTTCCGGGTGCAGGGGGTGATGCGCAAACCGACCGACGACAACGCCGCCGACGAGGACGCCTGCCTGCGGATGATCGAGCAGGAACTGTATGTGCTGGCCACTGCGACGCTGGAGACGGCGTTGCCGCGTTTCGACAAATCGGGCGTCGCGTTCCTGCCGGTGGTGACGATGGTCGACGATGCGCCGGTCTTGCAGGGCGCCCTGTTCCACGTCGATGCGTTGAAGGCCTATAACCGGGCGCTGGCGGCGACGGCGAAAGAAGAACACAGGTAACCGGACCGAAAAAAGGCGGGCCACGCATGGCCCGCCCGATGTCCGGACGTGTGTCCGGTGGTGTATCGCGATCACTTGATCCTTGAGATGTTCTTGGCGAGGCAAGCCTGGCGGGCGACGCCGGTGGTCCCGTTACAAGCGGCAACCGCATCGTCAAAGCTGTCAAAGGTCTTGTCGTTTTTCTTGTTATCTTTCTTGACCTTTCGATCAGACAGAAAGCGGCTGCTGGCCCATCCGATCCTGCCGTCAAAGCGCAGCTTGTACCATCCGTCCTGCTTGTAGAGGACATGCGCCTTTGCGCCGTGGGGCATCTTGTCGATGACATTGTAGGACCGTCCCGGCCCGTTGCGCAGGTTCAGGTGGCCGTCACGGGGGGCGTCGATCCA
>NZ_FZON01000072.1 GCF_900188425.1 Antarctobacter heliothermus
GTTCAGGTTGTAAAGTTTTGTTTTGGAACAATTTTTTTGATTGTCCAAACTGACTTCGATGCCAGTCTCGTTCGGTCAAATGGAACTGAAATCGGAACACATCTCAACAACGGCCATGACGCGGCTTTATCGAATTTCTGCGACGCAGCATTCGACACGAGGGGCGGGAGGACTAAGCCGCTCCGCGGCATTGGCGTCCAGTCGCAGCGTTAGGGTGCATTTCGTTGTTCTTCTTTGTGGCTAGCCTTTCTGGGCTGACGATTGGGGTCTTTCCCACCGTCAGACAGGAGGTTCCCATGTGCAACCCAATCCCTACCGGAGAACGTCCATGGCCGCTCAGCAACCCGCGCGGGCTTCGCCTGAGCTACGCGTGGCTCCGCTCAGCCCGCGCTACCGTCGGAATTACACCACTTAGTGTAATCGCCATATCCACCCTTCTGCGACTTTTGGTTCAGGATGGGATTATTGCTTCGGTGCGGTGCCGAGGCATCAAACTCGGAGGTTACGATGGCAATATTTGCAGCGCTCGACGTGTCGCAGGATGAGACGGCAATTTGCGTGGTAGACCATGATGGAGCAATCGTGGCTGAGTCCAAGGTCACGACAAGTCCGGATGCGATCACCCAGTGGTTGTCGACCTGGACCACTGACCTCGAGAGGGTCGGCATGGAGACCGGCCCTTTACGGGTGCGATGCCGCGCCGCGTAGTAAATCGGGATTGAGCCCGAAACAAAGAGTACCGCGTCCTAGATTTCCCGCTGTTGACTCCGGTTGCGCAGGCCTACGGACCGAGTTGGTGAATGAGCCGCCAGTATGAGGGAGCAGCCTCATCGTTTGGCGGAGCCCGGCCCCGTAATCTTACATCGTGCCGTCGTACGAAGGGCTAAACTCGATGCCGCCCGCGACGTTGCTTCGAAATGCCCTGCGCGTGTCGCAGTCGATCGCAACCCTCCCGGGTCATCCCGGAGCCGAAACCAGGAGCCAATCCATGGGGCTACGTAAAGCCGCACAGGCAGTGATCCTTCTACTCGCTCTATCGCCGATGCCCGCTCTTGCCACCATTTGCGGCATGTACGGTGCACCCGCGATGATCGGAGATCTCTTCGAGGCGGGGTTTGAGCCGGTGGTCATCTCCGGAATACCGGTGTCGATTGTCAATTGGGGGGAGGCGCGCGTTACCGACCAGGCGCCGCCAAGTCCCTACATGCAAACCTACGCGGTCACCTACCGCCTTCTGGGGGTTCGGACCGGCGACGGCGGCTTAACCACGCCTGCCCTTGTCGATGTGACCGTGGATGTGACCTGCGAGAGTGGATACTGCGGTCACGCACCCAGGCGCTTCCAACTGCGCACGTTCATCTTGTGGGAGGGCGAAGACGGTCTGATCGGGTATGGCGGCCTTTGCGGTGGGTCGATCCGCCCGCTCAGCACGCCTTTGCAAAGCGCCGCCACCCTCCGGTGTTTCGCAACAAGGGACTGCGACTGACATCATACTGGTCGCGCCTGTCTTTCGGCGGCCCGCCTGTCCCATCAGGATCCGCCCCGTCAAATCGCGGGACCGGACCGAACACATCAACCGAAACGGATTTGCCATGAAACGCTTTCTCGCCACGATCCTAACCGCTCTGGCGCTGCCGTGCGCCGCTGCGGCCAACGACGCCGTGGTCCTGCCCTGCGAGGGTCGGATCGCCAGCGCCCAGAATACCATGGGCCCCGCGTTCCAAAGCGCGTTCGACGATGTGGGGGTGCGGGTCATCGGCTTGGACATCGGGGAGCCGGCCCTCGGATGGGCGCTTGTGATGGTGACGGTCCGGCTCGTGGAGATCGGAGGGGAGTCTGGCCATGAGGCCTGCGGAATCGTCGGGCTCGGTCCGAACTTCGGCTTCTCCGGCCTATATTTCGACACGCTCGACCTGCATCTTTCGTCGCCCTCGGAGGTGATCCTACGGATCGACGTGCAACAGCCGGGTAATGGGAGCGGAGGAGACTTCGTCCGCCGCCCCCTGGACATCACCGTAAACCGGACAACGGGCGAGATCATCGCGCAGCAGCCCTGATATCGCACCAACGTCCTGTGTTCCGGTCCCGCGGCACTGCCGTGGGATCGTTGCGTTATTGCGCACCCTGATCCGACACCGGAATGCGGTGCTCCGTTTTTCTGGAGTGCACTTTGGCTATCAGATGGTGGCCCCGCCCCGCTTACGACCCATCCCGACGCGCAGGGCACGAAGGCTGGCCCGTCAAAGCGCGATGGTGCCGGGATGGGCTTCGAATTGCGGCGACGGCGGGGGTGGCTCCCTCAGGAAAGCCCGATCGATTAGGGTGTTGACCTTATACCCTGCTCAGCGAGCGATCTTTAGAAAAGTGTCATCGCAACATTCAATCAATGGAGAAACCAAGATGACCACCCTTAACATGATCCGCAACATCGCTGTCGCCGCTTGTCTCGCCTGTGCAGGCCTTGCCGTGACCTCCGATCCCGCCCAGGCACAGCAGGCGCAGACATATTGCTTTTACGAGAACGACGGCATCAACGTCTTCGTCGGTGATATGAGCGAGGGCTTCCGGGCACATCCCGCCGGTCGCCCGGGCAATTCGCTTTACTACGACCGCGTCCGCAACACCCATCGCTATGTCGGCGAAACCGGCGCGATCTATTCGTTCTTCTCGAACGGGGACGCCTCCTGGCAGGACGGCAGCCGGACGATCTGGCTGCACCGCTGCTGACCTGAGGCGGGCACGCCAGACATTTCAGACTATCGCTGCGACGCGGATCTTCCGCGCCGCAGTCGTTTTGAGCCGATACCTCGCGTAACGCTAGGTGCTGAGCGCTTGGACCGCTGCGCCCGCGTCCTGCTCCTCCTGCTCGTCGACCGCTGCAAGCCCCTCGATCGCCATGCAGGTGCCTCGCCCCGGAGCGCTGCGAATTGTGAGGGACAGCCCGTTCTCGCGCGTCAGCGCCTCTACGCTGGCCAGCCCGATCCCCTCCCCGTCGGCGGCATGGGCCTGTGCGCCGCGTGTGTAGCTTTCGCGGATCGCCACGACTTCCTCGGCGCTCATTCCCGGCCCGCTATCTCGCACTTCGATTGCAATCGAACCATTCTTCCGCCGCGGCCCGATCAGCACCGCGCCCTTGTCGGTATATTTCACTGCATTCGAGACCAGGTTCGACAGCATCCGGATCAACGCTACGGGATCGGCACGAACGGACAGTTCGCTGTCAACGGCGCGGAGGGTCAGGCCTTTCGCCCGCGCTTCATCGCCGAACATCCGCACGGCGTTCGTCATGAGCAGGGACAAGGGCACTGGCTCGGCGGACCCGTCGGTGCCGGTCCCACTGACTGCGGTGTCCGGTCGGCCGTCGGTCATGCTCTCGCTCAGCACCTCGCGCAGATAGTCGAGACCACTTGAAAGGCGCTCGCGCAGGGCCGACGGCGCTGTGTCGGCTTCCGTTAGGGCCAGCTGTAGCGACATAAGGGGCTGTCGCAGGTCGTGGCTCGTATGGGCAAGGCGGGTGCGATGGGTCTCCGCGAGGCGTCGGGCCTGGTCGAGGTCCTGATGCGCCGCCAGCAGCGTCTCGGACAGTCGGAGCTGCTCCTGCGAGGCGGCCAACTCCGCCTCCATTGCGTTGTCGCGCTGGCTCCGCAGACCGAACGTCTGCAACACTATGGCGGCGGCAAACACCAGCGCATCCGCAAAGAGCATGACGGAGAAGGCGATCTGAATATCAATGACGGGTGAGAGGACAGGACCGAGCGCCACCATGATGGACGCGCCCAGAAGCATCACGGCGCCCAGAGCAAACAGGCCCGCACCCGGAGCGCGTTCGCCAATCAGCACGCGCCCCGCCCAGATCGCATGGAGCGCGCCAAGCAGCGCGAACCCGCCGCTAACCGCGGACGAGGAAAGCTGAACGGTAATTGACAAAATCTGTGTCGCTACATTCGGATCGACCGACGTCAGCACATCAAGCAGCGTCAGAATGGCAACCCCGGCCACGGCGAGCATGATCAGGATGCTGAGGCCCAGAAGCACAAGCGCGATGCGGTGCAACCGCCGGCCCACCAGTGCGAAATAATGGCCCGGCAAGGCTTCGAAAACGAACGCCGCGACGAACCGAAGATGAACGAGCGCGATGATGATGCCAATGAGCAGTGTCCACGGGCCGGTCGCTAGTCCCAGCGGCAATGACAGCACGCTCGCGAGATAGCCTGTCTGCACGGCGATCAACAGGAGCAGTAAGCCGAAATACAGGGCATACACCCGCGCCGGTCTGGATTGCAGCAGAGCCGCGAACGCAATGAAGAACGCCGCCAGCAACCCGGACGCGCCCATAAGACCGCCGTAAGTGTGTGCGTCCGCCACCATCTCGGCGTCGAAATCCAGCTCGGGCCGCAACGTTGGCGTCGTCACTTGAAAATTGCCGGGATTGGGAAAGGTTGCCCAGATCTCGATCATTTCGCCACCGGCCACGGCAAACGGCGCGGACGCGAGCCTTCTTGTTCCGGTCTCACGATCGGAAATGGCGGTCTCCGGCAGATGGGTCAGGACCTGCTGTTCGCTCGTTTTGCGCACGATGTGGAAAACAACGTAACCGGTGCTGATGCCGTTCATGTCGATGCGCCAGACGCCGGGATCCTCTGAGCGGTTGACCAACCTGAGGCAGGCCCAACCGTCGGGGGGCAGAATCTCGGTCTCCAGCAGCGCAACGCCCAAGGGGCCCGGGCAGGGCGTGTTGATATCGGGAACGCGCACCATGCGGCGGTAAAGGTCGCCGACGGCTTCACCCGGTACAAGCTCCACCAAGTCACCGCTGGGCACCGGCTCGCTGGCTTGCGGCCGCAACGTATTGTGCCACGTCAGGATCGCAGCCATGATGGCGATTGTCGCCAGTACCAGCACGCGCGCCGTGCGTTTCGCCTTGGAGTTCGGATTTGGTTCCTGCATCGGGTCCCTGGAAAATCGTAATCGCCGACGACCATGCCTTGGTTCGGTCGGGTCTCAAAGATATTATTTCCCGCATCGATGGCGCTGAGATCGCGGGAGAGGCGGCGGACGGGTTCGAGGCGATCGCGCTGGGGCGTCAGATCCGGCCCGACCTTATGACGCTGGACGCGGGCATGCCGCGGTCGCGCGGGATGGAGGTCTATGGCGAGGTGCGCCGATGGTCGCCCGACACCCGGATTGCCGTGGTCACGGGTTTTACCTCCGCGCGAACCCTGTCGGAATGGATCGACGCCGGGGTGGACGGGCTGTTCTTGAAATCCTGTGACCCGGACGTGATGCATCGCGGGTTGGAGGCAATCCTGCGCGGCGGGCGCTTCATCGCCCGGGACGTGGCGGGCATCCTCGAAGGCGAAGCCGAAATCCAAGTGCTGACTGCCCGCGAGCGCCAAGTTCTGCACCTTATCGCTCAGGGCTGCTCAAACGCCGCGATCGCAGAACGCCTTTCGATCAGCGCGAAAACCGTGGACAATCACAGGACTCGGCTGATGGCCAAGCTCGGCGTCCATTCCGTCGCGGAGCTTTTGGCGTTTGCCCTCCGAGAAGGCCTTCTGGATCAATCAGCGCAGCTTTAGGCACTCAAGCCAAGGGCGCCGTAGCGGTGACCGAAACGGCAACCCATCTCGAAATTCTCGACAGCTTTGGATTTGGGATTAAACCAGAGATAGTAATGTCGTCAATCAAGTGGCGGTCGAAGACTGGAAGCGGTTTCAAGCTCCTTTCAAACTTTCGCTAAACTTAGCTTTCAGTGTGGGTCAGCAAGCCAAGCAGGGTGAGCGTCGGCTGAGGGCCGTTCACGTCAGTCGAACAGGTCCTTTTGCCCCGTCCAGATTGCAGGAAACGGCTCCATGACTCGCGCCAGCGTCAAGTCCGGCTTGTGTCGTCCGTCGAGGATCGCCTCAACAATGTTAGGCGCGAGCAGCGTGAGCCTCAGAACGCGGGTCATGTAGGAGGAGGCGATCCCCTCGCGCTCGGCCAGTTCGGCGATGGTATCGAACTCATCCGATTCCAGCATACGCTTCCAGCGGAAAGCTCGTGCCAACGCCTTGACCATCGTGTTGTCGGACCTGCGCGGCTGCGATGCTCCGTCCGGCAGCTGCATTTCCTTCCGCCCGCCGCGCTTCACGAGGCGGAACGGGATGTGCACTGTCACGGTTTCCGGCACTGGCTTCGCGCGGGTCATGCCGCCGTTCCTAGATCAGCCATCATTTCTTGCGCCAACCCGGTCAGGCCGTCCATCCGGAGGCGAACATTGAGGCCATCGGTGCCCATGTCGATCCGCTCGACCAGCAGCGCCACGATGCGCGCCTGCTCCGCTGGGAAGAGTTCATCCCAAACCGGGTCGAGGCGGGTCAGTGCGTCACGGGCGTCGGCCTCGGTGATCTCGCCCTCCTGCGAGCGGGCCGCTTTCCATGTGCCCGCAATGATCTCAGGCTGGCGGAAGACGACGCGAAGCTGGTCGATGACAGCGGCCTCAATCTCCCCCGCTGGTACGCGGCCGACCGGGCATGCCCCGGCACCATGTTTCAGCACCGACTGGCTGACATAGTATCGGTAGAGCTTGCCACCCTTGCGGGTGTGCGTTGGCGAGAAGGCCGCCCCGTCGGGGCCGTAGAGCAGCCCTTTCAGCAGTGCAGGTGTGTCGGCGCGGGTGCGCGCCGCGCGCTTGCGGGGGCTTTCGGTCAGGATGGCGTGGACCTTGTCCCAAACCGCACGGTCGATGATGGCGTCGTGTTCGCCGGGATAGCTGTCGCCCTTGTGCACGGCCTCACCGATGTATGCGCGGTTGTTCAGCAGGCGGTACAGGTATTTCTTGTCGATCCGGTTGCCACGGCTAGTCTGGATGCCGCGTGCCGCCAGTTCCCGAGCCAATTCAGTGCCCGATCCGATCTCGATGAACCGGGCAAAGATCCAACGGACATTGGCGGCATCGGCTTCCTTCACGATGAGCTTCCGGTTCTTCACTTCATAACCCAGCGGGGGCACGCCGCCCATCCACATGCCCTTCATCCGGCTGGCGCGCACCTTGTCGCGGATACGTTCCGCTGTCACCTCCCGCTCGAACTGGGCAAAGCTGAGCAGGATGTTCAGCGTCAACCGTCCCATGGAAGTCGTGGTGTTGAAGGACTGCGTGACGGACACGAAGGTCACCCCGTTCCGGTCAAACACCTCGACCAGTTTGGAGAAATCCATCAGTGAGCGCGACAGCCGGTCGATCTTGTACACGACGACCACGTCGACCAAGCCATCCTCGACGTCCGCGAGCAGCCGTTTCAGGCCGGGGCGGTCCAGCGTTCCGCCGGAAATTCCCCCGTCATCATATTGGTCACGGACCAGCACCCAGCCCTCTGAGCGCTGACTGACGATGTACGCCTCGCACGCCTCGCGCTGAGCGTGGAGGCTGTTGAATTCCTGCTCGAGCCCTTCCTCGGAAGATTTCCGAGTATAGACGGCGCAGCGCAGTTTCCTGACGATGGGTTTGGTCATGCGCCCCTCCGGTGATTTTTCAGCCCGAAGAACACCCAGCCGTTCCAGCGCGTGCCTGTGATGGCGCGGGCGATGGCCGACAGCGATTTGTAAGGCTTTCCCTGCCACTCAAACCCGTCGGTGGTGACGGTGACGATCTGTTCGATACCCTGCCAATCGCGGATCAACCGTGTGCCGATGATAGGTTTCAGGTCAGCGCGGATGCGGCTCTTCTTGCGGTCGCCACCGTCGAGCTGTTCGCCGAGGGCTTCCAGCCGTTTCACCGTTTCCGGTTTCAGCCCGCCATAGGCGAGTTCCTGGATCCGGTAGGCCAGTCGGCTTTCGAGATAGCGACGATTGAACGGGGGCGGCTCGATGTCGAAGAGATCGCGCCATTGCTGCTTCAGCTCTGGCGTTGACGTTGTCTTCAGCGCTGCCAGGCGGGCGGGAATAGGATCTTGTTTGGTCATGCGTTTCTCCGGTGAGTTGGAGTTGCATGACGCCATTGGTCGTCCGGATAGTGTAGGCAACTTTCTTCAGCATCGCCTGATACTTCCGCCCGGTCCCGCATCCGTAGGCGAACCAACCCGAGAGCCAGCAGCCCACACAGGTCGGCACGGCGTTCTGCTGGGGTCATCTGATTGGGTGGGAGTGGATTGGGTCGTTTCATTGGAGCACTGAATGGGGAGCGTTTTGCGCAAGTGAACGCTACGTGGTCAGTCAGTAAAAACAATCAAAAACAAAGTCTTATCGTGTTGCCGCGCGCTACTTCGAAATCATTCATAGGAGGCACGAGTGCAAATCTCTCCTTACGCGAGCATTCTTGGGGCTTAACAATACCTTGAAAGCGAATCATGATGCGGGACAGAGTGAGCGTATGTCGGGCCAAGTGGCATCAGCCGCCAGAAAAATTTGATAGGAGCGCATCTACTGGTTTTGAACACCAAAAAGTTTGCGAGATGATTTAATGGGGCACCAGCGCCTTGGAAAACTGCCGGCATACCGCCTATTGCCCGAAATTATTCGGTACATAGTGGACGGCGGAACTCCAACCGAAGCAGTGGCCGATCAGATTACTGAATTTGGCCAGGAAGCCCTTAAATTTGCTCTGAAAGACGATGTCTTTATTGAAGCGCTCTGGCTACTGATCCATTTGCCTCAGGCAGCTGCAGCCAAAGACGCACCGACGGCATTAGCTGAAATCGGTATCGACGGCTCCGCGATCTCGTCGGTCTCTGAAGTCCTTTTTCAATATGATAGTGTCGTGGAGCGGGTTCAGCGTCGACTCCACCATGGAAGTACAGACCTCGGTGAGATCGCCCGTCGTGCTGGTCTCTCGGCGTTGGCAGACGGAATTCAGTCAAATCTGCCTTCTCTCTGGAGCCCCGGCGCAGACGACGTTCGGGCCTCGCTTGCAGGATTGAAGGGCACGGAGAAGTTTGCCGCACTGGCGCAGAATTTCTACGCCAACTTTGTCGAGCGTGTGATTCACTACTACGTGGATCGAAACCTCCACAATATGATCGGCCCTGATCGGATTGCACGTTCTGTCCATGACCTCGAGAGTTTTGACGGTGCAATCCGCCGACATTGCAATGAGTCGGCCCTCATCATGCGCACATTCGCTCGGGACTGGCTCGGGAAGAATCACTATCGCGACGGAAAGAAAATTTCGCGAGCGGGCACACGAGCGTTTTCATCTCACGCTGTCGCGAAAATCGGAACCGAGCTTGCAGTACGGAAGGGAAAGTCGTGAAGCAGCATTTAATCGAATGTGGTGTGACCGCCGCCTCCTGCGAGGAGGCCATCGCCATGAACGTCCATGGTCCGGCCAAGAATGTGAACCTCCGCATCGACTACATCAGCCGCACGATGCTGTCGAACCTACCTGATCTGTTGATCGACCTTTTGGAGGTCGCCGCCTATGTCTATTGCGCCGATCAGCGCCTAGTCCGTGGATCGGATCAGCTTTCGAAGTTCGGCGAAAGCTGGCGCCGGAGTCTCAAATTTTCGATCCCGGTGCGGGAACTGGATGTCTGGCGGGACCCTGAGATTCGGGATGCGCTGATTGACACGCTGGGGTTTCTTTCCGACGACAGCTATTCATTCGATTTCCGACAGGCCGAGACGCCGGTTCAGCCCAAGGAGTTGTATTTTCACGATCTGATCGACCCCGCGGATGAACATGACGATGTCGCCCTTTTCTCCGGCGGCGTCGATTCGTTCGCCGGCGCCGTCACCGATCTTGTCTCTAACGGTCGGTCGCTCACACTGGTAGGGCACTATTCGTCGACCAAGGTTCGGTCGGTTCAAGAAGGCTTAATTGCCGAGCTAAAGCGGAAGGGATATGACCGGTGCCTGTCTTATATTCCCGTCTGGGTCAGCAACGAGGGCGTTCGCGCCCGTGAATTCACCCAGCGCACCCGCTCCTTTCTGTTCGCCTGCCTGGGCCTCGTCGTAGCCAGGATGTCTGGCAAGGACGGTTTTAGTTTCTATGAGAACGGGGTGGTCAGCATCAATCTGCCGCTGGCGGGCGACGTTGTCGGTGGTCGGGCGACTCGGACGACGCACCCGAAGGTTCTGCGTGGGATTGAACATCTGTTCTCAATGCTTCTGGATTGCGAAATCCGGATCCGCACGCCCCTCCAATGGCTGACCAAGAAGGAGGTGACGGAGAAGATTGCGGCGGCTGGGATGGCCGATCTGCTAAGTCAGACTGTCAGCTGTACCCGTCCTCGGAAATGGACCGAAATCCAAAGGCACTGCGGCGTGTGTTCGCAATGTATCGATAGACGCTTTGGAATTCTCGCGGCGGGGCTCGGCCAACACGAGCCGTCAGATCGATACATGCAGGACTTACTTCTCGATGATCGGAGCAGTGGAGATGACTTGCGCATGGCGCTGGCCTACGTGTCCTTGTTCAAGAAGATCTCTGTGACGCCGAAGGAACGGTTCCTGGTGGACTTTCCGGAGGTCGTTTCCGCCGTTGGCCATTTTCCGGGCGTGCCGACCTCCGAGGCGGGAGACCGCGTCTTCGAGCTGTTTCAGCGCCACGCGAAATCTGTTGAGGAGGTAATCTCGTCGGCGGTCAGGGAATACGGCGCTGCCCTGTACCGAAATGAGCTACCCGCGGCGTCGCTGCTCGCGGCGTGCTACAACCGAGGTCACGTCGAAGTTGCCCCGCCCTCAAACTATGACGCTGACACGAAAGCATTCATGGATCGGCTCTCGGCGCCGACTCTGGAGTTCGCATTCGACGACGATCATGAACGCGTGCATTTCCGGGGTGAACTGGTGCTAGAAGGCGCGAATTTCAAACTGGTCGCCGCTCTGATTGAAGCGTTCAGAAGTGCCAAAAAGGGACAGGCCGAGGTTCCGTATCTTTTAGCGCCGGACTTGGCGCAACGCCTCGATATTTCGGATCAGTCGATGCGCCAACAGTTGAGGCGCCTGCGCGAGGCCATCGAACCTTTGAACGTGTCGATGGGGATCCCCATGGATCAGGACACGTTCATTCAGACCAAGGAGCGCGCCGGGTATCGAATTAATCCACAATGCCGTGAAAGTTCAGTCGCCGATATTCTGGTCAGCGTGTCATCGGCCAGTACCGGCTGACGCCGAAGTCACGCCCGACGGCGCATCACGTCACAGATAACCCCCTCAGAGCCCCGGTTTTCCGGGGCTTTTTCATGCGCGCACGTCACAAGAAAGATCACCGATGATCATATAGAGAGACCGCTAACTCGTTGATAATGCGATTATATCCACGTGCTTCTGCACCGCTGGATCTACTCGCAGACAGAACAACGGAGGCAGGCATGTCACTCAGGCATATGAACCAGATCGATCTCGCCGATCGCTGGAGTATCTCGCATCGCACGCTCGAACGGTGGCGTTGGACCGGTGAGGGTCCGCGCTTCGTCAAGCTCGGGGGGCGCGTCGTCTACCGGCTGGAGGATGTCGAGGCATTCGAGTGTGAGCAAGTTCGCTCGAGCACTTCGAAAAAGCTTGCTTTGAAATCGGCGCAAGGACGCAGGTCATGAACTCGTCTGATCCGATGTCCCGATCTACCCGTGCGAACGGCTTTTCCCAATTGAACGGCCCTAGAAGGTCGCGGCCCGCAGCAATGGATGACCCCATGACGCAAAACGAGCCGGTTCGCACAGGGCGTCTCGTCAGGATTCCCGGCCTCTATCGCCGATGGGAACTGTCCGCAATCCTGAAGAACCACTGCGTCTACCGCATCGAGAAGGCCGGTGCCCATCAGGACGGAACCCCGCTTGTCGCCGTCTATGCCGATCATCGCGACCATCAGGAAAAAACAGCCTCTCACGACAACACCGCCCCAGCTTCGGTCCCTGCTGGGACGATGTTGCGGCGACCTGAGTAGAGGCGAAAGGAGGAGATCATGTTCATGGGCACCACCCCTTTCATCACGGTTCGCGCCAGCCGACCGCTTTCCGAGATCGAGTTCTGCGCCTGGGTGGCGCAAGCCGTTCCCGGCGACCGGCTGGAATACCATCGCGGCTTTCTGGTGCTCGACATCTTCCCTGTGTTTTCAGGGCTGTCGGATGCGGCGCGGGCCGAATTGAGCAGGCTTGGATCGCGGGCCTTTTGGGCCGCCGAGCAGGGTCTCGTGCATCTCGTCCAGGAACGCGTGGGGCCCGACCAGTTCGCCTATATCGCCGTCGCCCGCCCCAAACCCAAAGCCGCTGCCGTCTCGCTGTCCGAGCTGCTGCTCG
Source organism: Antarctobacter heliothermus (assembly GCF_900188425.1). Classification (GTDB taxonomy): domain Bacteria; phylum Pseudomonadota; class Alphaproteobacteria; order Rhodobacterales; family Rhodobacteraceae; genus Antarctobacter; species Antarctobacter heliothermus. Next base: position 12,213 of record NZ_FZON01000072.1, read on the forward strand.
CCGAGCAGGAGGCCGCGTGATGACCGCCTTCCAATCCCTTTTTGCCGAATATGGAGACCCTTACATGCCGTTCCCCGCGAATACCCCCACTGTCGACGACCTGCCGGGCCTCAGCCTGCAGGACATCGCCCAGCTGCCCGTCGAACTGCTGGCCATCCTGCAGCGCGATGTGGACGAGCGCCTGAAGCGCGACAAGGCCGCAAAAGCACGCTTCGATGCGGGATTGGCAGTCCGCTATGCTACCCGGGCCGCCGAAGAACGGCAGATTTCGGGCAGAGACACCGGCACGGTCCGCTTTGATGATGGCGATTGCACCGTGGTCGCTGATCTGCCGAAGCGGGTGGATTGGGATCAGGACCGACTGGCCGACATGGTCGCGCGGATCCGCGAAGCAGGCGACGACCCCGCCGAATATGTCGATCTCGATTACAAGGTGCCGGAGCGCAAATACGCCGCCTGGCCCGAAGCCATCCGGCAGGGCTTCGAGCCCGCACGCACCGTCCGGCCCGGCACGCTGAAGGTCGAGATCCTCGCGCAGGAGGTCGATCAATGACGGGCGCTGCTGTTGCTGTGACCGACCTGAAGGACCTGCGCGGCCTTGTTGAGCGTGCCGCACAGAGCCTCGCGGATGCCCGTAGTTCGGCCGAAATTCTTGATGCACGCGAGATGGCAGGCATTGCTTACGACGTTGCAAAACGTGCGGCCCGTCTGCGGCGGGCCAAGGATGCACATGATGCCCTGATCAGTGCCGCGCATCGGGCGCAAGCACATGCGCTGGAAATCGAGTCCAAGGCCAAACACCGACTTGCCGATGAATACGACGCCGCTCAGCAGCGTGGTGATATCCAGAGGCATGGGGGTGACCGCTTGAGCAAGGTTCCCGGCGAGAACCTTGCTCCAAGAGTTTCAGACCTGGGCCTGACGCGGAAAGATATCCACGAAGCACGCCAGATCCGCGATGCAGAGGCAGCTGATCCGGGCATCGTGCGACGCACGCTGGATGAGCGGCTTGAGCATGGCGAGGAACCCACGCGCGCCGCCCTGCGCAAGATGGTCACGGATGCAGCCATGCGCGGGTTGCGCCCTCAGCGTGGGCCGAGCCGCCGTAACCCGCTCTATGTCCCGCCGACGCCGGCACAGGCGTCGTGGCAGCACGTCACGGGAACGTTCCGCGCTTTTGCTGAATGGGCCACGGACGAGAACCTCGCCCTTGCGCGACAGGGCATGCGTGCGGCCCGGGAAGACCCGTTTCACGACCTGGACGCCAAGGCCATCGCCGACGGGTCAGCAGCTTTCACAACAATCAAGGAGTGGTTCGATGCTCGATAGCCAATCCGCAGCTTTTGCGGAACGTGTCTGGGAGGTTGCTGCCCAGCTTGGAAACAACGCCCCCAAAATTGCCGATGACATGATGGAGGCCGCTTTCCCGCTCACCTGCACGCAGGCCCGTCAGGAAGGCGCGCTGCGCATGCTGCGCACCGGCATCATTTCAGAGGTCAAACGCATCCTGCGCAACCACGATGACGGGCTCTACCAGTCGGATTTCGCAGAAGTCTGCGCGGCCTTCGCCCCGTTGGTCAAGGATCTGCGCTCGAAATCCTATTTTGTTGAGAGCGCCGAGGAATACGTCGCTGTCCCGGACCTGATCGTGGAGCCCGACCTGCTGGACGATGCGCGACGTTTCATGCGGCGCAAGGGCGTTGAGTGCCTCGTCGAAGCTGACCGGTTGGACGCGCTGTTTGTGGCTGTGACCAACACCAATCCTGGCGCGGCACCTGCATGTCAGGAGGTGCTGTCATGACTGGCGCGCTCCCCATCATCACCGCCGACCAGCGCATGGCTGAACATCGCGGCATCAAGGGCGTGATCTTCGGCCCGTCCGGGATCGGCAAGACCTCGCTGCTCTGGACGCTGTTGAACTCGACCACGCTGTTTTTTGACCTGGAATCGGGTGACCTCGCGATCGAGGGGCTGGCCATCGACGCCATCCGCCCGCGGACTTGGACGGAATGCCGGGATTTTGCCGTGTTCATCGGTGGACCCAACCCGGCGCTGCGCGCCGATCAGCCCTACAGCCAGGCGCACTTCGAGGCGGTCTGCGCCAAATACGGCGACCCTGCGGTGCTCGGCAAATACGACACGGTGTTCATCGACTCGATCACCGTGGCCGGGCGGCTCTGCTTCCAGTGGTGCAAGGGCCAGCCCGAGGCGTTCTCCGACAAGACCGGCAAGCCCGATGTGCGCGGCGCGTATGGCCTGCATGGGCGCGAGATGATCGCGTGGCTGACCCACCTGCAGCACACGCGCGGCAAGAATGTCTGGTTCGTCGGGATCCTCGATCAGAAGCTCGACGACTTCAATCGCAAGGTGTTCTCGCCGCAGATCGACGGCTCCAAGACCGGGCTCGAGCTGCCGGGCATCGTCGATCAGGTCATCACCATGACCGACATTTCAGGCGGGGACGGAGCGCCTCAGCGCGGGTTTGTCTGTCACACGCTCAATCCCTGGGGCTTTCCCGCCAAGGACCGCTCCGGGCGTCTCGACATGGTCGAGCCCCCGCATCTTGGGAAGCTGATGGACAAGATCCGGGGCCCGCTCGTCCCCGAGGACCGCCGCCTGACCTACCAGACTCCGGACCTGCCGGCACCGCCAGCGGCGCAGGCCAACACCCCCTCCAACGACACCTCCAACTGAAAGGACTGTAACCATGTCTCTCTGGAACGATTTCAACGACGCGCAGTCGAACAGCAATGTCATCCCCAAGGGCACGCTGGCCAAGGTGCGCCTGACGCTGCGACCCGGCGGGTATGACGACCCCAGCCAGGGCTGGACCGGCGGCTATGCCAAGCGGGGCAATACAGGGTCTGTCTATCTCGATGCCGAATACACGGTGCTCGAAGGGCCTTACGCGAAGCGCAAGATCTGGTCGCTGATCGGGCTTTACAGCCCGAAGGGCCCGGATTGGGCCAACATGGGCCGCAGCCTGGTGCGTGGCATTCTCAATTCGTCCCGCGGCATCTCTGACAAGGACAATTCCCCCGAGGCTCAGGCCCGGCGCCGGATAAACGGGTTTGCTGACCTTGATGGTCTGGAATTTGTCGCGCGGATCGACATCGGACAGGACACCAACGGCGAGGACAAGAACGAAATCAAGAGCGCGGTCATGCCCGATCACCGCGATTACGCGCAGGTCATGGGCCATGTCGCAGCACCGGGCATGGCGCCGCAAATGCAGCCTTCCGCATTCTCGCCGCAGCACCAGTCACCGGTTCCCTCTGCGCCGGCGCACGGTCATCCCGCCCCGCAGCCACAGCCGCAGCAGGCGCCCGCGCAGAAAGCGCCCACCGCACCGGGGTTCTCCGGTCGTCCGAGTTGGGCCGAGTGAGGGGCCCGAGCCATGCGCCTACGCCCCCGTCAGAAACTCTTCGTCGAGCGCAGCCTGTCTGCGCTCGGCACCCGCGACAACACGCTGGGCGTGGCCAGCACCGGGTTCGGCAAATCCGTCGCGTTGTCAGCCGTGGTACGCGACCGCCTCGGCGACACCGATGCCAAGGCCTGCGTTCTGGCGCATCGCGATGAGCTGACTGTGCAGAACCGTGACAAGTTCCGGCGTGTGGTCCCGGATGTGTCCACCTCCGTCGTCGATGCCGCGACCAAATCATGGAGCGGCCAGGTGACCTTCGCCATGGTGCCCACGCTGGCGCGCGAGGCCAACCTGGCGGGCATGCCGAAGCTGGACCTGCTGGTGATCGACGAGGCCCATCACGCTGTGGCCGACAGCTACCGTCGCATCATCGACCGCGTCCGGGATGCCAACCCGGACGCGCGCATCTTCGGGGTCACGGCCACGCCCAATCGTGGTGACAAAAAGGGGCTGCGGGCCGTCTTCGACAATGTCGCCGACCTGGTGCGGCTGGGCGAGCTGATCGCATCGGGGCATCTCGTGCCGCCGCGCACCTTCGTCATCGATGTGGGCGTGCAGGACAAGCTGCGTGCTGTGCGCAAGACCGCCTCCGACTTCGATATGGGTGAAGTGGCCGAGATCATGGACCGCGCGCCGATCACCGAGGAGGTGGTGCGCAACTGGCAGGAAAAGGCCGCGGACCGTCCGACCGTGGTGTTCTGCTCGACTGTGGCCCACGCCTCGCATGTCGCCGAGGCTTTCAACGCCGCCGGCATCCCCACCGGCCTGATCCATGGCGATCTGCCCCGTGACGAACGCCACAATATCCTGGCGGCCTTTGCCCGCGGCGAGATCCGCATCATCACCAACGTGGCCGTGCTCACGGAAGGGTTTGATCACCCACCCACCTCCTGCGTCGTGCTGCTACGGCCTTCATCCTACAAGTCCACGATGATCCAGATGGTGGGGCGTGGCCTGCGCACCGTGGACCCTGCCGAGCACCCGGGCGTGGTCAAGACCGACTGCGTGGTGCTGGATTTTGGCACCTCCAGCCTGACCCATGGCACGCTGGAGCAGGACGTCGATCTCGACGGCAAGACCACCAGCGGCGAGGCCCCGTCGAAAACCTGTCCGGCGTGCCAGGCCGATATTCCACTGGCATCGCGCGAATGCCCGATCTGCGGCGAGGTGTTGGTCGAGGACGAAGCCGAAACCCGTGAGGGAGCCCTCGGTGGAGCGCTCTCCGACTTCGTGATGACGGAAATCGATCTGCTGAAACGCTCCAGCTTCGAATGGGTCGATCTCTTCGGCACCGAGGATGCGCTGCTGGCCACGGGGTTCTCGGCCTGGGGCGGCGTCTTCTGGCTGGACAGCCTCTGGTACGGCATCGGCGGTGCACGCGGGGTGCAGCCGCAGCTTCTGGGTATCGGAGAGCGCAGCGTCTGTCTTGCGCAGGCCGATGACTGGCTGAACACCCAAGAGACCGACGAAAGCGCCTTCAAGACACGTGCCTGGCTGACCCAGCCCGCCACCGAAAAGCAGCTGCAATATCTCTCGCCCGCCGCGCGTAGCGATTACGGCCTCACCCGCTACAAGGCCTCGGCCCT
>NZ_FZON01000002.1 GCF_900188425.1 Antarctobacter heliothermus
TCAGGCTCGGCGGCCAAGCCGGTGATCTCGACCGGCAGGAAGAGAGTGTCATCCTTGGCACCACTGGACGCTTCGGCTTCGGCCGGCGCGAAACGCGGATCCCGCAGCCAGGTGAAGATCAGGTTCGAGTTCATCGCATACCGGCGCGCAACCTGCGCCACCGACACACCGGGCGCGCATGTTTGCCGGCAGATCGAGCGTTTCTCCTCGTCAGACCAGAACCGCTTCTTCTGTCCCTTCATGCCCGTCATGGAGTGCCTCAAGATGTCCATTATCGATCATGGACATTATCGACAGCAGAGGCTCACCGTCAGAGCGGTCACAACGGACGGATACTCTGAAACGAGGATCAACCCAGATGCAAATTGCATACACGATGGCGCCGGGTCAGGGGGATACGGACCTCCTGCTTTTCCAGATTGCCGAAACGCTTGCGGCACGGGGACATGCGACCTGTGGCACGGTGCAGATCAACACCGAATGCGCAAACGGACCCTGTGACATGGATGTCAGCGTCTTGCCGGACGGTCCGGTCCTGCGCATTTCGCAGGATCTGGGTCAGGCGTCGCGGGGATGCCGGTTGGACCCGACCGTCCTGGAAACAGCCGTTGGTCTGGTCGCATCCCGGCTACAGGCCGGTGTGGATATTCTGATCGTCAACAAATTCGGCAAACACGAGGCCGAAGGGCGCGGATTCAGAACGGTGATCGCAGATGCGATTGACCTTGAGATCCCTGTGCTGGTGGGGGTCAACTCCCTGAACCTTGCGCCGTTTCTTGAATTTGTCGGATCCGATGTGACAGCTCTTGAACCGTCTCAAGACACGATTCTGCAGTGGATCGAGTCAGCTTTGACACAGGCCAAGACCTCCGGCGATTGTCCGAAATCCTCTCGCACGGCTGCCTGAGGCGTAGGGGGTGTCGGACGGCTGGCACTGGCGGTTGCACAATGCGGCAGGACGGGTCAGGCGCGTAGCCACCCGTCCGCGAACGCGATGTCGTCGGTTGCCGCCAGATGTGCGACCCGCTCCAGTTCGGCGCGCACTCCTGCGGTGCGTGCCTTGCCCATGCGGATGCCGGGTTCTGGCCAGAATGCCTGAACCTGCAAGACCTTGCCACGACGTTTGGCGTCTATTCGCCCGATCAGGCGGTCGCCCTGCATCACCGGAAAGACATAGTATCCATAGCGCCGTTTGGGTTCAGGCACGAAGATCTCGATGCGGTAGTGAAACCCGAACAGCCGTTCGGCCCGTGCACGATCCCGTAGCGCCGGATCAAAGGGTGACAGCAGACGGATACGCGATGACGGGTCCGGCAGGGACGCGATCTGGTCAAGAGTGGCCTCGGTGGTAAAGCCGTCCCGACGCGTCCCGTCGCACAGTTCGATGTCCACCGCGATGATGTGACCAGAGGCAAGTGCCTGCGCGCACCATTTTCTGGCTTCGTCACGGGTCACGATGTCGAAGAAGGCTGCTAGCTCTCCGCTTGTGCCAAAGCCCAGCCGGGTCAGCGCCTCGGACATCGCCCAATCCACGGTTTCGGCCGTAGTGGGACGGGCGTTCAAACGCTCGGCGGGGATCACCCGTTCGCTAAGATCGTAGAATTTCCGAAACCCTGTGCGGTAACAGATCGCCAGCCGACCGGACCGCCACAGAAATTCCAGCGCCGTCTTGGACGGGTGCCAGTCCCACCACCCGGTTGACCCCTTTTTCTCGTGGGTGCCAACATCCTGCGAGCAGGTCGGACCGTTGTCCGACACATGGCGCAGGACCGTGTCAATCTCGGCCATCCAACCATCGCGCCGGCCTTGTGGCCAGCGCGCCTGCATACGCGCCTCGTCGCGCGCAAACTTCAGCCGCCACATCGGATAACTGGGCATCGGGATGATCGCGGCGTCGTGGGTCCAATGTTCGAACGCCGTGCGGTGCCGCGCGACAAGATGCTCCAACGCCTTTGGCCGGTACTGTCCGCGCCGGGACCACAGGATCAGGTCATGCGCGCGGGCCAGCGTGTTGACGCTGTCGACCTGAACAAACCCAAGATCATGCAACACCTGATCAAGATCGCCGCCTTTGCCGGGTCCAGAGCCGGGTCGCAACAACAGGTGCCGGTCCAGAAACAGGCGACGGGCGGTCTGGTTGTCCAAAAAGGGGTGAGTCATCGGGTCACCGTACCGCGAAAGCGCGCCGCGCACAGGGAAATCTCGGCGGTTTGTGACGGTGAGGAAAGGCCGCAGGCGTGGCGGTCAACCGCTGCTCTTAGAGGCGCGGGCCTGCACGCTTGCCAGCAGAAATTTCAGTGTTGCCCGCCCCTTGAGTTCGTCTTCCCCCGCTTCGGCGGCCAGCGCCTCAAGGTCCAGAATCCCGATCAGATCGGGCTTTCGCAGGGTGATACACCCCGTATCGGCAAGCGCATGAAACGCACGGCTGATCGACTCCGGGCGGGTGCCCAGCAGATGCGCCAGATCCGTCCGGTTGATCGGAACCACGACGTCCAGTGCCGTGCCGCGTGCCCTCAGCAGGTTGTCCGTGGTGGCAAACCGGGTGCAGAGCACCAACAGAAACCCGGCCAACCGTTCCCTGATCCGGGGCGTGCCAAGAATGATCATCCAGTCGCGCGCACGGTCCAGTTCAGTGAGAACGCTCACCAGAACCAACCGGTCCAGTTCCGGCGACTGCGCCAACAGCGTCTCAAAGGGGGCACGGCGAAAGGCGCAGACTTCGGCATCGGTGGCAGCCTCTATGGCAACGTCCAGAGTCCCCCCCAGCACCCGTCCGAACATGTCGCCCTCAACCAGCAGCCCCACGATGTGCTGTCGTCCGTCCTGCAGTGTCTTCTGCATTCGCAGAACACCGTGCTGAACGCAGCCGACAAATCCGGGTTCTTCCCCTGCTTCGGCGATTGCCTGCCCGGCGGTGTATCGGCGCAGCGTGCAGATGCTGCGCAAGGCTTCGACCGTGTCTTGTGGCAGCGCGGTTCCATGTGTGAGCCTGTCGAGACTACAGACCGCGTTTTGACTCGCATTCGATTGGTTTGGCGAAACAAGTTCTCCACTTGTTATCGGGAGGTGTGAAACACCACCCGACCTGAAAAAGATCAACAGCCCCCTAGGTTCAGCAATCAATCCGTCCCGTCAACCCCTGGCAAGGAGCGATTTTTTGGGGGTGAGAAACAAGTGCGGTCGTTTGCATGTGTTTCTCTTTCCCGATCAGTGGTATCACACGGTCCTCTGCCGATCTTGCCCCGGCATTCGGCGGCGGACACATGGCAATCTTTCACCCTTCGTTTCGGGGCCTCATGGCGGGAACTGGTTTGAAAACGGATACAGACAAGATGCCTGTCGGCCCGGGTTGCACGGACTGCAACCTGACCGACAAGGCGTTTTGCGGGACTGGGTCGTCTGACGGTCTTGCCTTGACCAACGGTCAGGCGAGTCTGCGCCGGTTCAAGCCGGGCGAAACCGTTCTGGCCGAGGGGCGTGCGCCAGCATTTGCCGGCAGTCTGTGCAGTGGTTTCCTGCGGCGGGTCCGTGTGAACAGGGACGGACGGCGCAATCTGATAGAGGTCATGCGTCCGGGTGATCTGTTGGGCGTTGTGGAAAGCGGGCCGCTCGATTTTGCGGTCGAGGCCGTGACTGAAGTAGACATCTGCGTGTTCGATGTGGCTGATCTGCATCGACGTATGCATGGTAACCGGACCCTGCGGCAGCACATTCTGGCCCATCTCCAGGTCCGCCAGGAACGTCAGTTGCAAGCGATCTGGCTGCGGGGCGCCCTGACCAGCCGTGAACGGATTCTGGCATTTCTGCTGCATGCCACCGAATTCATGCCGGTCGAGCCGCAACCGGATGGCGGTGTCATTGTCACCATGGTGCTCACGCGCCGTGACTGGGCCGATCTGGCAAGCACCACCCAGGAAACGATCTGCCGTCTGCTGGGTGAGCTGTCGCAAGACGGTCTGGTGATGCCGGATGGACCACACCGCTACCGGATCGCCGATATCGCCGCACTTGCGAAACTGGCCGGACTGGACAGCAACACCCTGGGTCCGTGGACAGACCACGCCTCACGGTTTGCCGCCGAGTGAGTACCCGCCATTGCCGCCGGTCAGCGGGGCAGGGGGCTCCGACATCATAGTCGGCAAACCGATCCTGTCCGGCTTGGCATGGCTGTCAGTCCCGGGCGCGCTGAAGCATCCCGAACAGGTCACGCGGATCGTCGGGATCGGCGATCATGTCCAGATCGGTGAAGAACGCAGTGCCTTCGATCGCGGCCAGCACATAAGACAGGGCGCTGAAATCCTCGATGGCAAAGCCGACGCTGTCGAACAGGGTGATTTGACGCGCCGCCGTGCGACCCGGAACCTGACCGGCGATGACCTGCCACAGTTCTGTCACCGCATGGTCGGGGTCAAGCTGCTGGATCTCGCCCTCCACCCGCGTCTGCGGCGGGTACTCCACAAAGATCTCAGACCGCAGCAGGATGTCGCGGTGCAGTTCCGTCTTGCCGGGACAGTCACCGCCGATGGCGTTGATGTGGACGCCGCTGCCGACCATGTTGTCGGTCAGAATGGTGGCGTACTGCTTGTCGGCGGTGCAGGTGGTGATGATCTGTGCCCCTTCCAGCGCCTCTTCAGCGCTGCGGCAGGTCACAACCGTCAGACCGCGCTGGGCAAGGTTTGCCGCGCAACGATCCGTCGCCGCCGGATCGACGTCATACAGGCGCACCGTGTCGATGCCGCAGATCGCCTTGAAGGCGATGCACTGGAATTCGGACTGGGCACCATTGCCGATCATCGCCATGGTCGTTGCCCCCTGCGGGGCCAGATGTTTCGCCGCCATGGCCGAGGTCGCCGCCGTGCGCAGCGCCGTCAGCAGCGTCATCTCGCTCAGCAGTTTCGGATAGCCGGTGTCCACATCCGCCAGGAGGCCAAAGGCGGTCACGGTCTGCAACCCGGCCTTCATGTTCTTTGGGTGGCCGTTGACGTATTTGAACCCGTACATCTCACCGTCCGATGTCGGCATCAGTTCGATCACGCCGACATCGGAATGCGAGGCGACGCGCGGCGTCTTGTCGAACAGCTCCCATCGGCGAAAATCATCCTCGATCCGGGCGGCGAGGTCGGTCAGGACCGTTTCGATCCCAAGGTGATGCACGAGGCGCATCATGTTCTCGACAGAGACAAACGGCACATAGGCCAGTTCAGAGGGCAGGGGGGACATGGTATGTCTTTCAATAGCTACGGGTGGGGCGGTCCAGCACCTGCCGACCGAACAGGCTGGCGGTGAGGTCCAGCATCAGGCGGGCGGTGAGGCCGCGAATATCCAGAAAGGGGTTCAGTTCCACGAGGTCGAGTGACGTGACGAGCCCGCAGTCGTGCAGGATCTCCATCGCCAGATGCGCCTCACGAAAGGTGGCTCCGCCGGGAACGGTGGTGCCGACGGCGGGGGCGATCTCGGGGTCGATGAAATCCACGTCAAGGCTGACATGCAGCAATCCGTTGGCGGCGGCGACGCGGTCCAGGAACTCTTTCAGCAGTGCCGCGATGCCGTGTTCGTCGATGGCGCGCATGTCATGGGCGGTGACGTCGGACGCCCGCAACAGATCCCGTTCGACCCCGTCGACAGAGCGCAGGCCGATGATGCAGACGTTGTGCGGATCGATGCTGGCCGGCAGCGGCCCGCCCAGCACAGTGTCGAACCCGTCCAGACCGCAGGCAAAGGCCAGTGGTGTGCCGTGCAGGTTGCCGCTGGGCGAGGATTCCAGCGTGTTGAAATCCGCATGGGCATCCAGCCAGAGCACGAATTGCGGGCGGCCCAGATCCGCTGCGGCAGCGGCGTGGCCCGTCACCGTCCCCATGGACAGGGCGTGGTCACCGCCCATGTAGATTGGCAAGGCGGGTCCGCGCGCCAGCTCATGCGCGTGGCGGTGCAGGCTGCGGGTCCATCCGGCCACTTCTGGCAGAGCCTTGAGATGGGAAAAGGGGGCGTCGATCGGCCCGGTGTCATCCGGCACTGCATCGCCCAGATCGGTCACGGTGTGACCAAGGGCGCGCAGATCCTCCGCCAGTCCGGCGGTACGATAGGCCGCCGGTCCCATGGCACAGCCACGGCGTCCGGCCCCGGCCTCGATGGGGGCGCCCAGAAGGACAATCTCGGTCATTGGTTTGCTCCTGTCGGGATTTCTGTTCTGGTGGGGCGGGGGCTCAGGTGCAGACCCGCGATCATGCAGCGCACCGATCCGCCCGCCATTTCAATGGTGGGAATGTCCAGCGGCAAGAAGGTGACATGGCGTTCCAGCCGCGCTCGTTGGTCCGCATTCAAGGCCCCAAGCGCGCGGGACGACAACGCGAGAACCGGGCCATTGTGTCCATGCAATTCAATCGCGTTCCCGGCAAAGGCGGCGATCTGGTCATACGTCAGGTCGATCACGTCGCGTTCTCCCCGGCGCAGGCGCTCCGCCACGTCGCGGCGACGGGCCGCATCGGGGATCGTCTCCAGCCCGATCAGGGCGAAATCCGTGCCGATGCACATCAATACGTTGGTGTGATAGATCGGCTGCCCGCCCGCGTCGACGGCGTCAAAGACGATGGGTTCATAGTTGAAATGGGTGCAGAACCGTTCCAGCAGGATCTCACTGGTGCGGCGCGACCGGGCGGCATAGGCCACGCGTTCCAGATGGTCGATCACCATGGCCCCGGTGCCTTCGAGGAACAGACAGTCCTGTTCCAAGCCGGAATAATCAATGATGTCCTGAACACGGTAGTGCTGTTTCAGCAGGTCCAGCACGTCCTGACGGCGCTCTGCACGGCGGTTGGGTGAATACATCGGATAAACGGCCACATGCCCGCCCGCGTGGGTCGAAAACCAGTTGTTGGGAAAGACAGAGTCCGGTGTCGCGGTGCCGGTATCCTCAAACAGATGGACATTGACCCCGACCGCACGCAAGGCCTCGGCGGCATGGGTCACTTCGTCATGGGCCGTCTGCGCGATGCGGTTCCCGGACGTGTCCGCCGGCCGCGACTGAAAATGGTTGTCGCGCACGGTTTCCGCGTTGGGCGTAAAGTGATGGGGTCTGATCATGACGACAGACGCGGGCGCCTGAAGCGAGGTTTTCGGCATGGTGGAACTGTCCGTTTGTGCAGGCAAAGGCGGGGATGCAGCCCTCTCAGGCTAGAGCGTGCGCTTGCCGATTTGCATTGCCTTCTTGATGTTTTTGCGTCCTATGATTGTGCAAATTGCAAACTCTGACAGCGCAAAGTGATATGCAACTCTTCGATGACCTCGACAAACGGCTGATTGCCATCCTGCGTGAGGACGGGCGCGCGCCGGTGTCCAAACTTGCCAATGTGCTGGGCGTCACGCGGGCGACCGTGCAAAACCGGCTGGACCGGCTGATCGACAGTGGCGCGGTGCTGGGCTTTACCATTCGCGCGAGGGAAGAGTACGGACCGGACGTGGTGCGCGCCATCATGATGATCGAGGTGTCAGGTCAGTCCACCACGCGCGTGATCCGCAGCCTGCGGGGCATCGCCGCCCTTCGACAGTTGCATTCGACCAATGGCAAATGGGATCTGGTGGCGGAACTCAGCGCCGAAAGCCTGGCGGATTTCGACCGGGTGCTGCGGGACGTGCGCGGCATTCCCGGCATCACCAACAGCGAAACCTCTATCCTGCTCAGCACGGTTTGAGACGAAGCGACAAGATCTGGCAGGGGCGTCTGGCTGCGCCGAACCTGCCATGGCAAGATCAGAACATCCCATTTTCGTTTGCGCTGGATCGGGGCAGTTCCTGCAAGACGTCCCAGTGTTCAACAATCTTGCCCGCCGCATCGAGGCGGAAGATGTCGATGCCTGCGTATTCCAGCCCGCCGGGCCAAATCTGGTGGCAATGCAATATGACGTGGTCGCCTTCGGCAAAGGCGCGTTTCACCTTGACCTGTTTGCCCGGATATTTGGCTGCCATACGTTCGAAATAGTCGATGAACCCCTGCTTGCCGCTGACGACATGTGGATTGTGCTGGATGTAGTCGTCGCCTGCAAAGCGTTCGATCGCCATGGCGGGTTGGCAGGCGTTGAACATCATCTCGTAAAACGCAATCACGTCGCGTTTTCTGGTTCCAAGATCAGGCATTGTGAAGCTCCCGGGATACACGGTGATCCGTCCTGCGATTTGGTCTACGACGGCGACTGTGTAGAGATCCCCGCGCGCCTCCCGCACGCGTATCTCTACAAAGGTCGGTTCTGGTCAATCTTGAGAAAGTCACGTCGACGTATACCCCTACGACACCGGAAAGCGCGACGAAACCAGACAGCAGCGCCGATCTTCAGAAAGTTCAGGGACGGATCAGGTGGTCACTACGCGGAACGTGGCGATCGGCTCGTCGGTCACGCGGGCAAGGGATTAAAGTTTTATCCCAAGGCATTTGAGTTCCTCAAAATGACAAAGCAGGGCTTGTGGCGCGGCATCAAGCGCCCCTAGACTCGGACGATAATTATAGGGAGTCCCGAGGAGCAGGATGGCGCAGACAGAACCGAAGGAATGGCGGGTCGGCGTACTGTTTTCGCGGAGTGGAACGACGTCCGTGACCGAATCCGAGCACTTGCGCGGGACCGAGCTGGCTATCGAGGAGATCAACGCAGCCGGGGGGATTCTTGGACGAAAAATCGCGCCAATCTTGTACGACCCTGGTGCGCAGAACGACTCCTATCTCGCATTGGCTCGCCGGATGCTTGCGCAGGACGAAATCGAAGTGATCTTCGGCTGCTCCATGTCGGCCAGCCGAAAAACGGTGCTGCCCATCGTCGAGCGCTACAATGGCCTGCTTTTCTACCCTTCGATGTATGAGGGCTTCGAGTATTGCGAGAACCTGATTTATACAGGCGCAACTGTCAATCAAACCTGCCTGCCACTGGCCGAGTACCTCGTCAACACCTACGGTGGCCGGGTGTTTTTCGTGGGGTCTGACTACATATTCCCACGGGAATCCAACCGGATCATGAGGGACCTGATCGAAGCGCGGGGCGGAGAGATCGTCGGCGAGTCCTATGTGCCGCTCGGCGCTGGGGCAGAGGCCGTCGAGACCCTCGTACGCGACATCCGCAATGCCCAGCCGGACGTGGTTTTTTCCACGATGGTCGGCACCTCAGCACAGGCGCTCTACCGTCTCTATGACGAGGCGGGCTTTGACCGATCTGTCCATCCTATCGCCAGCCTGACAATGGCAGAAACGGAAATCGCAACGATCGGGCCTGAACGCTGCACTGGCCACGTTTTGGCATCCACCTATTTTCAAACGCTGGACACGGATGTGAACCGGCACTTCGTCGCGGCGTACAAGGCGCGGTTCGGGCTAGAGGCGACCACATCTATCTGGTCTGAATCCGCCTATCTTCAGGTTCATCTCTTTGCCCGCGCGGTCTCGCGGCTCGCTTCGGCTGACCCTCGGCGGCTGGCACTGGATCCCTTGGGCGACGAGTTCGAGGCACCTGAAGGGGTCGTTCGCGTCGATCCCGAGACAAGACATATGTGGCTGACGCCCAGAATAGGCGTTGCCCGACCCGACGGGCTTTTCGACGTCGTATGGGAGGGCAAGGAACCGGTCAGGCCCGACCCCTACCTTGCAGCGACCTGGATCGAGGAATCCGCGCTCGAGGCCTGGGCATGAAAGGCGCGCGGCGGATACTCGACGAATTACGCCGGGCGCGCGTCCTGGTCATCCACCCCGGTGACGAGGATTGCGACCTGTTGCGGGGACACCTGAAGCGGCTTGGCTGCCAGGTGCAGACCGTCTGGCCGCCGCCGGCCGCTCTGCCCGAGACGGTCGACACGGTGTTCCTGAGCGTGGACGACGCACATGAGGCGGACATGATCCAGATGCTCGAAGGCGCGGACGTCGCGGTAATCGCGGTCGTGACCTACGAAAGTCCGACGACGCTACAATCGATATTTGACCTGAACGCGCACGGCGTCATGTCCAAACCGCTGCGCCCCTTGGGAATCCTCACGCAGTTCACCCTTGCCCGCTATCGCCATCAGTTCGAGGGCCGGTTGAACGCCAAGATCCGCAAGCTGGAAGAAACTCTGAAAGGCCGTCGCGTGGTCGACAAGGCGATCCGGCTTCTAATAGATGAACAGGGCATGAAAGAAGAGAACGCCTACCGCCTGCTTCGCGACCAGGCGACCTCGGAAAGAGTCCCGCTCAGTTCAATCGCCGAAGAGATCGTCGCTGCCCACGAAACCATGGCACGGCTGGGTCTGAAACCGGGTCGCGATTCGAAAGCGCCGAAAAATTAATCACTCTTTGGCGGAGCATGCCCGAAACTTCCGCTTGAACGGTATCAAAGGCCGTGTCAGCCTTGTCAACGTGAGCCAAGATGGCTCGACGGCAAGGTTGCCGTTTCAAATTTCGGCTATGTAGCCCCTGATCTGCGGTTGAGTCCGCGGCAGGGGTTTTTTGCGTTTTGGAGACAAAGATGACCCCTGGCACCTCGTCCCGCACGTTCAAGATCGCAGTAATCCAGTACCAGCCCGAGATCGGCGCACTGACCCGCAACCTCGCGGCCATGGAAGACCGGATTCGCAAGGCGCACGCGGCGGGCGCGGCGCTGATCGTGCTGCCAGAGCTTGCCGACAGCGGTTATGTCTTTGAAACCGAAGACGAGGTTGCCGCCTTAAGCGGCCCGATCCCTGACGGACGCAGCGCCACGATGCTGTGCGACCTCGCCGTGGAACTGGGCGTCTATATCGCCTCCGGACTCGCAGAGGCAGCAGACGGCACCTTCTACAATTCGGCGATACTTTGCGGGCCCGAGGGTTACCTCGGCACCTATCGCAAGCTGCACCTTTGGAACCGCGAGAAACTGTTCTTTGCGCCCGGCAACCTGGGTCTGCCGGTCTTCGACACCTCGCTCGGTCGCATCGGCCTGGCGGTCTGCTATGACGGCTGGTTCCCCGAGACTTTCCGAACGTTGGCCGACAATGGTGCCGAAATCGTCTGCGTACCGACGAACTGGGTCCCGATGCCGGACCAGGAGCCGGAAGCCGAAGCCATGGCCAACACCTTGCACAAGGCGGCGGCACATTCCAACGGGCTGTACATCGCCTGCGCGGATCGGGTCGGGACCGAGCGCGGCCAGCCCTTCATCGGTCAGAGCCTTATCGTGGGTCCCAACGGCTTCGCCCTGGCCGGGCCGGCGGATCGGGTCGATGAGGCGATACTGATCGCCGAAGTCGATCCCGGCCGCCTTTCGAAGGTTTGGCAAGTCAACGAGTTCAACAACAAACATTCGGACAGGCGCAGAGACGTCTACTCCTGATCGCCCGCACTAGGCAGAGCCTATCGGGCATCCTTTCCACCAAGACCTCAAACCAAGCAACAGGGATACGGATACAATGAAGATACCCAAGATAATCAGTCTGGTCACCGGCGTCATGCTCGCGGGAACCGCGATGGCCCAGGACGGCGAACCGATCAAGATCGGCGTGCCCGTGGGCCTGTCCGGCGCCAACAGCGTTGTCGCGCCGTCGGTCGTCCAAGCCGCCGAACTGGCCGTGGACGAGATCAATGCCGCGGGCGGCGTGCTGGGTCGGCCCCTTGAACTGGTCATTGCCGATGACGGGTCGGGCGCGGTCGGGGCGCAGAAGGCCTTTGACAGCCTGGTCTACCGCGACGAGGTGGATGTTCTGATCTCGATGGAAACCAGCGCCGCGCGCAACGCGGGCATGCCCATCGTGACGCGGGGCCAAGTGCCCTATATCTACACCTCGTTCTACGAGGGCAAAGCCTGTAGCCCCTATCTGTTCGTCAATGCCTGGGTGCCCGAACAGCAGGTCCCGCCAGTGGTCGACTACCTGATGAGCGAAGAGTCGAAGACGTATTTCCTCGTCGGTAGCGACTATGCATTCGGGCGCGGCATGCTGGAGTTCGCACGCAACTACATCGAAGCGACCGGTGGTGAGGTCGTGGGTGAAGAATATCTGCCCATGGACGGCACGGACTGGACCTCCATCATCTCGCAGCTGAAGTCGTCGGGCGCCGATGCGCTGATTACCTCGACCGCAGGCGGAGCGCCCAACGTGACGCTTACCAAGCAGCTGCGCGGCGCAGGTGTCGACCTGCCCTATGCCAACCTTGCGGTCGACGAAGGCACGGCCAAGAACATGGGCGCCGATGCGAAGGACATCCTTATCTCTGCCTCCTACATCACCGGAATCGACAGCGAGGAGAACAGGGCGTTCCTCGCCGCGATGGCGGAGAAGTTCGGCGACGAGTTGCGCACTCCGAACGACCTGTCGGTGCCGCAATACGAAGCGGTCTACCTTTACAAGGCCGCCGTCGAGAAGGCCGGGACCACTGACACCCGTGCGGTTCTGGACGCGCTCAAGGACGTTTCCTTTGCCGGTCCGCGTGGCGTGATCTCGATGTCGAAGCAACACCACGCTCCGCTGACGATGTATCTTGGCAAGGTTATGGCCGACGGATCGGTTGAAGTGGTTGATGCTTTCGAAGCCGTCGATCCCGGCAACCAGTGCCCGAACCTCTGATCTGAACCTCCGGTGGGGCATCCTGCCCCGCCGGGCCTTTCCCGCATGAGGTGCTAGCCATGACCCTGATCCTCGACATGCTGACGTCTGCAGCAATCCTGTTCATTGTCGCGACCGGGTTGCTGACAATCTTCGGCGTTCTCAAGATCATCAACTTCGCGCACGGGGCCTGGCTGACCGTGGGTGCCTATTGCGCGGTGGCGACGGCGCACATGGGCTTGAATCCCTGGCTGGCGCTGCCCCTCGCCTTTGCTGCGGGCGCCGTCCTGGGCTTGCTGACCGAGCGCTTCATCGTTCGTCCACTCTATTCCCGCCCGCTCGACGCGATCCTGGCGACTTGGGGTCTCGGGATCGTCATCGGTCAACTGATCACTCTGTGGTTCGGCCGCGACGTGCAG
Source organism: Antarctobacter heliothermus (assembly GCF_900188425.1). Lineage (GTDB taxonomy): Bacteria > Pseudomonadota > Alphaproteobacteria > Rhodobacterales > Rhodobacteraceae > Antarctobacter > Antarctobacter heliothermus. The sequence goes on from NZ_FZON01000002.1 coordinate 12,942, forward strand.
TTCACCGCGAACCTGATCCCCGGAACGGTCGATCTGCTAGGTACAACCTATTCTGCCTACCGCCTGTTTGCGCTGGTGGCTGCAATCGCACTGGGCCTTGGCTTCTCCTACCTGATGGAGGGCACCCGGCTTGGCCTGTCGGCCCGCGCCGTCATCATGAACGAGACATTGGCCCGTGCTCTGGGGCTCGACACTGCGAAGATCCGCACCGTGACCTTCATGATCGGCACGGGGCTGGCGGGACTCGCCGGCGTTCTCCTCACCCCACTCACCAGTACCGACCCGACGATGGGCGTGGCCTGGTTGGTGGGGTCCTTCATGCTCGTCATGGTCGCTGGTCAGTCCTTTGGCGCGCTGGCCCTGGCCTGTCTCTTGTTGGGAGGCGCCCAGGTGATCGTCTCGACCTACGTCAGCCCGATCCTGGGCGGCATCACCGTGGCCGTACTCGCCGCCATCATCCTCCGCATCTCGCCGAAAGGGTTCTCCCGTGCCTGACCTCACCCTGACAAACACGGTGCCGCAATCCCGCCGTGTGAAGTTGCTGGCAATTCTAGCCGTTGCCGCTGTGGCGCTTGTGATCGTCGGCCCGCTGTTCCTGGACCGCTTTGCGCTGAACGTTCTGACCCGGTCGATGATCTTTGCGATCCTTGCCATAACTGTGGATTTGCTGTGGGGCTACACTGGTATCCTGACCTTTGGGCAGGCCGCCTTTTTTGGCGCAGGCGCTTATGTCACGGCGATGCTGCTGACGCATGTGGGGTCCAATCCGGCGCTATTGGCGCTGGGACTGGTATTGTCCATCGTCGTACCCATGCTCATCGGCGGCGCGGTGGGCTGGCTCACCTTCTATCCCGGCTCATCCGACTTCTACGCCACGATCATTTCGCTGGTTGTGCCCATCGTCATCACGCAGCTGATCTATTCCGGCGGCACCTGGACCGGCTCCAGCTCGGGCCTCGTGGGCTACTGGGGGATCAACCTTGGCCTCGACGGCTATTTCCGTCTGGCCGGGCTTTCCCTCGTCGCCATTGCCGTCGCGGCGTTGGTCTTTGTGCGCTCCGACGCTGGCCGGATTCTGACCGCGATCCGCAACAACGAGATGCGCTGCGCCTACCTTGGCATCAACACCAACCGCATCAAGATCCTGCTGACCGCGATCCTGGGTGGAGTGGCCGGCTTTGCGGGCTATCTCTACGCCAACGCTTCGGGTGTTGTTGCGCCGGAAAACGCGGGCTTCATCTTTGGCACCGAACTGGTTGTCTGGACCGCGCTCGGCGGGCGCGGCACCATCGTCGGCCCGGTCGTCGGCGCCATCGGCATCGGCTATCTCAGTGCGCAGCTTTCCGGCGACCTGCCGTTTCTGTGGCAGCTTCTGATCGGCACGCTCTTCGTGGTGATGATCATCTTCCTGCCGAACGGACTTGCCGCCTTGGCCACGGGCTTCCGAGAGCGCGCGCGCGCCGGGACAGCGCCACGTCTCGTCGCCGAGGCACCCGCGCGGCCTCACCGGGAAAGCGACGCCCCGTTGCTCGACATCCGGAACTTGGAAAAGTCCTACGGCAGTCAAAAGGTTCTCGAAGACATCACTCTCTCGGTCCAGCCCGGCGAACTGGTCAGCCTCGTCGGCCCGAATGGCGCCGGCAAAACCACGCTGATGCGCTGCATGACGGACGGCGCCGCAGCATCGGGCGGAATCGTGCGGATAAACGGCGAGAGTATCGCCGGCATGGTCCCCAACCAGATCGTCGCGCGCGGCATCGGGCGCAAGTTTCAGGTTGCCAGCGTGTTCGAAAGCCTGACGGTCGCGGAATGCCTGCGCATGGCACGGACCACGCTGGACGCGCCGAGCATCGTGAAGACCTCCGACGTGTTGGGCCTGCCGCAGACGGCGATTGACATCCTGCGCCTCTCAGGCCTCGATCAGATGCTCGGCACCTCCGTATCGCTGCTGTCGCACGGCCAGAAGCAGAGCCTCGAGCTGGTGATGGTGGTGTCGCTGGAGCCTGAACTGATCCTGCTGGACGAACCCACGGCCGGACTGACCAAGACCGAGCGGACGACCATCGGCGAGGTGCTGAAGACCCTCACGGCGGAGTGCGGCATCGCTGCGATCCTGGTGGAACATGACCTGGATTTCGTGCGCGACATCTCTAGCCGCATCGTCGTCCTGCACCAAGGGCGCCTTGTTCTGGACGGCACGGTCGAGGACGTGGTGAACGACGACATCGTCAAGAAGATCTATTCCGGAGGCGGACATGAATGACATGAGCGACGTGAAGACTGCCAAACTGGCGCTGGACAACGTCACCAGCGGATATGGCCATGTCGACGTCATCAAATCCCTTTCGCTCGACATCCGTCGTGGCGAGATCTTTGCCCTGATGGGCAAGAACGGGATGGGCAAGACGACGCTCCTGAAGACCATCCTTGGCCTCTTGCCTCTCAAGAAGGGCCGGATCCTGCTGGACGGCAAGCCCACGGACAACCTGGGCCCCAAGGGTTTGGTGGACGCGCATGTCGCCTATGCCCCGCAGGACCAACCGCTTTTCCAGGATCTTACGATCCGCGACAACCTGCGCATCGCGCTACGCAGCGACAGGGACCTCAACGCGGGGTTCGACAGGGTCCAGGGACACTTCCCCTTCCTGACCGACCGGCTGGGGCAGAAGGCCGGAACGCTCTCAGGTGGCGAGCAGAAGATGCTGATCATCGCCCGCTCGCTGATGATGCAGCCGGACCTACTGCTGATCGACGAGATTTCCGAGGGCCTTCAGCCCACTGTCATCGCGCGGATCGCCGACGCGCTCAAGACCGAGTGTGAGGCCAATGGAACAACGATCCTCATCGTCGAGCAGCACCTGTCCTTCGTGCTGGGCATCGCGGATCGCTGGGCAGTTCTGAAACTCGGGGTCATCGACGATTCCGGCGACATTGCCGGAGATACGCAGGATCGCATCCTCGAGCATCTTCGGATCTGAACCCAAGGGCGCAAGTGGCGTCGCCTTGGCCTTCGAGCCTGGATGAGGCAGGCCCAGCTATTGGCTGGAAAGCACCGATCCGGTTGAACCGACTGTGCGAACAGCGTCGTTGATCGTTCAAAAATGGACCGTGATAAGCTGACAAGACAACTCGATCCGACACGGTAAAACGTAACCCCTGCTTTGCAACGCCGTTTGTGGCAGCGAAAGGGGAAAACCCCTAGGCAGGCAAGAGGTTACCTATTGTTCAAAGGGATAGAGTGGTGGGTGATGAGAGGCTCGAACTCCCGACATCTTCGGTGTAAACGAAGCGCTCTACCAACTGAGCTAATCACCCGGACGACGCGGGATTTACACAAAGCTCCGGTGGGGTGCAAGCCTCTTCGTGGCATTGAAGGCCAGCGCGCATGCCAAGTGTTGTGCATACGACAAGGCGACGTCCTTGAGGCCACGATCGGGCAAATGCGCGGCCTTGCCGACACACCGCCGGACAGCATGGACAAGGTGGTTCCGGGTCAACTGGCGCAACAGGTCTCTGGTTCGCCGAGGACAAGCCTGGGATCGTGAACACCTCGGGCGCCAAGACCCTTCAAGAGATCGCGGCCGCGTTTATTGCCTCGTCCGAATTTCAGAGCACCTACAGCGACACGACGGACACGCAGTTTGTCACTCCGATGTACCGCAACACGCTTGAACGCGGCTCCGATCCCAATGGGCTGTCCAGCTGGGTCGATGCACTGGACAACGGCATGCCACGGTGACGGTTGCCGACGTCGAGATCCGGGATGATCATTGTCGGGTAGATCCGCTCTGCGCGCCCGCCGGAACAAAGGTCCGGGCGGACGGACCGTGGGATCGGGATCAATGCGGGGCGGGGCCATTTCCCTTAGCGGTCTGTCGCTGCCGATACTGTCGGCTCTGTGCTGTCCCCGTCAAACCGTGCAATCCATTTCCGCACGCTGACCACGTCGAAATAGATCGACAGGACCGACGGGAACACCAGCACAACCAGCACCATGGACGCGACAAGGCCAAAGGCCACGGACACCACCAGCGGCACCAGAGTCTGCACCTGCGGGCTGGAGTCCAGGATGATCGGGATCAGCCCCATGAAGGTTGTCGAGGTCGACAGCAGGATGGGCCGGAACCGATCCCTGACCGCGTTCAGCGAGGCGGCGACATAGTCGTCGTCCTGTAGATGGGTCTGGAAAAAGGTCAGGAAAAGGATCGCGTTGTTGACCACAATTCCCGCCAGTGAGGCAAAGCCGATCATGCTGGGCATCGACATGTCCATTCCCAACCCCCAATGCCCCAGAATGGTGCCGATCAGCGCAAAGGGGATCGACAGCATGACCACCACCGGCAGGCTGTAGGACCGGAACTGAAAGACCAGCACCATATAGACCCCGACCAGCCCCAGCAACAGCGCCGACATCATCGAGGATTGCGATTGCTGCTGCTCTTCGGTCGCGCCGCCGATCTTGATCTGGACGCCGGGGAACGCACCGGCCAGTTGTGGCGCAAGCTCTTGCAGCACGACGTTGGAAATGGCGGTCGAGGTGGTGACGTTGCGGTCGATCTTGCCCTGAATGCGGGCCACGGCCATGCCGTTTTTGCGTGTCACGGTGGGATAGCCCGCGGAATGGGTCAGATCCGCAACCGTTGTCAGATTGGTCAGCGCGCCCCCCGGCAGAACGATGGGAAACCGCTCCAGTTCGGTCTGGCTGGCGACGGAATCGGCCAGTTGCACCCGCACGGTGCGGTCACTGGCCCCAAGGCGAAAGCTGTCGGTCTCGGACCCCTCGAACGCGTCGCGCAGTTGTGCCGACAGCGACTGCGGCGTCAGCCCGATGGAATAGCCGTAGTTGTTCAGCCGGATCTGCACCTCGTCCCGACCGCCGTAGAGATCCTGAAACGCCTCTGTCACGTCATCGCGGGCCAACAGTCTGGTCAGCAGGAGGCCAGAGGCCTCTTCCAGATCATCCAGATCGCGGCCCAGCAATTCGACATCCAGATCCAGCCCGCCGGGGCCGGTTTCGGCCTGGGAAAAGCTGATCTGGACAATGTCGGGCAGGGGGCCTGCGGCCACACGCCATGCCTCCAGCACATCGTCGGCCAGCACGTTGCGCAATGAGCTTTCCAGCAAGTCGACGGTGATCGTCGCGGTGTTCGATCCATTGTCCGACACATCTGCGTTGACCGCGTATTGTACCAGAACCCGCTGGACCAGCGGTGCGCCGCCTTCGGTGGCGGGCGTCAGGTCCGCATTCACCTGATCCAGACCGCGCACCAATTGGTCCACTGTCGCCACGGTGCGTTCCCGTGCGATGCCTGACGTCAGCGAAATCCGCGTAATAAGGGTGTCACTTTCGGTCGCCGGAAAGCCGATCACCTTGATCTGGCCAGAGGCGATCAGCCCGATCGACAGGATCAGTGCCGCGATCACGGAGCCAAAGGTTAGGTAGCGCAGCCGCACGAGGGCCGACGCCAGGGGCATGACCAGCCGTTCCTTGACCCATTCCAACGCACGCGCGGCGGGGCGGATTTCATGCGAATCGGGGTCCAACTGACCCACATGGCTGAGGTGGTTGGGCAGCAGCAGGAACCCCTCGATCAGCGACAGCGACAGGGTGATCAGCAGCACCATCGGAATGAATTTCAGGATCTGCCCCATCTCGCCGGACAGGAACATCAGCGGGCCAAAGACGCAGGCGGTCGTCAGAAAAGACGACAGCACGCCCGGCATAACCTCCATCGTGCCACGCGCGGCGGCCTCCAGCGGGGGGACGCGGCGGCGCCATTTGTCGATGTTCTCGGCGATCACGATGCTGTCGTCCATGATCAGGCCGACGGCCATCAGCAGGGCGATCAGCGTGATCATGTTGATGGTGATGCCGAGCACGCTCATGACAAAGAGCCCGCCAAGGAACGACACCGGCAGGGCGGCGGAAATCCACAGCGCCTCGCGCAGCGAAAAGAACAGCCACATGGTCACAAAGACCAGCACCAGACCCATGCCGATGTTTTGCAGGATCAGCGTCAGCCGTTCCTCGATCAGCTCTGTCATGTTGTTGATCACGGTGATTTCAAACGGATCGGGCCATGTGGCGCGCTCTGCCTGCAGAACCTCTTCGACGCGGTCATAGACGCGGATGCTGTCCTCATCAGAGGATTTTGAGATCGATATGATCGCCGTTTGCGCGCCGTTGATATAGCTTTGCCGGTTCTCGTCGCTGTCGACCAGCTGGACAGTTGCCAGATCGGACAGGCGCACCAGCCCGCCATCGGCGTTTTCGATCACGATCAGGTCTTCGAGATCGGATACCGTGCGGCTAGCCCCGACATAGCGCAGGATCAGACTGGACTCGCGCAGATCGGCGCTGCCCAGCGGTTGGCGCAGGCTGCGCGCCTCGATCGCGGTGACCAGATCCCGGCTGGACAGGCCAAAGCGGCGCAGCGCCTGTTGGTCGAATGTCACCTGCAATTCGCGCCCGGTGATGCCGGACACGGTGGCATCGGCCACCCCTTGCAAGGCCAGCAGGGTGTCGGCCAGCTCATCGGCATAGGCTATCAGCCCCTCTTTGCCGGTGATGCCGGAAATGGCGATCATCGCCACCAGATCACTGCGAGAGGCGATCTCGACCGCCGGGGTATTGGCGTCGTCGGGAAAGTCGCCGATGCCCGAGACGGCGGAAAACACGTCGTTGAAGAACTGGATGATGTCGCCGCCTTCTTCCAGTTCGGCGGTGGCGGCGGCGCGTCCATCAACGGACAGGCACTGGAAATCCGCAAGGCCGGTCAGGCCGGTCAATGCGTCCTCCAATGGGCCGCAGACCTCTTCGTCCACGTCCAGCGCAGAGGCGCCGGGATAGGTGACAGAGACAGAGACGCTGTCGGCGGTAAATTCGGGAAATGTCTCGCGTTCGAGATTGCTGATGACGGAAATGCCCAGAATGCAGATCAGCGCCATCAGCAGATTGGCCGCTACCGGGTGGCGCACGAAATAAGAGATCATTCGGTGTCTCCGTCCACGTCGACCGGGCTGAGCGCCATGCCCACGATGGGCGGGCGCGGCGCCGAAAGGATCAGCCGATCTCCAGAGACCAGCCCATCACGGACAAGCACGCGTGCGTCTGCCACGGGGCCAAGCACAACCGGCGCTACGGCCAGCCGATCCTCGGCGTCAGCGACATAGACAAAGGGGGTGCCGTCGTCGCCCTGATGGACCGCCGTGCGCGGAATGGCGATGGCGGTTTCGGGCGATGTTGTCTCCAGCACCACCGATACAAACCCGCCGACGTTCAGCGGTGGCCGCCGTCCCGGTCCGCCCGCTAGAAACGGGTCGTCCACGCGGACCGCAACGCCGATGGTGCCGGTTTCGCTGTCGATGGTGCCGCGAAAGCGGATGATTTCCGCCGGATAGCGGGCGTCGCTTCCGGCCAGATCCAGCCGGACACTGGCGGTGACGCCCGATTGCCGGAGCAGTCCCACAACCCGTGTCGAATCGATCTGGGTGGTTTCGGCCATGGTTTGTCCCAGCGCCGTCTGAACGACAGAGGCCAGAACCTGCGGCTGGAACGCGGCCACGACCTCGACCGCGTCGATGGCGTCCAATGTCAGCAACTGCTCTCCGGTGCGCACGAACTGACCGATCTCGACGTTTGCCTCGGCCACACGCCCGCGAAAGGGGGCCGACAGGGTGGTGTTGTCCAGCGCGCGCTCGGCCTCTGCCAGTTCGGCCCGGCGCACCGCAAGCGTCGCCTCCGCCGAGGCGCGCCGCGCCGGGTACAGGTCCAGCGTGTTGGTCAGTTTCGTGACCGCGTTTTCCTGCGCCAGCAACGCCTTGCGCACGGTGTCCAGTGCGGCTGCGGTGCTGGTGCCGCGATCGACAAGGTCGCGGACGCGGTCAAATTCGGCCTGCGCCACGACGCGGATGCTTTCCTCCAGCGCCAGCAGGCGGCGCGAGTTTACTTCCTCGCGCTCCAGTTCGGTCAGTGCGGCCTCGGCGGCGGCGATATTGGCGCGCGATTTCTGGATCGCCAATTCAAAGTCCGTCTTGTCGATCTGTACCAGCAGTGTGTCTTCATCGACCAGCGTGCCCTCGGCCAGATCGCCGACCAGATCCAGAATGCGCCCGTCCACCTGCGTCACGGCCGTCCAGCTGTGCATGGCCGCGACCCTGCCATAGCCGGTGGCGGACAGGGGCAGGGCGCCGGCCTCGACCGTCATCACCCGCACGGCCTGCCGCGCCTCTGCGCGGGGGGGCTGGGGCGTGTCCTTACCGCTGGTCATCCACATGAAACCGGCAACACCAAGCGCGATGGGCGGCAGCAACAGCAGGGGTTTCAAATTCATCGGTCTTGGCTCCAGTCTGGCCCGGGCAGGCCCCGGCGACGCATGACCGGGGTTGAACGCACCGGGTGGCAATTCCCGTCCTACAAGCCATGCACATCCTGCACGCAAAGCGCAAAAGGTCGAATTGCCGCCGCCAGCGAAGGTGTTCCGCACCGACGAACCGGGCGCAAGCAATTTGGTGAGGCGCGTGATCTGACGGACGCGGCCGGGTCCGCGCCAAGGGTCTGGTGGGCCCAATGCGATCCGTCCGGTGACACAACTCGGACCGGGTGTGGAGCTTGGCAGTCGGCAAGGATCTTGACTCGAAACGGATATTTTGTCTACTTGGAAACAATAGCGATGCCGCAAACAGTAAAATTGGGGGGGGTGGATGCGCAGAGCCGGATGTCATGTCATGGGCACGACCCGTTGCAACGGATCGTCCGCCGGCCCCAAAAATCGCGCCAATCTGAAAGGCGACTGTCATGGGCAATGCGCCTGACCCGGTCAATGATGGGGCCGTGCGTTATGGTGGCCTGTCAGATTCGCTGGGCTTTTTGCTGCGACTGGCCCAGTTGCAGAGTTTTGCCGATTTCTTTCGGACATTCGAAGGCGAAGAGGTCCGCCCGGGCGAGATTTCCGTGCTGATGGTGCTGTATGAGAACCCCGGAATCCGGCAAGGCCTGCTGGCCCGTGCGCTCAGCATCAAGCGGGCGCATATGACCAAGATGGTCCGCCAGATGGAGGCGGACGGGCTGATCACCCGCCGTGTGCCCGAGGACGACAAGCGCGCCATGGAACTGCGCTTGACCGCTTTGGGACAGGCGCGGGTCAAGGCGCTGATGCCGATCTTTGCGGACCACGAGTCGCGGGATTCCCGGTGCCTTGACCGCGCTGAGGCCGCCGAACTGAAACGGCTCTTGCGCAAGTTGCTGGATCTGCCGCTGGAGGACGGCAACGGCGCGCCGGACAAGTGACCGGCGATGACGCGTAGGGGCGATTGTGCGCGGTCAGATCACCGCCGTCTCCACCGCGCGCCGTGCGTTCAGGATGCGGTCGAACCGCATCGGCGTCAGGTCAAGGCTGCGGAACCCGCCATAGGTGATCAGCTCGGCGATGGCCCGTCCCATTGCCGGGGCCTGTTGCAACCCGTGACCGGAAAAACCGTTCTGGAACAGCAGGTTTTCCACCTCCGGGTGCGGCCCGACAATGGCGTTCTGATCCAACGTGTTATAGGCATAGTGCCCCACCCATTCGGTCACCACGCGGATCGACTCGAACTGCGGGATGCGGTTGGCGATGATCGGCCAGACGTGATCCTGCCAGCGGTCGTGATCCATGCGAAAATCATCCGGCTCCACCGCCAGATCCTCGGCCGGGGCGGCGCCCGCCATATAGGTTGCCGGGCCGTCCTGCCGGGTGTGGACACCAGACGGGTCGATGGTCAGCGGCAGGGCGCGATCCAGCGGTTTCTCCGCCGTATAGACCCAGTTAAAGCGGCGGCGCGGCTCTACCGGCAGCTTGATCCCCGCCATTGCCGCGGTGCGCGCGGCGCGCGGGCCAGAGGCGTTGACCAAATGGCCGCAGGCAATCTGCTGTCCATCGGCCAGCGTGACCGCCTGCACGCGGTCGCCCTTGCGGGTCATGGCCACCACCTCATTGCCGATATATTCCACCCCACGGCTGCGCGCCGACCGACGCAGCCAATCGAACAGGGTGCCGCCGTCCCAGTAGCCTTCGTCGCGGGTGTTGATCGACCCCAGCAGGATATCGTCCAGCTGGTAAAACGGATAGCGCGCCGCGATCTCATCGCGGGTCAACAGCTCTGTCCCGGCTCCGGTGGCGCGCTGCATCTGCGCGTTGACCCGCAGTTGATCGGCAAAACCCGCGTTGTCCGCAAGATAGAGATAGCCAAAGTTCTGCACCGACAGGCGTGGCGCGCGGGCATCGCCGATCCGGTCCGGCAAGTCCTTGATGAAATCGGCGGTGAACTGCGAAATGCGCACATTCAGCGGGTCGGAAAACTGTTGCCGGATGCAGGAATAGGTATGCGCGGTCGAGCACATGGCATAGCTGGGGTCGCGTTCCACCACCAGCACGCTGCCGTCGAAATCCGGGTTTTCGGTCAGGAACCAGGCGGTTGCCGATCCCATGATCGCGCCGCCGATGATGATGACATCGTAGGCGCTACGGGCGGGTGTAGAGGGAAACCCTGATATGGCCATGAGGCGTTCTCCGCATGAGGTGCCGCCCTTGATCAGGCGCGCAGCGTGACGGTTGACCGGCCCACGCAAGGGACGGGACGACACCTTCCTTACCCGGCGATGTGACCCTTGACCATATCGGTGCTGCGCGGTCTTGACGGGTCCGGGCGGCTACGCCACTCTGGCCGCGATGGTGACCGCGTCCTGTGCGGTCGAATAGGGAATACGGTGCGGGGCAGGCCCCCAATTCCGTGACTGCCCCCGCAACTGTAAGCGGCGAGCCATCCCGTAAACACCACTGGACCGTCGGTCCGGGAAGGTTCGGGATTGTGCCTTGACCCGCGAGTCAGGAGACCTGCCATCGCCGGGCCCCTGTGGGTCCGTTTTTCACTCAACCCGGGCGGGGTGCTCCGGAGATGCGAGGCCCCATGGCGCTTGATCGCCCGCTGACATCGCTGATCCGATCCGCTTCCCGCCCTTGGCGCGGAGGGCGCGATGTCGATCGAACTGGTCCTGACACAATTGCAATGCCGGGCAGACACGCCGGAACGGGCGCATGAACTGGCCTGCATGGGGTATCTGCAATGGCTGGGCGGCCTGCCCGGTTGCGCCAGCTACGAGGCAGAGGCGGTGCGCGCCTGGCTGCGGGCGCAACCCTTTGCCCGGACCGATCCGGCGGTGGCGGTCTTTTGCGCGCTGCTGGACGCATCGCTGCGGCATCCGGGCCGTGCGCTGGACCTGACGTTGCCGCGCCCGCAACGTCGGGGCGGGGCACGCCAGCGGCGTCTGCTGCTTTGAGACATGGGCCAGGGCGGAACAGCCTCCGGCGGTGCGCGGGTCAGGCGGGGACGTCCTCCTGCCCCGTCGCGGGCGGGGCCGCCGCCAGATGCACCGTCCGCGTCGGAAAGGCAAAGCTGACATGCATCTCCTTGGCCAGCGACAGGATGTCGAGGATCAGCGCCTGTTGTGCGGCGACCTGTGCCTCATAGGTGACAACCTTGAAGTGGCCCCACAGTTCGATGTCGACGCTTTGCGGGCCCAACGACACGACCCCGATGGTGACATCCTCGGTGTCGGCGTCGGGCTGGTGGCAATACACCTCCATCAGCCGCGCGACAAAGCGTTCCAGCCGGTCGCGCGGGGTGTCAAAGGTCAGCCCGATCAGCATTTGAACCTTGCGCCTCTGTCGGTTGTCCCAGTTGGTGATCACCTGATCGGACAACTGCGCGTTGGGCATGATCATCAGCGTGTTGTCCATCGTCCGCAACCGGGTCGAGCGCAGGCCGACGGTTTCGATGACCGCCAGTGTTCCAGCCGCCTCGATCATGTCGCCCTTGCGAAAGGGGCGGTCCGACAACAGGATGGCCCCGCCGATGATGTTGGCCACCGTCTCGCGCGCGGCAAAGGCCACCGCGACCCCGCCGATGCCGAGCCCGGTCAGCACACCCTCGTACGGCAGGCCCGCCACGTCCGCACAGGCAATCACGGCCCCGATGACCACAAGCAATTTCAGCAATCCCTGCGCCAGCGACAAGACGATCTCGTCTGTATAGGCGCTGGTCTGCACCGCGCGCACCATCAGTGCGCCGTGGACAAGCGACACCGCACGATAGGCCAAGGCCGCCACGGCAAAGATCAACAGGATCGCCGACAGCGCCGAAACGGGTCCGAAGGCGCGCAACGTCAGGCCCAGTCGCTCGCTGGCATCCAGAAAGAGCAGCGCCGCCATCAACAGTCCTGCCGGCGCGCCCATCTGCGCAAGATGCGCCGCCATCGGACCTCTGCCGGACCCCAACGCCCGCGCCGCGCGCCGGGCCAGCGCCAGGACGCCCGACATCGCCAGCAGGTAGGCGGCCAAACCGATCCACTGCCAGAGTTCCAGCCCCAAGACGCGGCGCTGCAACCCGTCGGCCCGCGCAAGAACCGCCCGCCGCGTGGCGAAATACTGCGACAAGGGAGGGGGTGCCGTCAGCCCCGGAGCAATGGGCATACGCTCCAGCGCCTCGTAGAGCGCGGGCAGTGCCTCCATCGTGTCGCGCGAAAACCGCCAGAGCCGCTCGACCAGACGGCCATCCTCATCCTTGATGTCGGTCGGCGCGATGATGATCTTGCCCAGCGGGTGCCGATAAAACGTATAGGGCAGCGGGCGCGCAGGATCGTCCGGGATTTCTTGCCAGTAGACATAGCCGATCCTGTCGATGGTGCGCTTGAGGTAGTCGGCCATCAGCGCGCCCTCGGCCCGGCGCAACTGGCGCGGTACATGGTCAAGGTCCAGTGCGCGCAAGGCCCGTGCACCGCCTGCGCCGTCCCAATCTGCTGTACCCAGTATGAAATCCATCATCACCATGCGCGGCGACCCGGCGCGGGCTTTTTCCAGTTCGTCCAAGGTCTTGTATCCGCGAGCGGCGATCAAACGGGCAAGATCCGCTTGCAGGTTCGGACCGGGCGGCAAGACAAGCTGCCAAAGGTTCGTGTCGTCTAGCCGGAACACCAGCTGATACGTCGCCCCTGCGCCTGCCGGTCCGATGTCATAGGTCAGTTCGGTGCCCGGCTCTGCCTCTGGCGGAGGCACTGGCGCGTCCCAAAGTCGAAAGGTGGATATGTCGAGGATGTGCCAGAGCGTGCGCCGCCGCCGGTCGCGATCCGAAGAATCGCCTTCGGGACCGTCATAGGACAGCAGCGGTTCGATCCAGCGCACCTGACCTTCGCGGCCATGATACTGGGCATCGTTGCCAGCGGCGAGGATGCTGCGCAATTTGGCCTGCGGCGTTGCACCGCTCCACCAGTCCGGACGTTGTTGTTGGGCGATCCCGGCGCGGTGGCCGTTCCACCAGTCGCCAGAGCCAAAACGCCCGGCAAAGCTTTGCCCGTCCTGCGCCAGCACAAAGATGAAGCTTCCGCTTTCGTCTGCCTCTTGCCAGGTGCCGCGCAGGACGCCGTCTTGCGTGATGCCCGTCACCCGCCCGTCGCCAGGCTGATAAGTGCCGTAAACGGTCTCTCCGCGCTGTTCCAGAAGGACAAAAGCCTCTCCAACAGACCAGTAAGTCTGCCAGTCGCCGGGCCATCCGTCCTGCGCCACGCCACTGCGGGGCAGGGCCACGATCAGGCCCAGAATCAGCAAGAACAGCGGGATCGGGCGCAGGGGCGGTGACATTGACAGATCCAGAATAAGGGCGCGGCCCAGCTTAGGTGCATTATTTGCGGTATCAAGCGCGTGGCATGCGGCATTGCTTGCGCACCTGGTCGATTCGATCCTGGTGAGAAGGCGCTCCGGGCTGACATGGCGCATTTTTGACACTATTTGACGGTCGGTCCATCGGGCGAGAAAATGGGTCAACTAATTGAAACCAAATAGTTTCAGTTTGCAGTTGCGCCCTTCAACACAGTGTTTCCCGAAAAGGGGAAAAATCGCCGCCAGATTTCAGATCGGTCTGTATAGGCTGACGCTAAGTCAACTAACGCTGTTTTGTGGTAAAATCAGGGCGTATCGATATCCTGATCGACGTATGTTTGCGCGGATGTTTTGCGACCAAGGAAAAAGGGATGACGTGCGATGACGCTGTCAGCGCCGAATGGGACATTCACCGGGCCTCTGCGCATCGACATTGCAATGCAATACGACAATCTTGGCGCGGGGCCGTCGCAGCCGCTGGTCGCACTGGGCACCGAGGGGGAGGGCGCGCGCCTGACCCTGGGCCAGCTTGGCGCCGGCGACGATCTGTACTTTGAAGTGGTTCAGGGTGGGTCGGTGTACCGGCTGCTGGCCGAGAATGCGCTGGTCTCCGGCGAAACCGCCAGCTTTGCCGCAGTGATCGACGACGGCGGCGTCATGGCGCTGTACAAGGACGACACGCTGCTGGCCGAGATGCCCGCCGAGGTGCCCTTTGCGCTGCCGGTGGAGGATCTGCGCGGCCCGGCGACGCCCAATGACGCCACGGTGATCGACTTGACGGTTGAACCGATCAGCCCGGCGATGGCAGGCGGCGACATGGCGATTGTCGCGCACCCCGACGATGATCTGCTGTTCATGAACCCACATGTGGCCGAGACGATCGCCGATGGCGATCCGATGACCACGGTCTTTGTCACCTCCGGCGATGCCGGGGACGATGCCGCCTATTGGGAGGCGCGCGAAATGGGGGCCAAGGCCGCCTATGCCCAGATGGCCGGTGCCGATCCCGCCGATTGGGTGGATGAAACCGTGACACTGGATGTGGAGGGCGTCGCGTGGGAGGTGCAAAGCAGCTATCTTGCCGACGCTCCGCAGGTACGGCTGTATTTTCTGCGCACGCCGGACGGGATTGATGGCGGCGGCACCGACACCTATGGTTTTGGCAGTCTCGAACGCCTGCTGGACGGTGACGCCGACCAGATCACCACGGTTGACGGGTTGGTCACCTATACGTCCGATGACCTGACCCAGGTGCTGGGCGCGATCATGACCCGCCACATGCCCGATGACATCCTGTTGCAGGACGACACCAGCGAGATCGAACACAGCGACCACGTCCACACCACCGAACTCGCCGAAGCGGCGCTGCCGTTGTATGGGGAGGACGTGACGGTCACGCATTTCACCGGCTACATCAGCTGGGCCGAAGAAGAGAACCTGACCCCGGATCAGGTCGCGCTGGTGACGGGCGTGTTTGAGACCTACGCCGCCTATGACCCACTGGTGACGGACGAGGCGGGTGCCCTGCGCGAACCCTATACCGACTGGGTGCTGCGGGAGTATGTGACCGAACAATACAGCATCGTCGATGGTGAGCGGGTCGATGGCCCCTTGCCGGAGGACGATCCAGAGCCGGTTGATCCTGATCCCGAAGACCCGACGCCGGTTGACCCCGATCCGGTTGAGCCTGCCTCCGAAGTCCCCGCACCTGTTGATCCGCAACCCGAGCCGCCAACGCCGGTAGACCCCGCCCCACCCGAAAGCGATCTTTTTGGCCCAAACGGAACATACTTTCAGTTCCTCGCCGGAAATGCCGGAAAATGGGATGTCGCAGGCCCAACTGACCCGACACCGGACCCCGTTGACCCGACGCCAGTTGACCCGCCACCTGTTGACCCGATGCCCGATCCTGCAGGCGATCCTTTCGGTCCCGGCGGCGTCTATGAGCAATTGATGCTCTCGGGGGCCGCGAAGTGGGAAACGCTCGACTTGTCCGTCGACGAAGACGAGGATTTGGACGATTCGGCTGAGGTGGTCTGACCGGCCCGTCCCGCCGTTCGCCCCCCCTTTTTACCCTGCGCAAACGGTGACAGGACGCGCATCATGTCGTCTTTGGATCATGCTCTGGACATTTCTGTCTAGTCCTGCCCGGACTCGCCGCTTAGCCTGACTTCAAAACAGTGAAGCCAGAGAGGGTCGGCTATGAACACTCAATACCGCGTGGTTGTCATTGGCGGGGGCGTTGTTGGCGCGTCGGTCCTCTATCACCTTGCAAAGCTGGGCTGGAGCGACGTTTGCCTGCTGGAGCGCGCGGTCCTGACCGCCGGGTCGTCTTGGCACGCGGCGGGCGGCATCCACGCGCTGAACGCGGACCCGAACATGGCCGCGCTACAGGCCTATACCATCGACTTGCTGCCAGAGATCGAAAAGGAATCCGGCCAGAACATCGGTCTGCACATGACCGGCGGGCTGACGCTGGCAGGCACCCCGGACCGCTGGGAATGGCTGCAATCGGCCTACCGCGTTTTCCAGTCCATCGGCATCGACGATTGTGAATTGCTGACCCCGCAAGAGGCGGGCGAGCGTTGCCCGATCATGTCCACCGACGGCATTCTAGGCGCCATGTGGGCTGACCGGGAGGGCTATCTGGACACCACAGGCACCGTCCACGCCTACGCGGGGGCCGCGAAAAAGCGCGGCGCCACGGTGCATGAACACACCAGGGTGCAGGCGCTGGAACAGACCGCCGATGGCTGGAAGGTTGTGACCGACAAAGGCACGATCACCTGCGAACATGTGGTCAACGCCGCCGGTCTCTGGGCCAAGCAGGTGGGTCGCATGGCGGGCATCGAACTGCCAGTCTCTCCGCTCAAACACCACTATTTCATCACCGACACTGTGCCGGAAATCGCCGAACTGGATTTTGAGGTGCCGATGACCGTGGACCTTGAGGGGTTCACCTACACCCGGCAGGACCAGAACGGCCTGCTGGTGGGCATCTACGAGGTCGATCACGAACACTGGGCGATGGACGGCGCGCCGTGGGATTACGGGATGGAGTTGTTTCAGGAACAGACCGACCGCATCGAACAGGAACTGATCTGCGCCTATGAGCGCTATCCGGCGCTGGAAAACGTCGGGATCAAGACCTGGGTCAACGGCGCGTTTACCTTTTCCCCCGATGGCAACCCGCTGGTCGGCCCGGTGCGGGGCAAGCGTGGCTACTGGTCGGCCTGCGCGGTCATGGCGGGTTTCCTTCAGGGCGGAGGCGTGGGCAAGACGCTGGCCGAATGGATGATCCACGGCGAGCCAGAGGCAGACGCCTGGTCGATGGACGTGGCGCGCTACGGCGATTTCGCCCAGAACAAACGCTACATTCAGGAAACCACGGGGCAGTTCTATTCCCGCCGCTTCGTGATGACCTACCCGAACGAACAACTGCCCGCCGGTCGCCCGCTGAAAACCGCCCCTGCCTATTCGGCCATGTCCGACGCGGGCTGCAAATGGGGCGTCAGCTGGGATCTGGAGGTGCCGCTGTACTTTGCCCCCAAGGGGTTTGAAGAGGGGCCGACGCTCAAACGCTCCAACGCCTTTGACATCGTGGGCGCGGAATGCCGCCATGTGCGCGACAAGGTCGGCCTGATCGACATCACCGGCTTTTCGCGGTTCGAGGTCACTGGCCCGAACGCCGAACACTGGCTGAACCGCATCATGGCGTCGAAATTGCCCGCGCCGGGCCGCGCAAGGCTGGCCCCGATGCTGGAGCCGGGCGGGCGGCTGAAAGGCGACCTGACGGTGTTTAACTGGGGTGACGGGACGTGGTGGATCATGGGCAGCTACTACCTGCGGGCATGGCACATGCGCTGGTTTGAGGATCACATGGACCCCGGTGTGCAAGTGCGCGATCTGGGCGAAGAGATCTGCGGCTTTGCCCTGACCGGACCGAGTTCGCTAAAGGTGCTGGAAAAGGTCTGCGCCGGGGCTGCCGATCTGCCCTTCATGGGCTGCGCCGCGCTGGACGTGGGCCTGTTCCGCGCGCGGGTGGCGCGTATGTCGGTGGCCGGTGAACTGGGCTATGAGATCAATGTCCGCTTCGGCGACCACATCAAGCTGCGCGAATTGCTGCTGGAGGCCGGGGCCAAACATGAGCTGAGGGAATACGGCTTCAATGCCATGCTGTCGCTGCGGCTGGAGAAATCATTCGGCATCTGGTCGGCGGAATTCACCCAAGGCTACACGCCCGGTGAGACCGGCATGGACCGCTGGATCGACTGGGACAAACCCGACTTCATTGGCAAACAGGCGGCCTTGGCCGAACGCGACGCGGGTGCGAAGCGCCGGGTTGTGACGCTGGAGGTGGACAGCCAAGGGGCCGACGCCAGCGGGTATGAGCCGGTCTGGAAAGACGGTGAAAAGGTCGGTTTTGTCACCTCGGGCGGATACGGTCATACGCTGGGAAAATCCTACGCCTTGGCCATGATCAACGCCGATGCGGCAGGGACCGGCACCGCGCTCACCGTGCATGTGGTGGGCGTCGAACGCCCGGCCCGCGTGATTGCGCCGTCCCCCTATGACCCGGCAGGCAAGGCCATGCGCGGCAATCCGGGGGCAGCGGCATGAACGCGCCCGTAGAAAACACCGGCCGTCGTCGTCGCAGACGCGGCGGCGATACCCCCACCGCCAAGCGCATCGTCAACTACCGGCAGTTGACCAACCCCTTTACCCCGCAAACCGTCTTTACAGAGGACCGCGTGGCCGCGATCCACGACACTTCTTTGCGGGTGCTGGAAGAACTGGGCATCAAGGTGCTGCTGCCCGAGGCACGCCGCCTGTTTGCGCAGGCGGGGGCGCGCGTCGATGAGGACAGCCAGATGGTTTACATCGGGCGCGACATCGTCACGGCGGCGCTGGCCACCGCACCGCGTCAGTTCACCCTGCACGGAGGCGCGCCGGACCGGCATATCGACATGCGCCTTGGCAGCCTTGCGTTCCAGTCCGGGGCGGGGGCACCCAACTGTTCCGACATGTCACGCGGTCGCCGCCCCGGCAGCCTGCGCGATGTTCACGAACTGACCAAACTGGTCCAACATTTCGACGCCATCCAGATGTTGTCCCCGGGGGTCGAGCCGCAGGATATTCCGATCCACCTGCGCCACTACGCCTTTACCCGGATGCAGCTGAGTGTCTCGGACAAGGTGCCGTTTGTCTTTTCGCGCGGTACGGCGCAGGTCTGCGACGGGTTTGAGATGATCGCGGGTTTTCGCGGACTGTCGGACGACCAATTCATGCAAGATCCTCATTGCTACACGATCATCAACACCAACTCTCCGCGCCAGATCGATGTGCCGATGGCACAAGGGTTGATCGACTTTGCCCGTCATGGGCAGGTCTCTGTCGTGACCCCGTTCTGCCTGATGGGGGCCATGGCCCCGGTCACGGTGGCCGGGGCCATCACCCTCAGTCATGCCGAGGCGCTGGCCGGTATCACCCTGACCCAGCTTGCCAACCCCGGCGCGCCGGTCTGCTACGGGGCCTTTGCGTCCAACGTTGACATGAAAAGCGGCGCGCCCGCCTTTGGCACCCCGGAACAGGTCAAGGCGAGCCTCGCCGCCGGGCAATTGGCCCGCCTGGTCGGCCTGCCGTGGCGCAATGCTACCGGGTGTGCCGCCAACACCAACGACGCGCAGGCTGCGCATGAAACAGAGATCAGCGCCTGGGGCGCGCTGCTGTCGGGGGCCAGCATCATCATCCACGCAGCGGGCTGGATCGAGGGCGGGCTGACCGTCAGCTATGAAAAATTCATCACCGACATGGAGATGGTTCAGATAATGGCGGAACTCTGCGCCGCAACGCCGGCCGAGGACGCCGACATCGGCTTTGACGCGCTGGCAGAGGTGCAGCCGGGCGGGCATTTCTTTGGCTGTGCCCATACGATGGAGCGCTACGCCACCGCGTTTTACGACCCGCTGGTGGCGGACTGGACCAACTTTGGCACCTGGACGGAACGCGGTGCCAAGGATGCCAATGCCCGGGCGCTGGACCTCTGGCAACAGATCCTGGCCGATCACCACGCGCCCGCCAATGTCACCGGCGACCGTCTGGCCGCGCTGGACGCCTTTATCGCCAAACGCACCGGAGAGGGCGGCGCGCCGCCCGCCGACTGATGGCGGACGAAGACCTTCCCGGCAACATCAAGGTCACGCGCGCCGACTGGCTGCGGGTGGCGATGGATTTGCTGATTTCCGACGGGGTGCAATCGGTCAAGGTGCTGACCATCGGCGCGCGCCTTGGCGTGTCGCGCTCATCCTTCTACTGGTATTTCCAGAGCCGCCAGGACCTGCTGGATCAATTGCTGGCGGAATGGGAGCGCGGCAACACAGGCGTCATGATTGCCCACGCCGATATGCCCGCGCCAACCATCACCGCCGCGCTCAACAACTTCTTTCGCTGCGTTGTCGATCCCGACGGGTTCAATCACCAACTGGACTTTGGGGTGCGCGAATGGGCACGCCGAGATCCGACCGTGCGCGCCGTGATCGATCGATCCGATACGGCACGCCAACAGGCCATCGCGGGCATGTTCCTCCGCCACGGCTATGCCCCCGCAGAGGCTGATATCCGGTCACGGGTGCTGTATTACCAGCAGATCGGCTATTATGCGCTGGAACTGGCGGAAACGGTCGAGGACCGCCTGAGCCGGGTCGAGGGTTACCTCTACTGCTTCACCGGCGTTCACCCCTCTGCCGCAGAAGTCGAGGAGTTCAAGCGTTTCGCCCGCAGCCATGCGGGGTGATCCCTGCGCACCTGTTGGTACGGTCAGGAACAGGGCGGGACGGCCACACGGCAACTCCCCGCCGAACCCCGCGTAATTGTGACTCACCTTTGCAATTTGCTTCTTTGCGTCCGCGTTACATCTTATAGGGTGGACGCATGGAAACAGGGCTAGATATACCATTGCGAGCTGATCGGCGTCGCGGCCCCGCGCAAAGCGGCCCACGCGGGCGTGCGGTGTTGCGTGGGACAGTTTTTGCCGCGCTGACGGGCATTTGCCTGGCTCTGCCGTTTCCGGCACAAAGCTATGACAGCCTCAACTTCAGCATCGCGGGACCGGATGAGGAAACGCTGACACCCAGCCTGCGCGCCGCGTCGATTCTGGCGCAACTGGAGCAGGATGAGGACAAGGTCCCGCAGGACGTTCTGGCCGCCGCTCAGGGCGACTATGCGCGCCTTGTCGAGGCGCTATATGCGCAGGGTTACTATTCGGCAGTCGTGCGCATCACGCTGGACGGACAAGAGGCGGCGACGATTCCGCCGTTCTCGGTTCCAAAGCGGATCGACAAGGTCCGTGTACGGGTGGAACCGGGTGCGCGGTTCACCTTTGGCAAGACGCAGGTCGCACCGATCAACAAACGCGTGCCTTTGCCTGAGGGCTTTGCCAAGGGCGCGCCCGCGCAGGCGACCGTGGTGCGCGACACCGCGCAGGCCGCGATAGAGGGCTGGCGGTCCGCAGGCTACGCCAAGGCAGAGATCGCCGACCAGACCATCACAGCCCGCCACGCTGCCGCCAAGCTGGACGTGGCGCTGGCCGTGGCCCGGGGGCGCCAGTTCCGCTTTGGGGATGTGCAGGTGACCTCTGACAGTGCGGTGCGTGAGGCGCGCATCCGCCAGATCGCCGGGGTACCGCGCGGCGAGGTCTTTGATCCCGTCGAGGTCGAGGATGCCGCGCAGCGTCTGCGCGCCACCGGCACATTCCGCTCTGTGACCGTGACAGAGGCCGAGGAGGGCGGACCGGACGACACGCTGGACATCCTGATCGACGTCACCGACCGCAAGCCGCGCCGCTTTGGCTTTGGCGCGGAACTGTCGTCCTCCGAGGGCGCGATGCTGTCGGCCTTTTGGTTGCACCGCAACCTGTTTGGCGGCGCGGAACGGTTCCGGGTCGAGGGCGAGGTGTCGCAACTGGGGGGCGCGGCCATCAAGCCCGACTATGACGTCACCGCGCGGTTCGAAAAGCCGGCCGTTTACGGTCCGGACACGATGTTTTTCGCCACTACTGGCCTCAGCTACGACGATGAACCGGACTACATCGACCGCAGCTTCAACTTTGGCATCGGCGTCACACGGGCGTTTTCCAAACAGGTTTCGGGTGAGGTCGGCATCTCCTACAGCCGTTCCAACATCACCGACCTGTATCTGCCGGGGGATCCGACGCGGCTCTTGACCATCCTGTCGCTGCCGACGGCGGTCACCATCGACCGCCGCGACGACAAGCTGGACCCGACAGAGGGGCTGTATCTGCGCGCTGAGCTGGAGCCGTTTTCCATCGTCAACCGGGGCGACAGTGGCGGGCGCTATGCTTTTGACATTCGCGGCTACCGGGCCTTTGGCGCGGATGAATCCGTGGTGCTGGCAGGGCGGTTGCAGCTGGCGGGCATGTTCGGGCCTAGCGCCGCTGACGCGCCGCCTGACTACCTGCTCTATTCCGGCGGGGGCGGCACCGTGCGCGGGCAACCCTATCAATCGCTGGACGTGGACTATTCCGGCACCCGTTTGGGCGGGCGCAGCTTTGCCGGGGTCTCGACAGAGGTGCGTGTGGACGTGACCGACAGCATCGGCGTCGTGGGCTTTGCCGACGCGGGCTATGTCGGCGCCGAAAGCTTTCCGGACGGCAGCGGCGACTGGCACGCGGGCGCGGGTCTGGGCATACGCTATGCCACGCCCGTGGGACCGATCCGCTTTGACGTGGCGGGGCCGGTGGCGGGTGACACGGGCGAAGGTGTTCAGATTTATATCGGGATCGGGCAGGCATTCTGATGCGTTTTTTTCGAGTTTTCTTGGTGCTGGTCTTTTGGCCGGTTGTTCTTGTCGCGCAAAACGACGATCGCGGCTACATTCAGGGTTTGCTGGAGGACGCGCTGTCCGATGCAGGCCGCGAGGTGCGGATCGAGGGGTTTGCCGGGGCGCTGAGTTCGCGTGCGACCATCGACCGGATCGTCATTTCCGATGAGGACGGCGTCTGGTTGACCGCCAGCGACGTGGCCATGATCTGGACCCGCACCGCGCTGGTGCGTGGTGCGGTCGAGATTGACGAGATCACCGTGGGCCGGATCGACATGCCGCGCCTGCCGGTGCCGCTGGCCTCTGATACGCCGCCCTCACCAGAGGCGCGCAGTGCGTTCAAACTGCTGGAACTGCCGGTCTCGCTGAACCTGGCGCAACTGGATCTGCGCGAGGTGGCCTTGGGCGCGCCGGTTGCGACCGAGGATCTGGTGCTGCGGGTGCAGGGCAACGCCCGGCTGTCAGGCGGTGAGGGCGAGGCGACCTTGCAGATTGACCGGTTGGACGCGGGCGGCAGCCTGCGGTTGGCCGGGGCCTATGGCAACAGCAGCCGGGTGCTGCGCATCGACACCGAATTTCAGGAACCGGCGGGCGGTCTGGCAGCAAGGATGCTGGGCCTGCCGGATGAACCTTCGGTCGCGCTCAGCCTCAAGGGGGACGCGCCGATTGACGATTTCGCCGCCGAACTGGTGCTGAACACCGACGGGGTCGAGCGTCTGGCAGGCGACATCGTCCTGCGCGCCAATGGCGACGCGGACACGCAGCAGGTCTCACTGGACATTGGCGGCGATCTGGCCCCGATGCTGGCCCCGGCCTACCGCGAATTTCTGGGTGACGACATCCGCCTGCGGGCCGATGCAACGCGCGGTGCCGACGGGGCCGTCACGCTGGAACAACTGACCCTGCGGGCGGATGCGCTGCGCCTGACCGGCTCTGCCGCCATCGGGGGCGATGGCTGGCCGCAGCGGCTGGCGTTGTCGGGAGAGATCGTGCCACCCGAGGGCGAAGTGGTGCTGCTGCCGTTGCCGGGGCAAAAGATCTACGTCGCGGGATCGACGCTGAAGGGCAGCTTTGACGCGGACGCGGGCAATGGCTGGCAGTTGAGCCTTGATGCCACCGGGGTCACTGCCGATGCCGGACGCGCAGACAGGCTGGTGCTGAGCGGCACGGGGGAGATTGACCGCGCCGCGTCCCGTGTAACGGGCGCGCTGCGGCTGGCCGCCGGTGGGCTGGCCCCGGCGGAACAAGCCCTTGCCGAGGCCATCGGTACGGCCCTGCGCGGCAATTTCGATTTTGACTGGCAACCCGGCGCGCCACTGGTGCTGAGCGGGCTGGATCTGTCGGGGGCGGACTATGGGCTGACCGGCTCTGTCACCGTGGGAGAGGCCGAAACCCTGAACCCGCGTGTGACCCCGGACATCCGGCTGGCGGCAGAGGATCTGTCGCGTTTTGCTGCACTGTCCGGCATTGCCCTGCGCGGTGCGGCCGAAGTGTCGATCACCGGCGCGGTTCTGCCGGTCACCGGCGGTTTCGACCTCAACATTGACGGCACCACGCAGGGGCTGGCCACGGGCATTCCGCAGGTCGATCCGCTGATTGCCGGGGTTGGCAGCCTGCAATTGGCCGTTGTCCGCGATGAGACGGGCATGCGCGCGGACCGGCTGTTACTGATCACGCCAGAGGCGCGGATCGAGGGCAGCGGCACGCTGGCCACCGGCGCCAGCACGCTGCGGGCAGAGGCGCGCATTCGGGAGACCGCGCTGGTCCTGCCAGAGTTGTCCGGCCCGACGACGCTGGACCTCAAGGCTGATCAGGACGGCGATCTGTGGACGCTGGAGGCGAATGGCGCGGTGTCGAATGCCGGGCAGTTGATCTATGCGGGCACGGTCGATCTTGGCCCCGAGGTGCCAAAACTCTCCGGGCGGCTGGAGGCTGCGATCTCTCGCCTGTCCGCCTTTTCCGACCTTGCCGGGCAGTCGCTGAACGGCGCTGCGGATCTGACATTCAATGGCGAGGGCCGTCTGGACGGCAGTGCCTTTTCTATCAGCGCCGAGGGGCGCACCACCGACCTGCGTCTTGGCCTGCCGGAGATCGACCCGCTGTTGGCGGGCCGCACCGCGCTGAGCGTCAAGGCGGCGCGCACCAGCGGCGGACCGATCACCATCGACCCGCTGACGCTGGACGGGGTGGTCGACGCGCGCTTTGTCGGTACGGTCACACCCGGCGGCTTACAGGGGCCAACGGTGGACGGGCGATTGACGGCGGACATGGCGTCGCTGGCACCGCTGACACGGGTGTCCGGGATGGCCCTGCGCGGCGCAGCACAGATCGAGGTGCAGGCCGCGGGCGGTGTGCTGAAAGGTCCGCTTGACCTGTCGGCGGTGGTGCGCGGGCAGGGGCTGGGCATTGGCAACCCCACGGTGGACCCGCTGCTGGCGGGCAACACCCGGCTGGACCTGACCGTGGCGCGGCAGGAAAACGGCGGCTATCGCATCAGCGAAGCCATGTTGGACGCTAGCGGCATCGACGGGCGCGTGACCGGTAGCTACGGGCCGGGCGCGGAGGCGGATCTGAACCTTGTGGTTGCCCTGGCGAACCTTGGCACATTGGTGCCGGATCTGCCGGGATCGGCGCAGGTCACCGGCAGCGCGCGGCGCAACGGCGGTCCCTGGCAACTGTCGCTGGACGGCTCCGGGCCGGGCGGCATTGGTGCGCGGGTGAACGGCACGGCGGCCGAGGATTTCAGCCGCTTTGATCTGAACCTGAACGGCTCTGCGCCGCTGGCGCTGGCCAACGGCCGACTGGCCCCGCAGGCGATCAATGGCATTGTCACCTTTGACCTGGGCCTGAACGGTCCGCCGCAACTGTCGGCGCTGTCCGGCGTGATCTCGACCGATGGGGCACGCTTTGCGGCACCCGCGCTCAACATCACCTTGAACGATATGGGTGGGCAGGTGCGCCTGTCGGGCGGGCGGGCGCAACTGGATGTTTCCGGCGCGCTGGACAGCGGCGGGCGCGTGGTGCTGGAGGGGCCGGTGACGCTGACCCCGCCGTTTGACGGGGCGCTGGTGTTGCGCCTGCGCGACGCGGTGGTGCGCCAGCCTGACCTGTTCGAGACTACGGCCAACGGCGAGGTGCGCATCGACGGCCCCCTGACCGGGGGCGCGCGGATCGGCGGCATTGTGGATCTGGGCACGGTTGAGGCGCGGATTCCCAACATCGGAGCCAGCTATGCTTCGCTGGATGGCTTGCAGCATCAGGGTATGCCGCAGGACGTGGCGCTGACGCTGAAATTCGCCGGGCTGGACAAGGACGCGACAGCGACAACCGGTCCGGCGGCCAGCTATCCGCTGGATCTGACCGTGCGGGCGACCAATCGGATCTTTGTGCGCGGGCGCGGGCTGGATGCGGAACTGGGCGGCACGCTGCGCCTACGCGGCACCACGTCGGACATCGTGCCGGTGGGACAGTTCGATCTGATCCGGGGCCGTCTGGACCTGCTGGGCCGCCGTCTGGACCTGACCGAAGGCTCTGTCGCATTGCGCGGCAGCTTTGACCCGGTGGTGCGTTTTGTCGCCACCACGCGGGTCGAGGATACGGATATCACCATCACCATCGAGGGGCCTGCGTCCTCGCCGGAACTGGTGGTCGGCTCTGTCCCGGACCTGCCGCAGGATGAGGCGCTGTCGTTTTTCCTGTTTGGCCGGTCGGTGACGGAACTGTCGGCGCTGCAAGCGGTGCAACTGGCCTCGGCGGTGCGCACCCTGTCGGGGAGCGGCGGCTTGGGCCTGACGGAATCGCTGCGCAGCGGATTGGGTGTGTCGGATCTGGACATCGGCACCGCCGATGACGGCACAATCGAGGCGCGTGCGGGGGCCTATCTGGGCGAAAACCTGTACAGCGACGTGACCGTGGACGCGAAAGGCGCCAGCGAGATCAACCTGAACCTGACAGTGAATCCCAGCGTGACGGTGCGCGGGCGGCTGGGATCGGACGGGACCAGCGGCATCGGCGTGTTTTTCGAACGCGATTACTGACCGGAAGCTGTAGACCGGGAACGGGGAACGGCGCTCGACGCAGCCTGTGGCTGCGACGTCGCCCCGCCCACCGTCCCCGGCTATTACGTCCCACAAGGCGGCTTGGCATCTACGATTGCGGGTTCAGCTTCGGAACTCACCTAGGAACAGGCCCGGCTCTGTTTCGGCATCACGCGAGAGGCGGCTCCGGGGAACAGCCACTTGGTGGAAGATCAGGGCGGCGGAAGGGGTAGGGCGCCTGTCAGCGCACCACCAGCACCGATTGGTTCGCATGGCGGACCACGCGGGCCGCATTGGGGCCAACCAGATAATCGCGCAGTTCCGGTCGGTGTGCGCCGACGACGATCGCGTCGGCCTCGATGGCATCCGCCGTGCGGATGATCTTGTCATAGACGGTGCCCTGTTCGATGTGCAGATGGGCCTCTATCCCCAGCACCGTATCGACCCATTTGTGCAGCGCCACCCGCGTCTCTTCCATCACGGACCCGGCAAAATCACCACTAAACGCAGAGCCGACCAGCGAAAAACCCATGTTGGGGACCACGCTGATCACATGGACCTCCGCCTGGCACATCCGTGCCAGGGCGGTGCCGTATTTGGCCAGTTTTGCGGCGCCGGGTTCGTCGTTCAGGTCAACTGCCAGAAGGATCTTGTTGTACATGGTGTCTCTCCTTGCGTTGGATCAGAACGGGGCTTGGGTAGCGCGGCGGCGCTGAATCAGCACGATACCGGCCAGCAGCAGCAGCGCCGGGATGAAGAAGATCTCCTTCCAGATGCGATCTGCCTCTACCTCGACCCGGGTGATGATCACCGGGCTGTCGCCGTAGTAGTCGTACTCTGTCCCGCCCAAGGGCTGGATCAACTCCGGTCCGCCAAAGGGTTCGTCCAGCAGCAGCTTGCCGTCTTCTTCGAACACCGACAGGCTTTGATCCGACAGGGTCGACGTGCCAGCGGCTGGCACCAGGACTGTGACGGGGCGTACCTTGGCCGTGTCGAAGTCCGGCCCCTCGACCGTGATCCGCACGTCTTTGCCAACTTCGGTTTCCTCGATCAGCGTCAGGGCGGCGGGCCCTTCGGCGGTGACGTATTTCTCTGTCACCTGATCAAGGAAATAGCCCGGTCGGAACAGCATGAAGGCGATCAGCAACAGCACGCCAGTTTCCCACATCCGCGACTTGGCGATGAAATACCCCTGCGTCGCGGCCGCAAAGAGCAGCATCGCGGTGAGCGATATGAAGAAGACGAAGATCGCCTTGAACAACCCCACGTCGATCAGCAGCAGGTCGGTGTTGAAGATGAACAGGAAGGGCAGCAGCGCCGTGCGGATGTCATAGGCAAAGCCTTGGATACCGGTCTTGATCGGATCGCCCCGGCTGATCGCCGCCGCCGCATAGGCGGCGAGACCCACAGGTGGCGTGTCATCCGCGAGAATGCCGAAGTAGAAGACAAACATGTGAACTGCGATCAGCGGCACGATCAGGCCGGACTGCGCGCCGACGCTGACAATGACCGGCGCCATCAAGGAACTGACAACGATGTAGTTGGCGGTTGTGGGCAGGCCCATGCCAAGGATCAGCGACAGCACCGCCACAAGGAACAGCAGCACCATCAGGTTGCCGCCAGAGATCACCTCGATCACCTGGCCGATGACCTGGTGCGCGCCGGTGAGGGAGATGGTGCCGACGATGATACCGGCGGCACCCGTGGCGACACCGATGCCGATCATGTTGCGCGCGCCAAGGATCAGCCCGTTGACGAAATCACGCCAGCCCGCGACCAGCTCTGCCGCGTGACCTTCGCCGCGAAAGAACGCCTTGAGCGGGCGATGCGTCAGAGCGATGATGATCATGAAGATGGTGGCCCAGAAGGCCGACAGCGCAGGCGACAGGCGGTCAAGGTGTTCGGTGCGCACCATCAGGTTCCACACCAGAATGAAGATCGGAATCGAGAAGTACAGCCCGCCGAGCAGGGTGGGGGTCAGGCGCGGCGCGGTGGGCGCGCCATCGGTATCCTTGTCCTCTTCGATGTCGGGATAGCGTGCGGACAGCGACACCAGTGCCACATAGAGCACCGCAATCAGCGCCACGGCGGCATAGATCGAGTCGCCCATGATCGGGTCAAGGATGCCGCGCAGGCCGATCATCAGAAAGGCGCAGATGCCAAGGAAGATGAAGCCGGACAGGAACAGGATCAGGATCATCAGCACGCCGATGCGGCGGCCCGGCTTTTCCAGACCCTTGAGGCCCATTTTCAGCGATTCAAGGTGCACGATATACAGCAGCGCGATGTAGGAAATCACCGCCGGCAGAAAGGCGTGTTTGACCACGTCAATGTAGGGAATGTTGACATATTCCACCATCAGGAAGGCCGCGGCCCCCATGACGGGCGGGGTCAGCTGGCCGTTGGTGGACGACGCCACCTCAACCGCGCCGGCCTTTTCCGCCGGAAAGCCGATGCGTTTCATCAGCGGAATGGTGAACGTGCCGGTGGTCACGGTGTTGGCAATGGAGGAGCCAGAGATCATGCCGGTCAGCATGGACGACAGGACCGAGGCCTTGGCCGGTCCGCCGCGCAGTGCGCCCAGCAGGGCGATGGCGACCTTGATGAACCAGTTGCCGCCACCCGCGCGGTCCAGCAGCGCGCCGAACAGCACGAACAAAAAGATCATGTCGGCAGAGACGCCAAGGGCGACGCCAAAGACCCCTTCGGTCTGCATCCAGTAATGCCCCAGCGCCTTGGTCAGCGAGGCACCACCGTAGTTGGTGATGTTGCGCGCCCATTCGGAATATCCGCCGAAGAAGGCAAACAGGATGAAACAGGAGGCGATGACCACCAGCGGCAGACCCAGCGAACGATAGACCGAGACCATCAGGACCGACATGCCGATGGCGGACATGGCGACGTCAGACGTGCTCCACAGGCCGGGACGGTCGGCGATCTGAAAGCGGAAGACGACAAGGTACAGACAGGCCGAGACGCCCAGCACCAGCAGCGCCCAATCATAGGCCGGGATGCGGTCACGCGGGGCGGATTTGGTCAGCGGAAAGGCCAGCGTCGCCAGCATGATCGCAAAGGCAAGGTGGACATAGCGCGATTGCGCCACGACGTTGGCAAAGAAACTGATGCCGGTCGAGGTGGCCAGGATGCTGGGCACCTTGGAGGCGATGTAAAGCTGGAAAAGTGACCAGACGATACAGGTGCCGATGATCAGTTTTGCCTGCCATGCGGCCGACGGATTGCGCGCGCCGGTATCGGCCTCTGCGACCATGTCGTCGGCGCTGCGGTCCTGTGCCTTTGTCTCGGCCATGGTGTCCCCCTGTTTTGTTTTTCTTGGGCAAGGCTGTGCCAAAGCCTCTCAAATGTCTTCGAAGACATTTGTTGACGTGCGGTCGACCAAACGCTCTGCCTGAAAATCGGTCAGAACGGTGCCGCCGGGCGCCAAAAGACGCAGGTTCTGCGTCTCCAAATATCTGCGAAGAAATTTGACAGCCCAAAGGAAATGCGGCGGCGGGATGTCCCGCCGCCGCACGTCTGGCTGTCCTTAGTCGATCAGGCCCAGTTCCTTGTAGGCCTTGGCCGCGCCGTCATGCAGCGGGGCCGACAGGCCGTCCTTGACCATCTGTGCCGGGTCGAGGTTTTCAAAGGCCGGGTGCAACTGGCGGAAGTCCTCGATGTTCTCCATCACGGCCTTGTCGACCACATAGACCACGTCCTCGGGCACGTCCGCGGATGTGACAAAGGTCGCGCCCACACCAAAGGTGGTCACGTCGACATCAGTGCCGGTGTACATGCCTGCGGGGATGGTCGCGACGCGGTAGTAGGGGTTGTCGCCGACCAGCTTGTCGATCGGCTCACCCACGACGTCGATCAGTTTGACGTCACAGGTGGTTGCGGCCTCCTTGATGGCGGCGGCGGGGTGACCGATGGTGTAGATCATCGCGTCGATGTTGCCGTCGCACAGTTGCTTGGCCATCTCCGAGCCTTTGTACTCGGTCGCCAGGGCAAAGCTGTCCATGGTAAAGCCGAAGGCCTCCATGACCACTTCCATCGTGGCGCGCTGGCCGGAACCGGCGTTGCCGATGTTCACGCGCTTGCCTTCGAGGCCTTCAAAGTTTTCGATGCCGCTGTCGGCGCGCACGATCAGGGTGAACGGCTCGGGGTGGACAGAGAACACCGCGCGGATTTCCGGGAACGGGTTGTCCGAGAAGGTCGAGGTGCCGTTGTACGCGTGGTACTGCCAGTCGGACTGGGCCACACCGAATTCCAGCTCACCCGCCTTGATCGTGTTGATGTTGTAGACGGAGCCGCCGGTGGATTCCACGGCGCAGCGGATGCCATGTTCCTTGCGCGACTTGTTCACCAGACGGCAGATCGCGCCGCCGGTGGGGTAATAGACGCCGGTCACGCCACCGGTGCCGATCGAGATGAATTCCTGAGCCGAGGCCATCGGTGCGGTGAGTGCCACACCAACCGCCGCCATGGCCGCAAGTTTTCCTTTGATATACATACTAACTCTCCTGTTGGTTTATTGATCGAGGGTCTAGTCCGCCCAGAATTCTCCCAAGCGTTCGTTTCTTTCCTCTACCAGGCGAATCTTTTCGCTGACGTTATCTTGGGATTGTGCGACGAGCATCGCAACCAAAGTTTCCAAAAACGCCAGAGTCGCCACATAAGATGAAAAGAACTGCGGGCTGTCCGACGGCACGCGAAAGCCGATATCGGCATGCATCAACGCCGGGCAGGCGTGGCTGTCGGTCAGAACAAGTGTCGTTGCGCCCTGTTCGCGCGCCATGCGGGTCGCCAGGACGGCACGGCGCGCGTAGGGGGTTTTTGTGATCACCAGCAGGACGTCCTGCGGGGTCAGGGTTTCCAGACTGGCGGCCAGCGGGGTGCCGGCGCGCGATACCACCGTCCAGTCGGCCTGAATGTAGTTGGTCAGATAGGCAAGATGTTCGGCCACTCCGTGGGAGGCAAACGCACCGAACACCATCACCCGGCGCGCCTGGGACAGCCGGTCCACAGCCAATTGCAGCTGGGGGCGGTCGATTTCCTGCGTCAGGGCCGCGAGATTGCCCATACAAGCGCCAATCTGCCGGTCGAGCATGGCGGCCTCTCCATCGCCGGGCGCGCGCAATTGGGCGGCTTTCTCGGCAAAGGTCACGATCTGCGAGCCGACCACCTGTCGCGACATCTCGCGCAGGGATTCGTAGCTGTCGAACTCCAGCGCGCGGGCGAGGCGGGAAAACGTCGCGGGCGAGACGCTGCTTGCGGACGAGATTGACCGCAAGGACCGTGTCGCCACCTCGACCGGGTGGGCGATGACGTAGTCGGCCGCCTCTCGCAGCTTGTGGCTGAGCCCACCATAGCGGCGGGCAATGCGTGACTCCAGACGCTCAACCGACATTGTCCCCCCAAGGAAATTCAAGTGTTTCAAGGTGTTTCATATGTTTTATTTCTTGTCAACTTGGGAAACATGTGTTTCAGTTGCCGTTGCCGCAAGGTCAGCGCAGCGTCGAGAAAAGCAGCACCGCCATGGGGTTCCCCCCGCTATCCATGCCTTTGTGGCCCTGTCTCATGGTTGCTCCGAACCGGGCGCGTCGGGACAAGTTCGACCATGCATTGTTGCCCCTGACAGTCGATGAGATTACCCCAGAGGCCCGCGCCGGGGCCGTTTGGGTCAAGGTGGCGCAACACGGCAGTACAGCGGATAGGATCGCCCGGCTCCGGGCAGCGCTGGCGGCGCGCACCTCCACTCAACAGGCCCCAAAATCGGCAAGGTATTCACCCGCATGACCCATGTCTTTCACCGCAGCAGCACCCATGTTCCGCCCACGGTCGCCCGGGGCGAGGGCGCGTATCTGTACGACACCACCGGCAAGGCCTATCTGGACGGGTCGGGCGGCGCGGCGGTGTCCTGTCTGGGCCACGGCGACGCCCATGTGACGCAAGCCATTCAGCGACAGTTGGGCGAGGTCGCTTTTGCCCACACCGGGTTTTTCACCTCTGAACCCGCAGAGACGCTGGCGGCGCGGCTGACCGATCTGGCACCCGGCGCGCTGAACCGCGCCTATCTGGTCTCTGGCGGGTCCGAGGCGATGGAGGCGGCGCTGAAACTGGCCCGCCAGTACCATCTGGAACGCGGCGACACCGGCCGCGCCCGCATCATCGCGCGGCGGCAGAGCTATCACGGCAACACGCTGGGCGCGCTGGCCACCGGCGGCAACGCCTGGCGACGCGCGCCGTTTGCGCCGCTGTTGATGGAGGTCAGCCACGTTTCGCCCTGCTATGCCTATCGCGGGCAGGACGAGGGTGAGAGCGAGGCTGACTATTGCGACCGGCTGATTGCCGAGATCGAAGCGGAGATCACCCGCGTCGGGCCGGAAAAAATCATGGCCTTTGTGGCGGAGCCGGTGGTCGGCGCAACGCTGGGTGCGGTGCCGCCGGTGGTGGGCTATTTCCGCCGTATCCGCGAGATCTGTGACCGCCACGGCATCCTGATGATCCTCGACGAGGTGATGTGCGGCATGGGTCGGACCGGCACGCTGTTTGCCTGCGAACAGGACGGGGTTGCGCCGGATATCCTGTGTGTCGCCAAAGGGTTGGGCGCGGGCTATCAGCCGATTGGCGCGATGCTGTGCACCGAGGCGATGCATGAGGTGATCGCGCAGGGCAGCGGGTTTTTCCAGCACGGCCACACCTATGTCGGCCATCCGGTGGCCTGTGCGGCGGCGGGTGCAGTTCTGGACCGGCTGGTCAACGACGATCTGGTAGGGCGGGTCGCCCCCATGGGCGCAGTGGTGCGCGGGTTGCTGGAGGACCGTTTTGGTCAGCACCCACATATCGGCGATATTCGCGGGCGCGGGTTGTTCCTTGGGCTGGAGCTGGTGCAGGACCGCGATACCAAGGCGCCGATTGACGCGGGCCGCAAGATCCACGCCCAGATCAAGGCCGCGGCCTTTGCCGAGGGTTTGATCTGTTACCCCGGCGGCGGCACCATCGACGGCAAGGACGGCGCGCATGTGCTGCTGGCACCGCCGTTTATCCTGACCGAGGATCAGGCGCAGGAACTGGTGGACAAGCTGGCCCGCGCCTTTGTGGCGGTCGGTCTGTGAAGGCGGGCGGGGCAGGGGAACGTCTCGCCGGAGGCGTGGCGGGCGTCAGGCCAGAGGCATGGGCGCGCGTCATGCCCGAGGTATACTTTCAGCATGCTCTCGTCTCCTGTTGAGGAGAGGAAGGGGGCGCTGCCCCCGTCTCCCTGCGGTCGACTCCCCCGGGATATTTTTGGCCAGAAGAAGCTTGGGCGCAGCGCTTTTGCCCACCAGCGGTGCGGAACCGGGCGGGGAGGCTGGTGTGTTTGGAAAGTCTGAAAACGGCGGCCGCCGAACGGATCGTCGATCCGGGGTGTCAAACCCGGCCCGAAGGGGCGTCGCCCCCGTGGTCTGCGCAGATCAAAGGGCCCCCGAGCGGGGTCATGATCCGGTTTTCAGTGGTACCGGGGGTGGGTATGCCTGTTGATCCTTGACGAAGTGTGTGAGCACCGTGCGGTGCCTCTGTCAACGTGCCCAGGCGAAGGCATGGTCCAGCACCTTTGCGGCGTTGAGTTCGACAACTGGGCCATGCGCCATGACAATCTGTTGCACCGGAAGGCGGCGCACCTGGGTGATTGCGGCGCGCATGGCGCGGCGGTTACGAAAGGCGATGCGGAACTTGCGCGGCACCGAGGGGTAATCGCCGGTCATCAGGTCGGCGCGGGCCACCGTGGCGCGCCAGCCCTTGTACCATCCCGACGGCATTTGTTGCAGCAGGTCGGTGAAAATCAGCGTCCCACTGGGGTGATGGAAAAACACCACCTCTGTGGTGATCATGTTGCCGTCAAAGATCACTTGCGCAAACAGATCCGCCCAGATCGCGGGCGGCTCTAATCCCAGGACGTCATTGACCACGACGCCGGGGCTTTTCTGCGCCACGCCGGGGGCGGCATGAACAATGGCCTCAGGATAGGTCGCGGCCCAGACAGAGAGGAACCTGTGGTGCAGATCGTTGGGCGCGACAAGGTGCCGGACCGGGCCAAGGCGGGAGATTTCGGCCTTGAGGTGCGCGTCGAGCGCGATCGGGGAATGCACCCAGAGGCTGCCGTCGGTCAGGCGCGCAAGGCACATGCGGGTCGGGAAATCAAAGCCGCCCGCGCCGCGGACGGGGGCACCGACGACGGTCCAGAGGTCATGTCCAAGCGGGATGAGCGACGTCATGCAGATCAGGCCAAGCTGTTGGGAAAGTAGCTGGTTCAGCCTAGGCGGCTGTCGACATCAAATCAACTGCCCGGGGTGCCGGTGACAAGACCCGCCCCAAAGATCGGGGGCGGGTCTGTGAGATCGCGGGCAGGGGGGTCAGATTGCTGCCAACTCGCCTTCGAGATCCTTCATCTCGGCCCCGCCGGCCATCAGGCGGCGGATTTCATCGTGGCTGAGCTCCCCCGCCTTGCCCGCGCCGATCACCTGTCCCAGGGCGAGGAAGGTGTAGCGGTCCGCCACCAGCTGTGAGTGGATCTCGTTGTGGGTGATGAAGATGATGGCGATGTCGCCGCGCTTGCGCACGCGTTTGACGGTCTTGAGCACCTCCATCTGCTGCTTTTGTCCCAGCGCCGAGGTCGGTTCATCCAGGATCAGCACCTTGGCGCCGAAATAGATGGCCCGCGCGATGGCCAGGGTCTGGCGCTGACCACCGGACATGGTGCCCACCGCCTGCGTCGGGTCGGAAAAGTCGATGCCGATCTTGAGCATCTCGTCATGGGCGATCTTGTCCATCACGTCCATTTTCAGCGTGCCCAGCGGCCCCTTGAGTTCCCGCCCCATGAAGAAGTTGCGCGTGA
Organism: Antarctobacter heliothermus; assembly: GCF_900188425.1. Lineage (GTDB taxonomy): Bacteria > Pseudomonadota > Alphaproteobacteria > Rhodobacterales > Rhodobacteraceae > Antarctobacter > Antarctobacter heliothermus. The sequence goes on from NZ_FZON01000002.1 coordinate 48,374, forward strand.
CGCTCATCAACTGGTTGACGGCAAGATCCTGATAGACGGTGCCGATCCCGGCGTCCGAAGCATCGCGGGGATTGCGGAAATCCACCGGCTTGCCCTCGATGTACAACTGCCCCGAGGTGGGGCGGTGGACGCCGGCCAGTGTCTTGATCAAGGTCGATTTCCCGGCTCCGTTGTCGCCCAGAAGGGCGTGAACCTCCCCCGGATAAACCTCGAGGTTGACGCCGTTGAGCGCGATGAAGGGGCCGAATTTCTTGACCACGTTTTCGACGCGCAGATATGGGTCTGTCATCTCAGATACCCCCTGTGATGCGTTTGCGGATGCGTTCGTTGGCAAAGACGGCGGCCAGCAGGACAACCCCCACAAAGACGCGGTAGAACGACCCGTCGAGCCACGGGATGTAGAACACCGCGTTGGCCACAAGGCCAAAGGTCACCGCCCCAAAGGCCACCCCGATCACAGAGCCAAAGCCGCCGGTCATCAGCGTGCCGCCCACAACGGCGATCGCGATGGCGTTCAGCTCCATCAGGTTGCCCTTGGCCGCATCGGCGGTGTTGGTGTCGAACACCTGGCAGGCGGCAAAGATGGTCGCGCAAAAAGCGGTGAACATGAACAGGCTAGTCTTGACCCGGTTCACCGGCACGCCATTGGCGCGGGCGCTGTCCTTGTTGTCGCCGGTGGCGTAGATCCAGTTGCCCAATTGGGTGCGGGACAACACGAAATAGGCCACGCCCGCGATGATCAGCCACCACAATACGCGCGCGTCGAACCCGTCGACCCATTGTTCGCCCCGGCGGTTGATATTGCCACCCAGCGCAAACCACGCGTCATAGACCCAGCCGAACATCTCGCCGCCAAAGGCCCAGGCGACCCAGCTTTGTTCCTTGAAGTCGGGCAGGCCGGAGATCTGCGTCGACTGGTTGATCAGGCGAAACGACACCTCTGTGGTGCCGCGCAGGAAGAACAGGAAGGCAAGGCTGACGATAAAGCTGGACAGGCCAGAGCGCACCACGATGGTGCCGATCAGCCAACCCAGCGAGAGGGTCATGGCCAGCGTGATGGCAAAGGCAAGAAACGGCGTCGCCTCACCCAGCCCAAAGGGCAGGCCCCATTTCAGCATCATGGCCATGGACATGCCCGCAAAGCCGATCATCGAGCCGATGGAGAGGTCAAATTCGCCGCCGATCATCAGCAGCGCCGCGCCGGTGGCGATGATGCCGAATTGGGCGATGATGGCCAGATTGTTTTTCAGACCCAGCGCGTTGAACGCCTTGAAGTCCGAGGCGAAGGTGATCATCGTCACGACGACGATCATGACGATAAAGGCACCGGCCTCCGGGCGGCGCACAAGGCGCGCCAGAGCGGATTCCTGAGCCAGTCGGTCCGCTTCACTGCGGTCAGACATGAGACCCCCCAATACTGTTTGGATGTATCAAAAAAGGGGACAGCCGTTGCCGTCTGTCCCCCAAAATGGTCCGGTGGGTGGCCGCGATCAGCGGTTCACGCCCGCCTGAGACTTGACGTCACCCGCGTTGGTGGCGTCGACAAAACCGGGACCGGAGGGCACATTCGAGCCCGGCAGCATCCCTGCATTGGTGTTGTAGAGGTGCAGGACGATGACCGGCATATAGCCCTGAAGGCGCTGTTGCTGGTCGATGGTGTAGGACACATGGCCCGCCTCGATCAGATCCATCACGCCCGGTGACAGGTCAAAGCAGGCAAGATGAATGTCGGCACCCACTTCTTCGATGGCGGCCCAGGCCGCTTCGCAGACGTGGGGACCGGCAGCCAGAAGGCCGTCAATGGACTCGTCCGCCTGAAGGGCGGCGGCAGTGCGGGTCTTGATCTGGGTGACGTCATTCGACACGTCGATCTGGTTCAGTTCGGCACCGAAGGCGTCGAAATAGCCAGTGCAGCGATCAACAAGTGCGGTGTTGTAGGCCTCCTGGTTGAGGCACAGACCGTTGGTCACGCCTTCGGCCTTGGCGCGCTCACCCGCCGCCTTGCCCGCGTCGTATTCCGGCTGGCCCACATGCATCAGGGCGCCGACATCCTTGGAGAACTCAAGCCCGGAATTGATGGTGATGACCGGGATGCCGGAATCGACCGCGTCACGGATTGCGCCGCCGAGCGCGTCGGCGTCGGGCAGCGACACGATGATGCCATCGGGCTCGGTTGCGGCGGCCGCTTCGATCAGCTTGGCCATGCCGGACATGTCGCCAGAGGGGTCAAAATTGTACTCAAGATCCGCGCCGATGGCAGCGGCCGCGTCCTTTGCGCCTTTTTCGACCACCGGCCAGAACGGATCGGTGCCCTGGGTATGGGTGATCAGGACGTAACGCTCGGCGGCGGCGGCGGATGCCATGACTGCGAGGGCCGCAGTGGCCAGCAGAATTCTTTTCATTGATGTCTCCTCCATTGGACAGAATGCCCGGGTTCCCAGGCTTATCTTGACGGATCGGCCCTGTCCCGGACCGTGTTCCGGGGGCAAGCCTAGCAATGCACCTGGGACTTGTCAGCAGAGTTTGTCTGCCGCCTCCTCCCGTTCCGGTGCTGGCGTGTTACCGCTAACCGGGCGCTCTGCGTCCGTCGAGAAAGGGTCTATGGGGTGGACAGGTTTCCGTCATTCATGAGGGAGAGTTTCAGGAGGTGTGATGGAAAGCCATCAAAATTCTGTTTGCCAGTCGATTGTCCTTGCGCCCTTCCCGAGCGTTGGTGGGGCGGCGTTCAGTGCCTCGACGGCAAAACCTGCGGCGGATTTGTAGTCGGCCAGAAAGGCGGCGCGTTCGGCGGGGGGCAGCACGGCGTCGATATCGTCGAAATGACCGCCGCAGCGGTCATCGACGATATCGAGCAGGCCAAAGGGGCCAGCGCCGCGGTTGCGCAGCACCAGTTTGGAAACTGGCCCGCACAGCCTGTCGTCATAAGCCTTTAGCGCGGCCTGTCCGACACCATGCGCCACAAGACAGGCCCCCAGCGTGCGGGCATCGACAACCGCCTGACTGGCCCCGTTCGATCCGGTGGGATACATCGCGTGCGCCGCATCGCCCAGAAGGGCGACGCGGCTCTGCACCCATGTCGGGATCGGGTCACGGTCGATCATCGGGTTCTCGAACGCGCGGGCCGCGCCCCGGATCAGCGCGGGCACGTCCAGCCAGTCATAGCGGAACGGGTCGAAGTGATGCGCAAAGCTGTCGATCGGCACCTCGTTGAACCACCCGGCCTGCGACCAGTCCTCGCCCGCGTCCAGCGTGCGTTCGGCGATCCAGTTGATCTCGGCCAGACCGTCGGCATCGGGGCGCGAGATCGGGTAGATCACCATGCGATGGCGCGACGTGCCAAGCCCGACAAAGCTGGACCCGGTGCGGATGGGTTTGGCGCGCGTGGTGCCACGCCACATCAGCGCGCCACCCCAGTGGATGGGCGGCTGGTCAGGATACATCTGCGCGCGGGTGGGCGAATGGATGCCCTCGGCCCCGATCAGCAGGGCGGCGGTTTCGGTTGTCGGGCCACTGGCGGTCTGGAGGTGAACGGTCACGCCGTCGGCGGTCTGGTCATGGCCGGTGACCCGACAGCCGGTGCGGATGGCGTCCGGCCCAAGCCGGTCCAGCACTGTCTGGTAGAGCATCATGTGAAAGCGGCCCCGGTGCACGGCGTATTGCGGCCAGTGATAGCCCGCCTCCAGCCCGCGCGGTTCGGCGTGGATTTCGGCCCCGTTCAAGCCGACCAGCGCCCATTCGCGGGCGGGCAGGCCAACCGCGTCGAGCAGGTCCGCGCCGATGCCCAGGTCGAACAGTTCGCGCACCGCGTTGGGTTGCAGGTTGATGCCGACGCCCAGCGGTTTGGGGTCACGAACGGATTCGAGGATGGTGCAGGACAGGCCGATCTGGTGCAGCGTCAGCGCGGTTACCAGACCGCCGATGCCGCCACCGGCGATGAGGATGTGGGGTGGGGGCATGGGAGGGCCTTTTGAAGTTGGGGCTGTGGGGTGCGGTCTGCCGGGTGTCGGTCTTGGGCACGTGTGGTGGGGGCAGGAGGGGGCGCTGCCCCCGCTCCTTTGGAGCCCCCCGGGATATTTTTGGACAGAAGAAATAAGGGGGCGGCGCAGTTGGGGCGGTGCGTCAGATCTTGAGCAGGCGGCGGGCGTTGTCCTTGAGGATCAGGGGGCGGACCTCTTCGCGGATGTCGAGCGCCTCGAAGTCCTTGAGCCAGCGGTCGGGGGTGATGGCGGGCCAGTCGGAGCCGAACAGCATCTTCTTGCGCAGGATGGTGTTGGCGTATTGCACGAAGAGGGGCGGGAAGTATTTCGGCGACCAGCCGGACATGTCGATGTAGACGTTGGGTTTGTGCTGGGCGACCATCAGTCCCTCTTCGGTCCAGGGGAACGAGGGGTGGGCCAGCACGATGGGGGTGTCGGGGAAATCGACGGCAACGTCGTCCACATGCACCGGGTTGGAGTATTTCAGCCGCATGCCCATGCCGCCGTGCATGCCCGATCCGACGCCGGTCTGGCCGGTGTGGAACAGCATGATGGCGCCTTCTTCGGCGATGGCCTCATACAGGGGGTAGGCCCAGCGTTCATTGGGGTAGAAGCCCTGCATGGTGGGGTGGAACTTGAACCCCTTGACGCCGAAGTCGCGGATCAGGCGGCGGGCCTCTCGGGCGCCGGCCTTGCCTTTGGCCGGGTCAATGCTGGCGAAGGGGATCAGGATGTCGTCGTTTTCGGCGGCGATCCCTGCCACTTCCTCGTTCGAGTAGCGGCGGAACCCGGTTTCGCGTTCGGCGTCGACCGGAAAGATCACCGCGCCGATTTTGCGTTCGCGGAAATATTCGGCGGTTTGCTGGACGGATGGCAACATGCCGGACGCGCCAGCGGGATTTTTGAAGTATTTCGCCATCCCCGCCTGAAAATCGTCATAGCCGTCGTCGCGTGGACCGCAGCAGGGTTCCTCGGCGTGGGTGTGGAAATCAATCGCGATCAGGTCGTCGGCATTCAGCATGGTGTCTCCTCCCGGGGCTATGCCCTCAGTGCGCGTCGGGTGCCTGGACCTTGTCGACGCGTTTTTCCAGAAAGTCCTTCAGGCGTTGTTTGGCCTCGGGCGTCATGGTGGCCAACGAGGCCACCATCGCCTCTGTGAACAACCCGCTGTCGGCGGACATGTCGGCGATGCGGGGCAGGGCGTTGAGGATGGCGTAATTGGTGAATTGGGCGTTTTGGGCCATGCGGTGGGCGATTTCCGTGGCGCGCTCCAGCGCGGTGCCCTTGGGAACGACATAGGACACGCCGCCCCAGCGTTCCATATCGGTGGCAGACACTGACCGGCCTGTCAGCATCATGTCCCCCATCCGCGCGGGCCCGATCAGCCGTGCGATGCGGACCGATCCGCCGCCGCCGACAAAGATGCCGCGCGTGCCTTCGGGCAGGGCGAAAAAGGCGCTGTCCTCTGCGACGCGGATATGGCTGCTGGCGGCCAGTTCAAACCCGCCACCCACCGCCGCCCCGGTGATGGCGCAGACAAATGGGATCTCTCCCATCTCGATGGTCTCAAAGGTGCGGTGCCAGAGGCGCGAGCCTTTGACCGCTTCGAACAACGGTTTTTCCGAGTGTTCGGCAAGGTCCAGCCCGGCGCAGAAGTGTTTGCCATGCCCATGCAGGACGGCGGCGCGCGCCTCTGCCGTGGCGCGGGCGACGGCCTGACCGAGGGCGATCACAAAACGATCCGAAAGGGCGTTGCGTTTGTCCGGGCGGTTGAGGCCGATGAGGGCCACGTCACCGTCAAGCGTATAGGTGATCAGGCCATCGCCCATGGTCTGCGGTTGCGCTGTCATCGCGGGATGCTCCTGCTGGTCGGTCGCCGGATGCGCCGGAAATTTGGTTTCCAAGTAAACAATATTTGAGGAGCGAGTCAATCTCGGGGCGGGGTGCGTTGCGGGGGCTTTGTCGCTTTTCCTTGCCTGCATTCTGGTATACCAAAATCGCAAACGGGGCCCGAGCGGGCCGGGGAGGGACCATGACCGAACTGAAACTCGCCGCTGGACTGTCGCGGCTGGGCACTGAATCCGCCTTTGTCGTTCTGGCGCGCGCCGGAAAGCTGGCGGCTGAAGGCCGGGACATTATCAACTTGGGCATTGGCCAGCCAGATTTCGCCACGCCCGCCCACATCGTCGAGGCCGGGATAAAGGCGCTGCGCGACGGACATCATGGCTATACGCCCGCCAATGGCATTCCCGCGCTGCGGCAAGCAGTGGCCGCCGACCTGCACCGCAGGCATGGCGCCGAGGTGAACCCCGACAACGTGGTGGTGGTTCCCGGCGGCAAGCCGACCATGTTCTTTGCCGTGCTGATGTTCGGGGAACCGGGGGCAGAAATCATGTATCCCAACCCCGGCTTTCCGATCTACGAATCCGTCATCAAGTATTCGGGCGCGACCCCGGTGCCGATTGCGCTGAAAGAGGAAAACGAGTTCGCCTTCAACGCCGAAGAGGTGCTGGGCCAGATCACCGACCGGACGCGGCTGATCATCATCAACTCGCCCGCCAACCCCACCGGCGGCGTGACCCCGAAGGCCGAGATCGACAAGCTGGTCGCCGGGCTGGCGGATCACCCCCAGGTCGCGCTGATGTCGGATGAGATCTATTCCAACATGCTGTATGGCGGGCGCGAACACACCTCACTCCTGAACTACCCGGAAATCCGTGATCGGCTGATCATGCTGGACGGCTGGTCCAAGACCTATGCCATGACCGGCTGGCGGCTGGGCTATGCGGTCTGGCCGGACGCGTTGGTGGATCACGCCACGCGGCTGTGCATCAATGACCACTCCTGCGTCAACGCGGCGACGCAATACGCCGGGATCGCGGCGCTGGAGGGCCCGCAGGACGCGGTGCGCGACATGGTTGCCGCCTTTGACGAACGTCGTCAGGTGATCGTGCGTGAACTCAACGCGCTGCCGGGTGTGCGCTGTGCCGATGCGGCGGGGGCGTTTTACGCGTTCCCGAATATCGAGGGCACCGGCATGACGTCGAAACAGGCCGAAACGCGCTTTCTGGATGAGGCGGGTGTGGCGACGGTTGCCGGCACCTCCTTTGGCGCATGGGGCGAGGGCTATCTGCGGTTTTCCTACGCCAATTCGACCGACAACATTCTGGAGGCGCTGTCGCGCATCCGCAAACTTCTGTGACGAAAGGCCAACCCATGAGCGATACGCATCTGCTGATCTGCGGCAAAAGCTTTACTGACGTTGATCGTGACCGGCTGAGCACCGCCTTCCCGGCCGTCTATGTGGACGGGCCTGCGGATATGGCGGCGCTGGACGCGGGCCTGCGCGCCAGCATCCGCGCGGTGGCCTTCAAGGGGCACACGGCCCTTGGGGCCGAGGCGATGGACCTGTTCCCGCAATTGGGTCTGATCGCCAACTACGGCGTGGGGTACGACGCCATTGACGTCAACGCCGCCAGCGCGCGCGGCATTGCTGTGACAAACACGCCGGACGTGTTGTCCGATGACGTGGCCGATCTGGCCGTGGCGCTGATGATCGCGCAGGCGCGGACGATGATCCGGGGCCATGCGCATGTCGCCTCTGGCCGCTGGGCGACAGAGGGGGAAATCCCCCTGAACCGCAAGGTTTCAGGCTCGACAGTGGGCATTGTCGGTCTTGGCCGCATCGGGCGTGAGATCGCCGACCGGCTGGCGGCGTTCAAATGTGAGATTCACTATACCTCGCGCTCAGAAAAAGAGACGCCGGGATGGACCTATCACGGCGATGTGGTGTCCCTTGCGCAGGCGGTGGATTTTCTAGTCGTCGCGCTGGTCGGCGGGGAGGACACCAAGGGCCATGTCAGCCGTGAGGCGATTGCCGCGCTGGGGCCGCGCGGCGTGGTGGTCAATATCTCGCGCGGGTCGACCATTGATGAGGGCGCGCTTTTGGATGCGCTGGAAACGGGGGCCATCGCGGGGGCGGCGCTGGACGTCTTCGAGAATGAACCGAACGTCGATCCACGCTTTCTCAAGCTGGGGAACGTGGTTCTGCAACCGCATCAGGGGTCGGGCACGGTCGAGACGCGCACCGCCATGGCGGAACTGCAACTGGCCAATGTGGCGGCCTTTCTTGAGGGGCGGGAACTGCTGACGCAGGTCAACTGACCAGAGATTGTAGAGGCGGGTTGACCACCCGCCTGCCGCTGGCGGTCTGGTCTTTTTCAATCTCATCAGACCGCACAATCGCTTTTGTGGTAGGCTGTCGCTGAACTGGACGTCCGGTGCGCAGCCCTGCGCGCGGCGCAGCAGCGAGGAGACCACAATGACCCAACGGACGACACAGGGGCGCGGTCGGCGCTACGACAGCGTGCTAGACACTATCGGCGACACGCCCGCGATCCGCCTCAATCGGATCGCGCCCGAACATGTGACGGTCTACGTCAAGTTCGAGGCGTTCAATCCCGCCGGATCGGTCAAGGACCGGCTGGCGGTCAGTATCATCGAGGCGGCGGAACGCGACGGCAGCCTGAAGCCCGGTCAGACGGTGGTCGAGGCAACGTCCGGCAACACCGGCATCGGGCTGGCGATGGTCTGCGCCGCCAAGGGATATCCGCTGGTGGTGATCATGGCCGAGAGTTTCTCTGTCGAGCGGCGGTGCCTGATGCGCTTTCTGGGGGCCAAGGTGGTGCTGACGCCCAAGGAGCTGAAAGGCTTTGGCATGTATTCCAAGGCCAAGGAACTGGCCGAGACAAACGGCTGGTTTCTGGCCAGCCAGTTTGAAACCGCCGCCAATGCCGATATTCACGAAAACACCACAGCGCGCGAAATTCTGGCCGATTTCGAGGGCGAAAGGCTGGATTACTTTGTGACCGGCTACGGCACCGGCGGCACGGTCACGGGCGTGGCGCGGGTGCTGCGCAAGCTGCGTCCGGACACCAGGATCATCCTCAGTGAGCCCAGCGATGCGCAGATTGTCGGATCGGACTATGTGAACACCCGCAACGCGGAGCACCAGCCGACTGAGGGTCATCCGAACTTCAAGCCGCATCCGATCCAGGGCTGGACGCCGGATTTTATCCCCCATGTGCTGCAGGAAAGCATCGACAACGGGTACTACGATGAACTTTTGCCTGTCGGTGGCCCTGACAGTATTGCCTGGTCACGGCGGCTGGCGGCCGAAGAAGGGATCTTTACCGGCATTTCTGGCGGGGCCAGCCTTGCCGTTGCAATGGAGGTGGCGCAGCGTGCTCCGGAGGGATCGGTGCTGCTGGCGATGCTGCCCGACACCGGGGAACGGTATCTGTCGACTCCGTTGTTCGACGGCGTGGCCGAGGGCATGACCGAGGAAGAGATGGCGATTTCGCAATCGACTCCCACTGCCCAGATGGCGGCAGAGTAAGTTTTCGGGGCGGCACAAGGCCGCCCCGATACGTCACAGGCTCCAGTCGTGAGCGTGTACGTCGCGTCCCGAATGGCCCTTGAGGATTTCCACGGCCAGCCTTTGTTTTTCCTCGTCTGCAACGCGGACCCACAGCAGGATGCCGCCGTGTTCGACCTGCTTGGCATAGTAGTCACGGTGATGTTGTTCCGCGCGCCGCGCCAGCAGTCCGCCGATCACCGCCGAGGGAGTACCACCGATGGCGATGGCCGCAATCGAGGCCGCCACAGTGCTGGCCGGGGTCAGCAACGCCGCCATCGCGATGTAGGACCCGAGGAAAAAGAACCCGCCCGCAACGGCGCCTTCGAACTCGCCCATGGCCTCTTCCGACACAAAGGCCGCGCGCGGGGCGTGGGGATCGTCCTCCAGCTCGGCCGCGGTCCAATAGCCTTTGCCCAACTTTTCCTTCAGCGTTTCCTCGGCCCCCAGAAGACTGATGTCATAGCGGCTGAACCCCACCATGCGCAGATCGTAGAAGGCCTTTTGCAGGGCATCGAAACTGTCAAAGACGCCGACGGCCTCAGGGACCTTGATGACAGTGACGTGGTCTTCGGGGGTCTCGGCGGTCGAGGGGGTCATTTTCCGTGCTCCGTTGCGGTGACTCTGATGTCGGCAATTGATCCCAGACGCCCGCTCGCCGCCTTGATCCTCGTCAACCGCTTGGCAATCAGATGGAACCGGCCTCGACCATGAAGTTGCTGGCGGTGCACATGGCGCTGTCATCAGAGGCGAGGAACAGTACCATGCGGGCCAGGTAGACCGGTTCGATCAGGTCGGGCAGGCACTGGCGCTGGCGGTGTTTGTCGATTGCCTCGGGCGTGACCCAGAGATCCTTTTGCCGCTCTGTCATGATCCAGCCCGGCACAACCGCGTTGACGCGGATGCTGTGGTCGCCCAGATCGCGGGCCATGGTGCGGGTCAGCCCGTGCACGGCGGATTTGGCGGTGGTGTAGGCGGGCATGCCGCCGCCCGCCTCCCACCAGCTGTTGGACCCCATGTTGATGATCGACCCGCCGCCCGCCGCGATCATGCCCGGTGCCACCGTCTGGATGGCAAAGAACATGTGGCGGATATTGGTCGCCATGCGTTCGTCCCAGTAGTCGGGGGTGACGTCCTGCCAGTTGTGCCGGTCGTCGCGGGCGGCGTTGTTGACCAGAACGGTCGCGGGGCCAAGTTTTTCCGCTAACGCGGCAAAGGCGGATTGCAGATTGTCGATGTCGCGCAGGTCGCAGTATTCAAAGGCCACCTCGCCGTCGGTGTCGGCGGCAAGTGCCTCTCCGGCCTCGCGGTTGAAATCCACGAAACCGGTGCGCGCGCCCTGGGCTGCAAAGGCGCGCACCATTTGCTCGCCGATGCCAGAGGCGCCGCCGGTGATGAAGACTGTCTTGCCCTTGAGGCTGGGATAGATCGCGAAATCGGGCATATTGTGCTCCTGTTGGGACGGGAAGGGCGCGCTGGCCCGGTTTACACGCAGGTCGATCCATGACGACGGAAAGACGCGCCTTGTGGACTATTGGCCGCCGCGCGGGGGCTCGGCGGATTGGTTCCCTTTCCGGGGATGTCGGACTGACATCGCCGATCGGGGAAGGGGCGGGCCATGCAGGGTCCGATGATTCAGCGGGGGATTGCAAGAGGGCGTGAGGTGTTATGCCTGCGACCCGGGCCTTGGGGCGGGCCTTGTTTCCCGGACCGGATCCGACGCGACCCCACAGCTGTCAGGTGTCTGCCTTATTGTCCAAGGGGGATTGGGACAAAGGAGACGCCGGAAAGACGTTTTCGTCCCTGCCGGGATGGCGCTATGGTCCGGGCAACATAAAGGGGGGATGTCATGGCAGGGATTGCCTATGTTCAAGGGCCGCGCGGAATGCGGCTGGCCTATGCCAAGACTGACGGTGCGGGGCCTTGTGTGGTGTTCCTGTCCGGGTATCGGTCCGACATGGGCGGCACCAAGGCGGTCCATCTGGAGGCCTGGGCCAATTCACAGGGTCGTGCCTTTCTGCGGTTGGATTATGCCGGGCACGGGCAGTCGGACGGCGTGTTCGAAGAGGGCTGTATCGGCGACTGGGTGGCGGACGCCGAGGCGGTGATTGCACATGCCGCGCCGGGTCCGGTGGTGCTGGTCGGGTCCTCCATGGGCGGTTGGATCGCCGCGATCCTGGCCCGACGGCTGCCGCAGATCGCGGGGTTTGTCGGTATCGCCGCCGCGCCGGATTTCACCGAAGACGGGTTCTGGGCGGGGTTCACAGAGGCAGAACGGCGGCAGGTCATGGAAGAAGGCCAGTTGCTGCGGCCATCGGCTTATGAAGATCCTTATGTCCTAACCCGCAAGCTGATCGAGGACGGGCGCGCGCAGTTGGTTCTGCGCAGTCCATTGGTGATGGGCTGGCCGGTCCGATTGTTGCAGGGCACCGAGGATGAGGCGGTCACGCGTGAGACGGCTTTGCGGTTGCTGGATCACATTGATGGGTCGGATGTGCGCCTGTCCCTGGTCAAGGGGGCAGATCACCGGTTTTCGACGCCAGAGTGCCTTGCGCAGATCGAGGCGGCACTGACCGAGGTGCTGGGGTGAGGCGGCTTTTTTTCCTCACCCATGCGGACGTGATCATGGACCCGGTTGTGCCGGTGCCGGACTGGCGGTTGTCGGCGCGCGGCACCGCGCGGCACCGGGCCTTTGCGCGTGCCTGCCCGTCGCTGGGCAGCGTCTTTTCCAGTCAGGAACGCAAGGCGATGGACGGTGCGGACATTCTGGCCGAGGCGCAGGGGCTGGTGGCCCGGCGGGTGGCGTCATTGCATGAGAATGATCGCTCCGCGACCGGGTATCTGCCACCCGCAGAGTTCGAGGTCCTGGCCGATGCCTTTTTTGCCAACCCGCGTGACAGCCAGCGCGGCTGGGAGCGGGCCATCGACGCGCAGGCGCGGGTGGTCATGACGCTGCGCCGCGTGGTGGCGGAGGCCCCATCGGGTGACATTGCGGTGGTGGCGCATGGCGGGATCGGGGCGCTGTTGCGGGCGCATTTGCTGGACGTGGGGATCGACCGATCCCATGACCAGCCGGCCGGCGGTGGTGGCCAACTGATGGTCTTGGTGCTGCCGGATTGGCGGTTGCTGCGGGACTGGACCCGGATCGAGGATTACCAAGAGGAGCAGGCATGAGCGTCTTGCTGTGGGGAATGGGTGCGCTGGCCGTTGCCGGTGGCACCTTTGCCGCGTTTGCGCCGCGTGAGCCGGTCAAGACGGATGTGCGCTTTGACGCGGATCAGTTGGACGGTGGCGTCGATGCGTGGCTGGCGGCGTCCGAGGCGCGGGTGCCGGGCATTCGCGCGGGCGCGGAGAAACGCGTGCTTTGGGCGGACGCGTCCGAGGAACAGACAGAGTGGGCCGTGGTCTACATCCACGGGTTTTCCGCCGCCCCGGATGAGATCCGGCCCGTGCCCGATCTTGTGGCGCAGGGGTTGGGGGCGAACCTTGTCTTTACCCGGCTCAAGGGCCACGGGCGCGATGGACCGGCCATGGCAGAGGCCACGGTTGAGGGCTGGATGGAGGATGTCGCAGAGGCGTTGGCCATCGGGCGGCGCGTGGGGCGGCGGGTGGTGGTCATGGGCACCTCGACCGGGGCCACGCTGGTGACGTTGGCGCTGCACGAAAAGATGGCGGCGGAGGTTGCGGGCGTCGTGATGGTCTCTCCCAACTTCAGGGTGGCCGATCCCAAGGCGGCGCTGATCACATGGCCCGGCGCGCGCTGGTGGCTGCCGCTGTTGGCCGGGCGCGAAATCGGGTTTGAGCCGCGCAGTGCGGCGCATGCGCGCCTGTGGACCACGCGCTATCCCAGCCTGTCGGTGCTGCCGATGGGGGCTGCTGTGCGCGCGGCGACCCGGCGGCGGCATGAGAATGTGACCACGCCGGCACTGTTTGTCTTCGATCCGGGCGATCAGATCGTCGACCACAGGGTCAGCCGCAAGGTCGCGGCGCGGTGGGGGGCAGTGGCAGAGGTGCACGAGGTGACGTTGGGGCCGCAGGATGATCCGTCGCGGCATCTGGTGGCCGGTGCGGTGCTGTCGCCGGACATGTCCGCGCCGCTGGCCGAGGTGATGCTGGACTGGGCACGACGTTTGTCACCCAAGGGAGGTTAACATGGACCAGAGAGTAAGCCTGATCACACTGGGATGCCGTGATATGGCGCGGGCGCAGGCGTTCTACGAGGCGCTGGGCTGGCGGCGGGTCGAGACACCGGAGGGGATTGTGGTCTTTGACCTCGTGGGGCAGGCGCTGGGTCTGTACCCGCTGGAGGATCTGGCGCGCGACATGGGCTGCGCGGCCGAGGATCTGGGCACCGGGGCGGCCACGCTGGCCTGCAACACGCAGACCCGCGAAGAGGTGGCAGAGGTGCTGACCGCCGCCGAGGCCGCTGGCGCGACCATCCTGAAACCCGCGCATGACGTGTTCTGGGGCGGCCACATCGGCTATTTCTCCGATCCCGAGGGCCATGTGTGGGAGGTGGCCTATAACCCGTTCTCGACACTGGGACCGGACGGCGCGTTCCGTTGGGGTGGCTATGAGTGATTTGCACCGGGCATTGGCGGAACAGGCGCTTCGGTTGGTGCCTCCGGACGATGCAGGGCGGATGCATCACAAGTTCTCCTCGGCCTTGCAGTTTGCCTGCATGGCGCTGGAGGCGATGGGTGTTGCAGAGTGGCGGGTCTGGGGATGCAAGCTGAAGGTTGCGCCGGATGACGTGGTGACCCCCATTGACCCGACCGGGGTGTGGATCGGCGATGCCTGTGTCGCATTTCTGGCCATCGGGCAGCAGCTTGGCGACATATCAACACCGCAGATGCGCGCGCGTCGCGAACAAGGCTTTCAGGTTCGGGTCGTTGGGGGCCGCGACGCGATGCGCAAGTCGCTTGAACTGGCGGTGCGGGACAAAACCGTGCCGAGTTATCTGGATGCAGGTTTGGCCGATATGTGGCTGGAGTCCCAGCGGCACATGTTGGCGCGGATGGACCGCGACGACGCACGGATCGAGATTCCCTTGTCGACGGGGCCGTTGCTGATCCATCCCGATTTTTCCCGTCCTTTCAAGAGGATGCGATGGATCGAAAATCGGGAATGGTCTGCAGCCGCGCAAAGCAGCTTGTGGCGTAGCGGGATAAGTGCGGTCCCCGTTGATGAGTTGGCAATCATCGTTGGGCAGGCCAGAGACGGATTGCCCGACGACGTGGCATTGGCCGTGGACAAGGTCGGGCGCGCACCGACCCCGGACCAGATCGCAAGACGCGTGGACGAATGGATGGCGCGGATCGAAGACCGCAAGACGTCCTTTCCGGAATCCGTGGGCGCAAAAAACCTGCAATTCCCGACCCGGGCAGAGATGTACGACCAGGTCGAAAGGGACTGGCCCGACCGTGCGGCGGACGAACTGCGGAATCTTGTCGAGGCGCGCTGGCGGGTTGAACTTGGGTGGGACAGCGGCGCGTCGCTGCTGCCTTTGTTTCACGATCACTTGGCCAAAGCCGTGACAGCCGGGTTGGTCGACGCCGCATGAAACGCCCGCAGTCCATGTGGTCGTTGGAGACGCTGGGGCGGATGCGCCTGTCGCGGCATTTCTGGATGCGCGAGTTCCTGTCTTCCGAGATCGGAAATTTTCACGAAATCAGCAATATACCGGATGATCCTGATCTGGCACAGGAACGCGGGCGCGCCTTTGCCACCGCGCTGCTGGACCCGCTGGAGGAAACCTTTGGCCGGGTCTTTGTGCGGTCGGGGTATCGGTCGGCGCGGCTGAATGCCTTTGGCAATGCGCATAAGCTGAACTGCGCGAGCAACGATTATCCGCTGGAATGCCACATATGGGATCTGCCGGACCGGCCTGTCGCCGGGGCCTCTGTTGTGATCCCGTGGTTTGCGGACCGCTATGCGCAGGGGCGCGACTGGCGCGATCTGGCGTGGTGGCTGCATGACCATCTGGACTATTCCGAGATCTGGTTCTTTCCCAAACTCTGCGCCTTCAACCTCGCGTGGCGGCCCGTGCCGCTTCGGCGGATCGACAGTTTTATCGCGCCGAAAGGCACGCTGTTGAAAGTGGGGGCTGCCCCGGGCGAGACGTCTGAACAACGCGCCGCGCGCTATGCGGATTTTCCGCCCTTTCGCGGGATCGCCTTGCCGGTTTGAGCGGTGCTGGACACCCGCAAAGCGGAGGGCTAGCTTGCGCCGGACACAACCACAGAGTGAGGTTCCAGTACGTTGACCCGGAGAGACTGCAACACCCCGGCCCCCGTCCCGACCCCTGACAGGGACGCTCTGTAATGGATGGTTTCGATCCCGATGCCCGCGATTTTCCCGATTTCCTGCTGGCGGCAACCAGTGACATCTGGGAGGGGCGCGGGCTGACGGCACGCGCGCAGATGCACTATCACCCAGAGGTCATCCTGCGCGGGGCCGAGGGCATCCAGTTCGGTGCCCGCGCCCTGGCAGAGGACGCGATGGCGACGCTGGTCACGCTGCCGGACCGGCGGTTGCTGGGTGAGGATGTGATCTGGTCCGGTCATGCGCGGGTCGGCATGCTGGGCTCTCAGCGTATCCTGACGCAGGCGACGCACACCGGGGATGGCGCGCTGGGGCCCGCCACGGGGCGGACGCTGCTGTACCGTGAGATTGTCGACAGCTATGCCAAGCGTGACCAGATCAGCGATGTCTGGCGGGTGACGGACACCGGCGCGGTGTTGCGCCAACTGGGACAGACCGCAGAGGGCTGGGCGCGCGCGCACCTGCCCGATCTGGACCCCGAGACCCAGCCTTTTACGCCACGGGTGGATGTGACCGGGCCGTATACCGGGCTGGGCAACACCGATCAGTGGGGCGAAGGGTTTGCCGCCCTGCTGATGCGGGTGATGGATGGCGACCTGTCGGTGATCCCCGACCAGTACGACCGCGCTTGCCACTTGTTCTATCCCGGCGGGGTCGAGGCACATGGCGTCGCAGCAGCGGACCGGTTCTGGCTGGGCCTGAGGGCTGCGATGCCCTCGGCCCGGTTCGAGGTCCACCACCGCATCGGCATGGAAGAGCCGTTGATGCCCGCACGCGCCGCGTTGCGCTGGTCCCTGAAGGGCCGCCACGAGGGCTGGGGCGCGTTTGGGCGGCCCTCTGGCGCGGATCTGTATGTCATGGGCATCAGCCATGCAGAGTTCGGCCCCCGAGGGCTGCGCCGCGAATGGACCCTGTATGACGAGGCGGCGGTCTGGACGCAGATCGTGGCGCAGACCGGATGAGCAACCGCGACGTCTATCAGCGGCAGGCGGAGACCTACGCCGCTGAGCGGAACATCTCACTGTTCGAACGCCCCTGGCTGGACCGCGTGCTGGCGGATGTGCCCAGCGGCGGGGCGGTGCTAGACCTTGGCTGTGGCGCGGGTGCCCCGATTGGTGTGTTTCTGTCCGACGCGGGCTATGATGTCACCGGAGTGGACTATGCGCCCGCCATGCTGGCGCTCTATGCCCGGAGGCTGCCGCAAGCACGGGTGATCGAGGCGGACATGCGGGCGCTGGCGCTGGACCGGCAGTTTGACGCGATCATCGGCTGGGGCAGTTTCTTTCACCTGACGCAGGATGCGCAGCGCGCCGCCTTGCCGACAATTGCGGAGTATCTGGCTCCGGGCGGGCGTCTGTTGTTGACGGTTGGTCCGGGCGCGGGAGAGGTCTGGGGCACTGTCGCGGGTGAGCGTGTCTACCACGCCTCGCTCTCGCCTGACGAGTACGCAGAGATCCTGTCAGCCGCCGGTGCCCCGGTTGAGGCGTTTGTACCCGAAGATCCAGAGGCCCGTGGCCACACGTTGTTGCTGGCCAGACGGGCGGTCTGAACGGCCGCGATTCTGTGGATAACCCTGCGGTACATCCATTCGTGGGCGCCGGGCCGGGTCGCAGGGAAAGCGGAAACCCGCCGAAGTGCCTGATAGATATGGACAAGCCTACATTCCCTAGAGGGGGCGTTGACCGAAGCTGCAATATCGGGGACGCTTTTCGTCAGTTTATTGGGGGATAGGCAAATGATCAGACGCGTGTGCGCGGCGTCCATGGCTGTGGCCATGGCCGGAACCATGGCGCTTTCGGCAGAGACATGTGGGGGCAACTACAAGGTGCGTCCGGGGGATTCGCTGTCGGCGATTGCCGATACGCATTATCAGGATGCCAGCCAGTGGACTGTTATCTATCGCAACAACCGCGAGATGATCCCCAGCCCGGACAAGATCCGGGTGGGCCAGACGTACCGGCTGCCGTGTATCGCGGGCAAGCCGGTCGGCCTGCCGGGGGGCACGCCGATCGACCCGGCCAATCCGGTGGCCGTGGTCGCCGCAAGCCCGGCAGAGCCCGTCACCGCCGAGCGGCTGCAAGAGAACCGCATCAAGGCCACGGCGCGGCAGGCGCGCGGGGTCGATGTGCGGTTGCTGGCAGCGGATGATTTCCGGCCCTTTACCAACCGGCTGCTGATGTCCTCGGGGTTGATCACCGACCTTGTGAACCGGGCCTTTGTCTCCACCGACAAGGTGGGCCTGCACAAGTTCTATTGGGTCAATGACCGCAGTGTGCATCTGGACCCGATGCTGAAAGAGGGCATGGCCGACCTGGCCTTTCCGTGGAAGAAACCGGATTGCGAGGGCGCGGCGGCAACTACGGACCTGTGCACCGACTACGTCTATTCCGAACCGATGTTCGAGATGCTGGTGGTGTTGTTCACCGCCAAGGGCAGCGGTGTGACCTATGCGGGTGAGGGGGATCTTGCCGGTCTGCGGGTGTGCAGCCCGCTGGGGTTCAACGCCGCCGGTCGCGGCGGGCTTGGCGCCAGCTATCTGATCCAGGCCGGTGCGCGCCTGCAACAACCGCCCAGCAGCGAAGAATGCTTTGCGCGGCTGGTCGACGGGTCGGTCGATGCGGTGGCGATGAACGAATTCACCGGGCGTGTCGTGCTCAAGGATATGGGGCTGTCAGGCCGCGTGGAACTGCAGTTGTCGCGCCCGCTGGCCATCGAGGGGCTGCATGTGGTGGCACACAAGGCGAACCCGAGGGCGGCAGAGATGATCGCCGCCTTTGATGAGGGGTTGGGGGTGTTGCGCGACAGCGGCGAATATCTGACCGTGCTGGACAAACACATGTCCAGCATCTGGGCGGGGCTCTGACCGATGGCCCTCGGGGGGAGGAAAGGCCCGGCGGCGCTGGCCGCCGCGCTGGCGGTTTGGGCGGCGGTCTGGGCGACTGGCAGCTTTGCCCAGTGCGCGCCCGAAGCGTATACAGTACAGACGGGCGATACCGTCTTTACCATCGCAGAAAGGCGCTATGGCGATCCCGAAAAATGGACGCTGATCTACTACGCCAATGAGGACAGGCTGCGGTCGAGCGTGTTTCAGGTCTCGCCCGGAGATGTGCTGGACCTGCCCTGCCAGGAGGGGGAGGTGCGCGCCGATGCCACTCCGCTGCGGCAGGGGCCGGACAATGCCGAGATGAAACTGATCACCGGGTCGAACTACGCGCCCTTTACGGATCGCGAATGGCCGGGGCAGGGGATGGTGACGGAACTGGTGAACGCCGCGCTGGAGGCGACGCCAAGCCCGGTCACCTATTCGATCACCTGGCAGGACGACTGGTCCAAACACCTGTTCCCGATTCTGGACAGCAAAGAGGCGGACATGGGCTTTCCCTGGCTCAAGCCGAATTGCGCCCAGACGCCGGACAATGAGCGCTGCGCCAATTTCCATTTCTCCGACCCGCTGGTCGAGATTCTGGTGTTGTTGTTCACCCGACCGGACTCAGGCTTTGTCTATGACACCGACGCAGATGTGATCGGCAAGGTGCTGTGCCGGCCCAAGGGCTATTTCACCCATGATCTGGATCGTCCGGGGCGTGAGTGGCTGAACCGGGGGTTGATCACGCTGGTGCAGGCAGACGATCCGCAGGCGTGTTTTCGCGAGCTGATGGCGGGGCGGGTGGATGCGGTGACGGTCAACGTGTTCCTGGGCGCCAAGACCATCGACGACATGGGGTTGCGCGGACAGGTGGTGCCGCTGGACAAGCCGCTGTCGGTCGAGGGGCTGCATGTGATCATCTCGAAAAAGCATTGGCGCGGGACGACACATCTGTACCGGATCAACGCCGGGCTGGCCGAGTTGAAGAAGACCGACCGCTATAGCCAGATCGTGTCACGGCATTTGGGCGTGTTCTGGGACCAGATCAAGACCAACTGACGCCTTGCTGGGACGCCAGACGGCGCTCGATCCAGCCCATGGCCGGAACATCGCCCCGCCCGCCGTCCCCGGCCGCTGCGGCCACTTTCGCCCGCTGTCGCATCTGTTAGGGTGCCGCCAGATAGCAGCTGTGTGCGGAGTAAGCAAAGTGGCAGGCAAAGTGGATGTCGGGGCTGGGGTTCTCCGCTCGCATGACTGAGACGGTTGTCTTTCTGCCAGAGCAGATGTGTGATGCCCGGCTGTTCGGCCCGCAGATCGCCGACCTGTCGCGCGATCAGGCGGTGATGACCGCGCCGATTTCCCAAGGGGACCGGATCGAGGAAATCGCCTCAACCCTGCTGGATCTTGCGCCGACCCGGTTTGCGCTTGTCGGGCACGGGATGGGTGGGATTGTCGCCATGGAGGTGTATCGCCGCGCGCCCGAGCGGGTGACACGGCTGGCGCTGATGGGCACGACGCCGCTGGCAGAGACGCCGCAGGTGGCCGCGCTGCGCGATCCGCAGATCATTCGCGCCCGCGCCGGGCGTTTCGAAGACGTGCTGGCCGAGACGTTCCGGCAAGGCGACCTTGCGCCCGGACCGCATCGGCGCGAGGTTCTGGCGCTGGTGCTGGACATGGCGCGCGGGTTGGGCACAGAGGTCTTTGTGCGCCAGTCGCGCGCGCTGCAACGGCGGCGCGACCAGCAGGGTACCTTGCGGCGGATCAACGTGCCGACGCTGATCCTGTGTGGGGCCGCGGACACGCTGTATCCGGTCAAGCGCCACAGTTTCATGGCCGAGATGATCCCAAAGGCTGACCTGCGGGTGATCGACGACGCGGGCCGCATGCCGACGCTGGAACAGCCCGAGGCGGTGACGGACGCCTTGCGCGACTGGCTGGCGCAGCCCTTGCTCTTGCGCTGACGCGGGGCATTGCCTAAGGGACACGGGCGCGGAGGGCCGGACGGCCGCTTGTGGAGACATGAGAGGAAAGTCCGGACTCACCAAAGCACCGGTGCCGGGTAACGCCCGGGCAGGGCAACCTGACGGAAAGCGCCACAGAAAACAGACCGCCCGTTCGTTCGCGTTCGGGACAGGGTGAAAAGGTGGGGTAAGAGCCCACCGGGGGGGCTGGCAACAGCGCCCGCATGGCAAGCCCCACCGGGGAGCAATGCCGAATAGGGATCACACGCACCTTCGGGTGCAGGGCCGCTTTGGCCTTGGTGATCCGGGTTGGCAGCTAGAGCCGCGTGGCAACGCGCGGTCCAGAGGAATGGTCGTCTGAGGGCCGGGAAACCGGCTCAAGAACAGAATCCGGCTTACAGGCCCTCCGCGCAAATCCCGGCCTGACACGCCCGCCTGTCAGGACTTGGTCAAGAAGTGGTTGACTCGGGGCAGACAAGAGGTAAAAGGCGGGCTTCATACGGATTTCACGCGCGGGCTCCCGCGTGTTGCAGGAGACGACCCATGGCGAAGCCGACCACAATCAAGATCCGCCTGAACTCCACTGCGGGCACCGGCCACTTTTATGTGACCAAGAAGAACGCTCGGACTATGACCGAGAAGATGTCGATCAAAAAGTACGACCCCGTTGTGCGCAAGCATGTGGAATACAAAGAAGGCAAGATCAAGTAAGCCATTCCGGCTGAACGTTTTTTGGGGCCGCGCAGGGGTGATCCTGCGCGGCCCTTTGTGTGCGTGTTTGTGTGGGCTGAATCCGCGATGGCGTGGGCGCAGGCTCTGGACGCGGGCGGGTGGGTGTTTCGGGTACGCCGGAGGACGTGCCGACAGCGGCGGCAGGGCGACACCAGTTTGACGTCGTGACGGCCCCGGACGCGCGGTCCGGCACGTCTGTGTGGTGCTATCATAGCAGGCTGATAGCCGCGCCTTTGTTGGCGCCGTTGTAGGCGGCGCTCGGCTTGTGCGCCCCAAGCAGGGATCACTACGCGCAGGCCGGGAAACCGGATGAACCAGCGATCATCCAGGTGTTGCGTTTGCGACTATTCGGGCAGGGGGTCCGCAGGTGCGCCGTTGAGATGCGTCCAGCGGTGTTCATCGCTGGTACGTTCGATCAGTTTCACACGGTCCTCACCGGGATAGTGCACCCGGTCGCGCGGGGTGCGCGTGCCGACCACAAGGATTCGTGCCGGCGCATCCGAGCGATTGACAAAGCTGTGCGAGGTTTCCGTTCCGGCAACGAAGGTCGCGGCGGACCCGCTGGACATGACCTCCTCGTGGTCGCCCTCGATCAGGGTCAGGGTGCCGTCCAGCACATAGACCATCTCATCTTCTGATTCGTGCCAGTGTGGGTACGAGGAACTGGCCCCGGGCGACAGGATTTCCACCACCGCGCCAAATTGCGTCAGCCCGCCGGAATCGCTGAACAAGAGTGATTCATAGCGCCCCAGCGTCCCATCGCCCGACTTTCGCTGCACAGTATCTTCGGTAATGATCGGCATGTTGTCTCCCATGGCCGCCCAAGGCCCAACACGAAAAAAGGGCCGGTCAAGTGACCGGCCCTATCCCTATAGCACGATTATTGCGATGTGTTACTCGCGGTTGCCGAGAAGCTGTAGCAGGAACATGAACATGTTGATGAAGTCGAGGTAGAGGTTCAAGGCGCCCATGATGGCAGCCTTGCCCAGCCATTCCTTGTCCCCATGCGCGGCATGCTGAAGATAAGTGTTCTTGATGTTCTGCGTGTCATAGGCTGTCAGGCCCGCGAAGATCAGCACACCCAGGATCGACACGGCGAACTGGATCGCCGGGCTGCCAAGGAAGATGTTGATGATCGAGGCGACCAGCAGGCCGATCACACCCATGATCAGGAACGATCCCCAACCGGAGATGTCCTTTTTCGTGGTGTAGCCCCAGAGCGACAGACCGGCGAAAGCGACCGACGTCGTCAGAAAGACCTGGATGATCGACAGGCCGGTGTAGACCAGAAAGATCGAGCTGAGCGAGAGGCCCATCAGCACGGCAAAGGCGTAGAACACCAGTTGCACACCCGCAGCGTTCAGGCGGTTCACAGCCGCACCAAAGCCGAAGAAGATGAACGCCAGCGGCGCAAACATGATCACCCATTTCAGCGGCGACATGTACAGCGCCTCACCCAGTCCGGTGAGGAACTGGCCATCACGGATCATGACCGATGCACCGGCGGGGTCAGTTGTGACCGCCAGACCTGAAATGGCCCATGCGGCCAGGAAGGTGATGAATGTGCCCACGGACATGGTGCCGTAGACCTTGTTCATGTGGGCGCGCAGCCCCTCGTCAATCTGGGCAGCGCGTGCGCCGGAGACGCCAGCTGCCCGGACCGTTTGATAATCTGCCATTTAAGCCTCCGAATAATCCCTGATGTTCCCTCGGACGCCGCTCGCGCGTGCGCCCGGAGTTGTCGTAGATATTGGCGGAACGGAGCGGATTTTCAAGAACTTCACGTCCATTTGGCAGCATTAGATGTGTGTTATTGTCACCAATGGTGCTCTGGCTCTATCCAATGCGCCGGTGCGTCCCAGCACGGCCGGGCTTCGGGGCGCGCGATTGCAGGGGGGCCAACGCGAGAAGGGATCAGGCCAGCCCGCATTTTGCCGCCGAGACGGAACAGGAAAGCGGGAAACAGCGGATCTGAGGTGCGGATCATGATGGGTTCCTTCACGAAAATTGATACGTATTCGTCGTGACATGTTTGACGTTGATCAATTATGCGATCCGTGGTTGATATTGAAAGCGAATGTATGTGACGAAACCCATCACGAGGTGTGATAGATGCGCAATCTGGACCTGACCACGCTGCGGTCATTTGCAGCGGTGGCCCAGTCGGGCGGGGTGACGCGGGCGGCGGGCTTTCTGAACCTGACGCAATCCGCGGTCTCGATGCAGATCAAGCGGTTGGAAGAGATGCTGGATCAGAAGTTGCTGGACCGCACCGGGCGCGGGGTGACGCTGACCCCGGCGGGGGCGCAGCTGCTGACTTACGCGCAAAAGATGGTCGAGCTGAACGATGAGGCTTATGGGCGCCTGACCGACAAGGGGTGGGAGGGCGAAATCCGGCTTGGCGTGCCCGTGGACATCGTCTATCCGGCGATCCCGCTGGTGTTGCAGCGCATGGGGCGCACCCATCCGCGGGTCAAGATCCAGTTGGTCAGTTCATTCACCCGCGTGCTGAAGGCGCAGTTCGCCCGCGGCGAGATGGATGTGATCATGACCACCGAAACCGGGGTCGAGGCCGGCGGTGAGACGCTGCTGGAGGTGCCGATGCGCTGGTTCGGGGCGCCGAACGGGCAGGCGGTGCGGCAGCGACCGCTACGGATTGCCTTTGCCCGCACCTGCGGCTTTCGCGAAGAGACGATGCGCAGGCTGGACGCGGCCGGGCTGGACTGGGAACTGGCGGTGGATTCGGACAGTGAAACCACCATCGACGCCACCGTCAGCGCCGATCTGGCGGTCACGGCCCGGCTAGAGGGGCATTCCGCATCCTATCTGATTCCCATTGATGGCTGCGGGCTGCCGGAACTGGGCCTGCAAAAGATCAACCTGTATGTCGGCAGCGGACAGCCCGCCATCACCCACGCGCTCAGCGATGAGATCCGGCAAAGCATGTCCGTCCTGGCCTGACCGTCAGACACCCACGTCGGGGCCGTGGCACAGCATGGGTTTGTCGTCTTGCAGGGCCTCGTACAGCACCGTGCTGGCGGGGTCGTTTTCAAACACCGCGCGCAGTCCGGCACCTTCCTTGAAAAAGCTCCAGCATTGCGGGTCGGGGTTGTCCTCATAGACAAAGCAGATCTGGCTGGCCTCTTCGTACCAGAAGCCCTCCTTGCATTTGCCATCAAGGAACGACCAGGTCACCTGCCGGTCGGGCAGGTACTTTTCGACACCGTACGCCTCTCCGTTGAGGCCGAAATACAGGGTCTTTCCGGTCACATAGCGTTCAAACTCAGAGGCCGACATCGGTTCTGCCGCCAGCGCGGGCAGAGCGGTCAGGCAGGTCAGGGCAAGGGCGAAAATGTGTTTCATACGGCACAAATTGCCAGAATGCGCCCGCGCCCGGAAGTGGGGTATTCATGAATGGTTAACCGTAGGCGGGCTCTGGCCGGTGGCTTGCCTTGGCCCATTTGCGGGCGCGCGGGTCCATGATCCGGCGCCAGAGCGGCGGGATCAGGGCGATGACCGCCATGGTGGGTAGGGAATAAGGCAGGATCGGCATGGTCTGTCGGTCAATCTCCAGCCCCGGATAGGGCTGTGCGGGATGGGCATGGTGATCGGAATGGCGCGGCGCGTTGAGCATCAGGGAAGAGGTAAAACTATGCGGCGCGTTCCAGCTATGATGCAGGCCAACCGGCTCGACCCTGCCGGGGGTGATTTCGCACCGCTGCAACCCGTAGTGCTGGACATAGTCGGACAACAACAGTTGCGCCTGAGCGTAGGCCGATATGGCGATCAGCGCGGCCACTCCTTTGGGGCCCGCCAGCATCAGGGCAAACGACAACGACGCAGCCGCGCCAAGCAGATAGCCCACATAGGGGTGCAGACCGGCGCCCCGCCGCAGCCGCGAATCGGCCCGGTACCCTGCGCGAAAGGCCCCGACCCAAGCCCGCAGAGCGAAGGCATAAAAGCTTTCCCCGGGACGCGCGGAATTTGGATCGCGGGGGGTCGCCGCATGAACATGGTGGACGCGCACATGGGCAGAGGCATGATGCCCGAAAAGGATAGAAGTATAGACCGCCACACCCAACCGCCGCAGGCTGCGGGAACCGCGGTGGATCAACTCATGCGCATTGGAGTTTCCCACTTGTCCAATGAACAAGGAAAGCGCAAGGAAAATCAGCGCCTTGTCCATCTTTGTTGCAGCGCTCTGCGCCAGGGTCCAGACGCCGCCGAACAACAGTGGGAAATGCGCCAGCGCCAGACTGACCGCTAACCCGTCCCCGGCGGGAAACTCCTGTCCTGGATGATCCGGCGCGGCGAGGGCCGACAGACGGTCCAAGAACCAGGCGAACACAGTCACATAGGCCAAGGCAAGCGCGGGGAACGGCGCGCCGAACAGCATTGCCGCCGCGAGAAGCAAGATTAGTCCATACGTTGCCAAGATGAACCGCTGCATGAATGCTCCCATATGGTCCGGAGTTTAACATATCGGAACTTTCCGTTCCCGATGCGACGAAACCGGGCGTTTTTCAGGGCGCGGCGATGCTGGAATGCGTCGCTTTTCGGTCTCTGCGGCGGGAAGAACAGTTATATGCTGCGCCGCAGGCAAGGGAGACACGCATGGCACTCGACGAACGCAAAGGCGTCTGGAAATCGGGCAAGGGCAAGGGGCGGGTCACGCCCAAGGGCCGCCAGGTCGAGGATCAGGCCTGGGAAGAGGTCAAGGCGTTGCTGGGCGACCGGGCGCGCAACCGCGACCTGCTGATCGAGTTCCTGCACCTGATCCAGGACGCTTATGGCCACCTGAGCGCCGCGCATCTGCGCGCCCTGGCCGAGGAAATGCGCCTGTCGATGGCCGAAGTCTATGAAGTCGCCAGTTTTTACGCCCATTTCGACATCGTGAAGGAGGGTGAGACCCCGCCGCCCGCCCTGACCATGCGAGTCTGCGATTCGCTGTCTTGTGAACTGGCGGGGGCCGAGCAATTGCGCGCCGCTCTGGAAGAGGGCATGGATCCGGCAGAGGTTCGCGTTGTGCGTGCGCCCTGCATGGGGCGCTGCGATACCGCGCCGGTGCTGGAACTGGGCCACAATCACATCGACCACGCAACTGTGGACAAGGTGCGCGCGGCGATCGACGCCGGGGACACACACGCACATATCCCCGATTATCAAGGGTTTGATGCCTATTCCTCAGGTGGTGGCTATGCGTCTCTAAAGGACCTGCGGGCCAATGGCGACTGGGAAGTTGTCCAGGAAACCGTGCTGTCCTCTGGCCTGCGCGGATTGGGCGGGGCGGGTTTCCCGTCGGGGCGCAAGTGGGGCTTTGTCCGCGCCAATCCGGGTCCGCGATATCTGGCCGTGAATGGCGACGAGGGGGAGCCGGGAACCTTCAAGGACCGCTTTCACCTTGAGCGGGAACCGCATGTTTTCCTTGAGGGAATGCTGATTGCCGCATGGGCGGTCGAGGCGGATCGTTGTTATATCTACATGCGTGACGAATACCCGGCCTTGCTGGAGATCCTGCGCATCGAGATTGCCAAGATCGAAGAGGCGGGTGTGGTCGACAAAGGCTATATCGACCTGAGGCGCGGTGCGGGCGCCTATATCTGCGGCGAAGAAAGCGCGATGATCGAATCGATAGAGGGCAAGCGCGGCATGCCCCGCCATCGGCCGCCCTATGTTGCGCAGATCGGTCTGTTTGATCGCCCGACGCTGGTACACAATATCGAGACGCTGTTCTGGGTCGCCAAGATCTGCCGCGAGGGGCCCGAAATCCTGTCGGGGGTGGAAAAGAACGGTCGCACGGGTTTGCGGTCCTACTCTGTCTCAGGTCGTGTGGCCCAGCCGGGTGTGCATCTTTTGCCTGCCGGATCGACCATCCGTGACGTGATCGAGGCTGCCGGCGGCATGGCCGAAGGGCACACCCTCAAGGCCTATCAGCCGGGCGGACCCTCATCCGGCCTGTTGCCCGCGTCCATGGATGACATCCCGTTGGATTTCGACACATTGCAACCGCACGGCACCTTTATCGGATCGGCAGCGGTTGTCGTGCTGTCCGACAAGGACAGCGCCCGCGATGCCGCGCTGAACATGTTGCGGTTCTTTGAGGACGAAAGCTGTGGCCAGTGTACGCCGTGCCGGGTGGGCTGCGAAAAAGCGGTCAAGCTTATGAGCGCCGAACGGTGGAACCAGCCCTTGCTGGAGGAACTCTGCGTGGCCATGGCAGATGCCTCGATCTGCGGGTTGGGGCAGGCGGCACCGAACCCGATCCGTATGACCATCAAGCATTTCCCCGACGAAGTCTGATCGGGGCGCTAGATCGTATTTTGTCATGGAAACTTGTCCACAGGCCACTGTGGACAAGTTTTGGGCTGGATTTGGTCAATCTTCCCGCTCTGTGCGAGGTGATGTCGCTGCTCTGTTGCCTGACCCAGGGCCAAGCCTTTGCCGCAAGCTGCCTTCCATTGCAGGCTCAGGCGTATTAGGTGGAGGAAACCGCAGCATCAGGCGACCCTCATGTCCTTTTTCGGCAAGCTCAAGAACCGGTTGATGAAATCCTCGTCCAAACTGGACGAGGGTCTGGATGCGATTGTCCAGGACGGGGGCGAGGACGCCCCGGCTGAGGCAGCGGCCTCGACGCCTCAATCGCGCCCGACGCCCGAACGCCCGACAGATCCGGGGCCAGCGGCGGCAAGCCCCCCCGATCCGGCGCGCTCCAAGTCCGAGGCGGCGACCCCGGTCCCCGCGGAGCCGCCAAAGGCCGACCCCGCGAAACCGCAAGGCGGCATTCTTGGGCGTCTCCTGGGGCGACAGCCAGACAGCGCACCGGTGGTGCGCCGGGTGCTGGACGACGACATGCTGGAACAGCTTGAGGAGCTACTGATCGCCTCGGATATGGGGGTGGACACGGCCCTGCGGGTGACCGCCAACATCGCCGAAGGCAGGTTTGGCAAGCGGCTGTCGACGGTCGAGATCAAGCAGGCGCTTGCCACTGAAATCGCCCGCGTGATGGAGCCGGTGGCGCGGCCGCTGCCGCTGTATTCGAAAAAGCCGCAGGTCGTGCTGGTTGTCGGCGTGAACGGATCCGGAAAGACCACGACAATCGGCAAGCTGGCCAGCCAGTTCAAGGCCGCCGGAAAGAAAGTGGTGATCGCCGCCGGTGACACGTTCCGTGCCGCGGCGGTCGAGCAGTTGCAGGTCTGGGGCGACCGCGCCGGTGTGCCGGTCCTGACCGCGCCCGAGGGCAGCGACCCGGCCAGTCTGGCCTTTGACGCCATGACCAAGGCGCAGGCCGAAGGTGCGGACCTTTTGTTGATCGACACCGCCGGTCGGTTGCAGAACCGCGCGGACCTGATGGAAGAACTGTCCAAGATTGTCCGCGTGATCCGCAAGAAAGACCCGGATGCGCCGCACAACACTTTGCTGGTGCTGGATGCGACCACCGGGCAAAACGCGCTTAGTCAGGTTGAAACCTTCCGCAAGCTGGCCGATGTCACCGGGCTGGTTATGACCAAACTGGACGGAACCGCCCGGGGCGGTGTGCTGGTGGCGCTGGCGGACAAGTTCGGCCTGCCGATCCACGCCATCGGCGTCGGTGAGCAGATTGACGACCTTGCGCCCTTCGACCCCGAGGAATTTGCCGCCGCCCTGACCGGGCTGGACACGGAATGACGCCAGACACCCGCCGGTCGGCCACCGCATGAGCGAGTGGCTGATCTCGCTCGAGGGGACGGAGGCCGGGCATCAGGCGGCGCTGATGCTGGCGCTGTTGGCGGCCTTTCTGCACGCGGTTTTCGGCGCGTTGCAGAAGGGGCGGCACGATCCTTGGGTGTCGCGGGTGGCAATCGACGCTTGGCTGGTCCTGCTGACCTTTCCGATGATCTTTCTGGTGCCTTGGCCAGAGCCGCATATGTGGCCGCTTTTCTTGGGGATGGTGGTGATCCATTTCGGTTACAAGGTGTTGCAGGCCAAGGCCTATATGCGCGGCGCCTACACGGTGGTCTATCCGGTGGTGCGCGGCACCGGGCCGCTGTTTGCCGTCATCGGCGCCTGGCTGATCTTTGGCGAGACGTTTTCCGTGGTGCAGTGGATGGGGTTGGGCGTTCTGCTGGCGGGAATCTTTGGCCTTGCGGTCTACAACCTGATCTTTCTGGAAACCGCGCGCGAGACTCTGGTCCCCGCGCTGGGATATGCGCTTGCAACGGGGTTGTTTGTGGCGCTGTACACCACCTATGACGCCTACGGCATCCGGGCCACGGCGAACCCGTTCACCTTTCTGGCGTGGTTCTTTTTCCTCGCCTCGCTGGATTTCCCGCTGATGATGCTGGTGACGCGGATGCGACATCGGCTGGCCGGTGTGCCGTTGAAACCCCTGCTGACGCGAGGGCTGGCCGGGGCGCTGGTGGCCTATGGCAGCTTTGGGTCGGTGATGATGGCAACCCGGCTGGACAAGGTCGGTGAGGCAGCGGTGCTGCGCGAAACCTCGACGGTGTTTGCCGCCGTGATCGGCTGGCTGGTGCTGCGGGAAACGGTTGGGCCGCGGCGGATTGCGCTGATGACCCTGATCGCCGCCGGAGCGGTGATTGTTGAGCTTGGCGGCTGAAGCCCCTAAGGGAGGCGGAAACAGGATGGAGAGACGCGGCATGGAAAAACGGCAGGTCAACCCGATGGTCAAGATGGCGCTGGAGTTCGGCCCGTTGATCGGCTTTCTGGTCGCCTATTTCTTGCTCAAGGACCGGACCTTTGTCATCGGCGGCACGGAGTATGAGGGCTTTATCGTGGTCACAGCCGGGTTTATTCCGGTCTTTCTGATCGGGATGGGCGCTCTGTGGTGGCTGACCGGGCATTTGAGCCGGATGCAGATGGTCACGGCGGTGCTGATCGTGGTCTTTGGCGGCTTGAGCGTCTGGCTGAATGACGACCGTTTTTTCAAGATGAAGCCGACCTTGATCTATTTGCTGTTCGGTGGGGCCTTGGCGGTGGGATTGATGCGGGGCGAAAGCTGGCTGCAACTTGTGATGGAGGGGTTGATTCCGCTCAAACATGAGGGCTGGATGATCCTGACACGGCGGATGATGGCGCTGTTTCTGAGCCTTGCGGTGCTGAACGAAGTGATCTGGCGGACCATGAGCACGGAGACCTGGGTCCTGTTCAAGTTCCCCGGGCTTCCGCTGGCTGTGTTCGTGTTCTTCATGTTCCAGGGGAGGCTGTTCAAGGCGCACGGCAGCGAGGACCCGGACAGCGAATAAGGCTTTGGCGGCAACGCGTTTGATAACTGGGCTTGGTGCCGGTCGTCGTGCGGGACTCGTCACGGCCCTGCGGGCCGCAACATCGCCCGCCCGCCAGCCCTGCCGAATCGCGCCTGACGGCGCGTTTGCCGCTTTGCGATTCACCTGTGAACAGACCCGCCTGTTCCCCGAACCCATCGCTCGCTTTTTTGCTGCCTGAGGCACCCGGGGGCGGGCCGCAAGGGCAAGCCGCCTGACGGCGGGGCTGCGCCCCCTTGCGGCCCGCCCCCGGCCACCTCTTTTCGGCATCAAGCGAGAGATGGCTCCGGGGAACAGGCTGGCGGTGTTCAGGTGCCCCGGTCGATCCGCGTGCTGAGGTGGATCAGGCTTTCCGAGGCTTTGACGCCTTTGGCCTCACCTATGGTATCCAGCGTTTGATCGAGCGACTCTGTTGTGTTGGCGCTGAGCGTGGCGATCATGTCGAACCGGCCAGAGGTGGTATGCACTGTTTCGACCGCTGTCAGGGATTTGAGGCGCGACAGCACCGCAGCGGTGGCACGCGGTTCGACCGAGATCAGCACGGTGGCGCGCAGGGCAGGGTGCTGGCCGGGGCCGCGTTTCAGGGTGTAGCCGGAGATGGCACCTGTTGATTCCAGCCGATCCAGCCGGGCTTGAACGGTTGTTCGCGCAAGACCGAGGCGGCGTGCCAGATCGGCCACTGGCAAGCGGGCATTTTCGGCCAGCGTTGCGATCAGAGCGCGGTCTGTTTCGTCTATTTGCATGATTGCCTCGTCGTTTCGTTCGGTAAGTCGATGCCTTTTGACCAGTTTGACGGGTGATATCAACTGTTTCAAGCCTCAGACTGAGAGAGCAGGCGAACAGGAGGCAAAAGCATGGTGCTGCAGCAGGCATTTCAACGCGATCCCGCACTTTGGTTGGCGCGCATGTGTCCTGACGAGCCGGTCTTGTTTTTCGATCCGGCGCGATTGCGGGCCACGGCGGCGCTGTTCATGGCGCATTTTCCCGGTGAGGTGACTTATGCGGTCAAGGCCAATCCGGATTCGGCAGTGTTGGATGGGTTGGTGGCGGCGGGGATGGCGGCCTTTGACGTGGCCTCACCCGAAGAGATGGCCTTGGTGCGGAAGGCAGCACCGCAGGCGCGGTTGCATTACCACAACCCGATACGATCCCAGGCAGAGATCGCGGCGGCGCGGCGGTATGGGATCACTTCGTGGTCGGTTGACCGGATGTCGGAACTGGACAAGTTGGGGCCGCTGGAGGGCGCGGAAATCGCCGTTCGGCTGAAGCTGCCTGTTGCCGGGGCGGCGTATGATTTCGGGTCGAAGTTCGGGGCGGGACCGGAGCCGACCGGCGCGTTGTTGCGGGCGGTTGTGGCGCGCGGCGGCGTGCCCTCGCTGACCTTTCATCCGGGCACCCAGTGCCGTGAGGCGCAGGCTTGGCAGAGCTATATCCGGGCGGCGGTCCAGATTGTCAGCGATGCAGGCATCCGGCTGCATCGTCTGAACGTGGGTGGCGGATTTCCGGCGCATCGTGAGGATCCGGCCCCGGATCTGCCAGCGCTGTTTGCCGCCATCGACGGCGCGGTGGCGGCGGGGTTTGGCGCGGAGCGTCCGGCGCTGGTTTGTGAGCCGGGGCGCGCCATGGTGGCGGAGGCCTTTGATCTGGCGCTTCGGATCAAGGCGCGGGATGGCGTTACGGTTTTTCTGAATGACGGGGTGTATGGCGCTTTGGGCGAGTGGCGCGACATGGGGCCATCGACGCGGCTAACGGTCCTTGGGGCCGATGGTCACCCGCGCATAGGGGGAAACCGCCCCATGACGGTTTTTGGCCCGACCTGCGACAGTCTTGATCGGTTGCCGGATCGCTTGCCGTTGCCAGAGGCGCTGGAAGAGGGGGATTACTTGCTTGTCCACGGTTGTGGGGCCTATTCGGCGGCGCTTGCGACGCAGTTCAACGGCTATGGCGCGCGCCGGATTGTGACCCTGGCCCGGTAGCCACCGATGGCATGAAAGTTGACCGGCGCGAGCGATTGCTGACGGATCAGGGCGCCGCGCCACTGGACACCCGCGTCATGACCACTAATGTCCCGCGCAACACCATTCAGCGCGAGGGAGAGTCCCATGGACAAGTTCGGCAAGAGCCAGCCGGTGACACGGGTCGAAGACGTCCGGTTTTTGACCGGCCATGGCCGCTATGTTGATGATATTGCACCGGACGGATCGTTGCGCGCTTATGTGTTCCGGTCGCCTGTGGCCCATGCAGAGATCACCACGCTGGACGTGAGCGATGCGCGTGCCGCTGAGGGGGTGCATCTGGTGGTGACTGCGGCAGACATGGTGGCCGCCGGGATCGACATCGGCATGGCGTCCGCGCTGATCGGAAACCGTGACGGCACCCAGGGCGCAAACCCCAAGCGCCCGGTGCTTGCAGAGGACCGCGTGCGCTATGTCGGGGAACCCGTGGCCGTGGTCGTTGCCGAAACGCTGGAGCAGGCGCGCGATGCGGCCGAGTTGATCGAATTCGACTATGACGAACTGCCGGTGGCCATGGACATTGCCGCTGGCGAAAAGACGGTGCACGCCGAGGCCCCGGACAACCGCGCCTTTGATTTCGGCATCGGCGATGAGGAGGCGACCAACGCCGCCTTTGCGGCGGCGGCAAAGACTGTCGGTCTTGAGGTCGGTGACAACCGGATCATCGTCAACTCGATGGAACCGCGCGGCGCCTACGCTGAATGGCAGGACGGGCGCGTGCACCTTGCCTTTGGCGGGCAGGGCGTCTGGGGGATGAAAGGCGAACTGGCCCGCACCTACCACATGGAACCAGAGCAGATCCGCATCACCAACCCCGATGTCGGTGGCGGGTTCGGGATGAAGGGCTTTCCCTATCCGGAATATTTCGTGCTGCCCTTTGCGGCGCGCGAAACCGGCCGCCCGGTACGCTGGATGTCGGACCGGACAGAGGCGATGCTGTCGGACAATGGCGGTCGCGATCTGGTGACGCTGGCCGAACTGGCCTTTGACAAGGACAATCGGATCACTGGCTACCGGCTGCACACCCGGTCCAATCTGGGCGCGTACAACGGCCAGTTTGGCCAGATGATCCAGTCGAACCTGTTTGCCCGCGTGCTGACCGGCACCTATGACATCAAGACGGCGTACTATCGCTGCGAAGGGTTTTACACCAACACGGTGCAGGTGGACGCCTACCGCGGCGCCGGGCGCCCCGAGGCGATCTATGTGCTGGAGCGGGTGATGGACCGCGCGGCGCGCGAGCTGGGTCTGGACCCGCTGGAACTGCGCCGCATCAACTTTATCAAGCCGGATCAGTTCCCCTACAAGACCGTCACCGGCGAAAACTACGACGTGGGTGATTTTGTCCGCGTGATGTCCCATGCCGAACGCCGGGCGGATATGGCCGGTTTTGCGGCGCGCAAATCGGCCTCCGAGGCGGCGGGAAAACTGCGCGGCTTGGGAGTTTGTTATTACATCGAGTCCATCCTTGGCGCACCGAATGAGGATGTGAAGGTGGAATTCACCGAAGATGGCGGCGCAAAGATCTATGTCGGCACCCAGTCGAACGGACAGGGGCATGAAACCGTGTTCCGGCAATTCCTGTCTGACCAGACCGGCATCCCGGCGGACCGGATCGAGGTGGTGCAGGGCGACAGTGACCTGATCGCCAGCGGTGGCGGCACCGGCGGCTCGCGGTCCGTTACCGTGCAGACCAATGTGACGTTGCAGGCGGTCGCCTCGATCGTGCAGGGCTTCTCTGAATTCCTTGCGGGAGAGTTGGGCGTGGATGCCGCTGACGTGCGCTTTGACGACGAAACCTTTCGGGCCGACGGGTCGAATGTGACGCCCACCATGCTGGAGGTGGCGCAGATGGCGCGTGAGGCGGGGCGTGATGACCTGCTGAGCTGGCAAGAGACGGCGACCCTGCCTGGCCGGTCCTATCCCAATGGCTGCCATGTGGCCGAGGTCGAGATTGATCCGGAAACGGGTGAGGTGGTCTGTGACCGTTTCAACGTGGTCGATGATTTCGGCAATCTGATCAACCCAATGCTGGCCGAGGGGCAGGTGCATGGCGGGGTGGTGCAGGGCATCGGTCAGGCGCTGACCGAGCGGGTGGTTTATGACGAGGACGGGCAGTTGCTCACGGCCTCGTTCATGGACTACGCGATGCCGCGCGCCGACAGTGTTCCTATGATCGGGTTCGACTTTGAGCCGGTGCCATCCACCGCCAACCCCATGGGGATGAAGGGCTGTGGCGAGGCAGGGACCGTGGGCGCGCTGGCGGCCGTGTCGAACGCAATGCAGGACGCGGTATGGGATCGCGGGATCAGACAAGTGGACATGCCCTTCACGCCGCAGCGCGTCTGGGCCATGCTGGAAGGCGATGCGATCGCGGCTGAGTGACACTCTGTTCGGCTGGTTCCGCCGCAGACCGGCGGCGGACCATTCGGCCTATGCGCAACGGCGCGGGCCGGTCGATCATGTCATTATCCTTGACGGCACCATGTCCTCGCTCACGCCCGGGTTGGAAACCAACGCCGGGCTGACCTATCAATTGCTGCGTGAGGCGGGCCACGCCTCTCTGTTTTATGAGGCAGGGGTGCAGTGGACCGATTGGGGCACCACACCGGATGTGGCGCTGGGCCGGGGGATCAACCGGCAGATCCGGCGCGCCTATGGTTATCTTGCTTCGCGCTATCGCGCCGGGGACCGCATCTTTCTGATGGGCTATTCGCGGGGGGCCTATGCGGCTCGGTCACTTGCCGGGGTCATCGACATGGTGGGGCTGCTGCGGGCTGACAGCGCGACAGAGCGCAATATCCGCCAGATCTATCGGCTGTACCAATATGCGCCCAAGGGCGAGGCAGCCCGCGCCTTTGCCGCCCGCACCTGCCATGAAAGCGCGCCGATCGAGATGGTCGGCGTGTGGGACACGGTCAAGGCGCTGGGCCTACGCCTGCCGCTGCTCTGGCGGCTGACCGAACCGGAGCATGATTTTCATTCGCATGCCTTGGGGCCGTCGATCCGCCATGGCTATCACGCGCTGGCGCATGATGAGACCCGCGCCGCCTTTGCGCCGGTGATGTGGGTATGTCCGCCGGGATGGGCGGGCAAGGTGGAACAGGTCTGGTTCCGCGGCACCCACGGCGACATCGGCGGGCAGTTGGGCCATTTCGAAGCGGCGCGACCTCTGTCCAATATCCCGCTGGTCTGGATGCTGGAAAAGCTGGAGGGCTGCGGTGTCGATCTGCCGACGGGTTGGCGCGCCCGGTTTCCCTGTGACGCAGCGGCCCCTTCGGTCGGCACATGGATGGGGCTGGGCAAGCTGTTTGTCCTGCGCGGCGGGCGCACCATCGGGCAAGACCCCTCTGAAAGCCTGCACCCCACGCTGGCCCGCATTCAGGCCGCCGCCGCGCCGCAGGTGGCGGAATAGGGGCGTCAAGAAAATAGTTCACAGTTTCTTTACAGGGCTTGGAACTGTGGCATTATCGCCTATCTCTTGTTCAGGACCACGGGATCGGAACCCCCGTGAGACCTTCACTGTCCCTCGTTCCGTGACTTGCGCCCGGGCTTTGTCCCGGGCGCTTTTTCTTTGTCGCACGGCAGGCTATGGCTGAGACATGCAGTACTCAGACAACAAGCTGAAAGCGATTCTCACCCGCACCAAAATGGTTGCGGTTGTGGGTGTGTCGATGAACCCGGTCCGGCCCAGCTATTATGTGGCGCGTTATCTGTCGCTAAAGGGGTACACGGTCATTCCGGTCAATCCCGGCCATGCGGGCAAGATCCTGTTCGGGCAAGAGGTGCGGGCGACGCTTGCCGACTGCCCGAAAGAGGTCGACATGGTCGATATCTTTCGCCGACCCGAACATGTGCCGCCGATTGTCGAAGAAGCGCTGGAGGCATTCCCGATGCTGGGCACGATCTGGATGCAGATTGGTGTGGTCAACGAGGCCGCCGCCGCTCTGGCCGAGGCGCGCGGCGTGGATGTGGTGATGGATCGCTGCCCCAAGATCGAATACCAGCGCCTGTTCGGTGAGCTGCGCATGGGTGGATTCAACACCGGGATCATTTCTTCAAAACTGTAGGGACGCCGGACGGACGCTGTATCGCGCGTGCCGCGCGAAAGGCGCCCCGCTCGCCGTCCCTGGACAGGAGCTATTCTGCGGAGGGGGCGCGCAAATGGCGATGGGTAAAGCCCATCTTCTTGCGCACCGGCGGCGTCAGGACAAAGGGATAGAGGTCCGGCAGTTCCAGCGCCCGGTTCACATGGGTCACGGCCATCGACAACTGGATGGCGTGGTTGAGCACGGTATCGGTATCGGGGTCCGCATAGGCGTCATATCCGGGCACCGGGCCACCGGGCAAGGCCAGCCCGACCGCAGCGGCGCTGTCGGCAAGGTCGACCAGGTGCAGCAGGTGCGCAACAGTTTCGGCCCAGTCCTCGTGCGGGTGGGCAGTGGCGTAGGGTGTCACATGGGTGTCGCCCGGATCACGCGGGGCGGCATAGTGCCGTTCCAGCGCCTCGGCATAGTCGGCGCGTTCATCCCCGATCAACTGCCGGAAGGTGTGCAGAAAACCTTTGTCCTTTGACAGGCGTTCAAACAGGAAATGCGCGCATTCGTGGCGCATGTGGCCCAGCATGGTGCGATACAACTCTCCCAATTGGTCCTGACGTTCGGCGCGCAATGCCTCGTTGGCCTCTGTCACGTTGATGGTGATGACGCCAAAGGCATGTCCCATGGTCACTTCGGCGTCGCCGTGTGCGGTTTCCTCTGACAACAAGCGGAACACCGGGCGGTCGCCGGGGTCAGAGTTGGTAAACCAGCCCCAGCGAGCCAGGTTTGCCAGCATCCAGCGTTTCGCCTCTTCGGTGCGGGCCCAGAGCGGCTGGTTGTCGGTCTCGCGCAGGTCGGGCACGACCTCTGTCATGACACAGGAGCGGCAAAGCCCCTCCGCCTCAGGGTCATCCTCGGGCAGCCAGTTGCAGCCGATGACGGCATGGTTGGCGCACCTGTCCGACGTGACAACCATCATCTGCGCCTCGGGGTCGAAACTGACCTGCTGCCCGCAGGCGCAGCGGTCATTGTCGAAATACAGCGGCGTTTCGCAGGTCGGACATTTGAAGATTTGCATCGGGAACCTTTCAGGGCGGTTTTGCGGGCAACGCAGGGCAGAGCCTTACGGTTGCCTTGCGTCCAGGTTTTTTGATCAAATGGGGGTGCGGGCCGCCTTGATCCAGTCCTCGCAGGCGGCTTTTGCCGCGCGCAGCGCGTCCGTGTCCGCGAAGGCCTGTGCCGGGATGACGACGTATTCCATCTGACCGGTCAACAGCAAAAGCCCTTCGGGGTCTTCAATCACATCCAGGACGGCAGGCCAGCGGATCAGGCTGTCGATCAGGGCGCCGCGAATATGCAGGCCCTCGGGGGTCAGGTCGAACTGCTGCGGCGCGCGGCGGACCGGCGCATCACGAACTGAGTCCCAGACATGGCGGCGACGCCAGCGGACGAGCCAAATCAGCGCGGCAAACAGAACCATCAGCGGCAGATAGGACGACCAGTCGGGCAGGCGTATGGCGGTCAGATTGGCGAGGATGACCAGCAGGACCAACAGGACGATATAGAGGCCAAGACACACCAGAACGCCCCAGCGCATCAGCCACGGCTGATGTCTTTTGCGCAGACGTCGGCAAATGCGGGCGTGGTTCAGCCCGGATACTGTGCCGGTGAAACTCAGATCGGTCATGGACGTCTCCGCTATCGGGATGCTTTTTCGGCGATGCCGGATTGTCCCTGACGGCGGGCCAGTTCGGCCATGACGTCGGACAATGCCACATCGCGGGATTTCAGCATCACCAGCAGGTGAAACAGCACATCCGCCGCCTCAGAGGTCAGTTTCTCGCGGTCGTTCCTGACCGCCTCGATGATCGCCTCAACCGCTTCCTCGCCAAACTTTTCGGCGCATTTCTCTGGCCCCTTGGCGAGCAGTTTCGCGGTCCAGCTGTCGTCCGGAGAGGCGGCGGCACGGGCGGCGATGGTCTGTTCCAGATCGTCGAGGGTCATGGTGCGGTCCTTCAATGGCGGCAGTCGCGGGTCAGGATGGTGTCAGGCCGGGCCAAGGTCGGGTGCCATCGGATCATTCCTCCTGCGGGGGGGGGGGGGCTGTTGCGGATCATCGCGGCGCGCTCAGATTCGTACCGGGATACCTGCGGCGGCCATATGCGCCTTGGCCTGCCCCACGGTGAAGGTGCCAAAGTGAAAGATCGACGCGGCCAGAACGGCGCTGGCATGACCTTCGGTCACGCCTTCGACAAGGTGGTCCAGCGTGCCGACCCCGCCGCTTGCGATCACCGGAATGTCCACGGCATCCGCGATGGCGCGGGTCAGCGGCAGGTTGAACCCCGCCTTGGTGCCGTCACGGTCCATCGAGGTCAGCAGGATTTCCCCTGCGCCCTTGGCGGCGATCATCGTGGCGAATTCCACCGCGTCGATGCCGGTGGTTTTGCGCCCGCCGTGGGTAAAGATCTCCCACCGGCCCGGCTGTACTGTTTTTGCGTCGATGGCGCAGACGATGCACTGGCTGCCGAACTGATCGGCGGCCTCTGCCACCACATCCGGATTGGCCACGGCGGCAGAGTTGAACGACACCTTGTCGGCGCCCGCCAGCAGCAAGGCGCGGACATCAGCCACCGTGCGCACGCCGCCGCCCACGGTCAGCGGGATGAAACACTGTTCGGCGGTGCGGGTGACCACGTCAAACATGGTGCCCCGGTTTTCATGGGTGGCGTGGATGTCGAGAAAACAGATCTCATCCGCGCCAGCGGCGTCATAGGCGCGGGCGGCGTCCACCGGGTCACCGGCGTCGCGCAGATCTACAAAGTTGACGCCTTTGACCACACGGCCATCAGCAACATCGAGGCAAGGGATGATACGGGTCTTGAGCATGAAGATCGCGTAGCGCGAAACGTCCCTGTTGGGAAGGGGCGGTTTGGATTGGAACTCACGCCGGGATCACCGGGTTGTTCATGGGCAAAGGTGCGCCAATGCACGAGGCTGGCACCGAAGATCAATTCAAAGGAGTGACAGAATGCGCAAGATGATGACAGCAGCGGCAGTGGTTCTGGCCGGACTTCCGGCCATGGTCATGGGCGAGACCCTGAAGGTAAAGGCCGACGCGCCGGTGCCGCAGGTCATGGATGCGCTACAGGCCGCAGTCGAAGGGGCAGGGGCCACGGTCTTTGCGCGTGTCGATCACGCGGGCGGCGCGATGAGCGTCGACATGGATCTGGCCCCGGCGCAATTGTTGATCTTTGGCAATCCCAAGCTGGGTACACCTGCCATGCAGGACGACATAGAGGCAGGATTGCTGCTGCCGCTGCGCGTGCTGGTCTACAGCGATGCGGACGGCCAGACGTGGCTTGCCTATGCCGATCCGGCAGAGCTGACTGCGCTGGAGGGCATCGCAGAGGACGCGCCCTATATCGCGATGATGCAGGGCGCGCTGAAAAAGCTGACCGGGGCAGCGGCGGGCATGTAGCCGCTCAGCCCTTGAGGGTGTCCAGCGCCTCTTTGAGGTCGATTGCGCCGTCGTACAGCGCGCGGCCGGAAATGGCACCGTTCAGGGGCGCGCCGCAATCGCGCAGCGCCTTGAGGTCGGCGATGGAGGACACGCCGCCCGAGGCGATGACCGGGATCGTCATGGCATTGGCCATGGCGGCTGTCGCCTGGACGTTGGGGCCTTGCATAGCGCCGTCGCGGTTGATGTCGGTGTAGATGATCGCGGCGACGCCCGCGTCCTCATAGCTGCGCGCAAGGTCGACCGCGTCGACCTTGGTCACCTCGGCCCAGCCCTTGGTGGCCACGCGGCCATCCTTGGCATCGATGCCCACGGCGACCTGACCGGGAAAGGCGGCTGCCGCCTCGCGCACCAGTTCGGGGCGCTCCACCGCCACGGTGCCAAGGATCACCCGCGCCAGGCCCTTGGACAGCCACATCTCGATGGTGGCCATGTCGCGGATCCCGCCGCCCAGTTGGGTGGGGGTCTTGCACTGAGCCAAAATAGCTTCGACGGCGGCGGCGTTCACCGGCGCACCGGCAAAAGCGCCGTTGAGGTCGACAAGGTGCAGCCACTCACAGCCCTTGGCGACAAATTCCAGCGCCTGCGCTGCCGGGTCGTCGTTAAAGACGGTCGCCTTGTCCATGTCGCCGCGCAGCAGGCGCACGGCATTGCCGTCCTTCAGGTCGATCGCAGGGTAGAGGATCATTTGGGCTGCCCTTCCAGAAATTTCTCGCGCCTTATTATGACGCCACGACAGACGCAAGCCGACCCTGCGTCACGCTTGATCGCTACGTCACGGAGTCGTCACAGTCACAGCTGTCGAAACGGGAGGAGACAGGGATGAAGATTTTTCGAATTGCAGCGGTGCTGAGCATGATCGCAGGGGCGGCCGCCGCCGACCCGATCGAGGGTGTGTGGAAAACCGAAACCGACGATGGCAGCTATGCTTATGTGACCATGGCCCCCTGCGGGGCCAAGCTGTGCGGCGTGATCACGCGCACTTTCAACGCGCAGGGTGAATACAATTCGTCGAACAAGGGCAAAAAGCTGGTGATCGACATGGCGCCCAGTGGCGGCGGCAAATACGCGGGCAATGTCTGGCGCCCGTCCAACAACAAGATTTACATCGGAAAAATGGACCTGAACGGCAACAGCCTCAAACTGCGCGGCTGCGTGGCGGGCGGGTTGATCTGTTCCGCCCAGACATGGAGCCGGGTGCAGTAAAGTCCCCGCTTGGCCCGCCCGGAA
Source organism: Antarctobacter heliothermus (assembly GCF_900188425.1). GTDB lineage: Bacteria > Pseudomonadota > Alphaproteobacteria > Rhodobacterales > Rhodobacteraceae > Antarctobacter > Antarctobacter heliothermus. Next base: position 89,712 of record NZ_FZON01000002.1, read on the forward strand.
TTATTTTCATGGGCGGGCTTGAAGCCACTGGAATTTGCACTTTGCAGGGCCATATGCCTGCGAGTTGGTACTCTAGTGCAAAGGAATGTTTGCCCATGACCCGTTTTCGCCTGCTCGCCCCTCTGGTGTTCGTTAGTTTGGCGGCACCCGCCTTCGCCGATCCGGCAGTTGGCCTCTGGAAGACCGAACCGGACCGCAAGAACCTGACAAGCCATATTCAGATCGCTGCCTGTGGCGCGGCGCTGTGTGGAACCGTGGTCAAGGCCTTTGACGCGCAGGGCAATGCAGTGAAAACGGCCAACGTCGGCAAGCGGCTGTTCTGGGATCTCAAACCTGCCAACGGCGGAAACTATGACGGCGGGACCGTCTTTGTGCCGCTGCTGAACGTCCAGGCGAACGCCAAGGCAAAGCTGTCGGGCAACACGCTGCGCGTGACCGGCTGCAAAGCTCTGGTATGCGACGGGCAGACCTGGACCCGCGTGAACTGATACAAAGATGAGGGGCCTTGCCGACAGTGGTTAGCATGGCCCCATCGGCCTAGGGCCGCGCAGTCTTGGGATGTTTTGACACAGACAAACCGGGGACCGGCGTCAGGGTCGCCACGTCAGAAAATTGGCGATCATGCGCAGCCCGGCGGCGGCGCTTTTTTCCGGGTGGAACTGAAACCCGATCATGGTGTCATGGGCGACGATGGCGGTGACATCGCCGCCGTAGCCCACATGGGCTACGCGCTGCGCCGGATCATCCACCCGCATCTGGTAGGAATGTACGAAATAGGCGTGTTCGCCGGTGGCGATGCCGTCCAGCACCGGATGCGATTGGTCGATGACCAGATCGTTCCAGCCCATGTGGGGCACTTTCAGGGATTTATCCGCCGGGGCGATACGCTCTACCTCGCCGTCGATCCAGCCAAGGCCGGGGGTTTCGGTGTATTCATGCCCCTTGCGCGCCATCAGTTGCATGCCGACGCAGATGCCAAGGAACGGGCGGCCACGGGTCTCAACGGCCTCGACCATGGCCTTAAAACAGCCCGAGGCGCGCAGCGCGCCGGCACAGGCGGGAAAGGCCCCGTCGCCGGGCAACACGATGCGGTCGGCGGCGGCGACAACGTCAGGGTCGTCGGTGACTCGGACCTCTCCTGCCCCGGTCTCAACCGCCATCTTCTGAAACGCCTTTTCGGCGGAATGCAGATTGCCGCTTTCATAGTCGATGATCGCTGTCAGCATGGCCGCCTCTGTGCATGAAACGAGACGTGCGTCGCGCAATTGCGCTGCGAGGTCAAGGTGGGATTGGGTCTATCGCTGTGTGGCATGGCCTGCGGCCCGGTCTTGCCGGGCGATCCCACTATACGCTAACCCCGTCGGCAGGATTGCGGATCAAGTCCTTGCCAAAAAGCAGTGAAGGGGCGCGCAAAAACATACCCGGTGCGACAGCAGACATGTAGACAGGTGGGGCACGGGGCCTTTTGGCTCAGGATTTCCGAGAAATCAGGAGCACTGTCCATGAACAGATACCAAAAAGTCCGCTATGTGTCAGGTCTGGCCGTTGCCGTGTCGGCGTCGTTAACAGGCGCCTCCGCAGGCACATTTGAGAAATCAGATCCGGTCAAACAGGCACAGCAGAATGCGCGGTCCGCGTTTTGCACGGCCGTTACGTTGGAAGCAGAGACCGCCATTTCCGATGCGGATTTGACGTTGGCAAAGGCGCAGTCCGTCCATGATTTGAGTGTCGCCGCCGCTGAGCAGGTCTTTGCGGGCAAAAAGGCCAATCCGGGTGGCCGCACAGACGCGGACACCGCGCAGTTCCAGGTGGATATAATGAGCGCTGCGGCGCTGCTCGACGATGCAAAGGCCGCGCATGCGGATGCTCTGGTCGCGATCCGGGCGGGTTTGGTCGCGACCGTATGCGACGACTGACAGGGCAAGGCTTGCGCCGCTGTCGGACGCCGCCGGTCCGGCCTAAAGCGCGCCCTTGGTCGAGGGCACCGCATCCGCTTTGCGCGGATCGGTTTCCAGCGCGTCACGCAGAGCGCGGGCGACGGCCTTGAAGGCGGCTTCGGCGATGTGGTGGCTGTTCACCCCGTGCAACATGTCGATGTGCAGGGTGATGCCGCCATGCGTGCTGAGCGCCTGAAAGAACTCCCGCACCAGTTCAGTGTCGAAAGTACCGATCTTTTGCGACGGCATCTCCACGTTCCAGACCAGAAAGGGGCGCGCTGAAAGATCCAGCGCCGCACGCACCAGCGCATCGTCCATCGGCAACAGGCAAGAGCCGTACCGCACGATGCCCTTTTTGTCGGCCATGGCCTGCGTCAGCGCCTGACCGATGGCAATGCCCACGTCCTCGACCGTGTGGTGGTCGTCGATGTGCAGATCTCCCGTGGCGCGCACGGTCATGTCGATCAGCGCGTGGCGCGACAGCTGGTCCAGCATGTGATCGAAAAAACCGACGCCGGTCTGATTGTCGTAGACGCCGGTGCCGTCGAGGGTCAATTCGACGCTGATATCGGTCTCGGCTGTCTTGCGGGTGATTTTGGCGGTGCGCATGGTGTGTTCCCTTGTGGTCGGCCCCTTATAGGCGCGCGCTCGGCGGCGTCAAAGGGGCAGCAGGGTCAGGGGCGGCAGGCCCGGCCAAGCGCGTTCAGAGTGGCCGCATCTGGCAGCCGTATTTCGGCGGCGTGAAACTCTGGATAGCGCAAGTTGTTGATCGGGTAGATCTGTAGTTCGGCGTCGGGGTGATCGCGCGGATCAATGGGCAACCGCATGTCCAGAAAGCTTTCCGTGCCGATGCGCTCATAGCGGGTCACGGCGCTGCTGGTCATTGGATGCTGCTGTCCTTGCACGAAAAACGGCAGGTCATAATTGCCGGCGTGGACAGTGTAGGTTTCGTTTTTCGGCTCTCCGGACAGCCAATGCTGGCGGGTCCGGATCATCCAGTCCTGCGTATCGCTGCGACAATACAGCAGCGTGGTCTTTTCCAGATCACCCGTTTCCCAGAACCTCTGCCATTCCACCGCCAGGTCATCACCGGCCAACACCAGATCGGGGGTCGAAACGGATGAGGCCGTCAGGACTTTCAGATCGACCAGTTCCTTGCGCGACAAGAAACGCATGTCATCCGGGGGCGTGCTGCTGGCGATGGACAAGAGTTCGGCGTTGATGCCCATCTCCAGCACGTAGAACAGAACCTGCCCCATGATCTGCTGCGTGGCGGCGGTGGGGATCTCTGCGCCGTCAAGGCTGTAGAACTGGTGCATGCCCAGCCGCCCGGTCCGGGGAACCATGCTGTGCTCGTCGGTTTCATAGGCCGAACGGCTGGTCCCGCCCAGAAAGGCAAAGGCACAGGCGGATTCGCAGGTGCCATCAACGATGGCCAGCATCGGCCCATAGTCGGACGGGTGGGCCGGGTCGGTGCGCCCGATCCCCGTGGACATGTCGTTCTCGCGGATGATCCGGCCCAGTTCCAGCGCCGCGCCCAGATTGCCGCCGGGGGAGTGGAACACCAAATCCCGTGCATACGGGTTCTGAACCAGAAATTCCCGAAGACGATCCGGCGTGTCTTGGGTGATTTCGCCCTCTGCCGACGTCCAGCTACAGCCGGTGCAATTCCCGTTGTTATGGCTTTGAAACTGCATGGGCGTGGCCATGGCGGCCGTGGCCATCAATGCAACCGTCGCGGCAAGGGTAAGGATTTTCATCAATATACCTCTGAACACTCTGGAGGGGCGACGCTAACCAGCGTCGACCTTCGTGTAAACCACAGCACGCGGCGGACCTGAGTGAGCCAATCAATCCCCGCAGGCGCGGGTCAGCACATCCATCGTGTCAGCATCCGGCAAGGTCAGAGAGGCTGACAGAACGTCCTGAAAGTTACGCAGTGTATTTGTGTGAAAGCCAAAGGTCTGGCCGGGGAACGCCCGCAGATCCTGCGGGACGCGGATCGTCAACAGGTGGTCGTCACCGTCTTCGATCAACAAGAGGATATCGTCAGGGGTTAGCGGGGCGGACGTCTGCCCAACCGACACGCGCGCGTTTTTCGGGTCGTTCGGATCGAACCCGGTTGAGGCATGCGCGTTGTCAAATTGGCGAACCTGAAGCTCCCAACCTTTCAATGCCTCGCTGCATCTCAGGCGCCCATCGCGGATGGGGGCGCCGCTTTCGCTGATATCTGTCCAGTAGAGCGACAGCCCACCCTCGGCCACGCGCAACTGCACCGGAGAGGTGCTGCCAGCCGTCAGAATGCCCAGTGCCGCAAGTTCGCCGCTTGAAAAGACATGCATCGCATCTGCCGGTGTCTTGGAGGCGATCGACAGGATCTCTGCGTTGATCCCCATCTCCAGAACATACAGCAATACTTGCCCCATGATTTGCTGCGTCTGCGCTGTGGGGATCTCTTGCCCATTTGGGGTGAAGAACTGATGCATCCCCAAGGTTCCAGTGCGCGGAGCGAAACCCTTGTCCGGGTCTTCGTAGGCAGTCCGGGCACCGCCCGCGAGAAACGCAAAGGCGCAGGCGGAATTGCAGATCCCGCCTTTGGTCATGACATACCACGGTCCGGACCCGCCCTCGGCGCGTCCGATCCCGGTCGACAGCTCATTCTCACGAATGATCCGGCCAAGCTCCAGCGCGGCGCCGAGGTTCCCGCCCGGTGAATGAAACACGATTTCACGCACCCAAGGGTGTTCCGCCAAAAAGGCGCGAAAGATGTCCGGGGTGTCCTTGGTTATTTCGCCCTCGGCAATCGTCCAGCCGCAATCGGCGCAATTTCCGCCATTGGAGACGGATTTGAACCACATGGGGTCAGACAACGCGGCGGATGCGGCAAGGGTCAGCGCGGCGGCCAGCGAAAGGATTTTCATCAAACGGACTCCGGTGGGAATGAGCCCATGACGCTATCCCGCGTCCAACATCCTGTAAACTGAAGAGAAGGGGGAAGAGGGCGGATGGAGCGGGCGAGGCGATTCGAACGCCCGACCCTAACCTTGGCAAGGTTATGCTCTACCCCTGAGCTACGCCCGCATATCCATCCTGTCGTCCCGGTCCCTTGGGGTGGGGCGGTGGGTAACCGCCCGGAAAGACCGGCCATTTGGAGCGGGCGAGGCGATTCGAACGCCCGACCCTAACCTTGGCAAGGTTATGCTCTACCCCTGAGCTACGCCCGCGTGCCAAATGGTGAGCGGGGATTTAGCGTTTGTCGTCGGGGGGGGCAAGAGGAAAATGCGGCTTGTGGACGGAATAGATGGCGCGGATGCGGCACGGCGCGTCAGCGCGTCGCGGCGGGTTCGATCAGGTCCCAGCGGTTGCCGAACGGATCGGTCAAGACGACGACGGTGCCATAGGCCTCATGGCGCGGGGCCTCTGCAAAGGTCACGCCTGCGGCGCACATGGCGGCATGATCGCGGGCAAAGTCATCGGTGTGCAGGAACAGCCAGACGCGCCGGCCGCCCTGTTGTCCGATATGGGCGCGCTGATCGCCCACGGCGCAGGCCAGCAGGAACTGGGTTTGTGCGCCGCGCGGGGCGACCCGGACCCAGCGCTTGCCGCCGCCCATGTCGGTGTCCTCGATCACCTCGAATCCCAGTTGATCGACAAAGAACGCCAGTCCGTCCTCATGCGACGGCACAAGGATCGCAATCAGGGCAAGGTGAATGGGGTCACTTCCAGAGGGCGGGGACAGGGTTGCCAACCAGCAGGTCGCGTAATTTTGCCGCCAGCGGTTCATCCAGAGAAGGCAGGCGGGCGCGGGTGGTGAAATAGCCGTAATAGCGCCCGTCTTCGGCCTGGACCGCCCAGTCGGCGATCTGCGGATTGAGAAAGCTGATCGGCGCACGCAGGCGTTTGTCCTGCAAGAACCGGGCGGACCCGGCCAGTTTGCCGCGATAGCCCTTGCCATCGCGTTGGATGCTGTCGACCCAGACAAACTCGATCGGGGTGCCGGGCGCGTTCACAAAGACCGCAATATACAGCGCCAGCGAGGGCGAGAACCAACCGTTCCGCTTTTCCGTGGCGGCCAACGCGGCAGGCAAGGACGCGCGCGCCTGGGTAAAGGCGCGGTTCATCGCGGGGTCGGAACTGCGCACATGCAGCGTGGGCAACAGCCCCGGCGGCAGGGCGTCGTTCGGGATGATATGGACCGGGCCGGGATGGTCGTAGATGCGCGCCAGCGCCTCTTCCTCGGCCTCGGTGCGGGGTTCGCCAACCGCCAGCGTGGCCACTGCGCCAAGGGCGCAGAGCACGGCAATGACACGTTTGACGAGCATCCGGGAATCCTTCCCGATTCTGGAATGGCAGCGAGGGGTAGCATAACTGCCCCAACGGCCGCCCGCAACGTCGTGTCATATCTGGAAAAAAGGAAGGTTATTCACAGGGAGGCGGATCGCTCCCGCGCGGACTGTTGTGCCACTGTGCTGGTGGGGTGGCGCCGATGATTTTTAGCGCAATAACAACAGGTTTCGGGAGGAAATTCATAAAAAAGGTCAGGAGCGGTCGGCCCCGGAATCTCCGGGGCCGACCGCCGGTGTCATTCCAGCTCGATCAGCAGATCCTTGGCGTCGATCTGCCCGCCGGGCGTCACATGCACCGCCTTGACCGTGCCGTCCCGCTCGGCGTGCAGGCCGGTTTCCATCTTCATCGCCTCGATGGTCAGCAGCAGGTCGCCGTCCTTGACCGCCTGCCCGACAGAAACCGCAACGGTGGCGACAACCCCGGGCATCGGGGCGCCGATCTGGTTGGGATTACCCAGTTCCGCCTTGGGGCGGGCGACGGTCTTGGCCTTGGCATCGCGGTTGGGCACGCGGATGGTGCGCGGCTGGCCGTTCAGTTCAAAGAACACCTTTACGTCGCCGTCTTCCTGCGTCTCGCCCACCGCCTGCAATCGGATTTCCAGCGTCTTGCCGGGGTCGATTTCTGCGGTGATCTCTTCGCCCGGTTCCATCCCGTAAAAGAACGCCCGCGTCGGCAGGGTGCGCACCGGCCCATAGGTTTCATGCCGCGCCGCGTAGTCGGTAAAGACCTTGGGATACATCAGGTAGCCGTTCAGATCCTCATCGTCAAAGACGGTATCCTCGAACTTGGCTGCCAGATCCTTGCGCGCCTGGTCGATGTCGATCGGCGCGGCCTTGAGCCCCGGACGATCGGTAAAGGCCTTTTCGTCCTTGAGGATCTTTTTCTGGATCTTCTTGGGCCATCCACCCGGAGGCTGGCCCAGGTTGCCCTTCATCATGTCGATGACGGATTCGGGGAAGGACAGATCCTTTGACGGGTCTTCGACATCGGTGCGGGTCAGGCCCTGACTGACCATCATCAGCGCCATGTCGCCCACCACCTTGGACGATGGCGTGACCTTGACGATATCGCCGAACATCTGGTTCACGTCCGCATAGGTCTGCGCCACCTCGTGCCAGCGTTCCTCCAGCCCCAGAGAACGCGCCTGCGCCTTGAGGTTGGTGAATTGGCCGCCCGGCATCTCATGCAGATAGACCTCGGACGCGGGCGCCTGCATGCCGCTTTCGAACGCCGCGTACTGGCCGCGCACCGCCTCCCAGTAGTTGGAAATCTCGCGGATGGCGGCAATGTCCAGCCCGGTGTCGCGTTCGGTGAACCGCAAGCCCTCGACCACCGATCCCAGCGTTGGCTGCGAGGTGTTGCCCGACAGCGCGTCCATTGCCGCATCCACTGCGTCCACGCCTGCGCGCGCTGCCTCCATGATGGTGGCGATGGCTGCGCCGGATGTGTCATGCGTGTGGAAGTGGATCGGCAGGCCGACCTCTTCTTTCAGCGTCTTGACCAGCATCGCCGCCGCGTTGGGTTTGAGCAATCCGGCCATGTCCTTGAGGCCCAGCACATGCGAGCCCGCATCGCGCAGATCCTTGCCCATGGCGACATAGTATTTCAGGTCATACTTGGCGCGGTCCGGGTCAAGGATATCGCCGGTGTAACAGATCGTGCCTTCGAGAACCTTGTTGTTCTCCAGTACTGCGTCCATCGCGACGCGCATGTTTTCGACCCAGTTCAGGCTGTCGAACACGCGGAACACGTCAACGCCGGTCTCTGCCGCCTGTTTGACAAAGAACTGCACCACGTTGTCGGGGTAGTTGGTATAGCCAACGCCGTTTGCGCCGCGCAGCAGCATCTGGGTCATCAGGTTGGGCATCCGCGCGCGCAGGTCGCGCAGGCGCTGCCACGGGCATTCCTGCAAAAAGCGATAGGCCACATCAAAGGTGGCGCCGCCCCAGCATTCCACGCTGAACAGCTGCGGCAACTTGTGGGCGTAGGCCGGGGCCACCTTGATCATGTCGTGGCTGCGCATCCGGGTGGCCAGCAGGGACTGGTGGCCGTCGCGCATGGTGGTGTCGGTGATCAGCACCTGTTTCTGTGCCGCCAGCCAGTCGGCAACAGCCTGCGGGCCCTTTTCGTCCAGCAGGGTCTTGGTCCCCGGCGGCGGGGTGTCCAGCGGCACCTGCGGCGCGCGCGCCGGTTTCAGATCCGGGTGTGGCATCGCGCGGCCCTGCACCTCCGGGTGGCCGTTCACCGTGATGTCGGCGATATAGGTCAGCACCTTGGTGCCCCGGTCACGCCGCTTTTTGAAATCGAACAGTTCCGGCGTCGTGTCGATGAACTTGGTGGTGTACTGGTTGTTCAGGAACACCGGGTGTTTCAGCAGGTTGATTACGAACTCGATGTTGGTGGTCACGCCCCGGATGCGGAATTCGCGCAGCGCGCGGTCCATCCGGCTGATCGCCTTTTCGGGGGTCTGCGCCTTGGCCGTGACCTTGACCAGTAGCGAATCGTAATACCGCGTGATGACGCCGCCCGCATAGGCGGTGCCGCCGTCCAGACGGATGCCCATGCCGGTGGCCGAGCGGAACGCGGTGATACGCCCGTAATCGGGGATAAAGTTGTTGGACGGATCTTCTGTCGTGATCCGGGTCTGCAACGCGTGGCCGGTCAGACGCACATCGTATTGCGACGCCTTGCCAGTGGCCTCGGCCAGCGATTTGCCCTCGGAGATCAGGATTTGCGCCTGCACGATGTCGATGCCGGTCACCTCTTCGGTGACCGTATGTTCGACCTGCACGCGGGGGTTCACCTCGATGAAGTAGAACTTGCCGGTGTCCATATCCATCAGGAACTCGACGGTGCCCGCGCATTCATAGTTCACATGGGCGCAGATCTTGCGGCCCAGCTCGCAGATTTCCTCGCGCTGAGCCTCGGACAGATAGGGAGCGGGGGCGCGTTCCACGACCTTCTGGTTGCGGCGCTGGACCGAACAGTCGCGCTCATACAGGTGATAGATGTTGCCCTGCTGGTCGCCCAGGATCTGCACTTCGACGTGGCGGGCGCGGATGATCATCTTTTCCAGATAGCCCTCGCCATTGCCAAAGGCGGCTTCGGCCTCACGGCGGCCTTCCAGCACCTTGTCCTTCAGTTCCTTGGCGCTTTCGATCGGGCGCATCCCGCGCCCGCCGCCGCCCCAGCTGGCCTTGAGCATCAGGGGATAGCCGACCTCTTCGGCCTCCTTGGCGATGGCGTCGAAATCGTCGCCCAGCACCTCGGTGGCGGGGATCACCGGCACACCGGCCTCAACGGCCACCCGGCGGGCGCTCGCCTTGTCGCCAAGGGCGCGCATGGTTTCGGCCCGGGGCCCGATAAAGGTGATGCCGGCCTCGGTACAGGCATCCACGAAATCGGGGTTTTCCGACAGCAGGCCATAGCCCGGATGGATCGCGTCCGCGCCGCAGGCCTTGGCCACGCGGATGATCTCGGGGATCGACAGATAGGCCTGAACCGGACCCAGCCCCTCGCCGATGCGATACGCCTCATCCGCCTTGAAGCGGTGCAGGCCCAGCTTGTCCTCTTCGGCGTAGACGGCGACCGTCTTTTTGCCCATCTCGTTTGCGGCCCGCATGATACGGATCGCGATCTCGCCCCGGTTGGCAATCAGGATCTTTTCGAAATCAGCCATGAGTCAGGGGTCCCTTTTCGGCACGGACGCGTGTTTGCGCAATTTTGTTACTTTGAGGCTGTGCCGCGCCGCAGCGCAAGGGGTGTTTGCAAATTATTCGGTTGCGCCGGTCGCATTTGCAAACCCCTCGAAAGGCGTGGCCGGATGCCCCTTGGGGCAGCAAAGAATCTCTGGCTTCGAAAGCTTGTATTCAGGATATCGCTTTAGCGTCGTCGCGCGGAAACGCCTTGTACTTTGGGGCAATATCAATGGAGGACCGCGTGAAACGGCTGATCTATCTCAGTTCTGCTGTCAGGCTGGCAACCCGCGATGATCTTGCGCGGATTCTCGGTGCGGCCCGACGCAACAACAGGCGCGATGGCGTCACCGGGTTATTGATGTACCACGACGGGACGTTCCTTCAGATCCTCGAAGGGGAGGAAGAGGCCGTTGATCGCGTCTTTGGGCGAATCGCCCTGAACGACCTGCACCGGGGCATCCAGAGCCTGCCACCTACCCAGGTGCGCGAACGGTTGTTTGCCGACTGGACCATGGCCTTTGCCAATCCGGACACGCTTTGCGGGGATGACGATCTGGGGGCCAAGGCGTTTGAGGCGGTCAGGCAGGATCTCGACCGGATCGAGGCGTTGGACAAACGCGCGGCGATCTTTGTACGGACGTTCTTTTCGACGTTTCGCGATCTGGGGTCGCTGACCGGGGTGTGAACCGGATTGGCCTCCTCTAGCCTGCGGTCAACGCCATCCCGCGCAGATCGGCTGGACGCGCAACGCCCAACTGCCCGATGCAAGACACCAGGTCCCGGCGCAGCATGTCGATCAGATGGGCAGGGCCACGGTCGCCCAGGGCGCAGACCGCGTAGTGCCAGGCGCGCCCCATCATCACGAAATCTGCCCCCAGAGCGATGGCGCGCAACATGTCCAGTCCGCCTTCGATCCCGCTGTCAAAGATCACCGGCAGCGTGGTCGCTGCGCGCACGCCAGGCAGATACTCCACCGCCCCTTGTGCGGCGTCAAACTGTCGGCCGCCGTGGTTGGACACCCAGATCGCATCGACGCCTTCGGCCTGCATCCGCGCGGCATCGTCGGGGCGCAGCACTCCTTTGACCACCAGCGGCCCGTCCCAGGCGTCCCGCAGCCAGCGCAGATAGTCCCAGTCCGGCGCGGTGCGCAGCAGATAGCCGATGTGGGCGGTGGGATCGAGGGGGGCATTGTCCTGCGAATAGCGGTCCAGCGTTTTCATCCGAGGCATCCCGGCGCGCATCCGTGCCTGCGACCATGCCGGGCGCAGCGCGCATTGCAGCGCGATGCGCGGCGTGATGCGCGGCGGTTGCACCAACCCGCCCTGAACCTGTTTTTCGCGCCGCGCGGCGACGGGCACATCGACAGTCAGCACCAGCACCTTGAACCCGCTGTCCTTGACCCGCGCCAGCATGTCCCGGCGCATGTCGATGTCGCGCGGCGGGTACAGCTGAAACCAGCCTTTGCCGCCGGTTTCGGGGCCAACCTCCTCCGGTGTGGCGTTGGCGACCATGGACAGCGCATAGGGCAGATCGGCCTTGGTCGCTTCACGCGCCAGCAACCGTTCCGCGCCGGGCCACAGCAACCCGGACTGGCCCACCGGGGCCACGCCAAAGGGCAGGGGGTGGGTCTCGCCGAACAGGTCCACCGACAGGTCTGGTGCCACCTCTCCATGCAGGATCGACGGTGTGAACAGGACATTGTCCAGGCCTGTGCGGTTGCGACGGGCGCTGGCCTCGGTCCCGGTGGCCGTGTCCAGATAGGCCCAGGCAAAATGCGGAACCCGCCTGCGCGCGGCGCGGCGCAGATCGGCGACGGTCAAATAGCGGCTGTGAAGATCCATGATGCCATCTGGCGCGGGATCATTGCGGGACGCAAGCGACCTAACCGGCATTCTCGACAAATCTTCAACATATTTTAAGCGCCTTGGCGGAAGTTGGTCCTCAGCGATAGAAAAGGACATCCCATGCACGCGATGATTGTCGACCTTGATCCCACACGCCTTGAACGCAGCCAGATCGCCTTTCTGGAAACGGGCATCCATGTCACTGGATCGGGCAGCTTTGCGGTGGCTGAGACCTGTCTGCGCCGGGCGGTGGTCGATGTGCTGGTGATTGACGCCGATTGCGGGACAGAGCGGATTGTCAGCCTGACTGCGCTGGCCGAACGGCGCAATCCGCGGCTGGTCACCATTCTCCTGGCCCGCGACGTGACAGAGATCACGGATCTGTACTCTGACGCGGTGACCACGCTGCATTGCGTGCTGGATGGGCGGGTCTCTCCGCGCGTCGTATCGCGCATGGCGCAGGCCTCGCTGGCGGGACGGGCCGCGTGCAAGTTGACACCGGCCCGCGCGGACAGCGTGCCGCAGGCCCCGGCGGCCGACCCATCCATGCCCAATCCCGTCTTTTCCACAACGCGGCGCAAACCAGCGGCGCACCCCGGCGTGGCCGTCCCGGCCTGACAGTTGAAAAATCGTCGCACAAGGGGTGAACATAGGGCGAACGCGCCCTTCCCCTGACCGCCCGATGGCGCTAGATTGCCGCCATGAGCAGTTTCGACGAATTCGATGCCTTCGAGGCATCCTCGCTTTCGGCGCGCGCCATGGCGGCGCGCCCCGCCCCCTATCTGGATGAGCTGAACCCGGCCCAACGACAGGCGGTCGAGGTGCTGGATGGCCCGGTCCTGATGCTGGCGGGGGCGGGCACCGGCAAGACCAAGGCGCTGACCGCGCGGGTGGTCCACCTGCTGAACACCGGCCGCGCCCGGCCCAATGAAATTCTCTCTGTCACCTTCACCAACAAGGCCGCGCGCGAGATGAAGCTGCGCGTGGGCCGGATGCTGGGTCAGACCGTTGAGGGCATGCCGTGGCTGGGCACCTTCCACTCGATCTGCGTCAAGCAGTTGCGCCGCCACGCCGAATTGATCACCGCCGACAGCGACAGCGACACCGACGCCGTGGTTGAGGGGGCTGACGCGCCGCCCGGCCCGCACCTCAAATCCAACTTCACCATTCTCGACACCGACGACCAGTTGCGCTTGCTCAAGCAGTTGGTGCAGGCGGCAGGCATCGACGACAAACGATGGCCCGCGCGGCAACTGGCCAATATCATCGAAGGTTGGAAAAACCGGGCCCTGACCCCGGACAAGGTGCCCGCAGCGGACGGCGGTGCCTACAATCATCGCGGGCCAGAGCTTTACGCCGCCTATCAGCGCCGCCTGCTGGAACTGAACGCCGTCGATTTCGGTGACCTGCTGATGCACATGGTCACCATCTTTCAGACCCACCCGGACATCCTTGCGCAATATCAACGCTGGTTCCGCTACATCCTGGTGGACGAATATCAGGACACCAACGTGGCGCAGTATCTCTGGCTGCGCCTGCTGGCGTCACAGCACAAGAACATCTGCTGCGTCGGCGATGACGATCAGTCGATCTATGGCTGGCGCGGCGCAGAGGTGGGCAATATCCTGCGGTTCGAAAAGGATTTTCCCGGCGCGCATGTGGTGCGGCTGGAACAGAACTATCGCTCGACGCCGCATATCCTCGCCGCTGCCTCCGGTGTGATCCGGGGCAACACCGGACGGTTGGGCAAGGAACTGTGGACAGAGGCCCAGGAGGGTGAAAAACTGCGCCTGATCGGCCATTGGGACGGTGAGGAAGAGGCCCGCTGGATCGGTGAGGAAATCGAATCGATGCAGGGCGGCACCCGCGGGATGCGGCCCTATTCGCTGGACGAAATGGCCATTCTCGTGCGCGCCAGCCACCAGATGCGCGCGTTCGAGGACCGCTTTCTGACCATCGGTCTGCCCTACCGCGTCATCGGCGGCCCGCGTTTCTATGAGCGGATGGAGATCCGCGATGCCATGGCCTATTTCCGCCTCGTCGTGTCGCCCACCGACGATCTGGCATTTGAACGGGTCGTCAACACGCCCAAGCGCGGCCTTGGCGACAAGGCGCAACAGACCATCCAGCGCATCGCCCGAGAAAACGGCGTTTCATTGGTCGATGGCGCGGCGCTGGCGGTCGAACAGGGCGCAATCAAAGGCAAGGGCGCCAAGGCGCTGGGTGAACTGATCGTGGGCCTTGCCCGGTGGGGCCGCATGACCGGCGACAAGGACGTCAGCCACATGGAACTGGCTGAGATCGTGCTGGACGAAAGCGGCTACACCGGCATGTGGCAGAACGACAAGACACCAGAGGCCCCCGGCCGTCTGGAAAACCTCAAGGAACTGGTCAAGGCACTGGAAAGCTTTGAGAACCTTCAGGGCTTCCTCGAACATGTCGCGCTGGTCATGGACAATGAAAAGGATGAGGCCGGGGCCAAGGTGTCGATCATGACCCTGCACGCGGCCAAGGGGCTGGAATTTCCCGTGGTCTTCCTGCCGGGCTGGGAAGACGGGCTGTTCCCGTCGCAGCGCAGCATGGATGAAAGCGGCGTCAAGGGCCTCGAAGAGGAACGGCGGCTGGCCTATGTCGGCATCACCCGTGCCGAAGAAGTCTGCACCATCAGTTTTGCCGGCAACCGCCGCGTGTTTGGCCAGTGGCAATCGCAGTTGCCTTCGCGCTTTGTCGACGAACTGCCCGAGGAACATGTTAACGTGCTGACACCCCCTGGCCTTTACGGCGGCGGCTACGGCGCGGCGGCCTCCGCTGCCACGGGCGGATACTCATCGGGGGTCGAGAAGCGTGCGGCCGAGGCGAATGTCTACAACTCACCGGGCTGGAAACGCTTGCAGCAACGGCAGGGCCAGCGTCCGGTCAGCCAGCCCAGTGAAAGCCGTACCCAGGTGATCGACCTGGAGGCCGTGTCGGCCCATACAGTGGGCGACCGCGTGTTCCACCAGAAATTCGGCTATGGCGCGATTCTCGGCATCGAGGGCGACAAGTTGGAGATTGCGTTCGAGAAAGCCGGAACCAAGAAGGTGGTCGCCCGGTTCATCCACACTGCGGACGATGTGCCTTTCTGACCAAGGAGAAATGGGCGCGCCTCCAGGGCAATATGAGACAAAACACCGGGTAGGGGGCTCTGCCCCCGTCGCTCCGCGACTCCCCCGGGATATTTCAAGCCAGAAGAAACACTTGGTTAACCAATTTGCCGCAATGTTGGTCTGCGGTACAGGCGGGGACGCCGATGACCGCGCCAGGAGAAGCCTTGCGCTTCGCCCGCCTCTTCGGAGGCGGGTTTTTCTAACTGTCGCGTTTCTTCTGGCCTGAAATATCCCGGGGGTGAGGCCAAAGGCCGAGGGGGCAGAGCCCCCTGTCATCCAACCGGCAAAGGCGCGTCGGCCTTGGGCTGATCCATGACAATTTGCGAATGCACGCGGGCCACCACCGGATGGGCAAGCAAGACGTCGTGGATCAGCATGTTCAGCGCCGACAAATCCGGGCAATAGATCCGCAAGAGGTAATCCGCCTCGCCGGTCATGGTCCAGGCAGAGATGATTTCGGGGCGGACGCGCAGCAGGCGCGCGAAGTCCGTGCCTTCCTTTGCGCCGTGTCGCGCCAGTTGCACCTGGACAAATGCCTGCACGTCCAGTCCCAGCTTTTCCGGGTCAAGCCGCGCGCGATAGCCACGGATGACGCCGGCCTCTTCGAGACGCTGTCGCCGCCGGCCCGCTTGGCTGGCGGAAAGGTTCAGGGCGGCGCTCAGATCCTGTGCCGTCGCCTGTCCGTCGCGCTGCACCGCGTCCAACAGGGCAATATCAATGGTATCCAGGTCGGCGCGTTTTTCCTGCATGAAATCACCTTTCTCGGCGGGTACTGCGCGTACTTTGGTCAATCAAGGCCGATAATGCGCGAACTCCGCGCCTTGGTAAAGGTACATTGAACTCAAAGCATTCACAGCAGGAGAGACGCATGGGACCCTTCCCGCACGACGCCCCGCAGGCCACGATCACCGAAGAGAACCCCGCCGGCACGGACGGGTTTGAATTTGTCGAATACGCCAGCCCAGAGCCGCAGGAGCTGCGCGATCTCTTTACCCGCATGGGCTATGCCCATGTCGCCAACCACAAGACCAAACAGGTTGAGCTTTGGCAGCAGGGCGACATCACTTATGTGCTGAACGCCGAACCGGACAGCTTTGCCTCCAAATTCGTGGCAGAGCACGGGCCCTGCGCCCCCTCGATGGCATGGCGTGTGGTCGATGCGCAGCACGCCTTTGACCACGCGGTCGCCAAGGGCGCCGAACCCTATGAAGGTGCCGACAAGACCGTCGACTGGCCCGCGATCAAGGGCATCGGCGGCAGCCTGATCTATTTCACCGACCAGTATTATGACACCTCGCCCTACAACGCCGAATTTGACTGGATCGAACAGTCCAAGCCGCGCGTTGTCGGCTTTTACTACCTCGATCACCTGACTCACAACGTCTTCAAGGGCAACATGGACAAGTGGTTCCAGTTTTACGGCACCCTGTTCAATTTCCGCGAGATCCGCTTTTTCGACATCGAGGGCAAATTCACCGGGCTGCTGTCGCGCGCGCTGACCTCGCCTTGTGGCCGCATCCGCATCCCGATCAATGAGGATCGCGGTGAAAAGGGCCAGATCGTTGCCTATCTGAAAAAGTACAATGGAGAGGGCATCCAGCACATCGCCGTGGGTGCGCGGGATATCTATGCCGCCACTGACCAGATCGCCGAGAAGGGCGTCAAGTTCATGCCCGGCCCGCCGGACACCTACTACGACATGTCCTATGACCGGGTGCAGGGCCACGAAGAGCCGATCGACAGGATGAAAAAGCACGGCATCCTGATCGACGGCGAGGGTGTGGTGGACGGCGGCGAAACCCGCATCCTGTTGCAGATCTTCTCAAAGACCGTGATCGGGCCGATCTTTTTCGAGTTCATCCAGCGCAAGGGCGATGACGGCTTTGGTGAGGGCAACTTCAAGGCGCTCTTCGAATCCATCGAACAGGAGCAGGTCAACAGCGGTGAGCTGGACGGCGCGGCCTGACCGCAGGGCTCAAACGCGCAAAACACAAAACCCCACCGGGCCTCCGGTGGGGTTTTTCGTGTCTGACGTCGGGGCTGTTCAGCCGCGCGGCATCTTGAGCGTCAGGTTCTGGCTGCCCTTGGAATAGCGCAGATCCTCATCGCCGATTGCGGTCACCTGACCGCCGTCCAGCCGATCTCCAACCTTGACCTTCTGGTATTTTCCATTGGCCAGACGCACCAGTGCGCGGCGGTTGTCGGAAGTGCCATAGACGCCGATCAGGTTGATCTTTTTCAGGTTGATCGCGTTTTCCAGCGTGGCAGAGCGGGCGACGCTGGTGCTGGACGGAATGCTGGGCGCGACCGTGCGGGGGGAGACGGCGGCGGCGGTCTGCACCACCGGGCTGGGCGCGATGCTGCGGTCGGCCCGGTCGACGATGGCGTCCATGTTGCGCGGGCGGCCCACCGGCACCAGGGACCGCGCAACCGCCTGATCTGTCGCCTCGGGCGTATCCAGTTCAGCCTGCTCCTGCACGGTCTTTGGCCGCATGGTCGGCCGGATGCTGGCCAGTTCCGTGCGCGTGATGCCGCGCAACTGGCTGCGCTCACGCTGTTCGATGATGTCGCTTGGGCGGGCCTGTGGCCGCAGGCGCGGCACTGGGGCTGTGCCATCTGGCGCGTCCGGCTCCGGCGCGGCCGAGGTATTGTCGCCCCGCAACGGCGGGATGACCGGCGGGCGGCCGGTAAAGATGCGCAGCCCGTCCGGGGTCAGCGCGCCTTCGGGGGTCGCGCGTACAACGTCGCGCTGGTCGAAATCAAAGGTCAGCCCGGCAGGCGGCGGCAGGCCGGGGTCTGCCAGGGCGGCCTCGCGCTCCAGTTCCTTGGCGTCGGGCAGGGCGACAGCGTCGAAAATCTGGATGCTGGGATCAATCGAGGCGGCATAGATGTCCTCGACCCCGTCGGCGGGCGGCGTCATCGGCTTGACCGGGGCACGCTGCCAGATGCCGGTGGCGGCGTAGGTTGCGGCGGCCTCTTCGGTGGTCAACTGGCGCGGGTCGATCGGCACCGACAGCGGGGCGACGGGAGGCGTGTCTGTGACTTCGGGCGTGTCCAGCGCCGCCAGCCGCACGCCGTCGGCAGGCCGGGCGACCGGCCGCAAGGAGGCAACCGGCGGTGACACAACCGCCGGCGAGGCGGATTCGAGCACAACACCGGTGTCCGCGCCATCCGGAAGCGACGCGACCGCGCTGGCCGGTGCGTCGTCATTGGACCGAAACAGTCGTGCCAGACCTTCGTCCAGAAAGACCGAGGCCCAGGCCGCGACACCGGCAAGGAACAGCAACAGCAAGGCGGTCAGCAACAGGCCCAGGTACCGCGGCTTGCCGCCGGTGGCCTCGCGGTCGCGCGCGCCAAAGACGGTCATCCGGTCCCGTTCGTTCGACGATCCGAACATGGCATGGCCGGGGGACGCCGTGGCCGCAGCCGCGCCGCCGGTTGCAAAGGCCGGACCGCCGATTTCGGCGTTGGGGCGTGGTCCGCGCAGGGCGGCCAGCTTGGCCAGTGGGTTGGGCCGGGCGCCTTTGCGCGCCGGTGCCGGGATCGGGTCCGCCTCACGCGCGGCCACGGGCGGCGCGATCACCTCGTCGGCCTTGGGTTTGCGTGACGGGGCTGCGGCGAGACCGGCAGCGCGGGCCGCAGCGGTCTTGGGCAACGCCTTGAGCCCGGATTTCGCAGGGGCCTTGGCCTTGGCCTTTGCTATGGCTTTCAGTCGCGGCGGCAGCTCGGTGCGTTTCGGAGCCGCGCCAGCGGCGGGTTTCGTCTCCGCTGGCGGCTTTGCGCCCGATTTTGTCCCGGCCTTTGGCCCTGCCTTTGTGTTTGGCTGTGCGGTTGCGGCGGCTTCTGTTGCCTCGACGGCGGCGGCGGCCTGCGCCAGCAGGGCCGAGGCGGTCGGCGTTGCGAAAAAGCCGGTCTTGCCAGACGGTTTGCTATCGGCGGGGGACGGATCGGCAGGCTCCGGCATCCCAGAGCCGCGCGGGCTGACAGGTGTGAACCTGGGTTTGAACTCTCCGGTCAGGGCGGGGACGGAGCCTCCGGGCAGGCTGCGCCCGGCGCGGATTGTCGAAAACGCCGGGGGCGTGTTGGTTTCGGCCCCGGGACCGGGCCGTGCGGCGACGGGCGCGGCGGGCGGCAGGTTAGGGGCCTTCGGTGTCGCCGCAGAGAGAGCAGCGCCAGTGGGGGCGACCAGAGGTTTGTCTTGCGGTTTGTCCAACGGCTTCGGGGCGGCCTGCGGCGCGTCCATCGACGGTGCAGCCAGCGGCTTTGCCGTCGGCGGTGCGGTCGGCGGGGCCGTTGGCGCACGCGGGGCACGCGGCGCGGAGGGCGGTTTCGGCGCGGCAGGATCAGGCTGCGCGGCATCAATATCGGCGGTCGACGATTGCGGTCGCACCTGCGCCGCTGGCGCGGGGTCCGGCTTCAGGTGAAAGTCCGGCTGCGGAGTGGGTTTCGGCGGTTCTGCGGGTTCAGGAGCCAAAGTCTCAGGAGCCAAAGTCTCAGCGGCCACATTCTCAGCGGGCAATGCCTCGGGCGTCAGGCTTTCAGGTGCGAGGTCCGCCGGAGCGGGCGGGTTTTGTTCCTGAACATCGGGTTCCTCAACAACGTCTTCCTGAACATCGGGTTCAGGCACTGGCTGTTTGGCCGGTTTCGGCGCAGGCGCGTTTGCAAGTTCCGGCTTGGGCAGGGGGCGCAGCGCGGCCTCATCCGCCGGGACAATCTCGATTGCGCGGGACGGGCGCGTCACCACGCGGCCCCAGTTGGTCGCCTTGCCAAAGAACACCGGCCCGTCAAATCCGCCCTCGGGCGCTTTCGCCAGAAAACAGACCGGCTCAAACCCGTGTTCGCGGGCAAAACTCTGTGCCTCGTCCAGCGTTTCCTTGGCCACAGCCGCGACTTGCAGCCGCCCGCCGCTCACCACATAGTCGAAATTCAGATCCGACACCGCATAGGGCGTTGCCCCATCCAGCGAGGCGCGGATCGCGACATCGCGGGTGAGTTCATCCCCGCCAAGGTCGAGTTGATCCAGATAGCGGATCTGTTCGTTCGGAATGATCAGCGCCACTTGCGCGCCGGTCGGATCCAGCCGTTCGGCCTGATCGCGCAGGTTCAGAACCTGCGAATCAAAGTCGTCGTGATCCAACGGGACATCATCGATCAGGGCCCAACGTGGACCCATCCGCCGGAGCAGGGCGATGCCTTCGAATGAGAGCGAGAGCGCGAAATTAGGTGTCATGTGCGGTTCTTATCAGGCCTGCCATCACTGCGGGAGTCCTAGCGCAGCGTCTCAATTATATAAGGCAACTCTTTGCCGAAGAAAAGAAAGCCGCTGTTGCACCCTTGCCGATTTGGCCACTTCGGCAGACAATCATTACAGAATCCTACAGATTGTGAGGCAATTTATGCGAATTTTGGCATTCTTGACGGCATTGGCGCTCGCCTGGCCGCTTGGCGCGGTGGCCGAGGGCCGCCTGAGCGTCTCCGGCGAGGGCTATCTGGCCGTGGTTCCCGACATGGCGGTGATCACTTTGGGCGCTGACGGGCGCGGCCCCACGGCGGTCGAGGCGATGAACGCCACGTCAACGGCGGTCGAGGCGATTCTTGCCCGGCTTGCGGGACTTGGGGTCGAAACGCGCGACATCCAGACCACGCAACTGCGGGTCAATGAACAGACCCGCTGGGACAACACCCGCAATGAGGACGTCTTTTGGGCTATTACGCCACCAACACGGTCAGCGTCCGGGTGCGTGACCTTGATGGAATCAGCGCGCTGCTGTCGGCGGTGCTGGATGACGGGGCCAACCAGTTGCGCAACCTGTCGTTCAGCGTCCTGGAGCCGCGCCCGATCGAGGACGAGGCCCGCCGCCGCGCGGTGGCGGACGCCATGGCCAAGGCCAAACTCTATGCCGATGCGGCGGGTGTCACGCTTGGCCCGCTGCTGGAGCTGCGTGACAACGCAGAGCCGCTGGTGCGCTCCATCGCGGGGGCAGAGGCCATGATGATGGAAGAGGCGGTTGTCGCCAAGGACGTGCCGGTTGCCGCAGGCGAACTTGAGGTGCGCGCCGAGGTCACGATGGTCTTTGCCATCGCCGAGTGAGCCAGCAGGTATCATTGTCGGTAAAAGGGCGGGGACTTCCCCGCCCTTTGTCGTTTCACTTCGCTTTGTTCAGCGCCTGATCAAGGTCGGCGATCAGATCGTCCGCGTCCTCGATCCCGATGGAAATGCGCACCACGTTGGGGGCCGCACCCGCCGCAACCTGCTGCTCTTCCGACAACTGCCGGTGCGTGGTCGAGGCCGAGTGGATCACCAGACTGCGGGTGTCGCCCAGGTTGGCCACATGGCTAAAGATTTCCAGCGCATCGACAAACTTGATGCAGGATTCGTAGCCGCCCTTCAGCGCCACGGTGAACAGACCACCCGCGCCCTTCGGGCAGATCCGCGCCACCCGGTCGTTGTAGGGCGACGAGGGCAGCCCGGCATAGGTCACACCCGCCACCGCGTCATGTCCCTCCAGCCAGGCGGCGATTTTCATCGCGTTCTCGACGTGGCGATCCATCCGCAGGCTCAGCGTCTCGATGCCCATCAGCGTGTAGTGCGCCGCCTGCGGGTTCAGCGTCATGCCAAGGTCGCGCAACCCGATGGCGATGCCGTGAAAGGTGAACGCCAGCGGGCCAAACGTCTCGTGGAACTTCAGCCCGTGATAGGCAGGTTCCGGCGCGGACAGCGACGGGAACTTGTCACTGGCGGACCAGTCGAACTTGCCCGAATCCACCACCACTCCGCCGGTCACGGTGCCGTTGCCGGTCAGGTACTTGGTCATCGAATGCACCACCAGCGTCGCGCCATGATCAATCGGGCGACACAGGTAGGGCGTGGCCGAGGTGTTGTCGACGATCAGCGGCAGACCCGCCTTGTCGGCAATCGCGGCAATCGCATCCAAGTCGGTGATATAGCCGCCCGGGTTGGCGATGCTCTCGCAAAACACCGCGCGGGTGTTGTCATCAATCGCCGCCGCCACCGCGTCCAGATCGTCAAAATCGACAAAGGTGGCGGACCAGCCGAACCGCTTGATGGTCTGGCTGAACTGGGTGATCGAGCCGCCGTACAGCCGCGTCGACACCACCACGTTCAGTCCCGGTGCCATCAGCGGGAACAGCGCCATGATCTGCGCCGCGTGACCTGACGAACAGCAGACAGCGCCCACGCCGCCCTCCAGCACCGCAACCCGTTCCTGCAAGGCCGCCACGGTGGGGTTGGTCAGGCGCGAATAGATGTATCCGACCTCTTGCAGGTTGAACAACGCGGCGGCGTGTTCGGCATCGCGGAACACATAGGCCGTGGTCTGATAGATCGGCACCTGCCGCGCGCCGGTGGCGGGATCGGGCCGCGCGCCTGCGTGGATCTGAAGCGTGTCAAAGCCGTAGCTGGGCTCTTCCTGTGTCATGATGGTCTCTCCCTGAAATCTGATGCGTCCAGCAGTAGGGGATTGAAAGCCGTTCTTCCAGACGGGTTCGACAAGAACCGGCCAGGCCAAGCCAAGCCAAGCCAGGGCAATTTCATTGAGATTTCGCGCGATTTGATGCAGTATAAACCCTGTTCCGGCGCAATTTCCGCACCCCCCCCGGAACCGATCTAAAGGCGAATTGATATGCGTTGTCCCGCAGGTTTCCGCTATTCGACAATCACTCTTTGCGTCGTCTTCACGATCTGCGCGCAGCTTGCAGCGGCAGAAAAGGAAACCGAGTTTTACCCGATCATTTACGACACCGACACACCGCATCTCCTGTCACTGGTCGATGACATCGACATCCGCACGCCGGTCATGCTGAGCCGCGCGCTCAAATCCTTTCCCCATGTCACGCAACTGTCGCTGTCCAGTCGCGGCGGATCGGTCCACTCGGCGCTGACAATGTCCTATGTGGTGCATGAGGAAGGGTTGCGGACGCTGATCCCCGACGGCGCTGTCTGTTTCTCGGCCTGCTCTTACCTGTTTTTCGCCGGGGCAGAGCGTGCGGTGCAAGGAGCGCTTGGCGTGCATCAACTGGCCTCGGCCAGCGACAGCCTCCGTTCGGGGCAGGTGGCGCTGGCGGATATCATGGCGGCCTACGACGAATTTGGCGTGAACGGGGCTGTGGTCAACAAGATGCTGCTGACCCCGGCGGACGACATGTATGTGTTTGACACCGATGAACTGTCGGCGCTTGGCATTGTCAATTCCGCCCCCTGCGCCGGGGCCGACGCCCATCTTGATCGGGTCCGCCCGTTGGGCGCGCAGGAACTGCGGCTGCATGTCCAGACTTACCGCAATTGCCCCTCTGTCCGGACCGCCGAAACCCTGTTGGCAAAACTGGCCGCAGCAGACACCAGCGACCTGCCTGTTGCGGTCGTCAACGCCGCGCCGCCGCAGGACGGGTCACAGCGCTGTACCGACGCGGACGGCTGGGACCAGATCCTGCGCGTGTGCCGGGCCGCACTGGCCGCGCGCGACTGGGGGGACAATGAGGCGGCGGCGCTGCAAAACGCCATCGGGGCGGCGTTTCTTGCCACCGGAGACGCCTTTGCCGCGCATGAGGCGTTTCAGGCCGCGCTGGCGCTGCGCCCGGACACGCCGGTTCTGCTGGAAAACCGCGCGCTGGCGCTTGACGCCCTTGGGCAGCACGCGGATGCGGCGCTGGAAATGCGCGCTGCCATAGGGGCCACCTCTGCCCCGCCCGACAGATTCTTTGCCCGGCTGGGCCTGTTCGAACGCTCTGCGGACAAGGTGAACACCGCGTTTCAGGTCTGGGATGGCCTGTTGTCAGACGACGGGACAAGCGAAAGCCTGATCCGCGCCTGGCAAGAGGCTTTGGCCAGCAGCGGGCACTTGGATCAGACGGCCGACGGGAGGTACACAACGCTGACCCGCATCGCCGTGCAACGGTGCAGCTTTGAGGCGGACTGCCTGCCGCCGGGTGCGGATACCGCGCCAGAGCTGTTGCCGGTGCCGGTCTCCGACACTTCGCTGGATCTCAGCCGCAGCGCCTCCAGCAGTCTTCTGGTGGCATTGGGTGAACCGGACGGGCAAGGCAGTTGCAATCAGGGCCAGCCGGAAATGAACATCCATATGTGTGAGGCGATGTTGCAGGAGGGTGCGTTCGACGCAGAGGAACGCACGCAAATCGCGAATTTTCTGACCGTCCAATACGCCGCAATCGACGCCTATGAAGAGGCTGACGCCGTCTTGACCCGTGCGATCAATGCGGTGGCCCCGGACTATAACCTGTTTCGAAACCGGGCCGCGATTCGCTATCACAAAGGCGACTATGCGGGCGCGCTCGAAGATGTGGACGCGGTGCGCGCCCTGACCGCTCATTTTCAATCGTTCTTCAGTCGCGAAACAGAGGTGGTGCGCGGCAACATCCTTGCCCGCCTCGGGCGCGCGGATGAGGCGGTCGAGGCTTGGATGGGGGCGATCTTTGTAGAAGACCAGGACGAAACCGATACCAGCGCCCAAGACCTGCAACGGTTTCTGCAAAAGGCAGGCTTCTACACAGGCGCGATTGACGGCAAGTTCGGTGCCGGATCGCGCGCGGCCCTTGCGGCCTGCGCTGCCGCCACCGACTGCGTGATGTCCGGTCAGATCGGCTATGGCGACTACAGTGAGGCGTTTGGCCTGTCCTATGTCGTAAATCTGCCTGAGGGGCCGCTATATTATGACACCGCGCGCCGAGAGCACGCCAAGGCCGCGATGGCAGAGTGCCAATATTATCAGGACGACACGATAGAGCAGTGTACACGCGCGATCGACACCGGATGGCTGCTGACAGCCGAAGCCGTCAAAGCCTATCGCACCCGGTCGGATGCCCATAGGGATGCGCCGCAAAAGCGGCTCGCCGACTATCAAAAGTCGCTTCGGATGACGGGATTTCAAAGCTATGACAGAGATTGGTATGTGCGCCTGCTGTTGATGGCGGATCAGCCGGAAAACGCGCTGCTGGAGGTGGCGCGGTTCACAAGCACTTACACGGATCAGGCCGATTTCTATCGTGGGCTGGCGCTGGCCGCGCTGGGTCGCAACGCCGAGGCCGAGCGGATCTGGCTGGCCCACTACGACCGGCTGGACAACGTCACCAGCGATTTTTCCTCTGGCGGGCGGGTGTTCGAACTGTACCAGCATCAGCTTGAGCGCCACGACATGCTGCCTGCCGGGTACAACCAATATCAGGACGGCAAGACCTCTGCCCTGCGCGCCGCCATCGGGCGCTGCGCCTCTGATCCGGCCTGCTATACGCTGAAGTGAGTCCCGGAAATGGCCGGTCCAGGCGGTGCGCCCGACCCGGCCAATCGTTACCCAAAGGTAAAAACGTCTCTGTAACGCATTGATTTTTATGGGGCCGACTTCTGTCCACGCGTGGACAAAGGCAGGATCACCCCGCCGTCACCGTCTCCACACACAAGACCGTCGGCAGATGCCGCGCGATTTCGGACCAGCTGTCGCCCTCGTCAAGGCTGGCAAAGATCGACCCCGAATTTGTCCCGAAATAAACCCCCGGCGCGGCGGTCCGATCCGTGGCCATCGCCTGCCTCAGCACGGTGAAAAAGCAATGCGCCTGCGGCAGCCCCTCCCGGCACGCCTCCCAGCTATCGCCCCCATCCCGCGACCGCCAGACCACCGCCGAGGCGTCGGGCGGGAACCGCCCGGCACTGTCCCCGTTCAGCGGCAGCACCCACAGCGTCCCCGCCTGATCAGGATGCACCGCCACCGGAAACCCAAAGGTCGAGGGCAACCCCTCGGTGATATCATCCCAACTGCGCCCACCATCGGATGAGCGCCAGACCCCGTGGTGATTTTGCTGGTACAACAGGTCGCCGTCCCCTCCGGCGCGCACCAGGTTGTGGACGCAATGCCCGGTCTCACCGTCCCTCGGGGCCGCCGGGTGGGGGTGATGGCCGCAGGCCTCGGCGTTGGACAGCCGGTTGCGCCGGTCCCAGCTTTGCCCGCCGTCCTCGGTGGCAAAGACCCCCGCCGCCGAAATCCCCAGCCACATCTTGTCCGGGTCGGTCGGGTTCGCCACGATGGTGTGCAGGGTCAGACCGGCCGCGCCGGGGTTCCAACTGTCCGATGACGGATGATCGGTCAGGCTCTCGACCGCCTCCCAGGTCTCGCCGCCGGTTTCACTGACAAAAAGCGTCGCGGGTTTGGCCCCGGCGTACAGCCTGCCGTTGGCCCGGCCCAGCGACCAGATCGACTCCACCCGCCCACTGAAGGGGGCGGGTGGTTGCGGGTCCGCCCCGAAAAAAGCCGCCGTGTCCGGATCATTGCGGATCCATTCGTCCATGGTGCCGTCAGCCAGCTTGGTCAAAGCCCAGCTTTCGCCGCCATCGGTCGATCGCCACACGCCAGCCCCGTGAAATTCGCCGCCGCCCGCGGCCCAAAGCGCGCCGGTCTCGGGATCGCCAATCGCATGGTTGATCGTCCAGCCTTCGCAAAGCGGCCCGCTGACTGTCCAGTCGGCCCGCGCCGCATCTGAGCGAAGCAGGAACAATCCCTTGGTGGTGCCCGCAAGTACCGTGACAATATCCGACATGAAATCACCTCGTTCTGATCGCAAGGGCAGCATACCACGGTCGCAGGCGGGCAGAGTGTAAAATCCGGCGACCCTAGCGCATCCAGAAGCCTTCGCGCTTGATCTTGTTGCGGATCGCTTGTTCGCGCCGGGGCAGGTCATCGCGGTCAAACAGCGCGCGCACCTTTTGGCCGCGCCCCTGGTAGATCATCCGCTTGAAGGCATCGTATTCCTTGAGCACCTTCTTGATCCGGTTGGGGGCTGTGACCTGTTCCAGCACCTCGACCACACGGTCCGCCTCGCGCGCATAAAGCAGGGGCAGCACCCGGTAGTGACAACTGACCGCGCCATCCAGCAGGCCCTCGGGCAACGTGACCCGGGCGCCGCCCAACCCATGGATCACCAGCGGCAGGACCACCTGATCCAGCCAGGGGTCAAGGCTCTGGCAGACAAGCTCCACAGGGGGATCGTCGCGAACCGACAGGGCGTAGTCCAGAAACAGATCCCCGAACACCTTGGGGCACTTGTAGAAAAAGAAACCGGCGTTGAAATACAGATAGCGTTGCCAGTATTCATCCGGCCAATTCAGGTCGAGGCTGCTGTCAAAGTCCAGTCCGAAGCGGTCGTACAGCGCCTTCCAGGTTTGCGTGTAGCCCGGCCCGTACAGTTCGATCTGCGGCCATGTCCCTTCGCGCCGCAGCGACGCGGTTGGCCGGTCAAAATCGAACGGCACCCGCGACAACGGATCAAGGATCAGCGTGTCGGTGTCGAAAAACACAAACGGCTCTCCCTCGGGGAGCACGCGCAGCGCCTCTATCTTGTTGCCATAGGGGTAGGCGGCGCCGAATTGGCGGGCCTCAAAGGGGCGGATGTCTGCGCCCAGATCCTCCAGCAGGGCGCGCACCTCTGGCTGGCGAATGCGCGGATCGGACTCCCATAGCGGCCCCGGCGCAGGTTCGGCGACAATCAGGCGAAAGCGGTCCTCGCCCTGCGCCTGCAACGAGGCCGCAAACAGCACCGCCTCATAGGAGAGCCGCCCGGCCTGCGCCACGATCAGGATATTTACAGTTTGAGCCGCGCTGCCCTCGCGTGTCATGGTGAACCTGCCCGTTGCCCTTTTGTCGGCACTATAGGCGGGCGTGGCGCGCATCGAAAGCGGCCAACTTGGGGATTTTCAGACAGGACACGCCTTATGCTCGATCTCATTCTAGTTGTCATTGCCATTGCCATTGCCATTGCCACCGGCGGTCCGGGAGGGCCGGACGGACCGGCAGAGCGGGTCGAAACCGCCTCCGCGCCCAAGGTCGAGGCCGCCGATGCGCTGGCCCACTCGTCCGAGGCCCCGCCACCCAGTTCCGAGGCAGACCCGGCGCCTGTCCGCGTGCTGCCCTATACCGCCGAACAGCAGGTCGCCACGGGCCGGTTCACCACGGCGGTCGAGGTCAAGCCGATCCTGGGGGCCACCCGCGCCAACTGGATCGCGGTGCGCGAGTTCAACGGGCAGGATCTGGTCTATGTCACCCATCTCTGGGCGTGGCGCTGCGGGCTGGTGGCGATCCATGTGGGGATCAACGGGGCCGATCCGGAACCCTGGCCGCTGCCCGACTGTCACGAGGATACAAATGCACCCAACGCCATGCTGCCGGACGACGGGCTGCCCTACCGGGCCTTTCCGTTGAAATCGGTCGACAGCATGACGGTCGAGGTGATCTATGACGATCTGACAACCGAAAAAATCACCTTCAACCGCCAGGGGGCGTTGATGCCCTGAGCGGGTCGGGGACGGGACTTGCGGCCCCGCGGGCCGCATCGCCCGCCCACCAACCCTGTGGGCCGCATCGCCCGCCCACCAACCCTGTGGGCCGCATCGCCCGCCCGC
This sequence comes from Antarctobacter heliothermus, assembly GCF_900188425.1. GTDB lineage: Bacteria > Pseudomonadota > Alphaproteobacteria > Rhodobacterales > Rhodobacteraceae > Antarctobacter > Antarctobacter heliothermus. The sequence continues at coordinate 118,104 of NZ_FZON01000002.1, forward strand.
CGACCCTTGGGGACGTGCCTTTGGCGCGGGTCGATTGCTTCGGGACTCTCCAAGGAACAAACCTGCGCCTGTTCCCCGAACCCGCCCTTCGCTGATTGATGCCTGCGACACCCCCCGGCAGGCGGCAAGGGCAAGCCGCGCTGGCGCGCGGGGCTGCGCCCCCTTGCCGCCCGCCGGGGGCCGCCGCTGATCGGCATCAGCGAGGGCGGCTCCGGGGAACAGGCTTGGGCGAACAGGCTTGGGGGTCAGACCGTGATCGGCTGCAGCACCTGCGGCTCGATCACGTCCACGCCGGGCAGGGCCTTTGCCAACGTATCGGCGGATTGTTCCAGCGCCGGGAAGGTGCGGTAGTGGCCGGGGATCACCGTCTTGAAGTCAAAGTATTCGTTCGCTGCCCATGCGGCTTGTTTCATGTCCATCGTGTAATAACCGCCCGCCGACAGGATGCCGATGTCGGGTTTGAAATAGGCGCCCATCCAGCCCATGTCGGCCATGATGCAGGTATCGGAAGAGTTATAGATCGTGTGGCCTTCGCCCGCGATCATGAACCCGGTTTCCATCCCCATGTAGCGGGCCACGCCCTCCACCTCCATCGAGGAGCTGTGCGAGGCAGGCACCATGGTCACCGCCACCTTGCCAAAGCGAACCGTTCCGCCCTTGTTGAAGGCATGGCCCTCGACCGCACCCATGCCGGTCAGTACATTGGCCAGCTCAAACATCCCCGACACCGGCGCGCCGGTCTTTTGGCTGATCTCGACGATGTCGTTGGTGTGGTCAAAATGGCCGTGGGTCACAAGGATCTGCGTCGCCCCCGCGATGGCGGCGTCTGTGTCTTGCCCCTCCATCATCGGGTTGCCGTTGATCCACGGGTCGATCAGCAGCACCTCGCCACCGATTTCGATGCGGAAACTGCCATGGCCCAGCCAGATGATTTGCATGAGAAACTCCTGTATTGGTTTGGGTCAAGCCTAGCATGACGGTGGATCAAGACTAGGTGTGTCCTGCGCCGGGATCGGTGCAAGGATGCGTATTCTCAGTGAGAAGACAGATGGACTGGACACGGGCCGTAGACGGCTATTGCGAGCGGTTGGGGCCGGAGTTCTGGTCAGAACCGTTGAACGCCGTGACCAACGCCGCCTTTGTGCTGGCGGCGGTGATTCTGTGGCGGCGCAGTTTTGGGTTTGGCCGGGTGCTCTGCGCGATTCTGGCAGGGATCGGCGTTGGATCGTTCCTGTTTCACACCGTAGCGCAACCCTGGGCCGGTGTCGCCGATGTGGTGCCGATCCTGATCTTCGTACTGGTCTATATCTACGCCGCAAACCGCGACTTTTGGCGGTTGTCGGTTTGGCCCGCCTTGGGCCTGACGGCGCTGTTCCTGCCTTTCGCCGCCGTCACTGCACCGTTGTTCGGTCTGATCCCCGGACTGGGTGGCACCGCCAGCTACGCGCCGGTGCCGTTGTTGATCGCCATTTATGCCGTGATGCTGCGCCACCGCGCGCCAGACACGGCGCGGGGTCTGGCCATCGGCGTGGCGATCCTGCTGGTCTCGATGATGGCGCGTATACTGGATGACCCGCTTTGCGCCCTGTTGCCCATCGGCACGCATTTCATCTGGCATCTGCTCAATGCGACGATGCTGGGCTGGATGATCGCGGTCTGGACGCGCCATGTGCTTGCGGCGCGGCAGGCGGGGCGCTAAAGCCTGCCCTAAATCCGGAAACGAATGAGGCCCCCATGTCGATCGACATCGAGACAGCGGCGCGCGTGGCAAAACTTGCCCGCATCAAGGTGGAAAGCGAAGATCTGCCCGCGCTGGCACAATCCTTCAACGATATCCTCGGGTTCATCGAGCAGTTGAACGAGGTGGATGTCGAGGGGGTAGAGCCGATGGTATCTGTCACGCCCATGCGTCTGAAACGTCGCACCGATGGCGTGACCGACGGTGACATGCAGGACAAGGTGCTGGCAAACGCGCCCGACGCGCGCGAAGGGTTCTTTGCGGTTCCGAAGGTGGTGGAATGACCGATCTGACCAAGCTGAAGATCGCCGAGGCGCGCGATGCGCTGCGCAAGGGCGACGTGACCAGTGCAGAGTTGACCGAGGCCTGCCTGAGCGCCATCGACAAGGCCGACGCGCTGAACGCCTTTGTCCACAAGACGCCAGAGATTGCCCGCGAACAGGCTGCCGCCGCCGATGCGCGGATCAAGGCGGGCGATGCGCCCGCGCTGTGTGGCATTCCGCTGGGCATCAAGGATCTGTTCTGCACCAAGGGCGTGGCGTCACAAGCGGCATCGGCGATCCTGGACGGGTTCAAGCCGGAATACGAATCCACCGTGACCAGCCAGTTGTTCGATGCGGGCGCGGTCATGCTGGGCAAGCTGAACATGGACGAATTTGCCATGGGCTCGTCGAATGAGACCAGCACCTATGGCAATGTGATCAACCCGTGGCGGCGCGGCAACGACGATGCGGCGCTGACGCCGGGTGGCTCGTCCGGTGGGTCTGCCTCTGCCGTGGCGGCGGATCTGTGTCTGGGGGCGACGGGCACCGACACCGGCGGGTCGATCCGCCAGCCCGCCGCCTTTACCGGCATCACGGGCATCAAGCCGACCTATGGGCGCTGCTCGCGCTGGGGCATCGTGGCCTTTGCCTCGTCTTTGGATCAGGCGGGGCCGATGGCCAAGGACGTGCGCGACGCGGCGATCATGCTGCAGGCGATGTGCGGCCATGATCCCAAGGACAGCACCAGCGCCGACCTGCCCGTGCCGGACTTTGAGGCGATGCTGACCGGCGACATCAAGGGCAAGACCATCGGCATTCCGCGCGAATACCACATGGACGGGATGCCGGCAGAGATTGACGCGCTTTGGGCCGAAGGGCGCAAGATGCTGCAGGACGCGGGCGCCAAGCTGGTCGACATCAGCCTGCCGCACACCAAATACGCGTTGCCCGCCTATTATGTGATCGCCCCTGCCGAGGCGTCGTCGAACCTCGCACGCTATGACGGCGTGCGCTATGGCCACCGCGCCAAGCTGAGCCATGGCGACGGCATCACCGAGATGTATGAAAAGACCCGCGCCGAAGGGTTTGGCGAAGAGGTCAAGCGCCGCGTCATGATTGGCACCTATGTCCTGTCGGCAGGTTTTTACGACGCCTATTACAACCGCGCGCGCAAGGTGCGGACACTGATCAAGAAGGACTTTGAGGATGTGTTTGCCCAGGGCGTCGATGCGATCCTGACGCCTGCCACCCCCTCTGCCGCCTTTGGTCTGGGAGAGATGACAGAGGCCGATCCGGTGCAGATGTATCTCAACGACGTCTTTACCGTGACCGTGAACCTTGCCGGTCTGCCGGGCATCGCGGTGCCGACAGGCGTGGACAAGCAGGGTCTCCCGCTGGGTCTGCAATTGATTGGCCGCCCGTGGGAAGAGGGCGATCTGCTGAATTGCGCCTACGCGCTGGAACAGGCCGCAGGATTTGTGGCCAAACCCGCGAAATGGTGGTAATTGCAGCCGCTAAAGAGCAGACAGGACGAATGATGCGGACCACATTCCTGATTTTGGCGGCGCTGGCCTTGGCAGCCTGTGAGCCCAGCGTACCCGACAGCGGTGCAACGGCCCCCGATCCGGGGGCGGGTGTGGGCTTTGGCAGCTATGACGATTACGCCACCCGGCGTGAGGCGCAGCTGAACGGGCAGACCGCGTCGATTCCGGCCGCACCGCGCGTCGAGGGCGGCCCGATCGACGAAAGCGATGTCGTCGCTGCTGCGGCGGCACGCGCGCTCAATTCCGGGGTGGACCCGGTTGATGCGGCCCCCGGTAACCCGGCCCCGCAGATCGTGGCCAATGCGCGCGGCATTTCCGGTGAGAACGACTTTACCGCCGTCTCCGCCACCCGCGACATCGCCGCCGATGCGGCGATGATCCAGCGCAACCGCTCTCAATACACGGTCGTCCAGCCCGAGGCACTGCCCAAGCGGCCCGGATCGGACGCGCCCAATATCGTGGAATACGCGCTGCGCACCACCAACCCGGTCGGCACGCCGCTGTACAAACGGTCGTCGTTCAATGGCGGGTCGCGGTCCCAACGGGCCTGCGCGGCCTATGCCTCGGCAGATCTGGCGCAAGAAGAGTTTCTGGCGCTGGGCGGACCGGAAAAGGACCGCAAGGCGCTTGACCCGGACGGCGATGGCTTTGCCTGTAGCTGGAGCCCGGCGCCCTTCCGCGCGGTACGCGGCGGCTGATCTTTCATGACGCCGGAGACGATCTGGCATCCGTCGCCGAACTTCGGTGACCGGCGCGGCTCTGTCGCGCCGGATATGGTTGTGCTGCACTACACCGCCATGACATCCGCAGAGGCCGCGCGCGACTGGCTGTGCGCGCCCGAAAGCGAGGTGTCCTGCCACTATGTCATCGCCGAGGACGGGCGGCTGTGGCAGTTGGTGCAAGAGGCGGACCGCGCTTGGCACGCCGGGCGGGGCTGTTGGGGGGCGGTTGGCGACATCAATTCGCACTCCATCGGGATTGAGCTGGCCAACACCGGCTTTCATCCATTCCCCGAGCCGCAGATGGCGGTTCTGGAGACGGTGTTGGCGGGCATCACCGCCCGCTGGTCCATCACGCCAAGGCGCGTTGTCGGCCATTCCGACACGGCTTTGGGCCGCAAGACCGATCCCGGCGGGCGGTTTGACTGGCGACGCTTGGCGCTGCGGGGGCTGTCCGTATGGCCCGAACAGACAGAATGCGCGCTGGATGAGCCGCGCTTTTGGGCTGATTGCACCGCCTTTGGCTATGAGGTGACCCCGCAAACCAAAGAGGACGTCCTGAACGCCATCCGGCTGCGGTTTCGTCCTTGGGCCAAGGGGCCGTTGGGCGCGGATGATTGTGCGGTTATGGCGGATCTTGCGGACCGGTTTCCGTGTCGTCGGTCGCCGCTGCGCGCCTAGTCCAACTGATAGGGCAGTACGTCGCGGCGATTGGGCGTGGTGGTCAGACGCTTTTCCAACGGCGGAACAGAGCGTTGGTGGCAATGGGTCCGCTCACAGATGCGGCAGCTGATGCCGATGGGTTCAAACGCGCTGGCGCGGGTGAAATCCAGATCGTCGGCATAGACTAGCGCGGCGGCGTGGCGCACTTCACAGCCGATAGAGATCGCGTAGCGCCGCACCGGCGCGCCAAAATGCCCGCCGGTCTTGGACACGTCACGCGCAAGGCTGATGTAGCGCACCCCGTCCGGCGTTTCCGCCAGCTGGCGCAGAAACCGGCCCGGCGTTTCAAACGCGCGGTGGACGTTCCACAACGGACAGGCACCGCCAAAGCGGGCAAATTGCAGCCGCGTGGCTGAGTGACGTTTGGTGATCGTGCCCGCCTGATCAACCCGGACAAAGAAAAACGGCACACCCTTGGCACCGGGGCGTTGCAGCGTCGACAGCCGGTGCGCCACCTGCTCGATCGAGGCGCCAAAACGCGCCGCCAGCAGTTCCAGATCGTGGCGGGTTTCCTGTGCGGCGGCTAGGAAGGCCTTGTAGGGCATCATCGCAGCCCCGGCAAAATAGTTGGCAAGGCCCAGCTTGGCGATGGCGCGGGCCTCTTCGGACTGGAACCGGGCAAGATCCAGCGTCGCCTCCAGCAGTTGATTCTGTCGGAACAACGCCACCTGCACCAGCAGTTGAAAGGTCTGCGTCTCGACCGGCAAGAGCGAGGACAGCACCAGTTCCTGACGCTCGTCATCAAAGGCGCGCATCGGAGAGGTCTGGGAAAACCGCACGGTGATCCCGCGCGTCTCCAGTCGGTCGATGCAGGCACTGCGGATCGTGGTCTCACCGGCGTGCAACTGGGCGAAATGCTCTGCCGCGCGGTCCACCGCGTCGATGTAGTTGTCGCAATAGTGGAAAAAGTCGCGCACCTCTTCCCACGGGCTGGGCTGCAACTGCGCGCCCTCACGGCCCAAGGCCTCATCCAGTGAGGCAAGCCGCTCATGCGTTTGCCGGTAGGCGCGGTGCAGGGCCAGAAAGGCGCGCGCCAGCACCGGCGCGTTGGAGGCGGTCAGGCGCAGGTCGGCCAGTTGCGGAGTCGTCTCTCCAAACACCGGATCGGCCAGCGCCTCACGCATGTCGGTGACCAGCCGTTCTGCATCGCCTTGGCCCAGTTCGGTGACGTCAAAACCGAACTCCTGCGCCAGTGCCAGCACTACAGTCGTGCTGACCGGGCGATTGTTGTTCTCCATCTGGTTGAGATAGGGCAGGGAGATCCCCAGCTTGGCGGCGAAATCCTTTTGCGTCAGGTGCAATCGGGTGCGGATGTCGCGCAGCTTGGCGCCGGCGTAAAGTTTCTGGGTGGCCATTCAGGGGGTGTTCCGGTTTTGCATCTTTGCTCGTTCGTTGCGCAAAGATGCAAATTTTGTCACGCCGCGTCCAGCCCCCGCAGCTGCCGGGCGCGTCGGATTACCACCAGGATGGCCGCCACAGAGGCAAGGCCGGAGAGGAACATCATCCACAACAGCGGCCAGGCGCCGCTTCCCGGTTGCAACAGCGCGCTGGCCAGTTGCGACAGCGCCGCCCCGCCGCCCAGCATGATGGCCCCCGCCAGACCAGAGGCGGTGCCTGCCAGTCCGGGACGCACCGACAGCGCGCCTGCGGTGGCGTTGGGAATGGTCATTCCGTTGCCCAATCCCACAAAGGTCATGAAACCGAAAAAGGTCCAGGCGTTGCCAAATCCAGTGGCGAAAACCACCAGCGACAGCGCCATGCCCCCGGACACGATGATCCCGCCCCACAGCACCATGGAATTGATCCCGATGCGGGACGAAAACCGTCCCGACAGGAAATTGCCAAGCGCATAGCCCACTGCTGGCGCGCCAAAGAAAAAGCCCAGAACCGTCGTCGACATTCCAAAGACCTCGATCCCGACGTAGGACGCGCCGCCGACGTAGGAAAAGAACGCGCCCGAGGAAAACGCGCAGGCCAGCGCATAACCCCAAAAGCGTGGGCTGCGGAACAGTTCGGGGTATTCGCGGAACTGTTGGCCCAGGGTCAGCCCGCTGGCGATCTTCGTCTCGCCCAGATCGCGCAGGCACAACGCGATCAGGGCAAGCCCGAGGACCAGCATGGCCCAGAAATTCGCGTGCCAGCCAAAGGTCTGCGCCAGCCATCCGCCCGCGATGGGCGCCAGCATCGGCACCAGCGACATGCCCATGGTGACGTAGCCAATCATCGAGGCTGCCTCATTCGGCGGATAAAGGTCTCGGACCACGGCGCGGCTGAGCACCATGGCGACCACGACGCAGGCCTGCAGCATCCGAAAGATCAGGAAAACCGTGATGTTGGTGGACAGCAGGCAGCCGATGGTGGCCAATGCAAAGATCACCAGACCACCCAGGATCACCGGCCTGCGCCCCAGCTTGTCCGAGATGGGACCGATGAACAGTTGCAGTATCGCGTTACCGGCCAGATAGCCCGACACAGAGAACTGCATGACCGCGTAGTCGGTTTCAAACCACTCCGCCATGATTTGCAAAGAGGGCACAAAAATATTCATCACCAGCGCGGACATGCCGGCCAGCAGAACGAGTGTGACAATATGCGGCGGGGTACTGCGGTCTAGGAACCGCACCGGATCTGTGGAATGCATGGCGGTATCGGTATGCCTCGAATTGGGGATTGTCCAATGCTTGCATGGGCTTTTGTGCGAGTTCGCAAGTTTGCAATATGCACGACATGACAATTTGCCTATTTGCAAATTTGCGAGGAAACCCTTGAGGCGCAGCGTTTCCGCTGTATTTTCGCGACAAACCGGAAGGGGTGGCAGATGAAAGATATTCTCCAGGAATTGCAGGATCGCCGTGAGAACGCCCGGCTGGGCGGTGGGCAGAAACGCATCGACAGCCAGCACGCCAAGGGCAAGCTGACAGCGCGCGAACGGATCGAGTTGTTGCTCGATGAGGGCAGTTTCGAAGAATACGACACCTTCGTGGCGCATCGCTGCACCGATTTCGGCATGGAAAACAACCGGCCCTACGGCGACGGGGTTGTCACCGGCTGGGGCACGATCAACGGCCGCATGGTTTATGTCTTCAGCCAGGATTTCACTGTGCTGGGCGGGTCGGTGTCCGACACCCACGCGCGCAAGATCTGCAAGATCATGGATATGGCGGTGCAGAACGGCGCGCCGGTGATCGGTCTGAACGACTCCGGCGGCGCCCGCATCCAGGAAGGCGTCGATGCCTTGGCAGGCTACGCGGAGATCTTTCAACGCAACATCGAGGCCTCGGGCGTGATCCCGCAGATCTCTGTCATCATGGGGCCCTGCGCGGGTGGCGCGGTCTATTCGCCCGCCATGACCGACTTCATCTTTATGGTGAAGGACACGTCTTACATGTTTGTCACTGGCCCGGATGTGGTCAAGACCGTGACCAACGAGATTGTCACCGCCGAGGAACTGGGCGGCGCATCGACCCACACCCGCAAAAGCTCTGTCGCGGACGGGGCCTTTGAGAACGATGTCGAGGCGCTGGCCGAGGTCCGCCGCCTTGTCGATTTCCTACCGCTGCACAACCGCGAGAAACCCCCGGTGCGGCCCTTCTTCGACGAGGTGGACCGGATCGAGGCCAGCCTTGATACCCTGATCCCCGACAACCCCAACATGCCCTACGACATGAAGGAGCTGATCACCAAGGTTGCGGACGAGGGCGATTTCTACGAGATCCAGCGCGATTTCGCGGGCAACATCCTGACCGGGTTCATCCGCCTCGAAGGGCAGACTGTCGGCGTCGTGGCCAACCAGCCGATGGTGCTGGCGGGGGTGTTGGACATCGACAGCAGCCGCAAGGCGGCGCGCTTTGTCCGGTTCTGCGACTGTTTCGAAATCCCGATCCTGACACTGGTCGATGTGCCCGGTTTCCTGCCCGGCACCTCTCAGGAATACAACGGTGTGATCAAACACGGGGCCAAGCTGCTGTTCGCCTATGGCGAGGCGACGGTGCCGATGGTCACGGTCATCACCCGCAAGGCCTATGGCGGCGCCTATGACGTGATGGCGTCCAAACACCTGCGCGCTGACGTCAACTATGCCTGGCCCACGGCGCAGATTGCCGTCATGGGGGCCAAGGGCGCGGCAGAGATCATCCATCGCGCCGATCTGGGCGATCCCGGCAAGATCCAGGCGCACGCGGATGAATATGAGGACCGTTTTGCCAACCCGTTCATCGCGGCGGAACGCGGCTTTATCGATGAGGTGATCCAGCCGCGCTCGACCCGGCGGCGGGTGGCCAAGGCGTTTGCCATGTTGCGCAACAAGTCCCGGCAGACGCCGTGGAAAAAACACAACAACATCCCGCTCTGACCGTCACGGAGATCCGGCATGACCACATTTCCAGATCAGGCGCGCCCAATCACCAGACGTGGCGCTGCGACCCGGCGCGGCCCGTCCGACGCTGGCGCTCTTGGCGGCAGGGGGGCCGTATGAGGCGCAATGGCTGGCATATCCTTGAAGAAGAGGGGCGCTATGTGCTGGCCCGTCAGTGGCCGCCACGTTTCGACGTGGCGGCGGCAAGCGGATTTCCGCCGGTACGTCCTGCGCGGCTCGCCCGGCAGATCCGGCAGGACTTGTGGCGCAAATTTCAGCACTTGCGCGGTTTCTCTCCCGTGGTAGAAGTTGCCGCAACGGAAGACGGTGTGATCGTGCGCGCCGGCGGACGCCTCTCGGGGCGGACCCCGGCAGACACGGAAACCCGCATTCGGGACCTGCTCGACGATCCGGCGCATCGCGCGCGATGGATGATCTGTGCGGGGGAGGACGCCTGATGAGGGTGTCACGGAACATAGCCCCGGGCGCGCCCGGGGCCAAGGCGGCCCCGACGGGAGGAGCCGCGGGTGTCACAACCCGCTGGTGTCGGGGCTGCCGCTTAAGATCCATACAAAGATCCATACATCTGGGTGTCGTGGTATTGGCGGGCTTGTTGGCCGCGCCTCTGACGGCGGCGCAGCAGATCCTGCCGACCTCCGGGCTGGAAATCGAACTTCACGACATCATCGCCCAACCCCCCGTCTGGCGGGTGCGATACATCGCTCCGAACCTGTCGCAAGACGGGGTGCTCTATGCCGATGTGGCCGGAGATATGGAGCTGTTGTGTACCCAGGATGCGCTTGTGCGGATCGCCGGGGAGGGCGGTGCGCCGTCGCAAATCGTGATCACCTTGATGTCCGCGCCGGTGGTTTTCGGCGAAATGACGCCGGGTGTCACACAATTTTTCGAAAGCTACTCGGTCGAAAGCGACCTCTGTATCTGGGAGGCTTTTTAATGACTCCACAATATCTTGCGACCCGACTCTCATGTGGACAAGTATTTGCGGCTTCTGGGTCACAGCGCGAATCGTTGCCAAGGGTGGCGTATCTTTTTCCGCAACCCTCGGGTAGGTTCGCTGGTGATTGCATCGAAGCAGTCAAAACCTCAGAACGGGGACAGGCAGGGCGCGCGCGCGCTGAATGTTTCGAAACACTAGACAGGAGTAGAAGATGTCCAAGAGCATCAAACTGCTTGCCATGTTCGCTGTCATCGCAGGCGTTTCCGCTTGCGCGCAGCAAGAAGAAGAAGAGTACATCGTTGTCGATCCCGAGCCCATCTCGGTCGAGCCGGTGTACACAGGCAAGTACAAGTAAGAACCTATCGGGGCGGACCAGTGCGTCCGTCCCGCTTTTCCGCACGACAGGGGCAGCGCGCGGACCACGATTGAGCACCACAGCTTTGTCGCGCCGAACCAGTGTGCGCGCCCATGTGCCGGAGGCCGGCACATGCTGAAGCATCGCGGATTTCCCGGCCGTCTGACCGGCACCGACTTTCAATTTGTTATCCGCCGCGCCAATCCCAAGGGCGCCTCGCCGATCACTCGCCGCGACCGCTATCGCGACCGGCGCCCGGCGGACCGCCGCGCCGACATGGCATTCATGGCCGCGCTCTGGCGTCACTTCGGCACCGACCCGTTCGAACGCGGCAATCTGGATGCCGGACGCCTGTCCTGGCTGTTTGGCCGCGAGGTTCTGCCCGTTGACGACCCCTTTGATCCAGAGAGCTATGACGCGCTTCTGGTGATCGACGAAGGGGCTGCCCGTGCCGCCTTTCCGGAGGCCTTCGACGAGTCGGAGGACTGGGAATGACCTTGGGCGTTTTCTTGCCAATTCACGGCCAGATTGCGCGGGCGCTCGCCGATGGTTTCTTTTCGCGCACGGAGGGCTTTGCAGCGCCGTCGGATTCTGCAAGCGTGGCGTTGGGTCGCGGCCCGGGTCCCATACAGTCCCTTCGTCCCCGCGCATCCAACCCCCCCTCGGGGCGGCCCGGTCTGTCCCCGGCCAGGTCGCCCCACCTTCTCCTGATTCTGAAGAAATCCGGCCACTGCCAAGGGCTTGGCGGATTCTCGCGCCCGCTCTCCCAAACGGGGAAATGGCACTGGAAATTCCCCTCTCGATGGTGTTCTCTCGGCTCCGAGCAGTCGATCAGAGATGAGGAGAACCTCACATGCAAAGACACACCACGACCCGTTTCCACCTTGCCCTCTGCCTTGGCGCAGCCGCAGTGCTGGCGGCCTGTGGCGACAACCTGGGCGAGCAGGCGGCCTATGGCGCCGGGGCCGGCGCGGTCTCGGCCGTTGCGCTGGACACCAATGTTCTCACCGGCGCGGCCGTCGGGGTTGCGACCAATATCGCCTATTGCAGCACCTACCCGTCGCGCTGCTGATCCCGCGCCTTGGCGGGTTGCCGCGCACCCTGCGCTGGAACCCGCCACCGCAAAAGATGCGGTACGGAACGATCTTTCGCCTGACACGTTGAAGCCCCATCATCCTGTCGAACCGACATGGATCAAGGAGGCTCCTTCATGCGTATCATCACTCTTTCCGCCGCACTCGCCGCAACTCTCGGCCTCGCCGCCTGTGAGGGCACCGATCTGGAACGCGGCGTCATCGGCGCGGGCATCGGCGCGGCAGGTGCCGCAGCGACCGGGCGCAGCGTGGCCGCTGGCGCGGCCATCGGTGGCACTGCCGGTGTCGTCTGCGACGACGTCACACCCGAATTGTGCCGGTAACCATTCTTTCGGCGCGCGCCTGACACGCGCCGCCCCCGTACCGTTTCAACGCCGTCCGGACCCATCGGTCCGGGCGGCGTTTGCATGTGCAGATGCGCGCCAAAGCGCCGCCAAGAAGAAGGGACAGACATGTTCGACAAGATCCTGATCGCCAACCGGGGCGAGATCGCCTGCCGGGTCATCAAGACCGCCCGCAAGATGGGCATCAAGACCGTCGCCGTCTATTCGGACGCGGACAAACACGCGCTGCATGTGGAAATGGCGGATGAGGCGGTCCACATCGGCCCCCCCGCCGCAAACCAGTCCTATATCGTGATCGACAAGATCATGGATGCCATCAAACAGACCGGCGCGCAGGCGGTCCATCCGGGCTATGGGTTCCTGTCGGAAAACCCGAAATTTGCGCTGGCACTAGAAGCCGCTGGCGTCGCCTTTATCGGCCCGCCGGTGAAGGCGATCGAGGCGATGGGGGACAAGATCACCTCAAAGAAGATCGCGCAGGAGGCCAATGTCTCGACCGTGCCGGGCTACATGGGGCTGATCGGCGACGCGGACGAGGCGGTCAAGATCTCCGGTGAGATCGGCTATCCGGTGATGATCAAGGCTTCCGCCGGGGGCGGCGGCAAGGGGATGCGGATTGCCTGGAACGACGAAGAGGCGCGTGAGGGCTTTCAATCGTCCAAGAACGAGGCGGCCAACAGCTTTGGCGACGACCGCATCTTTATCGAGAAATTCGTGACCCAACCGCGCCACATCGAAATTCAGGTGCTGTGTGACGCGCATGGCAACGGCGTCTACCTGCACGAACGCGAATGCTCGATCCAGCGCCGCAACCAGAAGGTCGTCGAAGAGGCGCCCAGCCCCTTTCTTGATCCCGAAACCCGCAAGGCGATGGGAGAACAATCCGTCGCCCTGGCCAAGGCCGTGGGCTATGCCAGCGCGGGCACGGTGGAATTTATCGTCGATGGCGACCGGAACTTTTACTTCCTTGAGATGAACACCCGTTTGCAGGTGGAACACCCCGTCACCGAACTGATCACCGGCATCGACCTTGTCGAACAGATGATCCGTGTCGCCAACGGAGAGCCGCTGTCGATCACGCAGGACGATCTGAAAATCAACGGCTGGGCCATCGAGAACCGCCTGTACGCCGAGGATCCTTACCGTGGCTTCCTGCCCTCCATCGGTCGTCTGACCCGCTACCGCCCGCCCGCAGAGGGGCCGCTGGGCGCTGGGATCGTGCGCAATGACACCGGCGTCTTTGAGGGCGGTGAGATCAGCATGTATTATGACCCGATGATCGCCAAGCTGTGCACATGGGCACCCACGCGCCTTGAGGCGATCGAGGTCATGCGCAACGCGCTGGACAGTTTCGAGGTCGAAGGCATCGGCCACAACCTGCCGTTTGTCGCCGCCGTCATGGACCATCCGAAATTCATCGCCGGCGAGATGACCACCGCCTTTATCGAAGAGGAATACCCGGAGGGTTTTGAGGGCGTGACGCTGGCCGAGGCGGAACTGAAACGCGTCGCCGCCGCCGCCGCCGCCATGAACCGCGTGGCTGAAATCCGGCGGACCCGTGTCACCGGACGTCTGGGCAACCATGAACGCCGTGTCGGCAGCGACTGGGTGGTCAGCGTGCAGGGCGCGCAGTTCGAAACCTCGATTGACGCAGACCATGACGGTGCCACGGTGTCGTTTGCCGACGGTTCCAAACTGCGCGTCGAAGGCAACTGGACCCCGGGCGACAATCTTGCCCGGATGACCGTGGACGCGGTGCCGCTGGTGCTGAAGGTCGACAAGATCACGCAGGGGTTCCGCCTGCGCACGCGCGGCGCGGATCTCAAGGTCAATGTGCGCTCTCCACGTCAGGCGGAACTGTCCGCGCTGATGATCGAGAAACTGCCGCCCGATACCTCTCGTCTGCTGCTGTGCCCGATGCCGGGCCTGATCGTAAAGATCAACGTCGAAGTGGGGCAGGAGGTGCAGGAGGGGCAGGCGCTGTGCACCATCGAAGCGATGAAGATGGAGAACATCCTGCGCGCCGAACGCAAGGGCGTGGTGGCCAAGATCAACGCAGGTCCGGGCGACAGTCTTGCCGTCGACGAAGTGATCATGGAGTTCGAATAACCCATGCTGCGCCACGCCCTCCGCATCTGGCTCATGCACAGTCTGGCCTTTCTGGCCGGGCTGGTGGTGTCGGGGGTCGTGGCGGTCGGACTGTGGTTTCTGGTCCCCAGCGAAGGCGGAAATGCGCTGTTGTTGGGCACGGCTCTGGGGGTCTCCATCATCTCGGTGGGGACCGGATACGCGATCTATCTGGCGCTGGTTGCGGCGCTGCTGGGGGTGGTGCCGGGCTGGGGATTTTACCTGTTCGGGCCTCTGGTGGTGCTGGCGGTCATGGCGCTGGTCTTTACGGCGGTCTATTCCGGGCTGCTTGCGGTGGGCGGCGGCAGTCTTTTGGGCTACGCGCTGCTGTATCTGGGCGGCGGCGCGGCGCTGCACCGGCTGGTTGCCGAACTGGGAGAGGTGGAGGACACGCCGTGATCCGCCCGCCGGCAACATATCCTCAACCCCTCTGCACTACGCTTGCGCCAACGGTACGGTGGAACGGGGCAGGGCAGTTTGGTGCGACGGGTCGGGATACTTGTGGCGGTGGTGACGCTGTTGGCGGGCTGTTTCCGGCTGGAAACAGAGGCAGAGGTGCGCGCGCATCTCAGAACCTGGGTGTTTCTGGCGCAAACGCGACACTTTACCGTGCGGTCGACCTGTACGGCGGCGATCTTCGACACGATTTCGGGCGAGGTGCGCAGCAGCGGGCCGGTGCGCCGGGTCGAGGATCTGGGCAACGGCCAGCGGCTGCTGTCCGAGGGGCGCACGGTGGCCTTCGAATTGCCGGGACTGACCCCCAACGCGGTGTCAGAGGCGCTGATGTCGGTGAACCTGTCAGAGGGGCTGGGCCTGATCTCCAGCTTTGTGGGACCATCACAGGCCTGCATGACAGAGGCGTTTCAGAACGACGTCTATCTTGCGCTGATGTCGCCCGACACGGTGATGATCTACGATCCGGCCCGCAACGCGCTGGTGCTGCTGCACCGGCCCTCGCAGATCGCCTTTTACCTGCGCGGCAACGTCTGACGCTGGGCCAAATCGTTGGGCAAAGGCGTGTCCCGACGCCCTTTCCTGTCTCTGAAACAGCCGCTGTGCCCTACCTGGTGCGCACTTCCTGCTGGCGTAGCCGCAGCTTGTCGATCGAGCGCGAGATTTCGCGTACCGACCATGGCGCCGGTTTGCGGGCCACGATGGTGCCATCCTTGGCGATGATCGCCAGCATGAAACCGCGCGGGCGCAGGGTTTGCCGCACAGACGAGCGCGCTGCCGGATCGGTGTCGGTGATGATCACCACGTCACGCTCATCCAGCGCGTCCAGCCGTTCCGACAGCAGGGCCATCTGCTCGACATACGTGGGGTCCGCCGCGTTGTCGGCAAAGACGACCACCGGGCGTTTCAGCCACAGCCAGTCCTCCAGAGACGTTTCCGAGGCGGGCAAGATCATCTCGAACGGTTCGTCCGAGGTTTCCGCCCCTTGCGCTGCCGAAAGGCTGGCAAAGCCACCCACAAAAGCTGCCGCGATCAGTCGTTTTACCATTTTCATACAAAACGATATAAGTCGCCGCCGACCGGCTGCACAGCCATTGCGCCATTCCATCTGCAAAAATTTTATCTTTAACGGCATCCCAACCCGGCCCTGCGCAGGGTCACCCCAGTCTGAAGGCCCCGGTGCACTGCGCGTCGGCGGGCCGCGCCATGGGGGCTGCGACACGATGGATGTCATTTTGCATATCGGTGCGCATCGCACCGCCACCACCAGTTTCCAAAGTTATCTGCGCGCCAACCGGGCAGAGCTGGGGGCGCAGGGGATCGGGTTCTGGGCGCCGTGGCGCACGCGCGGCGGGTTGCTGAACGGCATCGCCGACCAGCCCTGCGCCGCGCATGAACCGCAGCGCGCGCTTGGCCGGGTTGCGATCAACCTCGAAGGGGCGCGCCGCAACGGGGTTGCCGTGCTGGTGGTCACCGATGAGAACATGGCCGGGACGCCGCGCCGCTGCCTGCGGCGGCGCGCGGTCTATCCCGGCGTCGGCGAACGGCTGGCGCGGCTGTCTGCGGCGTTTGGCGGGCCGACCCGCGTTACCTTGCAGATCCGCGCGCTGGATGCCTGGTGGGCCTCGTGCATCGCCTGGCTGGTCCCGCGCGGCGAGGATCTGCCGGACCCTGCCACGATCGAGGCGATCAGCCGCGCGGCCCGCAGCTGGCGCGACGTGATCACCGACATCGCCTGCGCCTGTCCCGGCACCGACATCCAGATCACCGCCTATGAGGCGTTTGGCGACCGGCCAGACCTGCTGTTGCGGGTGCTGACCGACCGACGCACCGTGCCCGTCGCCCGCCCCGGCAGTTTTGTCGAGAACCGCCGCCCGGACATGGCGGGCCTGCGCGCCGTGCTGGCCGACCGGGGCGCGGCACTGCCCGACGCGCCACACACCACGCGGTGGAGCCCGTTCAACACTCCCCAGGCCACCCGCCTGCGCGAAATCTATGCCGACGATCTCTACTGGCTGCGTGCCGGGGCGGATGGTCTGGCCACACTGACAGAGGACCCGGAGCCCGCGAGACCTAGGCTGAACCTGGCCGCGGCTGCCATGAAGAGAGGAACACCCGATGACGGACCTGCCCGAAAGCTGGCGCGCTGATGCTGAAAAGGAACTGCGCGGTCGCCCGCTGGATGATCTGACCTGGAATACCCTTGAGGGGATCGAGGTCAAGCCGCTCTATACCGCCGCCGACACAGAGAACCTGCCGCATATGGGCGACCTGCCGGGGGCAGAGCCGTTCACCCGTGGCGTCAAGGCGACAATGTACGCCGGGCGCCCCTGGACGATCCGTCAGTACGCCGGTTTCTCCACCGCCGAGGACTCGAACGCCTTTTACCGCAAGGCGCTGGCCGCTGGACAACAGGGCGTCTCTGTCGCCTTCGATCTGGCCACGCACCGGGGCTATGACAGCGACCACCCCCGCGTGGTCGGCGACGTGGGCAAGGCCGGTGTCGCCATCGACAGCGTCGAGGACATGAAGATCCTGTTTGACGGCATCCCGCTGGACAAGGTCAGCGTGTCGATGACCATGAACGGCGCGGTGATCCCGGTGCTGGCCAGCTTTATCGTCACGGGTGAGGAGCAGGGCCATGACAAGTCGATCCTGTCAGGGACCATTCAGAACGACATTCTGAAGGAATTCATGGTCCGCAACACCTATATCTATCCGCCCGCGCCCTCGATGCGGATCATCTCGGACATCATCGAATACACCTCGAACGAGATGCCGAAATTCAACTCGATCTCGATCTCCGGCTATCACATGCAAGAGGCGGGCGCGAACCTTGTGCAGGAATTGGCGTTCACGCTGGCCGACGGCAAGGAATACGTCAAAACCGCCATCGAGGCGGGCATGGACATCGACAAGTTCGCCGGACGGCTGTCGTTCTTCTTTGCCATCGGCAAGAACTTTTTCATGGAGGTGGCCAAGCTACGCGCCGCCCGGATGCTGTGGCACCGCATCATGACCGACCTTGGGGCAAAGAACCCGCGCTCCAAGATGCTGCGCACCCATTGCCAGACCTCCGGCGTGTCGCTGGCCGAACAGGACCCCTACAACAACGTGATCCGCACGGCGTATGAGGCGATGTCAGCGGTGCTGGGCGGCACCCAGTCGCTGCACACCAACGCACTGGATGAGGCGATTGCCCTGCCGACGGAGTTTTCCGCCCGCATCGCCCGCAATACCCAGCTGATCCTGCAAGAAGAGACGGGGGTGACCAAGGTCGTCGATCCGCTGGCGGGGTCGTATTACGTTGAAAAGCTGACCCATGATCTGGCCGAAGAGGCGTGGAAACTGATCGAGGAAGTTGACGGCATGGGCGGCATGACCCGCGCCGTGGAATCCGGCATGCCCAAGCTGCGGATCGAGGAAACCGCCGCCCAGCGTCAGGCAGAGATTGACCGGGGCATCGACGTGATTGTCGGCGTCAACAAGTACAAGCTGGACAAGCAGGATGACCTCGACATCCTGGATATCGACAACGGCAAGGTGCGTGAGGGGCAGGTGGCCCGGCTGGAGAAAATCCGCGCCACACGGGATGAGCCCGCCTGTCAGACGGCACTGGACGAATTAACCCGCCGCTGCAAGGCGGGCGGAAATCTGTTGGAGGCCGCCGTCGAGGCGGCGCGCGCGCGGGCATCCGTGGGGGAAATCAGCATGGCAATGGAAAAGGAATTTGGCCGCCACCGGGCCGAGGTCAAGACGCTCGCCGGGGTTTACGGTGCGGCATATGAGGGCGACGAAGGCTTTGCCGCGATCCAGAAATCGGTCGAGGATTTCGCCGAGGCAGAGGGGCGCCGCCCCCGGATGCTGGTGGTCAAGATGGGTCAGGATGGCCATGATCGGGGGGCCAAGGTGATTGCCACCGCCTTTGCCGACATCGGCTTTGACGTCGACGTGGGGCCGCTGTTCCAGACCCCGGAAGAGGCGGCACAGGACGCCATCGACAACGATGTGCATGTCATCGGCATTTCGTCTCAGGCGGCGGGTCACAAGACGCTGGCCCCGCAACTGGTCGAAGAGCTGAAGCGGCAGGGCGCAGGTGAGATTCTGGTGATCTGCGGCGGGGTGATCCCGCATCAGGATTATGAATTCCTGTACAACGCGGGTGTGAAGGCGATTTTTGGCCCCGGCACCAATATCCCCGAAGCGGCGCAGGACATTCTGCGGCTGATCCGCGCCGCCAGCGCCGACAAGGCCTGAGCAGTTTCGGCGCGCTGAGGCGCGCCGACCAGCGCGCGCCCGTGCCGGGCGCGCGCATCGGGGGCTGCGCCCCCGTTTTGGGGTATTTGAACAGAAAAGAAGCAGGCAGCGGGATGCCCATGTCCAAACGTGTGAAAATCCTGATCGGTATGGCACTGGGCGCGCTTTGGGGCGTTCTGTTGATCTGGCTGGGTCCGGTGTGGAAAGACACGGGGCTGGTTCTCGCGCTGGCAGTTGCGGGAGGATGCATGGGTCTGCCGCTGATGGCCGTGATCGGGCGGCTGGCGCAGCGGCGGTTCTTTGACGATGCGATCATCGACGGACAGGCGCTGACCGGTGCTGCGGGCATCGACGCGCGCGTCTTGTCGAACACGGTCGAGCAGGTGGTGCTGGCGGTTTGTGTCTGGCCGCTGGCCGGGTTTGTGCTGGGCAGCGGCACGGTGCTGAGCCTGGGAGTGGGCTTTGTGCTGGCGCGACTGGCGTTCTGGATTGGCTATCACGTCTCACCGCCGCTGCGCGCCTTTGGCTTTGCAGCCACGTTTTATCCGACGGTCCTGGCCGCCCTTCTGGTGCTGCGCGAGGCCCTGCAACTGGTGGTCTGAGGCCCTGTTCATCCGCGCCCTGCGCGGCTAGGTTTCGCGCAGGACACATCCGCGAGGCGCCTCATGCTGGAACTGGATCATATCGCTGTGCTGGGCCGCTCTTTGCCAGAGGCGGTGGCCCATGTGGAGGGCGCGCTGAGCCTGTCGATGGGACCGGGTGGGCGGCACGCGCGCTATGGCACCCACAACCGGCTGATCGGGCTGGCGCCAGGGGTCTACCTGGAGGCCATCGCCATCGACCCGGATGCGCCCGCACCACCCGATGCGCGCTGGTTCGGGCTGGACCGTTTTGACGGGTCCGCACGGCTGGACAAGTGGATCGCCCGCGTGCCCGACATCGACGCCGCCATAGCGGCGCTGCCGATGGCGGGGCGGCGCGTGGACCTGGAACGCGACGGGCTGCGCTGGTCGATGGCGGTGCCAGAGGACGGCGTCCTGCCCTTTGACGGCCTGTTCCCGGCGCTGATCCAGTGGCATGTCGCCACGCCGCCGGGGCAAAGCCTGCCCGCCTCCGGTCTGACGCTGGAGCAAGTGGTGGTGGCCCACCCGGAGGCCCCCGCGCTGGAGGCATTGCTGGCCCCTCACCTGAACGCGCCGCTGGTGTCGTTCCAGACCGCATCACGCTCCGGCCTGAGCGCCCGTCTGCGTGGCCCGGACGGTTCGCGTCAATTGTGACGACGGGTGTGCCCTGATTGTCAGCGGCGTAGTCCCGGCCACCGGCAGAACCTTGCGCCGATGCGGAAAATTCTCTGATCCGCTCCTGACACTCTGTGCCAGAGCGCGTAAACTGATCCCATGTCGATCTGGTCCCGCATCTCTCAGGCCATTCAGGCGCTCGCCTCTGGCGAAGGGCTGGCCGCCGTCTTTGACCGGCTGCGCGCGCCGCCGGAACGCGGCGTCGCCTTTACCATTGCCGTGATCGCCCTGTCCGCCAAGATGGCCAAGGCCGACGGGCTGGTGACGCGCGATGAGGTCACCGCCTTTCGCGAGGTGTTCCAGATCGCCCCCGAGGATGAGGCCGGCGCCGCGCGGGTCTTCAACCTCGCCCGGCAGGACGTCGCCGGGTACGAGGAATACGCCCGCCGCATCCAAAAGATGTTCGGCGACAGCGCCGGGACGCTCTGCGACCTGATGGAGGGGCTGTTCCATATTGCCATGGCCGATGGCACCTACCACCCGGCAGAGGATGACTTTCTGTCCAATGTCGCCGCCATCTTTGGCATCGACGATCTGCAATTCCGCGCGCTGCGGGCGCGGTTTGTCCCCGATGCGGTCCCCGATCCCTATAGTGTGCTGGGGGTTGCGCCCGACATGCCGATCGACCAGATCCGCGCCCGCTGGCGGCAGCTGGTCCGGGACAGCCACCCGGATCTGATGATGGCGCGGGGGGTGCCGCAAGAGGCGGTCAAGATCGCCGAGAAACGCCTGATCGACATCAACCGGGCGTGGGAAGAGATTTCCACCACCGCGCGTGAACCTGCCTGAGGGCGGGGCGATGCGGCTGGCCAGCTACAACGTCGAATGGTTCGATTCCCTCTTTGACAACAAGGGCCGCCCGCTGATCGACGATGAGATCGGCGGGCGGCACCGGATCACCCGTGGCGACCAGCTAGAGGCGCTGGGCCATGTCTTTCGCACCCTGAACGCCGACGCCGTCATGGTGATCGAGGCCCCCGACACCAGCCGCCGCCGCTCCACCACCCGCGCGCTGGCCAATTTTGCCGCGGCCGCAGGGCTGCGCACCCGCGACGTGGTGACGGGGTTCGTCAACGACACCCAGCAGGAGATCGCGCTGCTGTTCGACCCGGACGTGCTGCGTGTGCGCCACGACCCCCGGCACAGCCCCTCTGCGCCGCGCTTTGACGCCGAACTGGAGATTGATCTTGATATCGACGCCCGCGCCGACCGGGTGACGTTTTCCAAGCCGCCGCTGGAACTGGCGGTCGAAACCCTGTCGGGGCAACGGCTGCGGATCATCGGCGCACATCTGAAATCCAAGGCCCCGCATGGCGCGCGCGGCCATGACGCGATCATGAAGCTGGCCATCGCCAACCGGCGCAAACAACTGGCGCAGGCGGTCTGGCTGCGCCGCCGGATAGAGACGCATCTGACAGAGGGCGAGGATGTGGTCCTGATGGGCGATCTGAACGACGGTCCCGGCCTTGACGCCTACGAGGGGCTGTTCGGTCGCAGTTCGGTCGAGATCCTGCTGGGCACGGGCAACGGGGCGGACCGGCTGCTGTATGATCCGCACGCCTCCGAGGCGCTGCAAAGCCGGTTGGGCGCACAGCCCAGCACGGCGCGGTTCTACATCTACGAAGAGAAACGCTATCTTCAGGCGCTGCTGGATTACATCATGATCTCGCCCGCGTTGCGGATGTGCGCGCCGCGCTGGCGCATCTGGCACCCGTTCGATGATGCCGAATGCTGGCAGGACGAGTCTTTGCGTGGCGCGTTGCTGGTGGCGTCGGACCATTTCCCGGTGACGCTGGATATCGACCTGTAGACATCTTCTCAGACGTGCGGCCCGCGCCTATATTGGGGACATGAAACAGCTTGCCATGCCCGCCCTCGTGCTATCGCTCCTTGCTGCGCCGGTTGCCGCGCAACAGGAGGATGACGGTCTGAACCTTATGGAAGAGGGGGCTAAACTCTTTCTGCGCGGGTTGATGACCGAAATGGAACCGGCCCTGAAAGAGCTTGATGAGATCACCCGGGAGATGGAACCGCGCCTGCGCGATTTCGCGGCAGAGATGGGCCCGGCCTTGGGGGATCTGCTGGAAAAGGTCGAGGACTGGACCGTCTATCACCCGCCCGAAATGCTGGACAATGGCGACATCCTCATCCGCCGCCGTGATCCGCTGGTGCCAGAGACGCCTGATGTCCGGCCCGGTCCCGGACCCGAAACCCCGCCCAAATCCGTACCAGAGGAAAAGATCGACCTGTAAGGCGGGCCTCAGCCGATCCTGACCTCGCGGGTTTCGGCCCCCAGCGCATCGGCCAGCGATTTGTACCGCGACTCCGCGACCTCGCCATAGAGCGGCGAGGTGCTGGCGTTCAGGTGCAGATCCAGCGCCTGTGTTTCGGGGTCCCAGGCCAACCGTGGGCCGGTGCCGTCGGTCCGCAGCGTCCACAGCATCGCGCCAAAGCGCAGCGCCTTGCCCAGCACCTCGGCCTCGGTCTGGTGGGCGTCGTCCAGCAGCGCGTACAGATCCTCGAACCGGGTGCCTTCGCGCTTGTTGCGATAGCGGTGCAGCAGGGCAAGACCCAGGAACACCCGTTCCCAGTGTTTCAGCCCGCCCAGATTGGCGCGGGTGGCGTTGTCGAAACAGACTTCGGCACGGTAGTCGGGGTGTGCGCGCCAACTGACGTCGTGCAGCAGGCAGGCCGCGTGGATCAGCCGCTTGCGCGAGGCACTCGCCTCTGGAAACAGCGGCAGCACAAATTCATACAGCGCCGCGCCAAAGCCGGGCATCCGCGCGTCCTTGGCCTCGCCAAAGCGGCAGGCCTCGATCAGCGGATCGCGGTCGCGCAGGTCTTGGGGCATCTGCTCATACAGCAGGCCCTCGCGGATGCCATAGCTGGAAATCGCGATGTCCATCGGCTCGAAGGTTTCCAGCAGGCGCAGCAGCACTTCGCCCGCATAGGGCACCAGCGCCATGCGCGTGGCCGAGACGCCGCAGGCCTTGCGCAGGGTGTCGTGATCCTCGGTTGCCTCGATATAGGCGACCGTTTCGCGCACCGCGTCCGCATCCATCCGGTATTCGTGCAGCACCTGCAGGGGATAGCCGCGCCTGTGCATGTCGATCCGCGCGATGGCGCGCCAGCTGCCGCCGACCAGAAACAGCCGGTCGCGTTGGGTGCCCATGTGCTCGGCCAGCCGCTTGAGCTCGCGCTTGATCTGTTTGTCGCGGCCCTTGCGACCATCGTCGATGTCGCGCAGTTTCAGCGGCCCCAGCGGTGACGTCACCCGCCGCCCGACCTGGCCGTCGTGGATTTCAGCCAGTTCCATCGACGATCCGCCGATGTCGCAGACAAGTCCATAACTGCCGGGCCAACCCAGCAGCACGCCTTGCGCCGACAGCCGCGCCTCTTCGGCGCCGTCGATCACCCAGACCCGCAGGCCGGTGGCGGCCTCCAGGATCTGCCGGAACTCTGCGCCGTCCTCGGCGTCGCGCATGGCGGCGGTGGCGACCACCGTCAGGTCGGGCAGGTCCATGCCCTCGGCCAGCGCCCGGAACCGCAGCATGGCGCGCAGCGCCCGTTCGCGCCCCTCGGGGTTCAGACGCCCGGTTTCGGCCATCCCGGCCCCCAGGCCGCACATGATCTTTTCGTTGTAGAAATAGGCCGGACTGCGCGCCGCACCGTCAAAAACCACCAGCCGGACAGAGTTGGACCCGATGTCCACCACGCCCACCCGGGCCAGTGCCCGCGCCTTCGGATCATCGAAGAGAGGCCGCCCGAACGGGTCCCAGTGCCCGTGTGTATCGTCTTGCCCGTCCATGCGAATCCCGATCGATTTCCGGGTTTATCACCCGCAAGAGCGCAGCGGGTCAATCGAAAGGCACCAGCCCTTGCACGGTCGTGTCCGCGATACTCAAGGGCTGGTGCCGGATTTCAGGGGCCGCGCCGCCTTAGCGGAACAGCGACAACAGCGACTGCGGTGCCTGATTGGCGATCGACAGCGCCTGAATGGCCAGCTGCTGTTGCACCTGCTGCGCCTGCAACTTGGCAGAGACCTCTTCCAGATTGGCATCCACCAGGGTGCCGATGCCGGATTTCAGCGCGTCGGTCAGGCCGCTGACAAACTCCTTTTGCGTTTCCAGCCGTCCTTCGGCAGAGCCAAAGGCGGCGGCCGAGTCGATGGCGGTCTGGATCAGCCCTTCCATTTCTGTCAGCGCCGCGTCAGCCCCGGCCTGGGTAGTGACATCGATATTGGCCAGTTCCGCCAGCCCGCCGCCGATGGTGCTGGTGGCGTCAGCGGCGTATTGGTTCACCGTGACGGAAAAGTTGTCGCCGACCTGATCGGCACCGGTAAAGGTAACCTGGTTGCCGCTGGCGGCGGCACCCACCGTGCCCTCGTTGCCGGCACCCAGATCGTCGCTGACGTATTTGTTGAAGGCCGCCGCCAGACCGGCGGCCACGTCTTCCATCGTGTCGCCGTCGCGCGCCACATAGCTGATGTCGTTGCGCCCGGAGGTGTTGCCGGGGGCATTGGCCGCTGTGGCGGAAATTTCGACCGAAAATCCGGTGCCTGCCGCGACCGTCGTCGTGGCGGACGCGCCAAGGGTGGTGGTGCCGGTGGGGGCGGTGCCGGCGCCGGTCATGGTCGCCGCCGCGCCGTCACCCGTGCCGGTGATGTCATTGGCGGCACCTGTCATCGCCGTCAATCCGCTGCCGATGCTGGCCTGACCCTGGCTGAGATCCTGCTTGGCCACGCGGATGTCGCTGGAGGTGACCCCCGTCTGGGACCGGTTGATCGAGGCCAGCACGTTGATCCCGCCCGACCCGGCGGTCTGCTCGGTGTTGGACAGCATTGCCTGACCGTTGAACTGCGCCGCGCTGACGATGGACCCGATTTGTTCACGCAGGGCGACAATATCGGTCTGGATCTTGGCGCGGTCGACGTTTTCTTCCTGTGCGGCGACAACCTTGCCCTTCACCTCTGTCAGCAGCTCGGCAACGGTTTCCGCGCCTTGACGCCCGACTGAAACGGTGGACTGGCCAAGGTTGAGACTGTCACTCACCCGTTTGAAGCCCTGAACATCGGCCTCCATCGTCTTGGAAATCGCCCAGACGGCGGCGTTGTCCTTCGACGAGGCCACTTTCTTGCCCGTCGAAATCTGCATTTGCGTGTCCGCCATCGAGGCGTTGATCGACTTCAGCGTTTGCAGGGCGGTTGTGGCCCCGTGATTGGTGTTGATGCTCGACATAAAGCTATCGCCTTTCTCGTCAGACGGCGCTTTTCGCGCCGGGAAGACCGGGGAAATGCCCGGTCCGGGAAGCGCCTTTCTGACGGTGCGGGAGAATCGCGACCCCGCGCCACGAGATGTCTCGTGCAAGGGCCAATGTCCGTCGTCCGCTTTAACTGTCCTTTAACGATTTGCGGCGGACTGGGGGCCATATTGGGGCAAAAATGCGTCAGGGATTTGAGTCACTTGATCACCCCTTGCGCGACTGCCCCGGCGATAGTTTCCAAAATGGAAACTACTGCCTGTCGGATTCCCCACGGGGCAGGGCACCGGGGCGACGTCTGCGGGTGGAATCCACCTGCGCCGCACAAAAAAGGCGCCCCATTTGGGACGCCCTTGTTGACGAAATCGAAACAATTGAGGCGGCTCAATCGCTGGTATGGGTCAGCTTTGGCACGTCCGACGCGCCCGCCGATCCGCGTCCCGACAGGGACGGGTTCTCCATGAAAAAGCGGTGGCAGTTGAACGAAAACTCGCCTTCCGGCAGCGTGTACCTCTTAAAGTTGCCCGACGGCTCCATGACCCAGCTTTGCGCTGTATCGGCAAGGTTCGCCGCCATCACCTGACTGACGATCTGCGCCTTGACCGTGGGGTTCTGGATTTCAACGCCGGTTTCAACCCGCCGGTTCAGGTTGCGTCCCATCCAGTCCGCCGAGGATATGAACACCCGCGCCTTTTTGCTGGGCAGCCCGTGGCCATTGCCGAAACAGGCAATCCTCGAATGCTCCAGAAAGCGGCCAATGATGGATTTCACCCGGATATTGTCGGACAGGCCCTTGATGCCGGGACGCAGACCACAGATGCCCCGGATCACGCAGTCGATCTTTACCCCGCCTTGGCTGGCGCGGTACAGCGCGTCGATCATGTCCGGTTCGATCAAGGAATTCATCTTGATCCAGATCTGCGCCGGGCGGCCCGCCTTGGCGTGCTCGATCTCCTGATTGATCATCTCGATCATGCCCGCTTTCAGCGAATGCGGTGAGATCAGCAGGTTTTCCAGCCCCGCAGGCATGGCGTAGCCCGACAGATAGTTAAAGATCTTGGCCGCATCACGCCCCAGCGCCGCGTCGCAGGTAAAGAACGACAGGTCGGTGTAAATCTTCGCCGTAATGGGGTGATAGTTGCCGGTGCCCCAGTGGGTGTAGGTCACCAGCCGGTCGCCTTCGCGGCGCACCACCTGAGAAATCTTGGCGTGGGTTTTCCAGTCAAGAAAGCCATAGACCACATGCGCGCCCGACCGTTCCAGACGGCGCGACTGACGGATATTGGCGGCCTCGTCGAACCGCGCCTTCAGCTCGACCAGCGCGGTAACGGATTTGCCCTCTTCGGCGGCATCACACAGCGCATCCACGATGGGCGAATTTTTCGACGTCCGGTACAGCGTCTGCTTGATCGCAACCACATCGGGGTCCAGCGCCGCCTGCTTGAGGAACCGCACCACCATGTCGAAGGTCTCATAGGGGTGGTGCAGCAGCATGTCCTTCTGCTTGATCGCCTCGAACATGTTGCCGTCGTGGTCCTGCACCCGCTCGGGCACGCGCGGCGTAAATGACGGCCACAGCAGATCGGGCCGCGCGTCGATCACCAGTTCCTTGGTGTGGGCGACGCCGACCATGCCTTCGAGTTCGATGACCTCGTCGTGGCGTACATGCAGGGCGTCCATGACGATCTTGCGCAACCCGTCGGGAGAGCCTTTGGAGATCGTCAGGCGGACAACCTCACCCCGGCGGCGGCGTTTGAGGGCAACCTCGAACTCGCGCACCAGATCTTCGGCCTCTTCCTCGACTTCCAGATCGCTGTCGCGCAGCACGCGAAAGCCAAAGTGATCCTTGATCCGGTAGCCAGGGAACAGGCTGTCGATGTGCAACAGCAGCACTTCTTCCAGCTGGATAAAGCGGTGTTCGCCGTCTGCTGCGGGCAGGGACATGAAACGGTCGATCTGCGCCGGGATCGGCAGCAACGCCTGAAGCGAGCGTTTGTCGCGCGTCCGTTCCAGTTGCAGCGCCAGACAATAGCCCATGTTGGGGATAAACGGAAACGGGTGCGCCGGGTCGATGGCCAGCGGCGACAGCACCGGAAAGACATTGGCCAGAAACGCCTCGGCGAGAAAGCTGACATCGCCCTCGTTCAGCTCTGTCCGGGTCACGATAGAGATGCCCTCATCTACCATCAGCTCGCGCAGTTCGGTCAGCACGCGCTGCTGTTCGGCCATCAACAGGCGCGCGTCTTCGTCGATCAGCACCAGTTGTTCGGCAGGGGACAGGCCATCGGCGGCGGGGGTCGTGTTGCCCGCATGGGCCAGTTCCCGCAGACCCGCGACGCGCACGGTATAGAACTCGTCCAGATTGGCCGCCGAGATCGACAGAAAGCGCATCCGCTCCAGCAGGGGGACGCGTGGGTTCTCGGCCTCTTCCAGCACACGCCAGTTAAAGCCGAGCCAGCTGAGCTCACGGTTAAAGAAACGCCCCGGTCCAGTCGGGTCCAGATCCGGCAGGTCGGTGGCGGGCGGCAGCGGGGCTTTGAGAAAGTTGGCTTGGGTCATGGAGCGTATATGCCTCCGCAAGTGAAACAGGTTAATGACGGCCCGGCGGTGACGGGGCCTTAGCGCGGCGTGCCGCGGTCTTCTGATCCCGGCGGCACCACCTGCGCCAGCACGCGCGCCGCCATCGGGCGCGACACCCGGCGTTGGTCCGCCAGCGCGACAGCGTCCAGCGCCGCCACGATCCGCGCCGCCGCAGCATAGCTGCGCGGCATGTGGCGCACCAGATAGGCAATCACCTCGGGCGCGGGCACGATCTGGCGGTCGGCAAACAACTTTGCCAGCAGGGCGGCCAGCAGGGTGTCGTCCGGCTCGGTGATATGGGCGACCTGCGCGCTCATCATCCGGCTGGCCAGATCGGGCAGCGACAGGTTCCAATACGCCGGCGGGCGGGTGGCCGTGATCATCAGCGCGCCGCCATTGGACAGCACCAGATTGTGCAGATGAAACAGCACCTCTTCGTCCGCACGCTGCCCGGCGATCTTTTCAAGGTTCTCGACGCAGACCGGCCCCTCGGCCAGCGCGGGGATATCGGCGCAGCACAGCGCGTCGGCATCGACGATCCGCGCCTCTGCCATCTGCGCCCAGATATGCGCCAGATGGGTCTTGCCCGCCCCCTGCGGCCCCGCAAGGATCAGCTTTTGCGTCGGCCAGTTGCGCCAGTTCTCGACCTGCGCCACGGCCAGCGCGTTGGACGGGCTGACAAAGAAATCCTGCCACCCCAGCGCCGTCCGCGTGGGCAGGGGCAGGGGCAGTTGCCCGGAGTCCCCGATCATCTGTCGTCGCTCTCGAAAAAGCTGTCGTCGCCCCCGGTGATGCCGCGAAACAGCCGTGAGCCGACATATTGCCCGGCAAGGAACCGCGCGATCACCCCCAGCGCCGCCGCCAGCGGCACCGCCACCAGCAGCCCGACAAACCCGAACAGCGACCCGAACACCGACAGCGCCAGCAACAGCCAGACCGGGTGCAGCCCGATCGAATTGCCCACAAGGTTCGGCGTCAGGATATTGCCCTCGATGAACTGGCCCGACTGGAAGATGGCGTAGACCGCCAGGATCCACCACCATTCGCCCCAGAACTGGAACAGCGCCAGACCCACCGCCAGCACGCCGCCCACGATGGCCCCGACATAGGGAATAAAGGTCAGCAGGCCGGCGATCACGCCCACCACCAGACCAAATTGCAGCCCCACCAGCCACAGCGACACCGCGTAGTAGGTGCCAAGGATCAGACAGACCGATCCCATGCCGCGGATGAACCCGGCCAGCACGCGGTCGATCTCCTTGGCCAGGTGGCGGATCACCGGGCGGTGATCCAGCGGCACCAGCTCATCGACCCGCGCCACCATGCGGTCCCAGTCCATCAGCAGGTAGACCGCGACCACCGGCGTGATCAGGAACAGCGCGACAAAGTTCAGCAGCGTGCCGACAGAGGTCAGCACCGCCTGGATCAGCTGCCCGCCGGTCTGCTTGATGCTCTCGCCCAGATCCAGCAGGGTCGAGCGCACAACGCTGCCCTCATCCATCATGTTGGGAAAGCGTTCCGCCAGAAAGCCTTGCAGGTCGCGGAACAGTTGCGGCGCGAACTCGAACAGGGAAATGGCCTGCTGGATCAGCAGCGGGATCACCGCCAGCGTCATGATGACAAAGACCAGCAGCATGGCGACCGTGATCACCGCCGTCGCCGCGCCCCGCGTCAACCCGACCCGCTCCAGCCAGTCGGCGACGGGGTCAAGGCAATAGGCGATGGCGCCGCCCAGGACAAAGGGCAGCAGGACATCGCCCAGAAACCACAGCACGACGGCAAAGCCCGCCGCCGCGACGGCCCAGTACTTCATCTGATCTTGGACGGGCAGAGCCATGAATATCCTTTCGTATCGCCCTACATCGCCCGCTTATTGCCGTGATTCAAGGGAATGCGCGGGAAAGGCGCATGAAATCTGGGGAGGATCATGTGGAGAACTGGCCTTGCCACGCCCCCAACCAAGCCACGCGGCCCTTCAGCCCGCACACCACACCGCACACCACACCGTAGGGCGGGGTTCACCCCGCCGCCTCCTACGGTGGATCGGGCGGCTCATACCCCTCGGGATCGTCCTGCCATTTCTTCCATTCGCCGTGAAAATTGTGCTCGCCATCAATCGGCAATTCCCACGTCGGCCAATGCTCCGGCCTCTCCCTATCCTCGGGAAGGTCCACACTGGCATCCCCGAACATCCCATTGATCTGCGCCTGCGACAGCGGCACATTGGTATAATCAACCGATCTGACCGCGACGGATGAGACATCCGTCGCGGTCAGATCGGTTGTGGCGTCCATCCGCGCCTGCGTGAGGACCGCCCCCTCCATCCGCGCCCCCCAGAGGACCGCCCCCTCCATCCGCGCCTGCGTGAGGACCGCCCCCTCCATCCGCGCGCCGGTCAGATTTGCCCCGGACAAGGTCAGCTTGCTCAGGTCCGCTTTTTGCAGGTTGGTGTTGCGCAGGTCGGGGCGATAGCCGCGATAGCCGGAAATCTTCGCCTTCCAGCCCTCCAGCCGGGCTTCGTAGGCCTCGATCGCTCCCTTCGGATGCGGTTGATCCTCGGGCGGGTCCGGCAACTTCGGGCAGGGCGTGTCAAAGACCCACTCTGCCGTGTCCAAGGCCTCTGGCAACCATCGCGCCTCAACCCGCAATTGATCCACATCCCGCCGCCCGATGATCCGCAGTGCCAGCGCAATATCCGCACGCGGGCCGTCCAGCGATTGCGCCCATTGCGACGCATTGGGATTACGCATCAAGCCAACGTCCAACCGCGCATTCCGCCACGCCAAATGCTTTTTCCGCTCTTCCTCACTCGCATCCTCCGCCAACGGTTCCCACTCCATCAACGGAAAATCCACTGCGTCCTGTGCCGGTGCATTCTCCCGCACATAGGCGCAGAGGATCTCCATCACCCGCACATGGTCACGCCCCTTGTCGTACCTCGTGCTGTCCTGCGCGATCCGCTCCAGCGACAACAGCCCGCCGATCCGTACCTCGATATTGGGGACGGTGCGCTGGGCTTGAACAGGGGTGTTGTCCTTGTCCAGGGTGTAGCGAACCTCAGTTTTCTCCGCCCCCAGCTGCTCGACCGCTTTACTAATGCGGTCGGTCATATGTCCCTGCTCCGACGTTCGCGTCTGGCGTTCCGTCGTCCAGACCCGGATTAGTGCCAGAGGTGCAGAGACAAGCGCGCCCAAGGCGGTGATCAGGCCGACAAAGCCCAACACATGCCAGCGCAACTCTGTGCCATCCTTGGTGTTGTACAGCGTGGCATCGAAATCCATCGCCAGCGCGCCCAGGGACCGCAGGATATACCCGACAATCAGCAGCCAGATGGGTGCCAGGAGCACCGCCAGCACGCGCAGTCCCGTCAGCGTCGCGGGTTCCTCGTTTCTTTCGGTCCGTGACTTTTCCCGGAACCCAATAAACAGAAACGCAGCCAGCGCGGCGGCAAGGACGGCAATCGCAACCGTCTGCACCAGCGGCATGGAAAAGAACGCGACCGCCTGCATCAGATTCTCGCCCAATGAGGTCACGTTCTCACTATCCATCTCGCAAAATCCCCGATGCCAATGCGCATCACTCTGGCCCAAGTCGCCCCCTCCGGGAAGGGGGCAAATTCCGCCAGAGTCTTAAGACAACGTAAAACCATCTCTGTAACCCCTTGATATTCCACACCCGCAGGTCTGTCCACGCGTGGACACCCCTGTGCCGCCCCTGCCGCCGCTTGCTTGCCCCCCATCAACCCGCTACGAGGGGAAAAATCGCTTGCCCAGAGGTCACACCATGCGCCTGTCCCGCTATTTCCTGCCCGTTCTCAAGGAAACGCCCTCCGAGGCGCAGATCGTCAGCCACCGCTACATGCTCCGCGCGGGCATGATCAAACAGGCCAGCGCCGGGATCTATTCCTGGCTGCCGCTCGGCTTCAAGGTGCTGCGCAAGATCGAGGACATCGTCCATCAGGAGCAGGCCCGCGCCGGTCACATCGCCATCCAGATGCCCACCCTTCAAAGCGCCGATCTCTGGCGAGAGTCGGGCCGCTACGATGACTACGGGCAGGAAATGCTCCGGATGCAGGACCGCCACGGCCGCGACATGCTGTTTACCCCCACCGCCGAGGAACTGGTGACAGATATCTTCCGCAGCCATGTGGGCAGCTACAAAGACCTGCCGCTGACCCTCTATCAGATCCAGTGGAAATTCCGCGACGAGATCCGCCCCCGTTTCGGCGTGATGCGGGGCCGCGAATTCCTGATGAAGGACGGCTACAATTTCGACCTCACCAAAGAGGACGCGCTGCACGCCTACAACCGCCACCTCGTCAGCTACTTGCGCACCTATGAACGCATGGGCCTGCAGGCGATCCCGATGCGCGCCGACAGTGGTCCCATCGGCGGCGACGACACGCATGAATTCCTCGTGCTGGCGGAAACGGGCGAGTCCGAGGTTTTCTATGACAGCCAGATCACCGACCTGAAATTCGGCGACCGTGAGATTGATTTCGACAGCCACGCCCAATGCCAGGCCGTGCTGGAGGAGTTCACCTCACGCTATGCCCGCACCGATGAGACCCACGACGAGGCGCTGTTCAACCAGATCCCCGAGGACCGCCGCCGCACCGCGCGCGGCATCGAGGTTGGTCAGATCTTCTACTTCGGCACCAAGTATTCGGAACCGATGGGTGCCACCGTGCAGGACAGCGACGGCAACAAGGTGCCGGTTCACATGGGCAGCCACGGCATCGGCGTGTCGCGCCTGCTGGGCGCCATCATTGAGGCCAGCCATGACGACAAGGGCATCATCTGGCCCGAGGGCGTGACGCCGTTCCACGCCGGGATCGTGAACCTGAAGCAGGGCGATGCCGAGGCCGACGCCGCCTGTGAGGCGCTGTATGCGTCGCTGACCGCGCTGGGGCTGGAGCCGCTCTATGATGACCGCAACGAACGTGCGGGTGGCAAGTTCGCAACGATGGACCTGATCGGCCTGCCGTGGCGGATCACCGTCGGGCCGCGCGGGCTCAAGAACGGGGTGGTCGAGCTGACCTCGCGCCGGACTGGCGAGAGCGAAGAGCTGCCGCCCGAACAGGCCATCGAAAAGATCGCGGCGATTTACAGCAAGGTGCTGCCGGGGGCATGATCCTGGGGGTGAATGCCCCCGATTGGAGATGCCCATGCGCCTTGCCTTGTTGACGTCCCTTGTCATCCTTGCCAGTCAGGCGCCCGCCGAAACCGTCGGGCGCTTTGGCGTTCATGCCGTCCTGCCGGGGGGCTATACGCTGGACCCGCCGCCGGACAATGATGACGGGCGGGTCTTTACCTACGACGACGGGGCGGAGATCGTGCTGTGGGGCAGTTGGCCCATGGCACCGATGGACAGGGAACGCGCCGACACGCGCGGCTATTACCTCAGCGATGGGGCGCAGATCACCTATGACGCCGCCGGGGCGGGCTGGTTTGTGCTGTCCGGCTTTGAGGATGAGATAATCTTTTACTTGCGTGTTGAAGAAGGTCACACCTGTGGCGGAGAGACGGCGCTGGCCCATCTGGAGCTGCGGTATCCGGTGACACGCCGCGCGCACTACGACCCACAAGTGGCGGGGATTGCGGGATCGCTGGGCTTCGGCCCTTGCTGAGGGCGCTATGTCTGGCATCAATGACTTGGGCGACACCCGCGCTGGCGCAATCCGATCGTGTGGCACTGGAATGGGACCGCTGGCTTGCGGCGCAGGGTAATCCGCCCGGCGTGCTGGTCTTTCTGATCGAGGACCATGAGCTGCTGGCGCAGGACAATGCCTTGGTGCGGGCGGTTTTCGCCGACTGAGGCGCGGCCTGGCATTTCCTCTCGTCTCGCAGGTGGGTTTCTGCCACCATGCGACCAGAGATCGCCCGACAAGCGACGGGAGGCAGGCAGATGTTTTTGCGGTTACTGACTCTGGTCGGCGGACTGACCGGCGCGGTGGGCCTGTCCCAGTTTCCCGAATTTTCGCAACAATACATGCAGCGCCTTGGCGGCGCGGTGGATGAGCTGGAACGTCAGGTCACGCGCTATGAGGCGGATGCGGCGCAGGTTGGCATGCCTCTGGACGCCTATCTTGTGGCGCTGGGGGACGAGGGCGAGATGGCCCGGACCCAGGCCGGCAATATGACATCTGACATCGCGCGCTATCACCGATTGGCGGCGGCACTGGACACATTGGAAGGGGCGGGGCCGTTCATGCGGGCGCGTCTGGCGTTTGACATGATGCCCGACAGCGAGGTCGCCGCCCGCGCGCTGGAGGTGTACAAACCGGCCATGCCCGTGACGTTCGAAGGCGCGGTTTTTGCCGGGGCAGGGTTCCTCAGCGGCTGGGCGGTGCTGGCACTGGGGTTAGCGATCCTGCGGCGGTCCTGGCGGATGATGTGGGGCACCCTTGGCGGACGCGGGCAACGCCCCAACAGGACGGAACCCTGACCGACCCGGATGGCCGCAGTCAGAGTCCCGGGTCACGCCCGGGACGGTGTGGCGTGTCAGGCGACTGCCTCAACCTCGGCCACGATGCCGTTGACGACCTGGCTCAGCAGGGCCTCATCCTCACATTCCGCCATGACGCGGATCAGGGGCTCTGTCCCCGATTTGCGGATCAGCAAACGGCCCTTGCCGGTCAACATGCCCTCGGCATCTGCAATCGCCTTCTTGACGCTGTCAGCGTCCAGCGGCAGCGGACCCGCGCCGTAGCGCACGTTTTTCAGCAGTTGCGGCACCCGCGCAAAGCTCTGCGCCAGTTCCGAGGCCTTTTTGCCGGTGCGCACCATCTCGGCGAGGAATTGCAGCCCCGCCATCAGCCCGTCGCCGGTGGTGGCGTAATCGGTCATGACGATATGGCCCGATTGTTCACCGCCCAGGTTCCAGCCACCCGCGCGCATTGCCTCGACCACATAGCGGTCGCCGACCTTGGTCCGTTCCAGCCGCAGGCCGCGATCGCCCAGGAACCGTTCCAGACCCAGGTTCGACATGACGGTGGCGACCAGCGTTCCGCCCTTCAGGCGGTCCTCTTCGGCCCAGCGGCTTGCCAGCAAGGCCATGAACTGATCGCCGTCGGCCACGCGGCCATTTTCGTCGATCATCAGGATGCGATCAGCATCGCCGTCCAGGCACAGGCCGACATCCGCGCCGTGGCGGCGCACTGCCTCGGCCGCAGCCGCCGGTTTGGTCGATCCGCAATTGTCGTTGATGTTCAGACCGTTCGGGTCGGTGCCTACTGTCACGACATCCGCGCCCAGCTCCCACAGGACTTCTGGCGCGGTCTTGTAGGCGGCACCATTGGCACAGTCCACGACCACCTTGATCCCGTCCAACCGCAGGCCGGGCGGCAGGGTACTCTTGACCCGTTCCTGATAGCGAAAGCGGCCATCGTCGATGCGCCGCGCACGGCCGATATTTCCCGGTTGCGCAGGGCGCGCGCCCTCTTCGACCATCGCCTCGATCTCGGCCTCGACGCCATCGGACAGCTTGAACCCGTCGGGGCCAAAGAACTTGATCCCGTTGTCCGCCGCCGGGTTGTGGCTGGCAGAGATCATGATGCCCAGATCGGCGCGCATCGAGGTGGTCAGCAGACCCACCGCCGGCGTCGGCACCGGTCCCAGCAGCAGCACGTTCATGCCGGTCGACGTCAGCCCCGCCGTCAGCGCGTTTTCGAACATATAGCCCGACAACCGCGTGTCCTTGCCGATCACGACCCGGTGTACGCCGCTGTGTTCATTGCGGAAATACCGACCCACGGCGGCGCCCAGCATCAGCGCCATCTCTGCGGTCATGGGAAAGGTATTGGCGGTCCCACGGACACCGTCGGTCCCGAACAGCTTGCGGCTCATGGATAGGTTCCTTGTGAAATGGCCCGCCAGACAGCGAGCGCCTGTACGGTCTCAGAGACATCATGGACACGCACAACCTGCACCCCCTGCGCCGCCACGGCCTGTGCCACGGCGACCGATCCAAAGGTGCGCTCGGCGGGTGTCTCTGCGCCACTGATCGTGCCGATGAATCGCTTGCGCGACGCGCCGACCAGAACGGCGCAGCCGATCCCGTGGAACAGCGCGATGTTCTGCAGGATCGTCAGGTTGTGTTCGATCCGCTTGCCAAACCCTATGCCCGGATCGACCAGGATGCGGGAACGTGGAATGCCGGTTTCCACCAGCATGGCAACTTGCGCGGCCAGAAAGTCATAGACGTCCAGCAACACGTCATCGTAGCGCGGGTCGCTCTGCATGGTTTCGGGATCGCCACGGGCATGCATCACGCAGACCGGCAACCCGTGATCGCGGCAGTACCGCGCCAGCATCGGGTCAAAGGTGAACCCGGAGACATCGTTGACCAACGCCGCACCGGCGCGCACGGCGGCCTCGGCCACCGAGGATTTGCGCGTGTCGATCGAGATTGGCGTGGTGATCTCTCGGCTGAGCGCGGTGATCACGGGCTCGACCCGGGCAATCTCGGCCTCATGTGGCACGGTAAAGGCACCCGGGCGCGTGCTTTCGCCGCCGATGTCTATGATGTCAGCGCCCGCGTTGGCCATTTCATGCGCGCGCTGAACGGCCCTGGAGGCGGTCTGGTGCACGCCCCCGTCCGAAAAACTGTCCGGCGTGACATTGAGGATGCCCATGACCCGGGGATGGTCAAACACCAGTCCGGCCATCGGCGGGCGCGGTGTCGAAAGACGCGCGCGCCAGTCGTCGGGAATCTCGTCGACAGAGACGGTTTGCGGCGCGGAATCGCGGGACAGGCGGACGGCGTGCGAAAACCAGCCCGGCCCGCCCGCAAGATCAAGCGCCTCGGCGGGACGGGGGCCGTCAAAACGGACAAGCGGGCGAAAATAAACGCACATGACGACTGACTGACCGATAAGTCCGGGCTTGGCAAGCGGTTAGAAAAGCGCGGCGCCCTCTGGCAGCGCGCGTGCTGAAACGGGCGGCGACTCGGGCAACTCTTCGCCGATGACAAGCAGTTCGCAGGCTTCCAGCTCACCCGCGAACCAGCCCGCCAGCGCGACGGAATCGCGTGGCTGGAACCGTGGGCCTTCGGTGGAATCCAACACGATTTTCGAGGGTGCCCAGACGCAGATCTGCCCGTGCCGCATGGCCCAGTCCAGTTCGGTTCGCGTGGCCACCACCTTGGCGCGTGGATCGCGGGCGGCAAGGCACCAACCGTTCTGTTCGATCGCCAGCAGATCAATCCGGCGCTGGGTCATCTTGTGGCCGGTCTGCGGCACCGGAAGATCGGGCCGTCCGACACACAGGATCAGCGGCGCGCGGCGCGACTCCAACTCATCCAGCCAGTCGGTCAGGCGCGGATCGGCGATGGCGGCATTCGACAGGAAGACAACGCGCGGATGCGGGCGTTCCTGTGCCACTGCCTCGGCCATGGCGTTCAGGTGATCGGCCACATCGCGCCGGGCGCGCACGATTTCGACCCCCAGCGCGCCGGGGCCGCGATCCAGCTTTTCGATACGCACAAAAGCGCGCAGCGCCTGCGGTTCCAGCAGGATCCGTTCGGCGATGCGTTCGGCCAGCGTTTCCAGCAGGTTAAGCCGCTCTGCCGCCAATTCATGTTCGATCGCCTCTGTCACTCGGTCGTAGGACAGGATGCGGTCGACATCATCGTCCAGCGAGCCGGTAAAGGGGATCACCTCGACTACCACGTTGAATTGCACGCGCTGCGTGGTGCCGCGTTCGGCCTGAAAGGCGCCGATTTCGACCTCGACAACATGATCGCGGACAGAGATCCGGTCATGCGGCGTGTCGCCGGCGGTGGCGATGCTGCGTGCGGACGGGTGGGCAAAGGCTAGGCGAATATCACTGGGCATGGCGGCCCCTCTTGGAATGCGTCGCGGCGCAAACTACGAAAAAGGGCACACAACGGCCAGCCGCGCGCGCCCCTTTTTTGTCCGCTGGCGACGGATTGCCGAGCGTCTACTGGCCGCGCCAGGTGTGGCGGTAAAAGATGTGCACGCCATGGGCGTAGGTCTTGGTGTATTTCCGCGACCAATCGGGCGACACCCATGTGGCATGGTAGTGCGTGGCCCCCTTGGTGAACCCCTTGCTTTTGCCGTCCAGCGCCGCGCGGGCCACCTTGCCGACGCGATCCCAAGAGCGCGGATCGTCAATATGCTCGGGCCGGCCATCGCAGGTATAGGTGAACTGGCAGGCGAACTTGCGCCCGGTGCCCTGATTGACAACACCGCAGATCGAGCTCGGGAACCGCTTGGACGCGACCCGGTTGATGATCACCTCGGAGACGGCAAACAGGCCCTCGACAGTTTCGCCGCGTGCCTCGAAGTACAGCGCCTCGGCCAGACAGCGCCATTGCGCGCCGCCCTTGGCCTTGGGCTGTCGGGCGACCCAGGCCTCGTCATATTTTGTGGCGCTCTTGCCCGTGACCGCGCCGGCGGCAACGGGAATGGGCGTGACCGGCGTCACGAGCCCCTTGAGGTGGTTGGTGCCCACACGCGCCAGCGCACGGCTTTCGAGCGTCATCAGCGTCTGGGCGCTGCGGGCCGGATCAGCAGCAACCGGGCCGGACACGGTGGTCAAAGGAGCGGCAGCCAGAGTGAAGGCCGCAAGAATCAAGCCCCGGCGAAGGGCAGTGGTCAACGCTTTCATGTCGAAAATTCCCCCAATCGAACATGCGTTGCGTGGTGCCTCACGTCACACAACGGAAAAATCCATACAGAAAAATGATCAGCCGGTAAAGATTGCGGCATGTCGCGGCGCAGGCCAAAGGCCACGCGGCCCGCCAGATCCGGCGAAAGACCGGCGCGGCGTCCTTGATTTCCTAGGGTTTACGGCCTGCGGACAGGCCCCTGTCATGCAGCGCCAGATGCGCGGCGGCAAGCCGGGCAACCGGCACCCGAAACGGCGAGCAGCTGACATAATCCATGCCAGCGGCACGGCAAAAGGCAATCGATTCGGGGTTGCCGCCGTGCTCGCCGCAGATCGACAGCGTGACAGTCTGGTTGGTCGACCTGCCGCGTTGCACACCTGTGGCGATCAACTCGCCTACGCCGTCGACATCGAGCACATGAAACGGGTCTTCGCTGAATACGCCTTGTTGCACATAATCCGACATGAACCGCCCGGCATCATCGCGTGACAGCCCATAGGTCATCTGGGTCAGGTCGTTGGTGCCGAAGGACAGAAAGTGCGAATAGGGCGCAATTTCATCGGCGCGCAGGCAGGCGCGCGGGGTTTCGACCATCACCCCCATGCGATAGGTAAAATCGCGTCCGCGTTCGGTGCGCACCGCTGCGGCGACCGCCTCGATCCGGGTGCGGACCAGCTCGACCTCTCGTTTGGCGGACACAAGCGGCAACATGATCTCTGGCACAACCGGCGCGCCCTCGCGGCTGGCGTCCAATGTGGCCTCAAAAATGGCGCGCGCCTGCATGTCGTAGATCTCGGGCACGGTAATGCCCAGCCGCACGCCGCGCAGCCCCAGCATGGGGTTGTACTCACCCATCGCCTCGACCCGGCGGGTCACGTCCGAGACCGGCAGGTTCAGCGCCTCGGCCAGGTCGCGCAGGCCGGCGCGGTCGGTGGGCAGAAATTCGTGCAGCGGCGGATCGAACAGCCGGATGCAGACCGGAAGCCCCTCCATGATGCGGAAAAGCTCTGTAAAGTCATTGCGTTGCATGGGCAGCAGCAGCGCAAGCGCGGCCTGCCGATCCTCGACCGTATCGGCAAAAATCATCTCACGCATGGGCGTGATCCGGTCGGCCTCAAAGAACATGTGTTCGGTTCGGCACAGCCCGATCCCCTGCGCGGCAAAGTTGCGCGCGGTGGCGGCATCTGCGGGCGTGTCGGCATTGGCGCGCACCCCGATGTCGCGCGCAGCATCCGCCCAGGCCATCAGCGTGTTGAACGCCTCGTCCAACGCCGCCTCGACCATCTCGGGGCTGCCACGCAGCACCTGGCCCGATGTCCCGTCCAGTGTGATTACATCCCCTTCGCGGTAGGTGCGCCCGTCCTCGCCCTGCAGCGTCTTGCGTTGCAGGTTGAAATTCAGCCGCGCCGCGCCGACGACGCAGGGCAGGCCAAGGCCCCGACCAATGACGGCGGCGTGGCTGGTCATGCCACCGCGTTCGGTCAGCACGCCTGCCGCTGCGTGCATGCCGCGCACATCCTCGGGCGAGGTTTCGCGGCGCACAAGGATGCAGGGCTCGTTGCGCGCGGCACTGGCCTGTGCCTCGGACGAGGAAAAGACGATCCGCCCGGTGGCGGCACCGGGAGAGGCGGCGACGCCCCGGCCGATGACCTCACGGATGGCTTCTGGCGCCACCTGACGGTGCAACAGTTCACTGACGGCGCGGGGTTCGATGCGCAGAACTGCGTCTTCCGGGCTGATGATGCCCTCTTCGGCCAGCCGCACGGCGATGGCCAGCGCGGCGCGTGACGATGCCTTGACCCGGACCCCGTCGAGGATATGCAACTGCCCGTTCTGAATGGTAAATTCGATCTGCATTTCGGCGCGCAGATGGCGGCGCATCAGGTCGGCGTGTCGGGTGAGCGCGGCAAACGCCTGCGGTGCCAGTTCCTCTAGTGAGGGGCCGCGCGGGTCGCGGGTCAGGTACAGGCTTTCACTGCCGCCCTGCAGCGCCTCGCGGCCCTGGCTCTGGCTGAGATAGCGTCCGGTGATCTGGCGCGTCCCGGTGTCCGAATTGACCAGTTGCAGAACGCCTGAGCCGGATTCGCCGCGCCCCAGTCCCAGCGCCATTTCCTGCACCACGAGGCCCAGACCGGCATCCACCGGCGCGCCCTTGGCCTGTCGCAACAGCCGGGCCGAGGTGCCCTCCCACGCGCGGGCCATGCTGCGCAGCACCTCGCGCAACTGGCGGGCGGGATCCTGGGGAAAGGGCTCTTCGGCCTCTTCCTCATAGGCGCGCAAGGCGGCGGCGAGACCGGCGGCGCCAGTGTCCTCGATCTCATCGAACAGATCGGGGTCCAGCCGTGCGACATGGATCGCGTAGGCTTGGACAAACCGCAGGTAGAGCCCGGCGGCGGCTTCCTGGCCGATACGGTCGGCCAGCTCGACCGCGCGGGCGTCGTTCATGCCGATGTTCAGGATTGCGCCGGGGCCGCCCCAGTCGGGGTCTTCGGACGAGGGGCGCACGCACAGCAGTGTCCCCGTTTCAAAAGCATCGACGAGGGCCGGCATGTCGGGGAACCGACCGGCGGCGATGCGGTGGACGGCGTCGAAGGACAGCGCCACGGTGCGCGGGACCGGCAGGTCGAGCCGCACAAGACGCTGAAGGCATTTCGCACGTCCGCCATGGGTGGGCGTGGACATCGGCGCATCTGGGGTGATGACCGTGATGTTCGGGTTCTGGTGATCGGGTTTCTGCACTGCAGCACCTCCGGAGTGAGGTGCAGCATAGGCGCTGCGGACGACTTGGCAAGGCGGGAAAAGGGTACGGGGCAGGGCCTGTGCGGCGCTGCAACAAGAGGGGTCTTTTGGCACGGTTTCAGACTTGCGCCTTTGGCCCCGTTTCAGACTTGCGCCTTTGGCCCCGTTTCAGGCACGCGCCTTTGGCGCGGGCGCGGCGGCGCTCCCACCCGCCCCCCCTGCGCCGCCGCGCGGCCTGTGGGACGGTGCCGCGGCGGGTCTGCCGGGGGCGTATCCTGCCAGGGCAGAAAAAATGGGTATTTTTGCAAAGAAGAAGCTGAAGGTCGCGCGGCCCGTCGGCTGGGGAACCTGTGATGATCCCGGTGTTCTGGCCCGGTGGTGCCAACGCCCGGGGGGCGCTGGTCTGGGGTTATCCCTCGATCCTGGTCAGGTCGGCGACTTGCAGGCAGGTGTTGCGGATGCTGGCCAGCATGTTCAGGCGGTTGCGGCGCACCACCTGATTGTCGGCATTCACCTGCACCGCCTCAAAGAAGGCGTCGATCGGCGCGCGCAGGTCGGCCATGGCCGCCATCGCGGTTTCAAAATCCTCTGCCGCCATCGCCGGGGCGATCCGCGCCTCTGCTGCCTGCAAAGCCGCAAAGAGGGCGCGTTCCTCATCGACCTCGGCGAATTTCACATCCGCGCCAAAGCTGTATTCGACGCCGTCCTTGTCCTCGGCCTGGGTGAGGATGTTGTTGGCGCGTTTGAACCCGCTCAGCAGGTTGCCGCCGTCCTCTGTGTCAAGGAAGGCTGATAGGGCCTGCGCGCGTTTGACCACCAGCGCAAGATCGTCGCGGCGTTCCATGGCAAGACAGGCGTCGATCACGTCGTGGCGGATGCCCTCGGCGCGCAGGTGGACCTTGAGCCGGTCATGGATGAAGGACAGCAGGTCATCGCTGAGGTCGGGGGTATGGTCTACCACCTTGTCGATCCATGCCGGGCGGGATTGGCCGAGATGTTCGATCAGTTCCCGTACCGCCGAGCCAAACACGCCGTGACGGGCGATCTCTGACAGCAGTTCCTCGCGCAGGTCGACTTCGCCGTCGTCGCCGTTGGTGACGATCTTGTGGCGCAGCAGTTGCGCGTCGATCAGCCGGTCAAGGTGCAGGCGCAGGCCGTTTTCCAGTACCAGGCGGATCACACCCAGCGCGGCGCGGCGCAGGGCAAAAGGGTCCTTGGAGCCGGTGGGTTTTTCATCGATGGCCCAAAAGCCGGTCAGCGTGTCCAGCTTGTCCGCCAGTGCCACGGTGACGGACACCGGGGCGTCCGGTACATCG
The DNA here is from genome assembly GCF_900188425.1 of Antarctobacter heliothermus. Taxonomy (GTDB): domain Bacteria; phylum Pseudomonadota; class Alphaproteobacteria; order Rhodobacterales; family Rhodobacteraceae; genus Antarctobacter; species Antarctobacter heliothermus. The sequence goes on from NZ_FZON01000002.1 coordinate 160,857, forward strand.
TCCGAGGGGCCAAGCGGCGCGTAGTGGTTTTCGCAAGCGGCAGCAACAGAGGCGTCAAGGCCTGCGGCCTGCGCATAGTAGCGGCCCATCAGGCCCTGCAGTTCGGGAAACTCATAGACCATTTCCGAGCTGAGGTCGGCCTTGGCCACATCCGCCGCCTGCGCGGCAAGACCTGCGTCCGCGCCCACCATTGGCGCGATTTCTCGCGCCAGCCCGGTGATGCGGGCGATGCGGTCGCGCTGGCTGCCCAGCTTGTTGTGGAAGGTGACGTTGCCCAGCCGTTCGGTCCAGGCACCGAGTCCTTCGCCCTTGGCGACGCGCAGGTCATTTTCCCAAAAGAACTTGGCATCCGACAGACGCGCCGCCAGCACCTTTTGGTTGCCCGCAAGGATGGTCGCGCCATTGTCCGCCGTCTCTATATTGGCGACGGTAATGAATTTCTCGATCCGGCCGGACGTAGGGTTCCTGACCGAAAAGAACTTTTGATGCTCTTTCATCGAGGTTTGCAGCACCTCTGGCGGCAGTTCGAGGAAGGCAGCCCCGATGTCCCCCATCAGAACCACCGGCCATTCGACCAGCCCGGCGACTTCGCGCAGCAGGCCGGGGTCTTCGACCACCTCCATCCCCTGCGCAAACGCCATATTGGTGGCATCATGCCAGATCGTATCGGCGCGGTCCTGCGCCGACAGGATCACATGGGCGCGTTTCAGGCGGGTTTCGTAATCCTCGAAGCTGGTGACGTCAAAGGTGCCGTCCGCCATAAAGCGGTGGCCTTCGGTGGTCTGGCCCACCGGGATGCCGTCGATGGTCAGCTCGACCGGGTGATCGCCCGCCTCATCGGTCAGCAGGCACAGGATACGGTGCAGCGGGCGCACCCAGCGCAAGGATCCCGCGCCCCAGCGCATCGACTTGGGCCATGGGAAACCGCGCACCGTCTGTTCCAGCACATCCGCCACGATCTGCGCCGCCGGGCGGCCGGATGTGGTGACGGTGGCGTAGTAAAAGCTGCCCTTTTTTTCCGTGCGTTCCTCTAGCTGGTCGCGGGTCACACCCGCGCCGCGCATGAAGCCCTCCAGCGCCTTGTCCGGTGCGCCGACCTTGGGGCCACGGCGTTCCTCGCGCTGCGTCGGGCTTTGGCCCGTCAGGCCGTGCACGGTCAGTGCAAGACGGCGGGGGGTCGAGAACGCCTGCGCGCCCTCATAGGTCAGGCCTGCGTCGACCAGCCCGTCTGCCATCAGTTTTTTCAGGTCTTCTGCGGCCTTGGCCTGCATCCGGGCGGGGATCTCTTCGGAGAAGAGTTCGATCAGCAGATCGGGCATTTATTGATCCTTCTCGAAACTGGCGCGGTCCGGGCAGTCATCGCCCAAAGGCGTCCCGTCATAGGCCTTGTCACCGCAGTCGTTGATTTCGTGCCAGACATAGCCATGCCCGTCCTCGGTGATCGCCACGACGCGGTCTATTCCGTATTCGATGTTGCGCTGACCGACAAAGACACCCGCCTTGCCGTCTGCGATGGTGGTGCCGATGGTTTCGGCGTCGAAACAGTCGAACCAGCCGGGGGCGACCCGTGGCTCTGCGCCCTCATAGGGTTCATAGGTCACGGCGGCCTGGGCCGGTGTCACGTCCGTGGTGAAACAGGCGCGGTAGCGGATCGGAGAGCTGTCGGCGTCGATGGCGCGAAAATCGCTGTGGGGCAGGGCGGTACGGTCGCCGTCCAGCGTTGTCACCAGCACGTCGTCCGGTCCGGTGGCGGGCAGCTCTTTGTAGAAGTGATAGACCTGAAGGTAGTACATCGACACACCCGCGATCACGCCGCAGAGCACGATGGCCAATACCATGAGCTTGCCTGCGGTCACGCGGCACCTCCGGCCCTGGTCGTCACAAAGGCGTCGGCGCACATCTTGGCCAGCGCCCGCACCCGTCCGATATAGGCCTGCCGTTCGGTGACAGAGATCACGCCGCGCGCATCCAGCAGGTTGAACACATGGCTGGCCTTGATGCACTGGTCATAGGCGGGATGCGCCATGATGATGCGCTTGCCGGTCTTGGGGTCCTGATGCGGTGCGTCCAGAACGCGGGCGCATTCGGCCTCTGCCTCCTCGAAATGGCGCAGCAGCACTTCGGTGTCGGCCACGTCAAAGTTCCAGCGCGAATATTCCTCTTCGGTCTGGCGGAAGACATCGCCGTAGGACAGCGGGATCGGCGCGTCCGGATCGTTGAACGGCATGTCCATGACGTGATCGACGCCCAGCACATACATCGCCAGCCGTTCCAACCCGTAGGTCAACTCCCCGGACACCGGCGCGCAGTCATGGCCGCCGACCTGCTGGAAATAGGTGAACTGCGACACTTCCATACCGTCGCACCAGACCTCCCATCCCAGACCCCAGGCACCCAGTGTCGGGCTTTCCCAGTCGTCCTCGACAAAGCGCACGTCATGCAGCGCCATGTCGATGCCGATGGCGCGCAGTGACCCGAGGTAGAGTTCCTGCAGATCGGGCGGCGAGGGTTTGATCAGCACCTGATACTGATAGTAGTGCTGCAGCCGGTTGGGGTTTTCGCCGTAGCGGCCATCGGTGGGGCGGCGCGAGGGCTGGACATAGGCGGCAGCCCAGGGATTTGGCCCCAGCGCGCGCAGGGTTGTGGCCGGGTGAAAGGTGCCCGCGCCGACCTCCATGTCGTAGGGTTGCAGAATCGCACAGCCCTTGGCCGCCCAGTATGTCTGAAGGCGCAGGATGATTTCCTGGAAACTGCGTGGCTTGTGCAGGCTCTCGGCCATGTCAGCGCTCCCTTTTTTCGGCTGGCGTCTGATTAGGCCGGTGCGCCGACAGGGTCAATCTGATACGAGGGGCACGCCTCACGCCCTTTTTGCGTGCATGTGCCGGGTCTTCTGATAAGACTCGGTCGGTGGATAAGGTTGAGATTGTAAACCCAAGGGGTCCATAACACCCATGATACAAAGACTTTTTTCGGTTCTCTTCGCGCTGGTTCTGACCGCGTCGGGGGCTATGGCGCAGGACGGTCCGGTGCCGCAGGCGGCGGACGGCATCGTCTATATCCAGGTCGAGGCGCGCACATCGCTGGCCAGTGCACAGATCAGTGTGCGTGAGTACGCTGATCGGCTGGACGACGTGAACGGCTTTTCGCTGGGCGGCGGCTGGTACGGTGTGGCGCTTGGCCCTTACACGCGGCCGCAGGCGCAGGGCAAATTGTCCGAGCTGTTGCAGGCGCGGCGCATCCCGGTCGACAGCTACATCGAGGCGCGAGAGGCCTATGGCCAGCAGTTCTGGCCGGTGGGCGCGCGCAATGACGGCGCGCCGGTTGTGCCCGTTCCGCAAGACCCCGTTCCACAAGACCCTGTGCCGCAGGATCCGACCCCTGCGCCAGAGGTGCCAGAGGCGGTTGTGACGGCCCCGGTGTCCACACCCGATCCGGCCCCGGTCGTTGCCCCGGAATCGCAACCCCTGCCGGAAGAAACGCTGCAAGAGGCGCGGCGCTCTGAGGCACAGCTGACGCGGGATGAACGCGACGCATTGCAGATCGCATTGCAATGGGCCGGTTTCTACAACGGGGGCATCGACGGTGCCTTTGGGCCGGGCACCCGCGCCTCGATGTCGCGCTGGCAAGAGGCGAACAATTTCGACCCGACCGGCGTGTTGAGCACCCGGCAACGGGCGGAACTGCAACGCCAATACAACGCCGTGCTTGAGGGTATGGACCTGCAAATGGTCGAGGACGCGCGCGTCGGCATTGCCATGCAACTGCCGCTGGGCGCGGTCGAACTGGACCGCTACGAGTCGCCCTTTGCGATCTACAAACCCAAGACGGACATCGGTGCGCGCGTGATCCTTGTCAGCCAGCCGGGCGATGAAAGCAGCCTTGCCGGTTTGTACGAGATCATGCAGACGCTGGAGATCATCCCGGTCGAGGGAGAGCGCACACGCGATCGTCGCGGGTTCAACATCATCGGTGAGAATGACCGCATCGTCGCGCATTTCGAGGTCGGCCTGCAAAACGGTGAGATCAAGGGCTTTGGCCTGATCTGGCCCGCAGGGGATGAGGAACGGCGCAGCCGCGTGCTCAAGATCATGCAGGACAGCTATCGCCGGATCGACGGCGTGCTGGACCCGGCCTTGGTCAGCGATGACGGGCAGGCGATCGACCTTGTGTCGGGCCTCAAGGTGCGCACGGCCAAGGCAAGCGCAACGGGCTTTTTCATCGAGGCGCGCGGCACGGTCCTGACCTCGGCGTCGCTGGTGGCGGGCTGTGAGCGTGTCACCCTGAACGGCGTGCATGATGCGAGGGTTCTGGCGACCGATGAGGCGCTGGGCATCGCGGTGCTCAGCCCGGTGGAACGGCTGGCGCCGCGCCGGGTGGCACAGTTCCGGTCCGGTGAATTGCGGCTGCAATCCGAAGTGGCGGTGGCGGGCTTTTCCTTTGGCGGCGTGCTGACCGCGCCGACGCTGACCTTTGGCACGCTGGAGGATCTGCGCGGCCTGAACGGTGAGGACGGGATCAAGCGGTTGGCGCTGTCGGCGCTGCCCGGTGACGCAGGCGGTCCGGTCTTTGACTCCGGCGGCACCGTGCTAGGGATGCTGTTGCCCAAGGATCAGCCGGGGGGCCGCGTGCTGCCCGAGCAGGTCAGTTTTGCCACCAAGGGTGAGCGTATCCTTGATTTCCTGCGCAACAACGGCATCCAGCCGGTGGCGCGCGGCGGGTTGACCCCGCTGGCCCCCGAGGATCTGACCGCCATGGCGGCAGAGATGACCGTGCTGGTCAGCTGCTGGTAAGCCACGGCATACACGACATGGGCGGATCGCAGCCCGAACGCCGCCCCGGTCAACCTGACCGGGGCGGTTTTTTTGTGTCTTGCCCCTGGTGGGCTATGAAAGGACGGCGGCCGCCGAAAACGGATCATCCGCGCCGGGGTGCCAATCCCGGCCCTGGGGGGCGTGTGATGCCCCATCCTGCGCAGATCGAACGGACCCCGAGAGGGTGGGGCGCTGATCCTGTTTTCATGGTCGACCGCCGGTGGTTTTGCCGCAGCGTGGTTAACAACGTGCTGCGGCAGCGTGCGGTGCCCCTAATCGCGCAGGCGGTGGTGCAGCAGGATCGGCACCACCAGATCCTCTTCGTCGGTCAGGTGCCGGTTCAGAAACCCGCCTAGCGTTTCGGCCATATCGCGCACGGGGCGCGCCTCTTCGGCCATCTGGCGCGGGTCCAGTGTGGCCAGTTGCACGGTCCGGTTTGCGGCACGGGTGAACCGATCCAGCAGGCTGTCCAGCGCCACATGATCGCTTTCCAGCATCTGCAAGCCATCGGCAAAGCGGGCGTCGGCACCTTCCAACTCGGGAAAAAACTTGCGGTCCTCCCATGTGTGATGCCCATGCAGGTTGCGCACCAGCAGGTTGCCAAAATACGCCAACCGTCCGGCATAGACCTGTGCGTCGGTCGAATTGTCCAGAAAGCGCTCTGTATCGTCCAACACGATCTGACCCAACTGGCGAAAGCCCTGATGGGCGCGCATCCAGTTGCGGGTGCTGTCGGCGAGGTGCGGATGCCTGTGCCAGCCATCGCGTGGCAAGGTCCGCAGCAGGGTCTGCATGGCGTCTGGCAGACCGCTGCGGGTTTCGATGTCGTAAGTCATGCCAAGGAAATGGGGGATCTGTTATTGTATAACAGGTCTCTGGGCGCACAGCAAAGGCGCGGCGGCGCACCGCCGCCGTTGCCCGCGCCGATCAAATGGTTGGCACCGATCAGAGAGTCTTGCGGCAAAAGAAAAACGCCCCGCAAGGGGGCGCTTTCCAGTGATTGCGATAGAGCGGAAAAGGCTCAGTTCTTCGACTTGTCGACCATCTTGCCCGCGGAAATCCACGGCATCATGGCGCGCAGCTTTTCGCCGGTCGCTTCGATCATGTGTTCGTCGTTGATCTTGCGCGTCGCTTTGAACGACGGCTGGCCAACGGCGTTTTCCAGCATGAAATCACGCACGAACTTGCCGGTCTGGATGTCGGTCAGAACCGCTTTCATCCTCGCCTTGGTCTCGTCATAGGGCAGGATGCGCGGGCCGCTGACATACTCGCCATACTCAGCCGTGTTCGAGATCGAGTAGTTCATATTGGCGATGCCGCCTTCATAGATCAGGTCAACGATCAGTTTGACCTCATGCAGACACTCGAAATAGGCCATCTCCGGCTCATATCCGGCCTCGACCAGTGTCTCGAACCCCATGCGGATCAGCTCGATCAGGCCGCCACACAGAACCGCCTGCTCACCGAACAGGTCGGTTTCGCATTCCTCGCGGAAGTTGGTCTCGATGATGCCGGACCGGCCGCCACCGATGGCCGAGCAATAGGACAGGCCGATTTCCAGCGCCTTGCCCGATGCGTCGTTGTGAACCGCCACAAGGCAGGGCACGCCGCCGCCTTTGGTGTATTCGCCGCGCACGGTGTGACCAGGGCCCTTGGGGGCCATCATGATCACGTCGACACCCTTGGGCGCCTCGATCAGGCCAAAGTGGATGTTCAGACCGTGGGCAAAGGCAATCGCAGCACCTTCGCGGATGTGATCCTTGACGTAGCGGTTCCAGGTGTCGGCCTGAAGCTCATCGGGCATGGTGAACATCAACACGTCACACCATGCTGCGGCCTCGGAGATGCCCATGGTTTTCAGGCCTTCGCCCTCTGCCTTGGGGATGGAGCCAGATCCCTCGCGCAGGGCGACGACGACGTTTTTGGCACCGCTGTCGCGCAGGTTCAGCGCATGGGCGTGGCCCTGCGACCCGTAGCCAAGAATGGCAACTTTCTTGTCCTTGATCAGGTTCACATCGCAGTCGCGGTCATAGTAAACGCGCATTGGGCATTCCTTCCGTATCTTGTTTTTATGTCGTCGTGTTGTTGTGGCGGGCACCCTACCGCCCGCACGGTGAGAGTGGTTGCGTTTTTTGAACTATTTCCCCAAGTATGGGTAAAATCATTCCCCATAATGGCCAAAGGTGGGAAATTCATGCTGGATGACACGGACCGACGCATTCTGCGCCACATGATGGCAGAACCCGACATGGCCGGTGGCGCGCTTGCGGACCGGGCCGGGGTGACGGCCTCGACACTGGCGCGGCGGCTGGAGCGGCTGAGGAGCGCCGGCATCCTCAAGGGCGTGCGCGGGGTAATCGACTGGCGCGCGCTGGGCTATGAGGTCGAGGTGTCCTTGCGCGTGACCTTGGACAAGACGCAGAGCCGGGCGTTTGACGAATTCATCGCCGCTGCGCGCGAGGTGCCGGAGGTGTTGGAGATCCAGACCTTTCTCGGGCAGGTGGACGTGCGCCTTGCGGTGATCGCCCGCGACATGGGACACTACCAGCAACTCTACCGGGAGCGTCTGCTGACCCTGCCGCATATCGCCGACATCGAGGCGCTGATGCATGTGGCGCGGGTCAAGGAACAAGAGGCGCTGCCGCTGTGATTGCCCTTGATGAGATCGACGGCGCCCTGGTGCGCGCCCTGGCGCAGGACGCGGCTGCCTCTGCCGGAGCCTTGGGGCGCGACCTGGGCCTGTCACAACCGGCCTGCTGGCGACGGATCAAACGTCTGCGCGAGGCCGGGGTGTTTCGCGGCGCGCGGCTGGATCTGGACGCCCCTGCGCTGGGGTTTGGCGTGACGGTCTTTCTGGGGGTCAAGCTGGCCACCAAGGGGCGGGTCAGCCTGGAGGATTTCGAACGCGCCGCCACCGCCATCCCGGAGGTGCAGATCGTCGAGCAGGTGCTGGGCCTGTTCGACTACCGCCTGCGCGTTGTGGCCCGCGACATCGCAGATTTCGAGCGGGTGCTGCGGCGGCGTGTCATGACGCTGCCCGGTGTCGGAAACATCGACGCCAATGTGCTGCTGAGCGAGGAACGGCGGCCCGGTCCGTTATGAGGACTGCGGCGGCCTGACACACTCATGTGGCTTGCACGCGAGTGTGGGCGCGATAACACGGGATGTGAAATCAGGAGGAACCGTCATGGCCTTGCGCGACGATATCGACCCCACGGGGATGGAAGAATTCTCGGTCGTCTTCACCGACCGCTCGCTCAACCACATGTCTGCTGCCTTTCAACAGGTGATGCGTGACATCTCTGGCATGTTGAAAGAGGTCTACAACGCGGACGCCGTGGCGGTCGTTCCTGGCGGCGGCACCTACGGGATGGAGGCGGTCGCGCGCCAGTTTGGCCAAGGGGCCAATGTGCTGGTGGTGCGCAATGGCTGGTTCTCGTTCCGCTGGTCGCAGATCTTTGACGCCGGTGGATTTGGCGATGAGACCACAGTGATGAAAGCGCGGCGCACTGGAAACGCGGTGGATGCGCCCTTTGCCCCGGCCCCGATCGAAGAGGTCGAGGCCAAGATAGCCGAGATCAAACCGGATGTGGTGTTTGCCCCGCATGTGGAAACCTCTGCCGGTGTGATCCTGCCCGACGACTATGTGACCCGGATGGCCAAGGCCGCGCACGACGTGGGCGCGCTGATGGTGCTGGATTGCATCGCCTCGGGCTGCGTCTGGGTCGACATGAAGGCCACCGGCGTCGATGTGCTGATCTCGGCCCCGCAAAAGGGCTGGTCCGCCACGCCCTGCGCGGGCCTTGTGATGATGTCCGAACGCGCCTTGGCGCGGATGGAGGACACCACCTCGGACAGTTTCGCCGTGGACCTCAAGAAATGGCGCCAGATCATGAAGGCCTATGAAGACGGCGGCCATGCCTATCACGCAACCATGCCGACAGACAGTTTGCGCGCCTTCCGCGACACGATGATTGAGACCCGCGACTATGGCTTTGCCAAGCTGAAAGAGGCGCAATGGGCACTGGGCAACGCCGTGCGAGCGATGTTTGCTGAAAAGTGCGTGACGTCCGTCGCCGCCGAAGGGTTTGGCGCACCAGGTGTGGTGGTCAGCTATACCGCTGAACCCGAGATCAAGTCCGGCAAGGCCTTTGCCGCGAAAGGCATGCAAATCGCAGCCGGAGTGCCGCTGCAATGCGATGAGCCAGCGGAATTCTCGACCTTCCGCATCGGTTTGTTCGGTCTGGACAAACTCTATGATGTCGATGGCACGGTGGCGCGGTTGCGCAAGGTTGTCGACGAGGTTCTGTGACGTCAACGGCGATAGGGGCGTCATGCCGGAGGCATGCTTGCAGCATGACCCCCGTCTCCCTACGGTCGACTCCCCCGGGATATTTCGGGACAGAAGAAACTGAGCGGATGTGCGCTTCTTCTCGGTCCAAATACTCCGGGGGTGAATGCGCCAAAGGCGCAGAGGGGGCAGCGCCCCCTTTTTGCTATCCGCGCGCGCCCAGGCCAAGGCGCATGAGCGAGGTGCGCACCGGCTTGAAGCCGTAGAGGGCATCAAGACCCCTGGCACGGATGTCGCGCAGCGGTTCCTTTGACAGTTGCGAGATGCGGTTGAGCGCAGTAATTCCGGCCACGCGGGCCCGAATGTCGGCGACGCGGGTGCGGTGGTAGGTGTCCAGCATCTGGCGGTCGCCGAGCCCTTCTGGGCGTGCCACTGCCAAATCGCGCAGCGCGGCGAGATCCTTGAGGCTCATGTTCAGGCCCTGTGCGCCGATGGGCGGGACCACATGGGCGGCCTCGGCAATCAGCGCAAGGCGTTGAGACGTGAGCCGGTCGGCCTCTTGTGCGATGATCGGCCAGATGGTGCGGCGCGAGGCCAGTTTCAAAGGGCCGAAAAGGCCACATGACCTGGAGGTCATTTCTTCTTCAAAGGCGGATTGATCGAGTGTGTACAGCCGTTCGGCACGGGGGCCGTCCTCCATCCAGACCACGGCCGAGCAGGGCTGGCCGTCAAGATCGGGCAGCGGGACCAGAGTAAAGGGCCCGCCGGTGCGGTGGATCTCTGTCGAAACGTTGCAGTGCGGGATCGGGTGGGTGACGGCGAAGGCCAGCGCCTTTTGGCCAAAGCGCGTGGTCTTGACGCCGATGCCCGCTGTCTGTCGCATCGGCGAGCCGCGACCGTCTGCCGCCACAACCAGGCGCGTGCGGACTTTGCTGCCATCGGACAGGGTCACGCGGGCCTCGCCTTCGCGAGTGAACAGGGCGGTTGTTGCAGTGCCGGGCCGGAAATCCACGTTGGCCAGTTCCCCCAGGCGTGTGGCCATTTCACGCCGCAGCAGCCAGTTGGGCAGGTTCCAGCCAAAGGGTTTGCCGGAGATGTCGTTGGATTCAAAGTCCTTGGTCACGCGCGGTTCGGCCACGGGGCCGCCCGCATCGACAATCCGCATCACCTGCAAAGGCGTGGCGTGTTCGGCCAGCCGAGGCCAGAGGCCGATCTCGTCCAGAAAGCCCTGTGCCGGTTGCAGGAACGCCGTGGTGCGCAGGTCGGCACCCTCGCCGTCGCGCATCGTCACCGGCGGCGTCGGGTCCACGCAAAGCGTGTGAAAGCCGGCGGATGCAAATCCGGCGGCTGCGGTCAATCCCGCGATGCCGCCACCTGAGATGACAATGTCGTAGTCCATGTCGCTGCCTCCGTTTCCCGTTATCTAGGGCGCGAAGGACGCGGAGGCCATGCGGCTTACTTGCCGACGCTGAGCAGGATCAGCAGGGCGTAGACCACCGGGACCAGCGCCAGCGCTGTCATGGCAAGTCCGGGCAGGCCAAAAAGCAGCGTCATGGCGGCTCCGATCACGACAAGGACCAGCGCAACCAGGTAAAACACCTTTTCGCCGGACATCTGTGTGTTTGCCATTTCGGCGGCGGGAGAGGCGGGAGACTCGGCAGGCGACATATTCAAACTCCTGATTTGATTGAGGCCCGACATAGCACTTTGCCACTTGGAGCACAGGTGCGAAATGCCGCATCTCAGATGGTGCTTTGATCGGTCATGTGCAGCGGATCAGCGCAAGTTGCGCAGGAAGTCGACCAGGTCGTCAGTGTGGTGCTGGATATGGGGGGCGGGGGTTGCTTCGGGGGCGACGTGGACGGTGCGCATCCCCAGCGCGTGGGGGGCGGCCAGGTTGCGCGGGTCGTCCTCGAACATGGCGGCCTCTGCCGGGTTCAGCCCATCAAGGGCAAAAATCCGGTCAAAGGCTTCGGCGCGGGGTTTTGGCGCGTATTGGGCGTGTTCGACGCCGTAAATGGCGTCAAAGGCGGCGTCCAGACCGCGCGCCTTCAGCACTTGCGCCGCGTAGGGCGCGCTGCCGTTGGTGTAGACGATGCGGCGGCCGGGCAGGGCGGCGATCAGCTCTGCCAGGTGCGGGTCCGGGGTGAGCGCGTCAAACGTGACGTCGTGCACGTCGATCAGATAGTCCTCCGGATCGACGTCGTGATGGGTCATCAGCCCGGCCAACGTGGTGCCGTAGCGCGCCCAGTAGTCGCGGCGCAGGTGGGCGGCCTCTTCCCGTGCCAGGCCGGTCACGCGACCGACATAGGCATTCATCCGGGCCTCGATCTGATCGAAGAGCCGGACGGCCGGGGAATAAAGCGTGTTGTCCAGGTCAAAGACCCAGGCCCGTACATGGGCAAATCTGTCCTTGGTCATGGGGTCTAGGTAGGGTGTTTGAGGGCGCGCGGCAATCCGCCCAGCTTGAACCGGCGGTGCTGGTGGCGCTATCGTGTCGCGGTGGACGCAGGGAGGGTAGCGATGCACGAGGTCAAACCGGCACAAAAAGATGCCTACACCATGATCCTCGAGGCGATCGACTCAGGCATTTACCGGCCCGGCGACCGTCTTGTGGAAAGCGAACTGGCGGAACGGTTCGGGGTGTCACGCACGCCGATCCGCGAGGCCTTGCAGCGGCTGGAGACGCAGTCGTTGCTGGCGCGAGACGGGCGGTCGTTGATCGTGGCCTCGTTGGATCACAACCAGATGGCCGAGCTGTACGCGGTGCGCTCTGAGCTGGAGGGGTTGGCGGCGCGGCTGGCGGCGCGGCACGCGACCGAGGAAGAGGTCATGGTGCTGCGGGACATGATCGAGGAGGATCGCGCGCTGCTGTCCGATCCGGCGGCCATGGCGCGGGCCAACCGGCGGTTTCATCGGATGATCCACCTTGCCTCGCACAATCGCTATCTGGTGCAGCAACTGGACCTTGTCTATCGGTCGATGGCCTTGATGGCGACGACCTCATTGGCGGCGGAGGGGCGTGGAGAAATCGCGTTGGGAGAGCATGGTGCGATTGTCGATGCGATCTCGACTCGCGATGAGGATGCCGCGTATCAGGCGCTGCGGGATCATATCTCTGTCGCCTTCATCACCCGGCTGAAGCAGGACAATGCGGAGCATATGTCGATCTGATCGAAACGGCGTGTCCACGCGTGGGCACGTCGCGGCCATATATAAAACAATGGGTTACAGAGACGTTTTTACGCGGTCTTAACCTTTGCGCCTGTCAGCCGCCGGGGGGATGATCCTCGCCGGGGGTGTCGGGGGCAGAGCGGCCATGCTGGGTCTTGTCCCAGTAGAACGGGTTCCTGAGTGTCTCCCACAGGGCCTTGTAGATCGCCACCGTGCCCAGCGGAAAATAGGCAAACAGCGTCGGCACCCAAGGCATCAGAAAGCGATGCGGGCTGCGCGCCAGCGCGGCGAGGCCAATCAGGATCGACACCGCCTCGGCGCTGAGGAAGATTGCCGTGAGGCCAAGGATCACCGGCCGGGTCAGAAAAGCGTCCAGTGGATGCGGCAGGCCCATCAGGATCAGCCAGAAGGACCACAGCACCGGCGCAAGGGCAAACTGGACCAGCGTGGTCAGGAAAAGGATCTGCAACCCGGCAAAGCGTTTCGGCCCAAGATCGCGCCATAACCGGCGAGGCTGCCGGGTGTGGACCCACCATGTGATCCCGTACCCCTTGAGCCAGCGCGAGCGCTGTTTGATCCACGGCCAAAAGCGGTTGTTCGCCTCTTCGCGGGTCACCGAGGGCATCAGGTCGGTGCGAAAACCGTGGCGGGCCAGACGCACGCCCAGATCCGCGTCCTCTGTCACGTTATGCGCGTCCCAGCCGCAAACCTTTTCCAGCACCGCGCGGCGGAAAAACACCGTGGTCCCGCCCAGCGGCACCACCAGACCCAGCCGCGACAGGCCGGGCAGCAGGATGCGGAACCAGCTGGCGTATTCGATGGTAAAACAGCGCGACAGCCAGTTGGCGCGCGGATTGTAGTAGTCAAGGATGCCCTGCAAACAGCCGACATCAGCGGGCGACTCGTGGAATTGCGCCACCACGCGGTCAATCTGGTCCGGGGCAGGCGCGTCCTCGGCGTCGTAGATGCCGATTATCTCACCGCGGGTGAACCGGTAGGCGTAGTTGAGCGCGCGCGGCTTGGTCGTGACACGGCCCGGCGGCACGGTAATGGTCCGCATCCAGGGCGGCAGTTCGGTCCGGGCCAGGGTTTCGCGGGTCAGCCTGTCCTCGGCCTCCAGCACCAGCACCAGCACCACGTCCAGCAGCGCCTTGGGGTAGGTCAACCGTGACAGCCGCGCGACCAGCGTCCGGGCGATGTCCTGCTCATGAAACAGCGGCACGAGGATCGACACCAGCGGCGGATTGGGCGGCAAAATGGCGGCGGTAGCGGCGGTTTGCCGGGGCAGGGCGGCCAGCGCGACCAGTTTCATCAGTTGTGACATGACAAGGGAGCCAAGCGCCAGCGCCAAGGCGGCGGCGAACAGCAGTTGTGGCGCAAGCAGCAGCAGCAAGAGACAGATCGCGGCGGCGGCAAAGGCAAAGAGCCGCCCGCGCGGCGTTGTCCGGTTCAGGTCGCGGCAACTGTCCTGCGCCGGCACCCATGTTTCCGCCGCCTGTGCCAGCCGCGTCCCGGCGCGGGCGGAAATCAGGTGGTGAATGTCCGCCTCCAGCGCCAGCGCCATGACCACCGGGCCAGTGTCGGGCGGCAGGAGATGCAGCAGCGCCGGAAAGTCATCCGGGCGCGCGGTGGCCAGCAACAACGTGTCCCCCACCCCACCCGCATCCACGGCAACACCCCGTGTTGCAGACAAAATTCCGGCGGCAGCAGATCCATGACAGCAGGGTCGGGGGGCGTATCGTCCCGTTTCAGCACCATGGCGCCAAAATGCTGCGCCTGCGCGTCCAGCACGTCCTCTCGGGAGGCGATGAAATCCGCCACCACCACCTGCGGCACCGGCTGGCCGATGCGCGTGGCCTGCGCCATCGCGCCCAGCATGTCGGAGGGGGCAACATGCCCGTCCTCCATCAGGATATGGCTGATGGGTTGGCCGCGACGGGCCTTTGCCTGCGCCAGTTTGGCCGCGGCGAGATGGAGGCGTGGCTCCGTCATACCTCTGTCCGAAAAATACGGTTAACAGAATGTTTGCACGGAGATGGTAAACGAAGTCTTAACCGCGCCGAGGAGATTGGCCGCTTTTGGCGACCAAACCCTTAACATGGCGTAGAATTTTCGCAGATTTGCGCGTCAGGCCGCATCCATCGAGGCGGCGAAGCGTTCGAACAGGTAAAAGCTGTCCTGCGGGCCGGGGCTTGCCTCTGGGTGGTGCTGCACGCTGAACACCGGGCGATCCGCCATGCGAATGCCGCAGTTGGAGCCGTCAAACAGCGAGACATGGGTTTCCAGCACGCCCTCCGGCAGGGTCTGGCTGTCCACCGCGAAGCCGTGGTTCATCGAGGTGATCTCGACCTTGCCGGTCTCGACCTCCTTGACGGGATGGTTGGCGCCGTGGTGGCCGTGGTTCATCTTGATGGTCTTGGCCCCAAGGGCCAGCGCCAGCATTTGGTGGCCAAGGCAGATGCCGAACACCGGCAGGTTCGCCTCTTTCAACAGTCGCTGGATCATCGGCACCGCATAGGCGCCGGTGGCGGCGGGGTCGCCGGGGCCATTGGACAGGAAAATGCCGTTGGGCTGATGGGCCATGACCTCATCATAGGTGGCGGTTGCGGGCAGGACAGTGACCTCACAGCCCGCCGAGGCAAGGCAGCGCAGGATATTGCGTTTCGCGCCATAGTCGACGGCGACCACCTTGTGCCGGGCGTTTTCCTGCGGTTTGTACCCGTCGGGCCAGGCCCACCGCATCTCATCCCAGCGATAGCTTTGCGCGCAGGTGACATCCAGCGCGAGGTCCAGCCCCTCAAGCCCCGGAAAGCCGCGGGCGGCCTTGACCAGCGCATCGGTGTCGAAATTGCCGTCCGGGTCATGGGCCAGTGCCACATGCGGCGCGCCCAGTTGGCGGATGGCGCGGGTCAGGCGGCGGGTGTCGATGCCGCCGATGGCGATGCGGCCGCGTGCGGCCAGCCAGTCGCCCAACTCTTGTGCTGCGCGCCAGTTCGAGCTTTGCGTCGGCATCCATTTGACGACCATGCCGGCGGCGACCGGATCGGCGGTTTCATCGTCCTCGGGGTTTACACCGGTGTTGCCGATGTGCGGAAAGGTAAAGGTGACGATCTGACCGGCATAGGACGGGTCGGTCATGATCTCCTGGTAGCCGGACATGGCGGTGTTGAAACACAGTTCCGCCGTGGTCTGGCCGGTGGCGCCAAAGCCGGTGCCGTAGAACAGCGTGCCGTCGGCAAGGGCAAGGCAGGCGGTCGGGCGTGCAGAAGCAGCGGGCATGAGCAGATCCTCGATGGCGGCAAATTTGCCGGAACGTATTGCGCGGGCGTGCGCGGGTCAAGTGGTTGAGTAAAAACATAAATCGTTTGATTTCAGGGGGTTGGCTGAAAATGCTGCGCTTGCAACACCGCTGGGCATGATGTAGCCTGCCGCATTCGGAGACCAGAATTGGGGATGGGGCTCATGGAACTGCGCGAAAGAGTGAACGCGGCGGTGAAACAGGCGATGCGGGACAAGGCGCGTGATCGCCTGTCGACGCTACGGCTGATCAACGCGGCGATCAAGGACCGGGACATCGCCGTCCGGGCCGATGGCAACGAACAGGGCGTCGATGACAGCGGCGTGCTGGCGATCCTTGGCAAGATGGTCAAGCAACGGCGCGAAAGCGCCAAGAGCTATGAAGAGGCCGGGCGGCTGGATCTTGCGGAACGCGAACTGGCCGAGATCGTGGTGATCGAGGAATTCCTGCCGCGCGCGCTGACCGAGAAGGAAGTCACGGCGGCGATCAATGCCGCCATGACCGAAGTCGGCGCCGAGTCGATCCGCGACATGGGGCGCGTCATGGGCGTGCTGAAGGCGAAGTACACCGGCCAGATGGATTTCGCGGCCGTGGGGCCCAAGGTCAAGGACCGGCTGTCGGCCTGAACGGCAATCAACGGTTTTACAGATGCGCCGTCCCCGTGGGGGCGGCGCAGTGCGTTTTGCCGCCGTCAAGGATGATTGTCACCCCGCCGCTTCGGGCAGGTCCGGCAGCGCATCATCCAGGGCATCGGGCACCGGAAAGCCGTCGGCGATGGCGGACAGTTCCTCGGCATCGTCGATGCGGAACCGTTCGACGAAGCGTGTCTTGAAACTGACCCGCCCGCGCCGCGCGCCAAAGTTCTCGCCGTGGTTCAGGACATAAAGCACCACCGGTTCCGACAGCGGCGATAGCCTGCGCCCCGCAAGCGCTGCCAGATAGGGGAACATCCGGTGTTCGTGCTGCGTCATGGCCTGCAAGAAAGCCGCGCTTTGCGGCAGATCGGGGTCATGTCCCAGCGCCGCGCAAGAGCCGCACAGCTTCCAGAATGGTTTGCGCAGCGGTTGGCGCAGGGTGGGCACATCGGCCAGCGCGATGGTGCCTGCGGCCTCGTCCATGACATAGCCGGACTGCACCAGATAGCCACCCGGCGCCTGTCGGCGTAGCATCTCACGGACGCTGCCCTGACGCAGCAGATCATCGGCGTCAAAGCTCATGACATAGCAGGGCGGCAGGTTCATCCGGTCCAGGTGCGCGGTCAGGGCGGCGAGTTTCATCCATTTGTCGTTGCCCGGCGTGGGCGCGGTGTAGGGCAGGTAGGTGATGCGCGGATCGTCGGGCAGGGGCGGGCGGTCCTGACAGCAGATCACCGCCTGCCAGTGCGGATCGTTCTGGGCGATGAAGCAGTCCAGCGTCGCAGACAGCCGGGCAGTCACCGCCTCCCAGTCTCCGACACTGTCGGGGCCGACCAGCGGGATCAGAAACACCACCTGTTTGCGCAGCGGCGGCACGCGGGTCGACAGCGTGTCGCGCAGGCGCAGCGCCGCCGCCTCACTGGGCGCAGGGGTCAGCCGATCAATCCAGCCTTCGCGGTTCAGCGCCACTGCGGCGCGCAGCGCGGCGCGGTGCCATTTCGGGGTTGCGGGGACCTGTGCCATGTCGCGCGCCCTCAGCAGGGATGCGCCGCGCGGCGCACCGCGTCGGTGAGATCGGAATACAGGGCCTTGCGCTCATCCTCGCTGAGGAATGAGCCAATCTCGACCTCACGGCCTTGCCCCTTGAGCGTGACGTAGTAGGGTACCGGGCCGCCCTGTTCATGGCAGGCGACCTTGACCCAGTAGGTGTTGCTTTCCCAGTCCTGGCTATCACCTTTGGGATTGGTCCGGATCAGGCGCGTCGTTTCGGGCGAGACGGTCAGATCCTCCAGAATGCGTCGGTCGCGCTGATTGCGGCGCAGCGCATAGTACAGCGCCGCCGTTGCCGCCAGCATGAAGGGCAGCAATCCCCACAGCACCGCCGTGCCGATCACCCCGTAGAGGGGCAGCGAGGCGAACAGGAAAAAACCCAGGATCATCGCGGCGAAACCCTCTGGCGACAGCGAGTTGTGCGGCCAGAGTTGCAGGTGCTGGGTCGTTTCACGCTTTGGGGTTTTCCATTGGTAGGGCATTGATGTGTCTAATTCCACTTGCCGGAGGGCGCGGCCCGGCCTCGCTATCTGTCTGGATATACCTCAGAATTGCGATGCGTCAAAGCGGTGGCGCGTCGCGGCCGTTGCTGGGTCAATATTTGACCTGCGGTGCGCGCCATGGGGGCCCCTGTCGCGCCTGTGTCGGGGGGGCGTGGCGGCAAAGTCTCTACAACGAAAAAGGCCCCGACGGATGCCGGGGCCTTTCGTGTCTGTCAGGCTGGTTTGCCTGGTCGGCCCCGCGCTTAGTGCGCGTGACCCTTGTCCCAGTCTTCCTGCTTTGGCAGCTGCTCGAACGTGTGCTCGGGCGGCGGCGAGGGCAGGGTCCATTCCAGCGTATCCGCGTATTCGTTCCACGGATTGTTCTGCGTCACACGGGCACCACGGGTCAGCGCGTGGAACACGACGTAGAAGAAGAACAGGAAGGACGCGAAGGAGATGAAGGCCCCCCAGGACGACACATAGTTCCATGTGGCAAATGCCTCGGGGTAGTCGATGTAGCGACGCGGCATACCCTGACGGCCCAGGAAGTGCTGCGGGAAGAAGGTCAGGTTGGCCCCGACGAACATCGCCCAGAAGTGGATCTTGCCCATGGTTTCATTGTACATCCGGCCGGTCATCTTGGGGAAGTAGAAGTAGATCCCCGCAAAGATCGCGAACACGGCGCCCAGGCTCATCACATAGTGGAAGTGCGCCACGACATAGTAGGTGTCGTGATAGGCGCGGTCGATGCCTGCCTGGCTCAGCACGATGCCGGTCACGCCGCCAACGGTGAACAGGAACAGGAAGCCGAACGCCCAGAGCATCGGTGTCTTGAACTCGATCGAGCCGCCCCACATGGTCGCGATCCACGAGAAGATCTTGACCCCTGTGGGCACCGCGATGACCATCGTCGCCAGCATGAAGTAGCTCTGCTGGGTCAGGGACATGCCGACGGTGTACATGTGGTGCGCCCAGACGACAAAGCCCAACGCGCCAATGGCGATCAACGCCCAGACCATCGGCAGATAGCCGAAGATCGGCTTGCGCGCGAAGGTCGCGATGACGTGGCTGATGATGCCAAAGCCCGGCAGGATCACGATGTACACTTCGGGGTGACCAAAGAACCACAGGATGTGCTGGTACAGGATCGGATCGCCGCCACCGGCGGGATCAAAGAAGGTCGTGCCAAAGTTGCGGTCGGTCAGCAGCATGGTGATGGCGCCGGCCAGAACGGGCAGCGACAGCAGGATCAGCCACGAGGTGACAAAGATCGACCATGAGAACAGCGGCACCTTGAACAGGGTCATGCCGGGGGCACGCATGTTCAGGAAGGTGGTGATCATGTTGATCGCGCCGAGGATCGACGAGGCACCCGAGACGTGGACAGCGAAGATCGCCAGATCCATCGACATGCCGGCCTCATTGACCGACAGCGGCGGATACAGAACCCAACCGACGCCAGAGCCAAGCTGGCCGTTGCCGCCCGGCGACAGCACCGAACAGACAGCCAGCGTGGTGCCCGCGACATACATCCAGAACGACAGGTTGTTCATGCGCGGGAACGCCATGTCCGGCGCGCCGATCTGCAACGGCATGAAATAGTTGCCAAAACCGCCGAAGAGCGCCGGAATGACCACGAAGAACATCATCAGGATGCCGTGGCCGGTGATCAGCACGTTCCAGAGGTGTCCGTTAGGTGTACAATCGGCGATGGCTGCAGCGGTGAACCGCATGCCTTCCATGCACATGTACTGAACGCCGGGCTCCATGAGCTCCAGGCGCATGTAGACTGTGAAAGCCACGGAGATGAAGCCGACGAGAGCCGAGACAACAAGATAGAGAATCCCGATGTCCTTGTGGTTCGTCGACATGAACCAGCGGGTAAAGAACCCCCGGTTGTCTTCATGCTCGTGGCCGTGAATGGCTGCGTCTGCCATTTGATGCCTCCTGCTGATCCCAATGCATAGGGTACGGATCGGGAATCCGTCCGCGCCCAATGTTCCTTTCACGTTTTAGAATGTGACCATAGGGGCGGCAATGGCCGGATTTGACGCAGATCAAATCTTTTTGTCGCACCTTGCCGTTCGGAAGGTTTGGACAGGCGGCCCCATCCGGGCAAAACTTGGTTGTCTGACGCCAGAACCCCCCGGAGACCTGACATGATCCGACGGATGACCGCACTTGTCTTTGCCAGCGCCCTTCTGGCCACCTCTGCCCTGGCCGAGCCGGTGGCGCAGGTGTGCTCTTGCGATCCGGACCCGGACGGGGCGAACAGCACGCTTGCGCCCGCGTCGGGACCGGCCAGTTGCCTGCTGGTGTCCCGGCCGGACGGCAGCGATTGCCGGATGGTGGTGGATGCGGCCTATGGGGCGGCCGACCATGACAGGCTGTTTCTGGCATTGTTCCCGAGGTTCGGGACCGGCCTGATCGAACGCGGCGGGTTCTCTATGGTCGACTACAATTGGTTGCTTGATGTGACCCATACATTGGCGGATGAGCCACGGGACGCGGCGCGCAGGCAGGCCCGTCAGGAAAGCCTTGCCGATTTGCTGGCGCAACGCATGTCGGACCTGCTGGCAGACGAAGGGGGCAGGGCCTCTGCTTCGCTTCGGAACGGGGTGATCACGGCGGCCCCTGCGGTCAATGGATGCCGGTCCCGGGTGCTGGCCGACCTTCTGGGGAGTGAGCTGCTGGTTCTGGATCTGCCACCCTATACCGTCCAGATGGAGCAGGGGTTTGGCTGTTACATGGCACAGTTTGGCGGGTTTCTCACCTTTGCGGTGGTCGTGGACGACACGCTCTATCGCTACATGATTTCCATGCGCTGGCCGCACCGGCCCTGATCCATCCTGCCGCGTGACGAAAGCAGGTCCGGAATACCCTACGGTCGGGCATACCCGACTTATGGCCCGGCGGCGGATTTCCTAATCTGGGATCAACACAGCGACACCAGATCCCGAGGGAGACCCCGATGGCCTATTTCGACAGCAGCTTCGTTTCGAACCGCACCACCCTGCGCCAGCGTGTGGCCCGGTTCCTTGAGACGCCGTTTGATCGCCGCTATCGCCAGCGGACGGCCCGGATCGAGGCGCTGCGCGCCCTGTCGGATGCCGAACTGGCCGCCTGCGGGATCGCCCGTGAGGACATTCTGCTGCATGTCTTTGCCGGCAAGGTCTGACCCGGACGGGCGCTGCCCGCCAGCGCCCGGTGGTTCGTCGAGAGTGTCAGGAATTCAATGACCAAACCCTTTTAAGGCCACCGCGCCTGCCGATTTTTTCAATGATTTCCGAGGGGGCGTTGTGAGTGCGCCCCCTCTCTTTTGTCGTCTCGTCCCCACAGGAAAACCGCGATTCTACCTGCGCAGGTCCGGTATTCCGGACCGTCCGGGTTTCCTGACTGATGTGGTGCCGGGCGGGCAGGTAAAGTGAACCCATCTGCTGAACCCGACGTCCTGAAACGACATCCCACACGACAACCCACTGGGGGGAGATCAAGATGGCCTATTTCGACAACAGCTTTGTGAGCAGCCGCGCCACCCTGCGCCAGCGTATGGCCCGCCTGTTCGAGACACCGTTTGACCGTCGCTATCGCCAGCGCACCGCACAGGTTGAGGCGTTGCGCGCCCTGTCCGACGCCGATCTGGCCGCACGGGGTATCGCCCGCGATGACATCCTGTTCCACGTCTTCACAAGCAAGCTCTGAGAGTTGCGGCGCGGCCCGCTGCCGGGGGCCGTGTCCCATGAGACGATTTGCAAGCACCTAGTCATTCAAGACAGCAGCGGGGACATTTTTCTACCCCGACCGGGATGGGTCATTGCCCCGACCGGGGAGAGGCCGCGCAGGTTTGTGCGGCCTCTCCTGTATCGTAAAGGCCCGGTGCGGGCGGTCAGCGCCCCAGCATCACCTGATCGAACTGCTTGCGCAGGGCGACATCCAGATCGTCCATGGTGACGGGCAGGCCCAGATCCACCAGACTGGTCACGCCGTAGTCGGTGATGCCGCAGGGCACGATGCCGTCGAAATGGCTCAGGTCCGGTTCGACATTGATCGCCAGGCCGTGAAAGCTCACCCATTTGCGCAGGCGGATGCCGATGGCGGCGATCTTGTCCTCTGCCATGGCGCCAGAGGACAGGCACGGGCGGTCGGGCCGTTCGATCCAGACGCCGACGCGGCCGTCGCGGATATGGCCGGTCAGGTTGAACTCTGCCAGCGTGGCGATCACCCAGGTCTCAAGATCCTGCACGAAACAGCGAATGTCGCGCCCGCGCTTGTTGAGGTCCATCATGACGTAAACAACCCGCTGGCCCGGCCCGTGATAGGTGTATTGCCCGCCGCGCTTGGACGGGTGGACGGGAAAGCGGTCAGGATCTCTCAGATCTTCGATCTTGGCAGAGGTGCCGGCGGTATAAAGGGGCGGGTGTTCCAGCAGCCAGATGCAATCCTCGGCGCGGCCCTCGGCGATTGCCGTGGCGCGATCCTCCATGAAGGACAGCGCCTCGTCGTAGCCGGTCAAACCTTCGCTGATCTTCCATTCCATAGGCCCGCCGGGGCGCCGCCCCGCCTCCATCTATTTCGCGGTTGGGGATGACACGGCACCGGGGCCCTTGTCCAGCGGGCGGCGTTTCGGGCCGTGCCGGAGTGTCCGTACAAGAAACCGGCCCAGAGCGGTTTTTCCCTCTTCACATCTGCGCGGAGCTTCGTTAGAGACCCCTCCACCAAGTCAAGACAGTGCGGTCGTGGCGGAATTGGTAGACGCGCAGCGTTGAGGTCGCTGTGGGGTAACACCCGTGGAGGTTCGAGTCCTCTCGACCGCACCAATCTTACTTGAAATTCGGTTGCCGAACAGAGGGTTGTCTGTTTTTTGGCCTAATGCATCCCCCAATTCGTCCCCGCACTACGATCAGCATGGTGCTTAGCTTCGAAACCTCTACTCTCAACCCGCTATCAGATAGCTGCACCTGAGCTGTCCAGATCATCCAACGCCCCCCAACCTGATCGACAGGCCGAGCGTCATATCAGCCGCAGTCGCCGCGTCCAGAGGGCGTGCATCCTATTCTTGCTTGATGTTCAATCGTAGGTTTAATTTGCTTCTAGTTATTCGTCGGGTCGCTGCGGTTTCATAGACTTGAGGCTGACAAGCGACAAAGACTCGATGCTCATGTCGTCTCCGTAAATCGCGGTCTGTATCGCACTATGGAAGCGAGGTCGCAGAAACAGATGAAATTGACTGAGTGGGGCGTACCTGATTGGAAAGATGCCACCGCCTATGGCGATGTAAGTTCTTGGACATTTGACAGGTGGCGGTGGGAGTTCTGCCGCCGTTGTCCGGACATTCGAACTGAGTTTGACAAGTTACTAGTGGATCCATCCTGTCCATTTTTCCTTGTTGGTGATGAGCAGCCTTTTTACGAGCCCGATAAGCATGACTCTGAAATGTCTGGGTTTGCGTTACCAAGCCCACTTGCATACGAGCGCTACGGATACTTCCTTCTACCTAACCCGCGCATAGACGAGCAGCCGGAACAGGCTATCCGGCCGGTGATCGCTCTAGACAAGGCGCTGTTGGTCGACCCAGGCAGTCAATGGGTTGCACAGGTCCGTGACTACTTCAACGCGACTGGCGTCGAGTTGGATGATATACAAACAACATTCCTCGATTTAGCTCTGCGAGATTGCTACGCGGTCAATTTGAAAACGCATCAGGTTGCTATCAAGTTCGACCTGGACCAGCCTCTTGAACCGCAAGTCAAGGTTGCTCGGGATGTTCTTCGCGATCTTCAAACTACCCGGCATGGCCAACGGCTTCAGAGACGCAGCCACCCCGAGAAGTGGTTGGGATATCTTCGTGTTTTGGACGCCAGGGATGTTGACGAAACTTGGTCGGAAATTGTCAATCGGCACGCAATCCTGACCCCCTATCGGCGCCCAAAAATGACCCCCTTATTTTGCGCAGGGGTAGCTGGCCCGATGCGGTGTAGCCATCACACAGCGCAGCCGCGTCGGGCCAGCGGGGCCTGGGTTACTCCCTGGTCTTGAAGCGCCAGCTCTCGTTGCCGGTTTCGACGATGTCGCAGTGGTGGGTAAGGCGATCAAGTAGCGCTGTCGTCATCTTGGCGTCTCCGAAG
This sequence comes from Antarctobacter heliothermus, assembly GCF_900188425.1. GTDB lineage: Bacteria > Pseudomonadota > Alphaproteobacteria > Rhodobacterales > Rhodobacteraceae > Antarctobacter > Antarctobacter heliothermus. Next base: position 184,723 of record NZ_FZON01000002.1, read on the forward strand.
ACCGATGGCCATTCACCGAAGTCGAGGTTGGTCGTCACGATGATGGACGTGCGCTCGTAGAGACGACTGACGAGGTGG
>NZ_FZON01000059.1 GCF_900188425.1 Antarctobacter heliothermus
TCTCCGGCCGCCGGATGACGCTCGCGCTTGCAAGCAGCGCCGCGCCTTTCTGGTCTATGCTATGGCCGACAATCATCAGGATGCATTGGGCCGGCCCCTGATCCGAACCGCCTGTATGACCGCGCTTCCCGACCGTCGCCACCGATCCCGGTGGCGTTCAACGCCGTGTGCGGATGCATCACCGCGTTCGCCCGAAAGCGCCGCGAACACATCCACCCACACGTATGACGCGAACGTCGGCAGCGTGATCGCCCTTCCTGCCACACGCAAGGTCAAGAAACCCGACCGCGCCCCGAAATCACACCGCACACGGACCGCCGGTGAATATTGCGGGCTGATTGGGCGGCTGAGGTGCCACGCCTCACGGATCAGGTGATCGCGGCGGCGCGGATGTCCGGCGCGACGGTCATCGTTCCCGGCAACGTCTATGTCTTTGGCAAGGACGCGACAGAATGCCTAGGCCCCGATGCCCCTCACGACGCACGAAACCCGCTGGGCCGGATACGGGTGGACATGGAAGCCGCCTATCGCAACTCCGGCGTGAAGGTGATCCTGCTGCGGGCGGGCGATTTTCTGGACACCGCCGCGTCGGGCAACTGGTTTGACATGCAAATGGCACCGACACTCCGCAAGGGGGTGCTGACCTATCCCGGCAATCCCGGCGTGCCGCACGCTTGGGCCTATCTGCCCGACATGGCGCGCGCCGCCGTCATGCTGGCCGCAAAGCGGGCGCAGCTGCCGCGATTCACCGATGTTGCGTTCCCCGGCTACACCGTGACCGGCAACGAGATGGCGGCCCTGTGTGGCAAAGTTCTGAACCGCCCTGTTGAAGTCAGGCGGATGGCTTGGTGGCCGCTTCGGCTGGCTGCTCCTTTCTGGAAGACAGGCGCAAAGCTTCTGGAGATGCGTTATCTCTGGGACAAACCGCACCATCTGTCTCGTGACGGGTTCGATGCGCTCTTGCCTGGCTTTGTTGCAACGGACATGACAGAGGCGCTGGCATCGGCGATTGCGCCGGTTCTCAGCGAAGGGCCAGGTCGACCCAGACAAGGCCGTGCGGCCCAAGGTCAGGCGACGGCGGCGTGACCCCGTTTTCGCCAACAACGATCGAGCGCTCAGGCAGGACATAGCTGACCCGCATCGGGCCGGTGCTGTCCCAGGCGACGGTCTGAACGCCCGGCATCGGATCTTGCAGGCGCGGATGTGCCAACAAAGTCCTAACCGCGTCGTGCAGGCCATTGCCACGCGCAGGGTCAAGGTTGAGATTGCCAATCACCGCCACGGGCCCTTCGGGGATCGGACCGTGATCACCGTTCAGAACATGTGCCCAAAGCAACACTTCATCCCGGTTGCGGCGCCCGTTGCGATCCTCCGGGCCGTCGAAAACCGGCGGTGTCGCCCCCAGCGTCAAGAGCGTCAGCGCCCCGTCCGGTGTCGCAACGCGCACAGCCCAAAAGGCCGAACTGGACAGGCGCTGAATCTCGAATGCTGGATCATCCATTGCGATCGCCGTGTCGTGGGTGTCCTTCCACAGAACATTGCTATGGTCGGCCAAGAGATCGACAGGAAACCGCGACAGAACCGCCATGCCCCCCTGCCCGGAAAACCAGCCGAACCCTTGCGCGTCCCGTGGGCCACCGCGCCGCCCATCGCCGTCAATGTCCAGATCCGTCGGCATCCCGGTGTTGGGCCGCACAGCCAGCAGGTGCGGATAGTCCAGCCCGGTCTTTCCCAGCACATCACGCAATTTGGACAAGGTGACCAGACCGGCGTCATAGTCGATATCTGTTAGCACAAGCACGTCAGGCGCTGTCGTCATGATTGGTGCCAGGTCCGGCACTGCCTTGTCGAGGTCTGCCAACATCAACCCGGGCCCTTTGCGACTGAAATCGCCATGCCAGGTTGCAACCCGCAATGGGTCCGCGCAAGCGGCGCAAGCTACCAGCAGATAACTGAGAAAAGGATCAGGCCGCCTGCAAATCCGCCTGCGCGTAGGCGCGGCGGCGCTTCTCCTCGATCAGGTCGGCGATACGCATCAGCGCCACCCCTCGCATGATCAGGCTTGCTGGCAGAAAGGCCCATGCACTTATCGTCCAAATCAACGTTTGCGTATCGGCCAGCGCAAGCGGAGTTGCATAGACCGCAGCGATCTTCAGGACCGCCGGGATCATGAATGGCAGAAGAAACCCTAAGGCTACGTTAACGTGACTGTCGCGCTTGAGCCGCATCAGAATGTCCCCGCCCGTGGTGGGGTCATACAACGGCAGGTTGATCCAGAAGTTGAAAGCGCCAGATCGCAGGGGCCAATCGAGCAGTCGGACAAGGGCCACAAAGCTCAGCAGGGTAACAAGAGAGATGACATAGGCCAGCCCGGCAAGAGACCGGATCTTGTCGGTCGCCTCGTCATCCGCCGCCACCAACAGCATCAGGCGCACCGGCGAAAACGGGAAATCCATTGCTGTGCCGATCATGGTGCCAAAGCCGGCCAGCGCCTGGGTCAGGGGGGTGGGCGCCATGTCGCCCCGGCAGATCAGCGTCAACAGCCCTACAGTGACCGCCAGAGACGCGAACCGGATACGGTTGAATGGTGGCGCGGCACGAAACTCTATCAGGGACGGCGACTCTGCGAGGTATTCGACAAAGGTCAGGATCGCGGCCAGCAAGCCGATCAAGGCAATCATCTGGGTGGTCTCGACACGGGTGCCCGGCAGCAACAACGCCGGTGTCGCCACCAGCAATGCAACAAGGAACGCCCGCACAGCGGCGGCCACCATTCGCGTTATCACAGCTCTGCCCTTTCGATCCGGACGGCCGCGATACGATGCCGCGCCCTTGTTCCATCCCGAGCCCGCACTTTGTGGCGGGTTGCCTCAATCTTGCCCAAGTTTTGCCCCGTTTGCCTCAATTGCTCAAGCGGTCAGGGTAGGCTTACGCAGATTCATGGCCGTTTCGCGGAGGCAGTGGTGCGGGATTGCATCAATTCGCGGGCACAAATGAGGCACTTCAAGAACGCATCGCAATATGTTGCGGTAAAAGGAAATTCCACCACAACCGGATCAATGGGGACAGCCCTGTCCGGTTTACGATTTCGAAAGGATTTGGGCAGGTAAGGCCTGTGGCACAGGCAAGGCACCTCTCCCACCCACGCGCGGGAGAGGTGTGTCACATCCTCAGACCCAGGGACGCGCCTGGGCGGCTTGCACCTCAAATGTGTCGATCGACGATACTTTCTCCATCGACAAGCCGATATCGTCGAGACCGTTCAACAGGCAATGTTTCTTGAACGGGTCAATCTCAAACGCAAAACTCTCACCATCCGAAGAGGTCACGGTCTGCGCCTCAAGGTCAACGATCATCCGGGCGTTTGACCCCTTTTCGGCGTCCTTCATCAGCACATCGACCGCCTCACGTGGCAGCGTGATCGGCAGAATGCCGTTCTTGAAACAGTTGTTGTAAAAGATGTCGGCAAAGCTGGTCGAAACAACCGCCTTGATGCCGAAATCCTTCAGCGCCCAGGGCGCATGTTCACGCGATGAGCCGCAGCCAAAATTGTCGCCAGCCACGATGACCTGCGCCTCACGGTATTGCGGTTTGTTGAGAATGAAATCGGGGATCTCGTCGCCGTTGTCATCAAACCGCATCTCATCGAAGAGATGAACGCCCAGACCCGACCGTTTGATCGTTTTCAGGAACTGTTTCGGGATGATCATGTCGGTATCGATATTGACCAGTGGCATCGGTGCCGCGATCCCGGTGAGCTTTTCGAACTTATCCATGTCAAAGCCTCCTTGGCTTCAGTTGAGGGGCAGGGGTCGGTCTGGACGCCCGGCCTGTGCCGGGGCTGTCGGCACGACCTGCCGCAAGATTTTAGGGAATTGGCGCACCCGGATCGTGACGGCCGGGGACGGGGAAAACACCGCTGTGACGCGGGCAAGGGTTGTGGCATCTTCCGTTACGGCAACTTTTCTCCAAAAAGGACCAGAGCCGCTCTCGCACTCTACCCTTGCGGGAATCGTCACCTCAGGCAAAGCTGAGGTGGCAGCCACTTTGACGGTTGTCTTTTGGATTGGGAGATCAGAATGAAAACCTTTGCAGCAACAGCCTTTCTCGCCTTTGCCGCGACCTCTGCCTTTGCTGGCAGTCACTCGGGCGCAAGCACCTTTCAGAACACATGTTCGAACATCGCGTTCCAATATGGGTCGGACGGCAGCGCCCAGATCGCCGCTGTTTGCCTGAAGGCCAACGGGATGCCAAACCAGACCAGCATCGCGATGCCGCCGATTGGCAACAACAACGGCATGCTGGAGATGGGCGGGAATGCCGCGACCTTTCAGATGAGCTGCGGCAGCATCACGCTGGAGGCCGAGGTCAATGGCGTCACGTTGTACGCAAACTGCCGCACGTCCAGCGGCGAGTTCATGGAAACCTCCATCCCTGTTCCCGGCATCAACAACTCGGATGGCACCCTGACCAACTGAGGGTTGATAAGCAGCGTAACGTGGGGCGTCCCGACCGGGGCGCCCCTTTGCCGTCCGCATCACACCAGCTCGCGCACGTCGGTGATGTGCCCGGTGACTGCCGCCGCCGCCGCCATCGCGGGCGACATCAGGTGCGTGCGACCGCCGCGCCCCTGACGACCCTCAAAGTTACGGTTCGACGTGGCGGCGCAACGCTCACCCGGCTTCAGCTGGTCGGGGTTCATCGCAAGGCACATGGAACAGCCCGCAAGGCGCCATTCGAAACCGGCCTCCTTGAAGATGTCGGCCAGCCCTTCCTCCTCGGCCTGCGCCCGCACAAGGCCAGAGCCGGGCACGATCATGGCGCGCATCCCTTCCTTGATCTTGCGCCCTTTCAGGATTTCCGCAGCGGCGCGCAAATCCTCGATCCGGCCATTGGTGCAAGAGCCGATAAAGACCGTGTCGATGGCGATCTCTTTCAGTGGTGTGCCGGGTTTGAGATCCATGTAGTCCAGCGAGCGCTGGGCTGCGGCGACCTTGCCGCCCTGAAAGCTGTCGGCAGAGGGGACCAACGCGCTGATCGGCAGGGCGTCCTCGGGTGAGGTGCCCCATGTCACGGTGGGTTCAATGGATTCGCCCGCAATGGTCAAAACCTTGTCCCATGCCGCATCATCGTCTGAATAGAGCGTCTTCCACCAGTTCAGCGCCGCCTCCCACTGGGCGCCCTTGGGCGCGTGCGGGCGGCCCATGACATAGTCATAGGTCGTTTGGTCCGGTGCGATCAGGCCCGCACGGGCACCGCCCTCGATCGCCATGTTGCAGACCGTCATGCGACCTTCCATCGACAGGTTGCGGATCGCTTCGCCGCAGTATTCGATGACATAGCCAGTGCCGCCGGCGGTGCCGGTTTCGGCGATGATGCGCAGAACGATGTCCTTGGCAGTGACACCAGGCATCAGCTTGCCGGTGATCTCGACCTTCATGTTCTTGGACTTTTTCTGGATCAGCGTCTGGGTGGCCAGCACATGTTCCACCTCTGACGTGCCGATGCCATGCGCCAACGCGCCAAAGGCCCCATGCGTCGCGGTGTGACTGTCCCCGCACACCACAGTCATGCCCGGCAGGGTCCAGCCCTGTTCGGGGCCAACGATGTGGACGATGCCCTGACGGATGTCGGACACCGGATAATAATGAATGCCAAAGTCCTTGGCATTCTTGTCCAGCGCGGCGACCTGGATGCGGCTGTCTTCGGGCATCTGATCGGGATCGTCGCGGCCTGCCGTGGTGGGCACGTTGTGATCCGGCACGGCGATGGTCTTGTCCGGTGCGCGCACAGTGCGGCCCGCCATACGCAGACCCTCAAAGGCCTGCGGGCTGGTGACCTCATGCACAAGGTGCCGGTCGATATAAAGAAGGCAGGTGCCGTCAGTGTCCTCATGGACGACGTGGGCATCCCAGATTTTGTCATAAAGCGTCTTGGGGGACATGTGTCCTCTCCCGTTTGTTGGCGTTTGGCTGTTTGGAAAGGGTGCGCTTGCGGGGCGCAGGCAATCAGGCGCGCGCCGGTCGCCGGGCCAGCACAGTGTGCGTGGCGCCGTGGAAACGTTCGCGCAGGCGGGCGCGGTCGGTCCTGTCGACATGGGGTGTCATGAGAATGCCTGATACAGCCTGCCGCAGATTCCCGCAAGAGACGCCGCACCGCGCGGGAAGACGCCCCCTGACCGGACAAACTGACGCGCCCCCCTTGCCCGGATGCGAGTTTTGCCTCACCTCCTTGCAATTCTCGACGTCCTCGAGACGACACTCCGGCAATAGTGATCCGTCACACCGTTCGCCGCGTAGACGACACGAAATTCAATGAGGCACCCAATGCGCAGCGCGCTGAACATCGTCAATCTCGTGCTGATTGCCGTCCTGATCGTGGCGGCCGTCAGCGTACAGGCGCGGGTCGAGACCAGTGGCGTCATGCCGTTGTACACGTTGGTTCACTGAGCGCAGCCATCGACCGGGCAACTGATGTGCAGTGACCCTCTCTATGTCCGCTGCCCCGCCCCTCCGCGCGGCATCCTGTGTTTACCGCCAAGCGAACCGGCGTCAGAAACCGTCGGCCCAAAGGTCAGTCGACAGATACTTGAGCCCGCTGTCACACAGGACAATGCCCACCGTTCGGCCCCGCTCGGCCCCGCGCAACAACTGCGCTGCCGCCGCAAGGTTGGCCCCGGCCGAATAGCCCGCAAACAGTCCTTCGGTCCGGGCCAGAAGGCGGGCGTGATCGCGCGCCTCATCCCCTGAAACGGTCACTGTTCCTGACAACTGCACCTCCCGCATGTGGTCCAGATCCGCCATGGCATACCCCCCGCCCTGAATAGGATGATCAGGATGCGAGGTGTCGCCGCCCGACAGCGCCTCTGCCCCAATCGGCTCGACCGCGTAGCAGGCAACACCCTTGGGTGTCAGAAACCGCGCCGTGCCGGCCAGCGTGCCGCCGGACCCGACAAAATCGGCAAAGACCTGAATCGCCCCGCCGGATTGTTCCCAGAATTCTGGCCCGGTGCCGGTTTCATGCGCCGCAGGGTTTCCCGGATGGCCAAATTGATCAGCACGAAAGGCGCCGCGCTCTGCCGTGACGCGCTGCGCCGCCGACTCGACCAACGCCAGATCAGTTCCGGACACCTGCCCCGGCGTGCCACCCGGCGCCTGATCGACCAGAACCACCTCTGCGCCCAACGCCGCCATCATGCGCGCCCGCTCGACCGAGTTGCCCCGGCTCATGACCGCAATAAACGGATGCCCGAGGATACCGCAAACGATGGCCAGCCCGGTGCCCATGTTGCCCGAGGTCAGCTCGACCACCGGCTGACCGGGCGACAGGCTGCCTTCGGCCTGCGCCGCCTCGATGATCGCCTTGGCGGCGCGGTCCTTTTTGGAGAACCCCGGCAAAAGAAAATCGAGCTTGGCCAGAATTCGTCCCTCAAGGCCCAGCGCCGCGCAGGCGCGGGTCAGGTCAACCAATGGTGTGTTTCCGATCGCGTCGATCGCAGAGGGCAAGATCATGGTGCGAGGCTGCGGTTGCAGCCTCGCCGTGTCAAGCGACGGCTCAGCCAATCACCTCACCCACCAACATTTGGGGCTGGGTGTTGGTGAAATTCGGGATGTCCTCCAGCAGCGGGCCCGCCTTGCCCATGCCCTCTTGCAACGCGTCACCGTCGTTGAACACCAGCGTGGCAATGGCGTGAAAGCCCGGCGGAGTGTCCGGGCCACCAGCCAACCCCTTGATAACGACCGTACGATCCAGCAATTCCCCCCAAACCTCGCCAACCATCTTGAGATGCGTATTGACGTAATAATCATAGTCAAAATGGGTGCCATCCGTGGCCGGATAGAGCACTTGAACACTTGCAGACATATCATTTCCTCCCGCTTGCCCCGCCGGTTTACCACAAAGCCCGCGCGGTTACGTCTCAATTTGCAAACCGTTCCGAAGGGCTGACAAACCCCGGCGCGGCGCGCATGATCGCGGCAACCCAAGGAGGAAGAGACATGAGCGACGATATCGTCATTCTGAGCGGCGCCCGCACAGCCATCGGCACCTTTGGCGGCAGCCTTGCCGGCACGCCCCCGATTGATCTGGGCACCGCAGCGGCCAAGGCCGCGCTGGAGCGGGCCGGGGTTGAAGGCGGCCAGATCGGCCATGCGGTCTTTGGCCATGTCATCAACACGGAACCGCGCGACATGTACCTCAGCCGCGTTGCCGCGATGCAGGCGGGCGTGCCCGACAGCGTGCCGGCGATGAACGTGAACCGCCTGTGCGGATCGGGGGCGCAGGCGATTGTCTCGGCTGTTCAGTCCTTGATGTTGGGCGATGCGGATTTCGCGTTGGCAGGCGGGGCCGAGGCGATGTCGCGCTCTCCGTTTGCGATCACCGATCAGCGGTGGGGCGCAAAGATGGGCGACATCAAGACTCTGGACATGATGCTGGGCGCGCTGAACTGTCCCTTTGGGACCGGCCACATGGGGGTGACGGCGGAAAACGTCTCAGCCGAACATGACATCAGCCGCGAAGCACAGGACGCCTTTGCACTGGAAAGCCAGACCCGCGCGGCGCGGGCCATAGTAGAAGGCCGCTTTGCCGAGCAGATCACCCCGGTTCAGGTTCGGGTCAAACGCGACATGGTGGATTTTGCCGTGGATGAGCACCCCAAGCCGACAACAGCCGAGGTTCTGGCCGGTTTGCGCACCGTGTTCAAAAAGGACGGCACCGTCACGGCAGGCAATGCCAGCGGCATCAACGATGGCGCGGCGGCTCTGGTGCTGGCGCGGGCCGGTGCGGCAGAGGCTGCCGGACTGAAACCCCGCGCTCGGGTGCTGGGCTACGCCCATGCGGGTGTCCGCCCCGAGGTTATGGGCATCGGCCCGATCCCGGCGGTGGAAAACCTCTTGGCCCGCACCGGCCTGTCAGTGGGCGATTTCGACGTGATCGAATCGAACGAGGCCTTTGCCGCCCAGGCACTGGCGGTGAACAAGGCTCTGGGGCTGGACGCCGCCAAGGTGAACCCGAACGGCGGCGCTATTGCGCTTGGCCACCCGGTTGGCGCGACGGGTGCGATCATCACGGTCAAGGCACTGTATGAGCTGGAACGTATCGGCGGCTCCAAGGCGCTGATCACCATGTGCATCGGCGGCGGTCAGGGTATCGCGCTGGCCATCGAGCGTATCTGATCTTGCACACCCCGGCCCGCCACGCATGAGGTGGGCCGGACGGCAGGAGCCCCCCCGCCCTACGCCACCGCATGCGCCAGCGCGCATTGCTTCCACAATACGGTCAGCGCCTCGACAAGATGGTCGATGTCCGCATCCGTGTGCAACGGTCCGGGCGTGAACCGCAGTCGTTCTGTCCCCTTTGGCACCGTTGGATAGTTGATCGGCTGCACATAGATCCCCCAATAGCGCATCAGGATGTCCGCCAGCATCCGACATTTCACCGGATCCTTGATCATCACCGGGATGATATGGCTGGGGTTGTCCAGATGCGGGATGCCGCGCCGGTCCAGCGCCGCGCGCAACCGCGCAACCTGACGCTGTTGCAGCGCACGTTCATCCCCAGACCGCTTCAAATGCGCCACAGAGGTCTGCGCCGCCGCGGCGACCGCGGGCGGCAAGGCGGTGGTAAAGATAAACCCGCTGGCAAAACTGCGGATGAAATCACACAGCGCGTGGCTGCCGGTGACATAGCCGCCCATGCAGCCATAGGCCTTGCCCAGCGTGCCCTCGATCAGCGTGATCCGGTGCGCCAGCCCTTCTTGTTCCGAAATGCCGCCACCGCGCGGGCCATACAGGCCAACGGCGTGGACCTCATCCAGATAGGTCAGCGCGCCGTGTTTTTCGGCAACCTCGACGATCTCTGCCATCGGGCAGATGTCGCCATCCATGGAATAGACCGACTCGAACGCCACGATCTTGGGCGCATTGGCGGGCAATGCGCCCAGTTTGCGGTCCAGATCCTCGGGGTCGTTGTGGTTCCAGATCACCTTTTTGGCGCGCGAATGGCGGATGCCCTCGATCATGCTGGCGTGGTTCGATGCGTCCGACAGGATTACCGCGTCCGGCAAACGCGCGCCCAGCGTCGACAGCGCCGCCCAGTTCGAGACATAGCCAGACGTGAACAGCAGCGCCTCCTCTTTGCCGTGCAGGTCGGCCAATTCGCGTTCCAGCGCCACATGGTGACTGTTGGTGCCGGAAATGTTGCGCGTGCCGCCCGCGCCAGTCCCGCACTGATCAATCACATCTTTCATCCGGTCGCGGACCAAAGGATGCTGACCCATGCCCAGGTAGTCATTCGAACACCAGACCGTGACCCGATCCGGAGCATTGGGATCGAGGCTGCGCGCGCTTGGAAACGCCCCGCAGTCACGTTCCAGTTCGGCAAAGACCCGGTAGTTGCCTTCGGATTTCAGCGCGTCCAGCTGCGCGGTGAACAGGGCGTCGAAATCCATGTCTTTTCTCCGGTGTCGTTTTCAAATCAAGGTCGGTCCACGTTGCTCAGGCTAGGGAGAACAGGCAGGGCATCACAGTCGGGTTTTCCTCCACCGTCCTTTCGGCGTGCAAATCCCCCACGCAAAACCCTATATAAACCGAACCCTGAAACGCCCCGAAGGCCCGAAAACGCCATGACGATCATGATTCCCGCCTGGGTGGACGGCACCCTGCAACCCATCGACAAGCTGGACGCGCATGAGCGCGGACTGCGGCACAAGGCTGTTTCGGTCTTTGTGATGCGCGGGGATGAGGTATTGATCCAGCGGCGCGCGCTGGGCAAGTATCACACCCCCGGTCTGTGGGCGAACACCTGCTGCACGCATCCATTCTGGAACGAAGCCGCCGAAACCTGTGCGCTGCGGCGTCTGGACGATGAGTTGGGGATCACCGGAGTCACTCCGCGCCACATGGGTCAGGTTGAATACCGCGCCGATGTGGGCGGCGGCATGACCGAACATGAGGTGGTCGAGATCTTTCGCGCCGAGGCAACCCCGCAGATGACACTGGACCCCAAGCCCGACGAGGTCATGGAAATCCGCTGGGTTGACCGGCGCCAGCTGGCCCGAGAGGTCGCTGAAAATCCCGCCCGGTTCACCCCGTGGCTGCGCATCTACCTCGACCAACACGCCGATCTGGTCTTTGGCGCAGCGGGCACGCCCTAGGGGCCGGACCCGACGGTCAGTTCCCGTTGGCCGAAAAGTGCTGGTAATCCTTCATCGAGGTCCAGTCACCGCCCCAGCCCCAGCCGCGTTTCTTGAAGGCCGTGACCACAGCATCGCCCGCAACGATCACGCCGCGCGCTAGCGCCTTGCGCTCTGCCGTCTCGTCAAAATCAATACCTGCCGAGGGCGAGGTGCGCCCGCCGTTCACATAGGGGTTTTGTACCGGATTGATGTCTATGGCCCGACCAAAGGCGTGTTGGGACAGGCGTGACGTCCCGGCGACCACCCGGCAATTAAAGGCGCTGGTGTTGTTCGCCGCCATGGAAAATCCGTCATCGCCACGAAAATGATGCACCAGTTTCATGCTCTGGATTGGATAGCCCGCCGCGTGAATATCAGCGAAAATATCCAGCATGTCCTTTGCCACATCATCTGCGACGATCAACTGGCCCTGGACCGTGCGCCCCTTGAAGTCGACATAAGGCACCGTCAGCAACCGCAGCTCTGCACGCGCAGGACAGGGTATACCGCTGTGCCAGCTAACCCCCTGCATCGCAGCCCATGTCTCATCCGGGATGGGCTGGGCGCTGCCGCGCTCTTGCGCAAGCGCCACCGATCCGACCGACAGCATGCCCAGACTTCCGGCCACCAGATATTTCCACATGAACCTGCTCCCCCAATACGGCGTCCGGGCAGAAAAACCCGGAGCGCCGCAAACCGCAAGTGCGGCTTTCCTGACGTCAGTCGGTCAGGAAATGACGGCTGACATAGCCGGTGACGCCAGACGAACTGATGACCTGATACCACAGCATGTTTTCCGCGATGCAGCCTTCGGCGCTGTCCTTCAGACCCACATCAGACGGGCTGCGCGACAGCCCGTCACAGATGCTGACACAGGTCGGACCACGCGGTGCGCCGCGCACTGGCAGCAACTGACCGACATCCGGCACCTGCACCCGTTCGGCCAGACGCAACTGGCCGACAATCGGCGCGCGCAGACCCGGCGCGGCGCGCAGGTTCACAAACTCATTGACGTTGATCACCTGCGCATTGGTCTGGGTGAGGCGGCAGGAGGTCAACCCGCCGGTTGCACCACCGCCAGGGGCACCGCGCGCAGCACGAAAAAACCCGCTGGATCGCAGGTCGTCACCGGGTCGGGGGATTGGCAGGGTGTCGATGCGTTGCTCTGACGGGTACAGCATGTAGGCATAGACTTTGCCGGACACATCCTGATCGGTCGCCCCCCCAGTGTATTGCGCGACGCCGACATATTCGACCGTGCTGTTATCGCTGAAGCCACCTCCGGCGAAAATACCGATCTCGCATTGGGCGGAGCCCTCATAGCGGAACTCACGAGAGCTTGACGCCCGCAGCGTATCATCGGTCAATTCCTCATAGCTGAATTCCAGCTTAAAGGCGCTGCCGTATTCCGAGGGCGAATAGTCAAGCAGCCCGGAATCGACGTGCCAGCACGCATGGCTGAGGGCCTCTGAAACACCGCCCGAAGGCAGCGCCACGGGTACAACATCAATCTGCCATCGCGCCGCCTGCCCCACGGTTTCGACATAGGTCATCTCGAACGGCGGGGTTCCCAACAGTTCAAGAAACAAAGAATCCGGAATGGAGGTCAGGCTTTCGGCCCGGTGGCGCAGGATGCCGGCCATGCTGTCCAGCGCGATGGCATAGGCCTTGTCGACTTCTTGACGGGAATAGGACCGCTCTCCGAGCAGCAGCGAGGGCGCGTGAAACCCGACCTGGGCGCGCGGGTGCATGACCCTGTCGATGGAGAACGCGCCACCCGCCTCCGGGTTGTTGAAACGGCCCGCCAGAAACACAATCGAACAGGCGCTTTCGCAGGACGCCCCATCGGGAACCGCTGTACCGAAATTCCACTCGGCAATCAGATCGGCCATCGCCAACCCTTCAAGCAGGGAGCCCCCCGGCGAGTTCAGACAAATGCGCCGCCCGATCGGGCTGTATTCGGTGGGATAACCGATCTCTTCAAAAACGGCGCGCAGGGCATCCGCGTCGCCTTTGCCGATCTGGCCGTCGATGGCGATGCGGCATCCCATCTCCTGCGACCCGCCAAGGGCAATGGTCGCGGCGGTCGACGGCTGAGGCATGAGGAATACGGCGCATGTCAACGCCACAAGGAAGGATCTGAATATCATATGCATATCGGGTCTCGTGCTGGGAAATATCCGGCCAAACCTAGCATGCGGCCGCCCTTGCGCGAAGAAGGGATTGCGGCGCCTCTTGTGTCAACACCCGACCTGCACAGGCAGAGGTCCCGGGTCAGGCCCGGGACACGCGCGTCTTAATCGCCCAGAAACTTGCGGCTGACATAGCCGGCGGTGCCTGACCCGTCGCGGATCTCGTACCAGAACACATTCCCCGCGATGCAGCGATCAACCCGCGCACGCAAATCAGTGTCAGAGCTGTCCACCGCAAGATCGTTGCAGGCCTTCAGGCAGGACCGCACCCGCTCCCCGGTTCCGGGCGTGCGCAAGTCCTGCGTTGCGATCACACGCACCTTTTCCCCCAAGGGCACCTTGCGCAGAACCTCGGCCTCAAACCCCGGACCGCTCCGCAGATTGACATAGTCATTCACGTTGACGATGCGCGCCTCTGGCGACAACAACCAGCAGGATCGAATCTCCACCTCTGAAAGCTCCTCGCGCGCCGCCGCCTGAATGGCCGCGAAAAAGATCTGTTCGCCGGTTTCCGCCGCGCTCCGCGCCACCGGCAGGGCCGACAACGGCAGGCGCGGATCGTGGAACATGTAGGGATAGACGTCACGACGGGTGATCTCATTGGCGACCCCGCCTTCGATCGTGACATAGCCGATACCATCCAGCGGATCGCCATCCGCGCGCAACGTCATGTCGCAATTTGCCACGTCTTCCGCCCGAAATCCGCCGCGCGAGGTGACCTGCGCGTGGTCCGCGCCAAGGTTGGCATAGGTAAAGGGCAGGTTGGAGGAGCCATACAGGTAACTGTCCGAGGGGCGCTGATCCAGCATGCCGCCATCGGCGTTCAAACAGGCATGGCGCAGGGCCGCGCCGATGTCCTCAGCCGTCAGCGCAACCGGGGCGACCTCGATTTGCCAACGCGCGGCCTGTTCCACCGTCTCGACGTAGGTCATGTCGCTCGCGGGCGTGTTGAGGATGGTCAGGAACAGAGAATCCGGGATCTCGGCCGCGTGGTCGGACCGCAGACGCAGAATTTCCCCCAGACTGCCAAGCGCCACGGAATAAGCCCGGTTGATCTCGTCCCGCCCATAGGCGCGATCCTCGACCGCCAGCGCCGGGGCGTGAAAGCCCAGCTTCCCGCGCGGATGCAACACCCTGTCGGGGATGAAATTGCCATCCGCCTCCGGATGCGCAAACCGCCCGCCCAGAAAGACCAGTGCGCAGGCACTTTCGCATGTGGCCGCTTCGGGCACGGCGGTCCCCATAAACCGCTCCGCGATCAGATCACCCATGCGCACCGCCTCGACCAATGACCCGCCCGAACTGTTCAGACAAACCCGCTGGCCAACCGGACTGGTACCGTCCGGAAAGGGCAAGTCGCGCAGCGCCACGTCCAGCCGGTCCCCATCACCCTTGGCGATGGGTCCGTCTATGCGCAACTGACACCCCATATCCTGACCGTCGGACAGCGAAATATCCGCCGCGTGACCCGCACCGGCCATGCCACCAAGAACGGCGGCCAGTGCCAGCCGCCTGAGCCCCTGAACCATGTAAATCTCCGTCTGCTCGAACCTCGACATGATTCTAACATGGCAAAACAGCTTTGTGGGCGGGGAATTGCCGCGTCGATTCAGCCGGCAACGGATTGCCGAATCGCCCGGCCAGAACCGCCGGAGCCCCTTGAGTTTCTTCTGTCCAAAAATATCCCGGGGGGGGGGTCGACCAAAGGGAGACGGGGGTCATGCTGCAAGCATGCCTTTGGCATGACGCCCCCTACCGCAGTTCGATTGACACCCGCCCGGATGCCCCCTGAGCATCAATCACTGACAAGGTCGTGAAACCGGGACCACGCACCGGGGCCAGAAACTCGGGTCTGCGCAACCCCGTGGCCAGAACAGCCCCGTCCGCCAAAAGGGTATAAGGCGGAAGCCCACCGCGCAGTTTGACCGGCACCCCTCCCCCCGTGGCAGCCAGCAGCGCCCCATCCGGCGGAAAGGTCAGTTGCAGTGTCGGCACGGTTTCGCGCGGGCCAAACCGTTGCAACGGTTCCGGCAGTTGCGCGCGACTGACCAGCAGGGTTTCCGGCGGCGGCGGGGCCAGCGGTTCCATCCGCGCCTCAGCCCGGCCCAATGCCTCGAACAACAAGGGGGCGGCCAGCGCCCCGCCAAAGGCGCCAGGCACCGGCGTGCCATCGGGCCGACCGATCCAGACCCCTGCCACATGACGCCCGGTCCAGCCCAGCGCCCAGGCGTCGCGATGCCCGTATGAGGTGCCCGTCTTGTAGGCCACGCGCCCCGGTGGCCCGGCAGAGGCGGGCGGCGCGACGTCGGCCAGGATATTGCCCACCTGCCAGGCGCTGGCCGGGCTGAGAATGCGGCGTGCAACATCCGCGCCCCTGTCCTGATCGGCGCGCCAGCGCAGCGGCAGCGCCTCACCGCCGCGCGCCAGCGCCGCGTACAACTGGACCATCTCCTCCAGCGTGACACCGACCCCGCCCAGCGCCAATGCCAGACCGGGCGCGCCGCCCTGCAATCCCGGTTCGATCCCGGCACGTTCCAGCGCAGCCATCAGATGCGCCGGGCCAAGTGCCTCTGTCAGGCGGATTACCGGGATATTCAACGACAGTTGCAGCGCGCGCCGCACCGGCAATTCGCCCCGATACGCACCGTCAAAGTTCTGCGGCGCGTAGGTACCAAACTGCACTGGCGTATCCAGGATCAGCGTTTCAGGATGCGCCAGCCCCCTGTCAAAGGCCAACCCGTAAACCAGCGGTTTCAGCGTCGATCCCGGAGAGCGCTGGGCCTGCGTCATGTCGACAAAGCCTTGCCCGATCATGTCGGTGTAATCCTTGGAGCCGACAGAGGCGAGGATTTCACCGCTTTGGTGATCGGCCAGGATCAACGCGACGGACAGATGTTCATCCCGGCCAGACATGTAGCGACGGGCCAGATCCTCCAGACTTTCCTGCAGCGCCCGGTCCAGCGTCAGATCATGCCGTCCGGGGCCCATCGCAATGGCCCGGTCGGCCATATGCGGGGCAAGCTGCGGCATCTGTTTGCGGCCCAGCGGCGCCGGGTCCAACCGGTCGGATTGCGCGGCTCCCATCGGAATGACACCGGCATTCGCCATCCGCATCAACACGCGGTTGCGGGCGATCCGGGCGGCGTCGGGGTAGCGGTCCGGGCGACGGCTTTCGGGGGCCTGCGGCAGGGCCACCAGCAGGGCCACCTCGGCGGGTGTCAGGCGGGTCGGTTCCTTTCCCAACCAGATCAACGCAGCCGCTCGCAACCCTTCGACGTTGCCACCATAGGGGGCCAGCCGCAGGTAAAGCGCCATGATCTCATCTTTGGTCAAATGCCGTTCCAGCGCCAGCGCCAGCCGCATCTGGCGCAGCTTTCCGCGCCATTGGCCGGTGGTGCCATCCTCCAGCAAGCGCGCCACCTGCATGGTCAGGGTCGACGCCCCCGAAACGATATGACCACTGCGCAGCGCCTGCCCTGCGGCGCGGGCGGTGGCGCGCAGATCGACGCCGTTGTGGTTGTGAAACCGCTTGTCCTCATAGGCGATCAGCATTCTGAAAAACAGCGGATCGACCTGATCGAGCGACACCTCCATCCGCCATAGCCCGTCCTCGATGGTATAGGCCCGCAGCAGCACGCCGTTTCGGTCGCGCACCTCGGGCGAGGTGGCGTGGACAAGCACAGGCAACGATGTGGCGTCGATGAATGCGTCAAAACGGTCGCGCGCAAAGGCGGTCGCCCAAAGGGCAACCACCAGTACGAGCAGCTTTTTCACTCACCCGCCTCCCAGAGGCCGGGATAGGAGGTTATGAACCCGTGACGGTCCACCGCCAGTTGGGTTTCGAACCCGGTTTCCTCTGCCGTGTAGCGCACCATGCCACCACGTTCCCGCGTATAGCTTTGCGTCAGGGGCGACACCAACGGACCGGGAAACCGGACCCAAGCAGCCGTTGTGTCCAGTCGCCCAACCTCTGGCACACGGTTCAGCGGCATGAGATTGGTGGCTGGGGTAAAGGCAAGGTCGACATCCTCGGCCCCGTTCAGGTCCGGGCGTGCCTCGTCGTTGACCACCCAGCCATCGCCACCGCGCATCAGACGGATGGCGATGGCTTCGCCAGCATGCTCTCCGGTGACATCGGCGCTGGTGGTGCGCCAATCGTCATCGACGCGGATCACATAGTCCAGTGCGGCCCAGCCGTTCGCATCGCGGAACCGCGCATGCCCTACCAGCATCCAGCCCTGATCCAGTCGGGCAAGGCGGCACTTGTCCTCACCGTCCCGGTCAAGCGCGCGCCAATGGGTTGTCGCAATCGTCTCACCGCTCATGGCAGAATCGTCACCCGGTCAGAGGCCGTCGTGGCGCGATACTCTGGCCGGTACATGTCCTCGACCAGAGCCGCCGGGTGGTGAAAGGTGCCGGGCGACACCGCGCGCAGGACATAGGCCAGTTTCAACGGTTTTTCGTTTTGCTGCGTCACGGCAGCCAGAAAGCGATCGGTACGAAACTCTGCATGTTCCGCATCGGCCAGTTGCAGCCAGTCCAGCGCGCGGATGTCCCCGGAACGCAGCAGGCTGGGGTTGTCGATCTCGAACCCTGCAGGCAGAGCGTCGTCAAGGATCAGGCGCGCGCCGGTCTTTTCCGCCGGTTTGATCGTCAACACCGCCACCATGCGGTCACCTGCGCGGATCTCGGTGATCGGCTCACCGTCGAGGGTGAAATACTCACGCGTCAGCGCATAGCCATAGCCCCCCGCCTCTGTCGCACCCAGCGGCTTGCCCAGCGTGGTCAAGGTGACGTCGGTGGGCGTGTCAGAGGTATTGGTCAGCGTCACCGGTTCCAGCCCTTCGGCCTCTATCCGGCGGACAAAGGGGCCTTTCAATGCCTCTCCGTTCAGTGCGAGGCCCGAAACGGTCGGGTCCTGCACCATGGCGTGCGCCGCCAGCAGCGACCAGGCCTGCTCCTGCGTCGACAGCGGGCGATTGACGGCGGAGATGCGTCGTACAACAGCGTCGCGGTCAAACTTGTCTGTCCGCGCCTCCACCGCCAGTGCCAACAGTCCTGCGGCGTCGCGGACCGTGCTGCCATAGTCGGCGCGGTAGCCCTGTTTCGTTGACACCGGCGTCGCAGACAGATGCGCAGCCGCACGACCGAACATGGCGTCGGCGCGCGGTTGATCACCGTAGCTGGCCAATGCGGCGGCAAGCTGGGCCTGAGCAAGGGGGGTGGCAAAGTCATCCGCTTTCTCGTCGGCGTAGTACCGCAGGTCGCCCATGGCGGCCTCTCCTTCGCGGGCCAGCACCATCAGCGCATAGGCGATATCCTCGCCCCCCTTGTCGAAGTCCGGGGCATAGGCAATCCGGTTTCCAAGGTTATCCAGGGCATTCTGCCAGGCAATGTCGGGCACTTCGTAACCCGCGCTTTTGGCACGACTGAGGAAGTCGGTGACATAGGCGTCCAGCCAGAAATCCCCCGACCATGCCCCCCAGAGACCAAAGGCCCCGTTGTTGGCCTGCCGCGTCAGAACCTGCGCAATTGATTGTTCGATGCGCAGGTCGATGCGATCCTTGTTCCCAAGGCCCAAAGGCTCGGCAATCGCTGACATGTAGAGCAGTGGCAGCGCCTTTGACGTCACCTGTTCGGTACAGCCGTAAGGATAGCGATCCAGCGAGGCCAGCAGCCCCGGCACGTCGAACCGCGCCAGCGGCCCGGCTGACATCATGGCAGAGGCGCTGTCGACTCGCAGGTCAGCAAAGACATCCGCGTCCAGCGTAAAGGTCTGCCCGGCAGCCAATTGGAACCGGCGGGTCGCGCCCACATCTGGATCATTGGAACGCACGCCAAGCGTCAACGCCTTGGTCAGCCGCAAACCGTCCGGTGTGGTAACGGCGATTTCGATCTTGTGGTCGCCGATGCTGTCCGCGGTCAGTGGCAGTTCCAGAGCCAGCTTTTCGCCTTCTTCCAGTGTCACGGCTGCGGGCAGCGCGCTGGTGTCCAGAGTCACGCCATCGGCGCTGATCTCCAGCGGCATCTCACCCGCTGGCCCCTTGGCATGGGTCAGTTCTAGCAGCAGGCGGCTTTCGTCCCCCGGTGACAGGAATCGCGGCAACGAGGCCGAGATCACCACCGGGTCACGCACCAGCACATCAGCCTCTGCCGCACCAACGCCCGAGGGCGACCAGGCAACTGCCATCAGCCGGACGGTGCCATTATAGTCAGGAATGTCAAAGCTGACCTCGACAGAGGCATCCTCTGCGACAGGCAAGAGACCCGAGAAGAAGGCCACAGTTGCCTCTGTCGGTGGCGGGCTTTGCAGGCGCATGCCTGCCACGCCGTCACCACCCGAGCGGACAGCTCCCATCGCGCCATTCATGCCGTCGATCAGGCGGCCATAGATGTCGCGGATCTCGACCCCCAGACGACGCTGGCCAAAGTAGTAGCCCGCAGGATCCGGCGTTTCAAACGCGGTCAGGTTCAGGATGCCCAGATCCACAGCCGCGACGGTGACATAGGCCGTGTCGCCTGGGGTCACGTTGTCGATCTTGACCTTGGCGGTCAGTGGTCCGCGCGGCGCACTTTCCACCGGCGCATCAAAACTGACGTTCAAATGCGCGTCACCAGGATCAACAGCGGCATGGGTCAGACCCAGCGCGCGCGCCGGGTTCTGGCCTGCCGTCACATCCATGGGGCGGATCACCTGCGCGGTGACATAGACCCCCGCACCCCAGTCTTCGGTGACTGGCAGGGTCAGGGTGTTCTCACCTTCGGTGACGTCGACGGCCTGCATGGAAATCACGCGGTCAGCCAAGATCGTGATCAGCGCCTTGCCCGCGTAGCGCGGGACCATGCGCAGGGTCGCGGTCTCACCATCGGCATAGGCCGGTTTGTCCAGCGACATCTCCAGCATATCCGGCGCGTCGGCTGCCTCTGCTGGGGCGTACCAACCGGCCGAGAAACTCATCGACGCGGCCAGATAGGCACCGTCCTTGCGTTCCACCACAACCTCGAACTGGCCCCAGTCGACCTCGGCCGCGATCTGCAACGGGTCTGCGCCAAGTGTCCCCTCGCCACGGGCCACGGTTTCGCGGGAGGTCACCGGCTCCCAGTACCAGTTGCCGTAGTCCTGATACCATTGATAGCGGGTACGGACACGGTTGACCTGCCAGCTGACATCCATCTCCTGCGCACGCAGATCGGGGCCGACAGCCATCACGCTGAACCGCGCCTCGGCGCCCTCTGCGACCTCCTCGGCGGCGGGTTTGATGCCGATCATCGGCGTCGGCGGCGCAACCGGGCGCGAGACAGAGCGTTCAACCGGACGGCCAGACGCCTCTGACAGACGCAACACGGCTGTCGCAACCATTGGCCGACCCTGCGGGTCGATGTCAGGCATGGGCAGGACCAGTTGAGCGGCACCCGTGGTGTCCGTAGTCAGATCGGCATCAAAGCTCTCGATCCGGGTGACGGAATCGTCGTCGTGGCGTCCGAAACGGTAGCCGGGGAAGGTGTCCAAACGGGTCTGTGTAGACAGCCGCAGTTCGCCCTCGATGTCCAGATCCGCGCCGGGCGCGCCGAACAGATACCGCGCATCGACCCCCAGCAGGGGCGGTGACAGCGGGTTGATCGGGCCGTCCGGCAGGCTGAGGTCAAAATCGATACGCTCGGGGACGAAATCCTCGACCAGCAGTGTGTCAGAGGCCAGCGCCTCTCCTTTGGGATCGGCATAGACCGCCAGACGCCATGTTCCGCGCGGCACTGTCGGCCCCAGCGGCAGAGTATAGACATGCCCGCCCGCGTCGCCCCCGTCCGAAATGTGGCGCGAATATTCCACGCCGTCGGGACGGATCAGCACGGCGGTCAGTGGCACGTCATCCACCGCATCGGCCTGCGCATCGCGCAGCAAGGCGGTGACATTGATTTCTTCACCTGCGCGATAGACACCGCGATCAAAGGCCAGAAAGGCATCCAACGGACCGGCAGGCGCGCGGCCCGCAACGCCCCGGTCGCTGAGGTCAAAGGCCGGATCGGTCAACGAGAGAAAGGCGATATCCGCATCACCCCGCTTGGCCATGACCAGCGCAGGCGCGCTGCCGTCCGCGCCACGCAGCAACCCAGGCGCAAAACGCGCCACACCTGCGGCGTCGGTGGTCACGGTCTCCAACACGCGGTTGGCCTCTGCCAGCAGCGAGACCTCTAGCCCGTCCATCGGTGCGGCGCTGCCAAGATCGCGGGCAAAGACGGTCAGCCCGTCGGTGCCCTGAAGGGTTGTCAAACCAATGTCGGACAGGATGAACCACTGGGTCGAGCGACGTTCATTGCCCTGTTTGGGGTCCGGCACGGCCGCGGTCAGCGCATAGATGCCTGCAGGCAGATCGCCTAGCACATCGCCCATCGGAAGACGGGTCATCATGTCAGCGTTCAGGCGATTTTCAACCACACCTGTGCCGCGCCAGATTTCTTCTGCCACGTCGCGGGCGAAATAGTCCTCATCATAGCGGCCCAGCGGACGGCCAAAATAGTCGTCCCTGATGGCGCGGACCAAATTGCGGTCCGACACGCGGCGCAACACCAGATCGACCTCATCCAGATTGACGGTTTCGATCGGCAATCCCGCATCAGCGGTGCGCGGCAGCACATAGGCGCGCCCCGGAAAGCTGAGCGTCGGAGCGCGGTCGCTGACGTAGGCGGTGATCGGGACATCGCGGACCAGCGTCTCACCCGATTGGGCGGGAAGACCCGACCGGAAGGTGATCGTATAGCGCGCCCCGTGTTCGACCCCGGTCACGCAGATGCGCTGATCGTCCTGCACCACCGCAAGGCGCGGATCTGGCAGCTTGACGTAGGGCGCGTAATCTTGCCCCGCGCGGACCAGCGGTTCTGTGAAGCTGGCGCAAATACGCGGCGTTGCGGTGTCGGCCTCGACAAGGTGATCGTCGACCCGAAATCCGTATTTGCCAATGGCATCGTCCAGCATGTCGGTCACGAAGGGACGGTCATCCAGCGTTTCGGCCAGTCTGAGTGCAGGAATCATGTCCCTGCCGCGATCTTCGGCCTCCAATGCGTGGGCCATGTCGACAAGCGCGGTGATGCGCTGGCTGTCCTCGGCCGCGCGCAGGTATCCGTTGACAGAGGCCAGCAGCGCACGACCAAAATACTTGCGCTTGTCGGCGCCCTGAACGGTCTCTGCATAGTCGACCGACCATTGGCCGTATTGCAGCCACAGTGCCGGATCGTCGTTTTGCGCCAGCGCCGCCCCCGTCCAATGAATTGCGTCGCTCAGATCGCCGTTGTCACGCGCCTCTTGCGCCGCGTCCAGCAGGGCCGTGACCGTCCACTGGCCACCGCCATGGCGGACGGCCAGATCCGTCGCCTCTTGGTGAGCGCGGCTGATGTCGTTGTCGCGCAGGAAATCAAGGTCGCGGCGGCGGGTTTCGGCCAGATCCAGCGCCTCGGTCGGAGTGGCCACGACACGGCCCGAGACAGCCCCGTCATAGGCGGCGCGGTCCGTTACCTCTGCCTTGGGGAAACAGGCATTGGTGCGGGCATTGAACGTAAAAGCGATGCAGCCCGTCGCATCCAGACAGGCGCGTTGACAGGCATCCAGCGTCGTGTCGAACAGGCTTTGCAGGTCATTCCCGACATAATCGATATCCCGGGTGATCACGAATCGCCGGTCTGGCATGATCTCCTGAGCCTGAGCCTGGGCCGAGGACAAACCCGCGACAGCCGCCAGGGCAGCCAAAACAATGCGCCGCATAAAAAGCTCCTTTCAGAACAATGCATCCAATGGTGCCACGCAGGCCCCGCCAAGACAAGGATTCGACAGGGTCAGGGAATCCTGACCCCACCCATCCAACTTCCCCCCAGATTAACAGGATTTTCACCTCGGCGACGCATGAGTCAGAGGTGGCCTGCAAGGAGGGGCATGGCATGGACATGGCCGATCGCCTGGCCCAGGAACGACGCGCACGACTGGCCGCAGAGCGGCTGCTGGACCAGAAACAGGCCGAATTGTTCGAGGCCAACCGCCGTCTTGGTAAACACGCGCTGCAATTGCGCAATGAGATTCAGGAAACCCGGACAGAGGTCAAAGTGGTCCGGGACGAAAACCAGCGTGTCATGCACCAGCTGGGGGAGGCCACGCAAAAGATCGAGGTGGTGACCGATCAGCTATGGAGCGCGATGGAAACCATGCGCGACGGCTTTGCCATGTATGATGAAACAATGTGCCTGGAACTGGCCAATCCCGCCTATCTGCAAGTCTTCGAAGGCATCGAAAGCATCGCACCCGGCACCCCCTATGAAAATGTGCTGGGTGTTCTTGTCGGCGAAGGGATCGTCGACCTGCAAGGAGAGCAAGGCGCAGACTGGATCCGCCGGATGCGGGGCCGCTGGGACATGGATCCGATCCCGAATGAAACCCTGCGCCTGTGGAACAACCGGTTCGTCAAGCTGAATGATCGGCGGCTGCCCGACGGCGGGGTCGTCAGTCTGGGAATCGACATCACCGGACTGATGCGAATGTGGTCCGCGGTCGAGGAAATGCCCGACGGTTTCGTCATGTACGACGCCGAAGATCGTCTGCTGATGTGCAACCAGCAATACAAGGACATCTACGCCGCCAGCGCCCCGGCCATGCAGCGCGGCGCCAGCTTTGAGGACATCCTGCGCTATGGGCTGGCGCGCGGACAATATGCAGAGGCCAAGGGCCGCGAAGAAGACTGGCTGGAGGATCGGCTGTCCGCGCTCCGGCTATCCGAAACCGAACATGAACAGCAATTGACGGACGGTCGCTGGCTGCGGATTTACGAACGCCGAACGCGCGACGGCGGGCGTGTCGGGTTGCGGGTGGACATCAGCCAGATCAAGCAGGATCAGGAACGACTGAAAGAGGCGATGACCCGCGCCGAGGCCGCCAACCGCGCAAAATCCGCCTTTCTCGCCAACATGAGCCACGAAATCCGGACCCCCATGAACGGCGTTGTCGGCATGGCCGATCTGCTCATGGACACCACGCTGAATGAGGAACAACAGCTTTATGCCGATACCATCCGCAGCTCGGGTGAGGCGCTGCTGGTGATCATCAACGATATCCTCGACTATTCCAAGATCGAGGCAGAAAAGCTGCAACTGCACCCGGAACCCTTTGATCTTGAACGCGCGATCCATAAGGTCGTCATGCTGTTGCAACCCACCGCGCGGGACAAGGACATCGCGCTGTTCGTGGATTTCGACATGTTCCTGCCGACGCGCTTTATCGGGGATGCGGGCCGGATTCGCCAGATCCTGACCAACCTGCTGGGCAACGCGGTGAAATTCACCGTTCAGGGCCATGTGCTGGTGCGTGTGGTCGGCGTGCCCGATGGCGACGGCGATACCGCCCTCCACATCACGGTCGAGGATACCGGCATCGGCATTCCCCCGGATAAGGTTGACGATGTTTTTGGCGAATTCAATCAGGTCGAGGATGAACGCAACCGCAAATTCGAGGGCACCGGCCTTGGCCTTGCCATCACGCGCCGCCTTGTCGAACTGATGGGAGGAGAGGTCTGGGCCGAATCCGATCTGGGCAAGGGCAGTTGTTTCGGCCTGCGCATCCTCTTGCCGGCAGAGGAACCGGCGGTGTTCGAAACCGCAAGCCTGCCCAAGCACCTCAAACGCGTGCTGGTCGTGGACGACCACAACACCAACCGGGCCATCCTGTCCAAACAGCTGGAAATCATTGGCCTCAAGACCGACTTCTGCAAGACCGGCTCTGAAGCCATCGACCGCATCGAAACCCGGCCCGACCTGCTGCTGATCGAACAGGATCTACCTGACATGAGCGGACAGGAACTGGCCGCGCAGCTTTGCCGCAGTGGGCGGAATATTCCGGTCATCCTGTTGGCCAACAACCCGGCCCGGATCGGGAAACTCGCAGGATCAGAGGTGGCGGCCGTCCTACAGAAACCCGTGCCCCGCCGGATGCTGTTCTCGACGCTGGAAAAGATCGGGCCGGCCGAATATCCCAGCCACACACCCGCCGCGGAACCACGCACGGTTGAGCCACCGGCCCGCCCCGCCCCGCCTCAGACACCTGCCGCCACGCCTGAACTCTCGATGCCACTGGATGTGATCGTGGCCGAAGACAACAAGACAAATCAGTTGGTGTTTCGCAAGATGGCCAAGGATTTCGACGTGTCCCTGCGGTTTGCCAATAACGGGATAGAGGCGGTCGAGGCGTTCCGCGAAAGGCGTCCCGACATGATTTTCATGGATATCTCCATGCCGCAGATGGATGGCAAACAGGCGACGCGTGAAATCCGCACGCTGGAGAATGGCGGCCCCCCGGTTCCGATCATTGCCGTCACCGCCCATGCGATGGCAGGAGATCGCGAAAGCATCCTGGAGGCCGGTCTGAACGACTACCTGACCAAGCCGCTGCGCAAAGCGGCCCTAGGTGAAAAGATCAAACTTTACGCCCCCCAGCGCGACGCGGACCCAGCCGACTAGGCGCAGGTCACGCGGACCGGGCCTCGGCCTCTGCGGGGCGCAGAAACACCGGGCGATCCGGGTCTGACATATCAGGCTGATAGCAATACCCGCCAAGGGGCTTTGTTGCGCAAAGGCTGGTTGAGGGATTCATCTCGTGAATCCAGCGTGGTAGCTGTCCTGCATGAGCAGACCGATCCCGCCGAGCTACAAGACCAAGAACTGGCCGGCCTACAACGAAGCGCTGAAGCAGCGCGGCTCCCTGACGATCTGGTTCGACCCGGACATGGTCTGGGTGCCACCGCCGACCGGCAAGCGAGGCCGGCAGCCGCTCTATAGCGACGCCGCGATCCAGGCATGCCTGACGATGAAAGTCCTTTTCGGCATGGCGCTCCGGCAGACGACCGGGTTCGTTGAAAGCCTACTGAGCCTGGTCGGCCTCGACTGGGCGGT
>NZ_FZON01000012.1 GCF_900188425.1 Antarctobacter heliothermus
CGTCATACCGCCGCGCAAGAATGCCAAGCCGTGGAAGCCATCGACTGCAGGGGCTATCGCTCGGAACGAGGCGCTGCGCGCTTCGAAATACCTTGGCCGCGCCATCTGGAGAAAATGGAGCGGATACCACCGACGAAGCCGCGCCGAGACGAAGATGCATTGCGTGAAGCTGCTGGGGCAGAGCCTCATGGCGCGCGACTTCGATCGTCAGGTCGCCGAACTTCAGATCCGCGCCGCCGTGCTCAACGGCTACACCGCGCTCGGCATACCCGTCACAGAGCCTGTGGGATAATTGCGTCCGGGGAAAGGGGAACTCCGGACGTTACCGACTTTGCGCAACAAAGCCGTCCCGGACTCGAAGGTTTGACGCTAAATAGCGGCAGAAAACGCAAAAGCCCCGCAGGAAATGCGGGGCTTTGTGTCGAAGACAGGGCGTTTGACGTCTTTTACTCTGCGGCGACAGAGGCAGGATCGGCAAGAGTAACAATATCGCGCATGATCGTGTTCAACTCAAAATCCTTGGGAGTATAGACTTGTGCAACTCCCATCGCTTTCAAGCGCCGCGCGTCTTCATCCGGAATGATGCCGCCGACGATCACCGGCACATGGCCTAGCCCGTCTGCCCGCATCCGCTCCATCAGGTCTTCGACCAGTGGAATATGGCTGCCGGACAGAATCGACAGACCGACCACATGCGCGCCCTCGCGCGCCGCTTCGACGATCTGTTCCGGTGTCAGGCGGATCCCTTCGTAGTCGATCTCCATGCCGCAATCCCGCGCCCGGAACGCGATCTGTTCAGCGCCATTCGAATGCCCGTCGAGCCCCGGCTTCCCCACCAAAAACCGCAGCCGGGTGCCCAGCCGGTCGCTCACCATGTTCACCGCTTCGCGCAGATCCTCCAGCCCTTCTGTCTTGTTGGACACCGATCGCGATACCCCTGTGGGGCCTCTGTATTCGCCAAATACAGAGCGCATCTGCGCCGCCCATTCGCCGGTGGTCACGCCCGCCTTGGCGCAGGCAACAGAGGCGGGCATCACGTTGCGCCCTTCGGCAGCGGCCGCGCGCAGGTCTGCCAGTGCTGCACGGACCTCACCGTCGTTCCGCGCGTGCCGCCATCCATCCAGTCGGTCGATCTGATCCTGTTCCATCGCCGGATCGACCGTCATGATGCCGCCGTCCGCGTCCATCAGCGGGCTGGGTTCGCCGTGGGTGAACTTGTTGACGCCCACCACCACGGTCTCTCCACGTTCGATGCGGTTCAACCGTTCGGCATTGCTGTCGACCAGCCGCCCCTTCATGTATTCTATGGCCTCGACGGCGCCACCCATGCTGTCGATATTGGCCAGTTCGGCGCGCGCCCCCTGTTTCAACACCTCGACCTTGGCATCCACCGCCGGGTTGCCGTCAAACAGATCGTCGAATTCCAGCAAGTCGGTTTCATAGGCCATGATCTGTTGCATGCGCATCGACCATTGCTGATCCCAGGGCCGGGGCAGGCCAAGCGCTTCGTTCCACGCGGGCAATTGTACGGCGCGCGCGCGGGCATTTTTCGAAAGGGTGACAGCCAGCATCTCGATCAAGATGCGGTAGACGTTGTTTTCCGGCTGTTGCTCGGTCAGGCCAAGGCTGTTCACCTGCACACCATAGCGAAAACGACGGTACTTTGGGTCTTCCACGTCATAGCGGTCGCGACAGATTTCATCCCAGAGATCCACAAAGGCGCGCATCTTGCACATCTCGGTCACAAACCGGATACCGGCGTTCACAAAGAAACTGATCCGCCCGACCAGTGTCGGGAAATCCTCTGCCGGGACGCGGGTCTTCAGTTCATCCAGAACCGCCGTGGCCGTGGCCAGTGCAAAGGCCAGTTCCTGTTCGGGTGTCGCGCCCGCCTCTTGCAGGTGATAGGAACACACGTTCATCGGGTTCCACTTGGGCACATTGGTATAGCAGTACTCTGCGACGTCGCCGATCAGTTTCAGGCTGGGTTTCGGCGGGCAGATATAGGTGCCCCGGCTGAGGTATTCCTTGATCAGGTCGTTCTGCACAGTGCCTTGCAGTTTTGACACATCCGCGCCCTGTTCCTCGGCCACAGCGATATACAGCGACAGCAGCCAGGGGGCGGTCGCATTGATCGTCATCGAGGTGTTCATCTGTTCCAGCGGAATATCCTGAAACAAAGCTCGCATGTCGCCCAGATGGCAGACTGGCACGCCAACCTTGCCGACCTCGCCGCGTGCCAGAATGTGGTCACTGTCATAACCCGTCTGTGTCGGCAGATCGAAAGCGACCGACAGGCCGGTCTGTCCCTTGGCCAGATTGCCGCGATACAATTCGTTCGAGGCTTTGGCCGTCGAATGACCTGCATATGTGCGGATTAGCCAGGGTTTGTCGCGTTGCGGCATCTGGGTTTCGGTCATCGGGGCCTCCGTCAGGCATGAATCGTGTTCGGCAATCTTGTTGCGTTTTGACTGGGATACGCGAAAGATTATGTCTCTGTCAATTCGCCGCGTCGCAGCGCGAGCAGATGCAGCATGGGCCGACTTCGGGACAAGCGCAATCTGCTGCGGCGCGGCGGAGCTTGGGTTTAGGGGTGATGCGGTCGGT
Source organism: Antarctobacter heliothermus (assembly GCF_900188425.1). Taxonomy (GTDB): domain Bacteria; phylum Pseudomonadota; class Alphaproteobacteria; order Rhodobacterales; family Rhodobacteraceae; genus Antarctobacter; species Antarctobacter heliothermus. Next base: position 2,608 of record NZ_FZON01000012.1, read on the forward strand.
TTTGACCAAATCGACACGGGTTGAGGTTAAACCGCCTCGTTTGTAAAAACACCGCTCGGCGATACCTGCCCCTTGCCGCCTGGACACGCCCCTGCAAGAGTTTCCGCAATGACGTCGCAAGTATCCCTGCCGTTTTGGCTCTTTGCCTTGATCCTCGCCTTTGCGGTGGTCAGTTTTGCGACGCACTTTCTGTTTCCATCGGTGCGTTGGGTTCTGCGGCGTCGGCTTGAACGCGCCGTGGCGCAGTTGAACCAACGGTTGGAGCGTCCGATCGAACCCTTTCGCCTGCTGCGCCGATACGATCTGATCCAGCGCCTGTTGTATCATCCGGACGTCACTCAGGCGATTGTCGAACATGCCGCTGAACACGGGTTGCGCGAGGATGTCGCCTTTGAGCAGGCCCGTCGGTACGCGCGTGAGATTGTACCGTCGTTTTCCGCTTTTGCCTATTTCGGCCTTGGCCTGCGCTTTGCGCGTTGGTTGTCGAATACCTTGTATCGCGTTCGGCTGGGGCGTCATGACGGCGAAGGGCTTGCCGCAATCGACGCGGAGGCCACGGTGGTTTTTGTCATGAATCACCGATCCAACATGGATTATGTGCTGGTCACGCATCTGGCCGCCAACCGGTCGGCCCTGTCCTATGCAGTGGGTGAATGGGCGCGTGTCTGGCCCCTGTCGCGGCTTATCCGCTCTATGGGGGCGTATTTCATCAGGCGGAAATCGCGCGATGGGCTGTACCGCAAGGTTTTGCGACGCTACGTCCAAATGGCGACCAGCGGCGGCGTGACCCAGGCGATTTTTCCTGAAGGCGGGCTAAGTCTGGATGGCGCACTTGCGCAGCCGAAACTGGGGCTGCTGGCCTATCTTCTTGACGATCTCGATCTTACAAGCCGCGATGTCGTATTTGTTCCGGTGGGACTGAATTATGATCGCGTCTTGGAAGACAAGGTGTTGATTGCCGCCGATCGTCGAGGGCCGCGCCGGTTTGATGCCTCCGTCACGCGCGTCATTCGGTCTGTCCTTCGTCAAGTTTGGCTGCGCCTGACCGGGCGGTTCCACCGTTTTGGCTATGCGGCGGTCAGCTTTGGTCCTCCCTTGTCATTGCGCGGTCATCCGGCGCTTGCCGAAGATGCCGCGACTTTGGCTGAGACACTTATGGCGCGGATAGCGGCCATTATCCCGGTCCTGCCGGTGCCCCTTGTCGCACATCTTCTTTTGCGTGGCCCGCAAAGCCGCGCCGAACTGGAACGAGGCTTTTCCGACGCAGTGGCCGACCTGCCGGAGGCGCATGTCCATCTCGCCCGGAACAACCGTGATTACAGCGTCGAGTTTGGCCTGCGCGCCATGATAGAGCGTTGTTTGGTGGAGGAACGGGACGGACTGTTCCATCTCACGCCGCAGGGGGCGCCCTTGGCCGCCTACTACGCGCGTTCCATCGACCACCTGTTCTGAACAACCACATCCGCCTTGTTCGCGAGGCATTTGGCGAAGTGTGCTGACGACACGTCGGTGGCTGGATGCTGCGCTCGCATTGGTCTTTCTGCATGCGCAGGGTCATAAAATTACAAAAACGAAGCAACTGATGTTGCAATGTTGCGTGGCGCCGAATATTCCGATGGTCAGACGCCGCGATTCTGCACCGCAGAACCGGTCAACCCGTCCACTCTGGCCTACAGGAGACCGATATGGCTCTGGATACGCAAACGAACATCGCTCAATATGATGCGCCGGAAAAAGACCTCTACGAAGTCGGCGAAATGCCCCCGATGGGCTACGTCCCCAAAAAAATGTACGCGTGGGCGATCCGCCGTGATCGTCATGGCGAGCCCGATCAGAGCTTTCAGCAGGAAGTGGTCGATGTCTGGGACATCGACAGCCATGAGGTGCTGGTTCTGGTGATGGCGGCAGGCGTCAATTACAACGGCGTTTGGGCCGGTCTGGGTCAGCCGATTTCGCCGTTTGACGTGCATGGTCAGGACTACCACATCGCCGGGTCCGACGCCGCCGGAATCGTCTGGAAGGTGGGCGACAAGGTCAAGACCTGGAAAGTCGGCGACGAGGTTGTCATCCACTGCAATCAGGACGACGGCGACGATGAGGAATGCAACGGCGGCGACCCGATGTTTTCCCCCACCCAGCGGATCTGGGGGTATGAAACCGGTGACGGGTCGTTCTCGCAGTTCACAAAGGTGCAGGCACAGCAGCTGATGCCGCGTCCCAAGCATCTGACCTGGGAGGAAAGCGCCTGTTACACGCTGACGTTGGCCACCGCGTACCGGATGCTGTTCGGCCACCATCCGCATGAGCTGAAGCCGGGCCAGAACGTCCTGGTCTGGGGCGCGTCGGGCGGCCTGGGATCTTACGCGATCCAACTGGCGAACACGGCGGGTGCAAATGCGATCGGTGTGATCTCGGACGAAAGCAAGCGTGAGTTCGTGATGGCACAGGGCGCCAAAGGCGTGATCAACCGCAAGGATTTCGATTGCTGGGGCCAACTGCCTATCGTGAATTCGCCCGAATACAACGCGTGGCTGAAAGAGGCGCGCAAGTTCGGCAAGGCGATCTGGGAGATCACCGGTAAGGGCGTCAGCGTCGACATGGTGTTCGAACACCCCGGTGAGGCGACCTTCCCGGTCTCCACGTTGGTGGTCAAGAAGGGCGGCATCGTCGTGATCTGTGCTGGCACGTCCGGGTTCAACTGCACCTTTGACGTGCGGTACATGTGGATGCACCAGAAGCGCCTGCAAGGTTCTCACTTTGCCAACCTCAAGCAAGCGGCATCGGCCAACCGGCTGATGATCGAGCGGCGTCTTGATCCCTGCATGTCCGAGGTGTTCCCCTGGGCCGAGATCCCGGACGCCCACATGAAGATGCTGCGCAATGAACACAAGCCTGGCAACATGTCGGTGCTGGTGCAGGCACCCAAGACCGGACTGCGTACACTTGAGGATGCATTGGCCGCCCGCAAGTAATCTTTGGCCGCCGATCCCGGTCTGTCTGACGCCCGCGAATCGCCTTTGGCATCGCGGGCGTTTTGCGTTTGAGACCCGGTTTGAACAGATTCAGATACTTGCCGAAACGCCCCCTCGCTATTTCTGGGGAGGAAGATTCCGCGAATTTCGGCATGTTCGGCTGCGTGCTAAGGTTGTTTTAATGAAGCGTTAACCATCTATACACGAGGCTGATCATGGGACATGACTGGATTTTGGACGTTCTCACTGACCTGAAATCATTCGCTCGGGCAAATGGCATGCAGTCGTTGGCCGCGCAGCTGGATGATGCATCTTTCGTCGCGCAGGCAGAGATTGCGTCCCAGGCCGAGGGTAATGGCATTGGGCTTTTTGTCGGGAAACGCACTGCGACTGGACGGACTGATCGAGCGGCTCGAATCCGCTGAGGGACTCGAGGATCTGCAAATCCTGATCGAGGAATTGCGGGACAGCTATGGGGTCGACCACATTGTCTATCACTGGGTCAACAGCAATGGCGAACAGTACGGTTGCGGCACCTATGACCTGGAATGGGTCAACCGCTACGTCGAGAAAGGCTATTTGCGTGTCGATCCGGTGGTGGTGGGCTGCTATCAGCGGTTTCACCCTGTGGACTGGAAGCGGCTCGACTGGTCTGGCAAGGCTGCGCGCGCGCTCATGCAGGATGCCATCGCCTATGGCATCGGCAACCAAGGGTTTTCGATTCCTCTTCGTGGTCCCAACGGTCAATTCGCCCTGTTCTCGCTTTCGCACAATTGCAATGACACCGAATGGGAGGATTTCACCGTAACCAACCGGCGCGATCTGATCCTAATTGCGCATTACTTCAACCAGAAGGCGCTGGAATTCGAACCTGGTCGCACGCCAGAGGCCTCACAGTCCTTGTCCCCGCGTGAGATCGAAGCCATGACGCTGCTTGCAGTAGGCTACAGCAGGGCGCAAGCTGCTGATACTCTTTCGATTTCTGAGCATACCTTGCGGGTCTATGTCGAAAGCGCCCGACATAAACTGGGCGCACTGAACACCACTCATGCGGTCGCACGGGCCCTTAGTCGGGGCGTGATCGTGGTCTGAAAACGCGTTTTGGTAAAGCGTGTGTTCGGGCTGCGCGCGCTCAGGTTGAATCTCGTTAACCAGTTCGTCGGCAATCTCTCCTCATCGAATTTACATTCCGAGGGGAAATCGAAAATGATCCGCTACATCTACGGCACCGACCTGCACAAGTTCCCGAAGCTCGCCGAAGCGATGTTCCGCGACCGCGCCGACCAGTTCAAAACGCGTCTGGGCTGGGAAGTGTCCGTCGACGAGCATGGTCTTGAGCGCGACGAATACGACAATGAGAACCCGCTGTATGTCATCTGGGAAAACGCTGACGGCACTCATGGTGGCTCGATGCGGTTGCTGCCCACAGTGGGCCGCACCATGGTCAACGATCATTTTGTTCACCTGACCGACGGCGTGCGCATCCAGTCGCCGTTGATCTGGGAATGCACCCGGTTCTGTCTGGCCCGTGGTGCCACTCCGGGCGTTGCGGCGGCGCTGATGTTGGCCGGGGGTGAGGTCATGCAGGAATTCGGCGTAGAGCACTATGTCGGTGTCTTCGATGCACGCATGGTGCGGATCTACCGTCGCATCGGCTCTTCGCCGGAAGTGCTCGGCCAGCAGGGCGAGGGCCGCGAACAGATCAGTGTCGGACTGTGGGAGTTTACCCCGGCTGCACAGGCGCAGGTGTCAAAAAGCGCAGGTATCACGCCGGAGATGTCCAAGCGGTGGTTCGCGCGGTCGTTTGGCGACATCGTGGTGCCCAAGGAACTGGAAGCGGCCTGAGGAACTTTGGACACAGGTAAATCCAATTGATGCTTCAAAACGCGCGTAGGGTGATCCCTGCGCGCGTTTTCCATTCCCGGCCAAGGCGGCAGGGCCGTCAGCGGCAGAAATGAGTATTTGAACCAAGAAGAAGATGTAAAGGGTTCTGGTGGCCCTCAGCCCGGCGCGGTATTGTCCGGCATGACCTTGCCCTCCCTTGTATTTTCCGACGATCAGGCCGCTGCTTATGACAGCGTGACAGATCTCTTGCGCGCCGCCGGCGTCGACCTGGACGAGGGGCTGTGCCTTCCGGCGCAGGAGGGGCGGGCGCGTGTCATGGCCTTGATGGGCAAAGCAGGCAGCGGCAAGACGCTGCTACTGGCTGAATTGGTCAAGGCGTTGGAGGCAGTCGGGGTCGAAACAGTCTCTGGCGATTACGAAAGCAGGCGGTCACGCGACAAGCGCACTCTTGCGGTGCTGGCACCCACCAACAAGGCGGCCAGCGTGCTTCGGATGCGTGGCGTCCCGGCGACAACAATCCACCGGATCATCTATACGCCAGTTTATGACCCCGAGTACGAAAAGATCGCCGAATGGCTCATGGGCAATGAAGACGAGCGGCCACAGATAGAGGGGCTGACCGATGTGGCACTGGAACGCGCGCTGGCAGTTTATGCCCTGCACAAATCGGTTCCGGCCGCATTGGCGGCGGCAGGCCTGAGGGGAAGCGATTTCATCACCGGCTGGAAGCGGCGCGAAGAGCCGTTGGACATAGGCTTTGTCGACGAATCCTCGATGCTGGACGAACGTCAGTTCGAGGATTTGCAGGAGATTTTTCCTAACCTTGTCCTGTTTGGCGACCCGGCGCAGTTGGCGCCCGTCAACCAATCGGGCAAGATGGTGTTTGACGGATTGAAAGACAGCCAGAAACGCGAGCTGAGCCGCGTGCACCGGCAGGCGGCCGATAACCCGATCCTTGATCTGGCGCATGCGCTGGCCGATCCCGCCCTTGGGTTCGAAGATTTTGAACGTATGGTCGAGGATGCGTCGCGGCGCGACGACCGGGTTGTGTTTGCCAATCGGGTCGAGGTTGACCTGATGGCACGCTCTCCCGTGTTGGTCTGGCGCAATGCCACGCGCATTCGGCTGATCAACGCCTTCCGCCGCGTGCATGACGCCCCCGCCGATAGCCTGTTGCCCGGTGAACCGCTGATCTGTGACGGGCTGGAACTGCCGCTGAAACACCGCAAGAAACGGCTGGATCTTGAGGCGCGCGGCCTGATCAAGGGCGCGCAGGTGATTTATCTTGGACCCGGCAAAAAGCCGGGGTTTTCGCGCCTGCATGTGGTTGGCGCGATGGAGCCGCAGGTGTCCGCAGCGTCCATCGTCAAGATCGAGATGCCTGACGAGGAAGAACCGTTCCTGCCCTATGCGGCGCGGATGGGGGCGACCTTTTTGCACGGGGCGGCGGTGACGATTCACAAGGCGCAGGGTAGCCAGTGGGAGGCAGTGCAGGTCTTTGCCCCCGATCTGTTTGCCGCAGCAAGGGCTGGTCGCAACGAGGCCGGGCAACCCTTGTGGAAGCGGCTGGCCTATGTGGCGATCACACGGGCACAGTCGCGGCTTTTCTGGGTGGTGCGCAACCGGCTGGCGCGGCCTTCGGGGCCGCTGCGGGTAGATGATCTGGCGGGTGCACCGGCACCACTGGCGCTAGAGGCCGAGGTGGACGGCCCCGCTGTTTGATCGGCGTGCTCTTGAACGTGAGGCAAAAAAAAATATGGCAAAATGCACTCTCAAGGTGGCCGTGGGCGGCTTTGGTGCCATTGGCAAGGCGGTCGCGGCGGCACTGGATCAAGGCATCGACGGGCTGGAGCTTGTCGCGGTCTCAGCGCGCGATGCCACCAAGGCCAAGGCCCACATGGCCAGGCATTTCCGGAGCAGTTACGATGTGCTTTCACTGGACGCACTGGCCGCGACCGCCGATGTGGTCGTCGAATGCTGTCCGGCACATCTGTTGGATCAGGTTGCCCGACCCACGCTTGAGGCTGGCAAGATCGTCGTGGTGGCAAGCGTTGGCGGGCTGCTTGGCGCGCCACATCTCACGGAGATCGCCACCCGAACAGGCGGACGTATTCTGGTGCCATCGGGCGCATTGTTGGGGCTGGATGCGGTGCAGGCCGCCGCGCAGGGCAAAATTGACAGCGTGACGATTGTCACCCGAAAACCGCCCGCCAGCCTGAAAGGAGCTCCCGCGATTGAAAAGATGGGACTGGATCTGGACGGCCTGACCGCCCCGGTTCAATGCTTCACCGGATCGGCGCAGGACGCGATCAAGGGGTTTCCCGCGAATACAAACGTCGCCGTGGCGCTAGGCCTTGCCGGAATCGGCACCGAACGCACGCAGGTCGAGGTGTGGGCCGACCCGACCGTGGACCGCAATACGCACAGCATCACTGTCATTTCCGACAGCGCCAACATGAACATGACAATTGAGGGCATTCCGTCCGACGACAACCCAAGGACGGGCCGGATCACGCCGCTTAGCGTGATCTCGACCCTTCGGCGGTTGGTGGCCCCGATGGTGATCGGGGCCTGAGCGCGGCAAGATCAGTCTGCGATCTTGACGATCTGCTTGCCCGTGTTGCCGCCCTTCAACATGGCCATGAAGGCGTCTGGCGCGTTCTCCAACCCCTCGGCGACATCCTCAAGGAACGACAGTTCGCCCGCCGCGACCTTGGGGCCGACCTCTTGCAGGAAGGCGGGGAAATTGCCCCAGTGGTCAAAGATGATAAAGCCGTTCACCGACAATCGCTTGACCAGAATGGATCGCCAGACTGCGGGCAGGCGGTCGGCGCAATCCTCGGTCCCGCCATACCATGAAATCGCGCCGCAGATCGGGATGCGGCCATGCACGTTCATCAGCGGCAGCACCGCTTCCAGCACCTTACCGCCGACGTTCTCCCAGTAGATGTCGACGCCGTCAGGTGCCTCTGCCGCAATCGCCTTGCGCAGGGCAGAGGCGTCGTCATAGGCGCGGTGGTCGATGGCGGCGTCAAAGCCGAAGGTTTCAACCGCAAGGCGGCACTTTTCGGCCCCGCCTGCAATCGCAACGGTGCGCAGGCCCGCCGCCTTGGCCAGTTGACCGACCAGCGATCCCACCGGACCAGTGGCTGCCGCCACGACCAGCGTTTCACCCGCCTTGGGGCGACCGTATTCGCGCAGCCCGGTCCAGGCGGTGAAGCCCGGCATGCCCAGCACGCCTAGGGCTGTCGATGGGGGCAGGGCGTCGTCAAGGCGACGCACCTCTGCCGCGGGCAGAACGGTGTGGCTGGCCCATCCGGTCATGCCTGTGACCATGTCCCCGGGTGCAAAATCCGTGCCGGGGGCCGTGACCACGCGACCAACGCCCTGACCGGTCATGGTGCCGTCGATCTGGACGGAGGGCGCATAGCTTTTCACGTCATCCATGCGGCCGCGCATGTAGGGGTCAAGGGACAGGTGTGTGACCTCAATCAGCACCTCACCCTGTGCGGGGACGGGCGTCAGATCGGTCTTGAGCGCGAAATCTTCGGCCACTGGATGGCCCGACGGCCGTCGGGCAAGGGCAATGCGCTGCATCTGGCTGGTCATGGGGAATCCTTGCGTCACAATTTGGGAAAAACGGTTGCACGCGGGGCGCGCTCTCGCACAGTCTAGCGGGACGTGAGGTATCGGCAAGGGAGGGCTGGATGCAAGGCATGATGATGCATATGCCGCTGAGGATCATTGAGATTCTTGATTACGCGGCGCAGGCGCATCCGGGGGCGGAGATCGTCTCGGTGCGGACTGAAGGGGATATTCACCGTGAAACCTATGCCCAGGCCTATGCCCGCGCTGCGCAACTGGCGCATGGGTTGTCCGGGCTGGGTGTCGAACAGGGCGACCGGGTGGCGACGCTGGCCTGGAACGGCTACCGCCACTTTGAACTGTATTATGCGATCTCTGGCATGGGGGCGGTCTGTCACACGATCAACCCGCGCCTGTCGGCAGAGCAGATGGTTTATATCATCCAACATGCCGAGGATGAGGTTCTGTGTGTCGACCTGACCTTTGTGCCGCTGGTCGAAGCCCTGGCTGAACATTTGCCCGCCGGGATAAAGCTGGTGGCCATGACAGACCGGGCGCATATGCCGGAGGGCAAGCTGGATTGGCTGTGCTATGAGGACGTGTTGGCCGGGCAGGCGGAGGCGTTTGATTGGCCGCTGGTGTCAGAGGATGCGGCGGCGGCGCTGTGCTATACATCGGGCACCACAGGGCATCCCAAAGGCGCGCTGTATTCGCATCGGTCCACGGTTCTGCACGCGCTTTTTCTGTCAGTGACAGTGCCACGGTCGCTTCACGATGGCGCGCGCATCCTGCCGGTGGTGCCGATGTTTCACGTCAATTCATGGGGGCTGCCCTATGCCGCGCCTTTGGTCGGCGCATCCTTGATCATGCCGGGCGGCAAGCTGGACGGGGCATCCATCTTTGACCTGATGGAAGGTGAACAGGTCACAGCCGCGTGGGGGGTACCCACCGTCTGGCTGGGCCTGCGGGCCGAGATCGAGGCGCGCGATGCCATGCCATCCGCGCTGGATCAGCTGGTGATTGGCGGGTCCGCCGCGCCGCGCGCCATGATTGCGTTTTTCGAAGGTCGGGGGGTGGACGTCTGCCACGCCTGGGGTATGACAGAAATGAGCCCGGTGGGCACCCATGGCCAATTGTCGCCGCCGATGCAAAACCTGCCGTTCGAAGATCGCATGGCGGCCAAGTCCAAGCAAGGACGACGATTGTTCGGTGTCGAGCTGAAGATTTCCGATGAGGATGGCGTCAGACAACCTCATGACGGCAAGGCGGTGGGCGAACTTTATGTGCGTGGCAATGCCGTCATCGCAGGGTATTTCAACAATGAGGCGGCCTCAAAGGGGGCCTTCGATGCGGACGGCTGGTTTGGGACCGGGGATGTGGCCAGCATCGACCCGCACGGCTTTCTGTATATTCAGGACCGGGCCAAGGATCTGATCAAGTCCGGCGGTGAGTGGATCAGTTCGCTGGATCTGGAGAACATCGCCATTGCCCATCCAAAGGTGGCCAATTGTGCGGTGATCGCTGTGCCGCATCCAAAATGGGATGAGCGACCTCTGCTGATTGTTGTGCCGCGTGACGCGGGCGATCTTCCCACGCTGGAGGAGATACACGGGATGCTGCTGGAACACCTGGCGAAATGGCAATTGCCCGATGCCATGGAATTTGTCGAGGATCTGCCGCTGACAGCCACCGGCAAGGTGTCAAAGCTGACTCTGCGGCAGCGGTTCGCAGATTATGTGTTGCCCGATGCTGGCTGACGATCTGCGCGATCTTGCCCCGCGCGAAAGCGCTTGGGTGTCGTTGGATGCGGCGCGGGTCAAGGCATTTTCGGATGCGACGGAGGACTGGCAATTCATCCACCTGGACGCGGAACGGGCATCTAGGACCGCCTTTGGCGGCACCGTGGCGCATGGGTTCCTGACGCTGTCGATGTTGTCGATGATGTCCTATCAGGTGATGGAGGGGATCCCGGGCATTCTGTCCAGTGTGAACTATGGTTTTGACCGCATCCGCTTTGTCTCACCCGTGCGGGTGGGGCTCCGGGTGCGAGGGCGGTTTGCCGTGGCCAGCGTGGATGAGGGGGATGGATGGCTGGACGTGCATTGGGACGTCGAGGTCGAAATCGAGGGCGCGGCGCGGCCGGCGCTTGTCGCCAACTGGATCACACGAATGTACTTGAGGTGAGGCGCCGCGCGCGCATTTTTCGGCGCGACGCCCCACGCCCACCCGCGCGCGCCGAAAAGTGCACGCGCGGCTTGGGACAATTTGGGAGGGATCCATGGATCTTGGACTGACGGAGCGGGTGAAACCGCTGGTGGCGCAGGTGCGCCGGATGATTGAGGACGACATTGCTCCGCTGGATGCGGAGTTTCACGCGCTGGTCGGGACACATCCTTCGGGTGATCGGTTCAAGCATGTGCCTCGCCAATTGGAGATCCTGAACGGGCTCAAGGCTTTGGCGAAAGAGCGTGGGTTGTGGAATTTCTGGCTGACCGGGTCGGACCGCGGCTATGGGCTGACAACCGTGGAATATGCCTATCTGGCCGAGGAGATGGGCAAGGTCAGCATCGCGGCGGAGGTCTTTAACTGTAACGCGCCCGACACCGGCAATATGGAAGTGCTGGAGCGCTACGGCGACGACTGGATGAAAGAGCGTTGGCTGACTCGCCTCCTGGAGGGGGACATCCGATCAGCCTATGTAATGACAGAGCCGGATGTGGCGTCATCCGATGCGGCACAACTGGCGTTTGAGGCGAAGAAGGACGGCGATGATTATGTCCTGAACGGTGAGAAATGGTGGATCAGCGGCGCGGGAGATCCGCGCTGTGGTCTGTACATCGTGATGGCCAATACCGATCCACAAGCGGCGAAACATGCCCGCCACACGATGTTCGTTATGGATGCGGACACGCCGGGGATAGAAATCCTGCGCCCCATGCAGGTCTTTGGGCAGGATGACGCGCCGCACGGGCACATGCACCTGCGGTTTACTGACGTGCGCATTCCCGCATCCCATGTTGTGCTGGGTGAGGCACGCGGGTTCGAGGTGGCGCAGGGGCGGTTGGGACCGGGGCGTATCCACCACTGCATGCGCGCCATTGGACAGGCGGAAAAGGCGCTGGAGATGATGTGCAGGCGCGGATTGTCGCGCGAGGCTTTTGGCAAGCGCATCGCCGATCTGGGGGCCAACCATGACATTATCGCCAATGCCCGCATGGAGATTGAGATGGCGCGCCTTCTGTGCCTCAAGGCGGCCTGGATGATGGATACCGCCGGTGTGCGTGCCGCGCAGCCGTGGATTTCCAAGATCAAGGTGGTGGCCCCCCTGATGGCGGGCAAAGTTGTGGATGAGGCGATGCAGCTGCATGGCGCGGGCGGGATCAGTCAGGACTATGATCTGGCCTTTATGTGGACGCATATCCGTACGCTGCGGTTCGCCGATGGTCCCGACGCGGTGCACCGCCGTCAGGTGGCGCGGGCCGAATTGCGCAAATACGCCAACGAGAAAATCTGAAATCTGCTGTCGCAAGTTGAGTATTTTCAAAGAAAAATTAGGGGGACGGCATGGACAAGGGCGAGCTGGCGCGGGTGGGAACGTGGATGAAGGCCCATGTGCCGGGGTTTCAAGGGCCTGTCAGGGCCGAGAAATTCGTGGTGGGCCAGTCCAATCCGACATTCCGGCTGGACAGTCCCTCGGGCGCCTATGTGCTGCGGCGCAAGCCCACCGGGACCCTGTTGAAATCCGCCCATGCGGTGGACCGGGAGTTTCGTGTGCAACGGGCGCTGGTCGGAACATCCGTGCCGGTTCCGCACATGTTCGCGCTGTGCGAGGACGACACAGTTCTGGGGTCGATGTTCTATGTCATGGAACATATCGACGGGCGCAACCTCGTCGATCCTTCATTGCCTGACGACACGCCAAGGGGGCGTGCGGCGATTATGGACGAAATGAGCCGGGTTTTGGCCGCGATTCATGACGTTGATCTGGCTGCAGCCGGGTTGGAGGATTTCGGCGCGCCGGGGAATTATCACACCCGCCAGTTGGGGCGCTGGACCAAACAATATCGCGCATCGGAGACAGAGGAACTGCGCGATATGGAAACGCTGATGTCGTGGCTGGATGAGGCGCTGCCCGAAGAAGACGGGCAGCGGACGTTGGCGCATGGCGACTACCGGATCGACAACTTGCTGTTTGCCGCTGACGGGCCCGCCTGTGTCGCGGTGCTGGATTGGGAATTGTCGACGCTGGGACATCCCTATGCCGATCTGGCCGGCGTTTTGATGCAGTGGCAGCTTCCGCCGGGGGCCGACGGGCGCGGGTTGGCGGGGGTGGACCGGGCGGCGCTGGGCCTGCCGTCGGATGAGGATTTTGTGGCGGCCTATTGTGGGCGGCGCGGCATCGACGGGATCGACAGTCTTGGCTTTTACGTCGCCTTTGCGTTTTTTCGCATGGCGGCAATCCTGCAGGGGGTCAAGAAACGCGCCCTTGACGGCAATGCGGCGAACCCGGAAAAGGCATTGAAACTGGGTGCTTATGTGCCGTTGTTTGCGAAACTTGGGTTGGAGGCACGGCACCGTTATGGATGAGGCTTTTCGCGAGGATGCTTATGCCTTTGCCGCACACCTTGGGATGACGATGACCGATTGGCGCGAGGGTTATGCCGCGTTTGATGTACCGCTTGAGGCGTTCTTGATGAACCGGCACGGCAATCCACATGGCGGGGTCCACGCATCCTTGCTGGACACGGTCATGGGCTATGCTGGGTGCTGGACGGGCGACCCGGAGCGGCGGCAGATGTGCCTGACGCTGAACCTGAACGTGCAGTATCTGTCACGTCCTCGGGGTGTGATGCTGAAGGGTGAGGGGTGGAAGACCGGCGGCGGCAAGAGTACGTTTTTTGCTGAAGCTCAGATTGCCGATGAAACGGGTGAGGTGATCGCCAAGGGGACGGGCGTGTTCAAGTATCGGTCGTAATCTCGGGCCAAGCCTGTGCGAATCATGGTTAGTGGCCAGAAAGGAAAGCGTTTTTCCTGGTCACAATGCGTGCACTTCTGATGTGCAATCCATGTGCATCGATGTGCGACACCGGCAGGCTAACAGCGCGCCCGCCGGGGGCCGTTACAGATAACGCTGCACCAGCGCGAGAAGGTCTGTGAAGTCCGAAAAACGTGCCGTATGCGGCAGTGCCTCGACCGGGGTCTTGCGGTAGCCTTCGGTATACAGCAGAAAGGCGACCTTGCCGCGCTGCGCGGTTTCGGCGTCCGTCTCGCTGTCGCCCACATAAAGCGCGTTTTCGGCCCCATCAAGCGCGGCAAATAACATCTCGGGATCGGGTTTGCGGGTGGACAGGCTGTCACCGCCCACGACGATGTCAAAGAACCCGTCCAATCCGGTGTCGCGCAGCGCGGCGCGCGTGGCCTCGATCGGTTTGTTGGTGCACAGCGTCAGGCGATATCCCTGCGCCTTGAGCGCGCTCAGCGCGTCGCGCGCACCGGGATAGACCGAGGCCGGGTCCGATGGCGTGCCGACGTAGTGTTCCATGGTGCGGCGTGACAGTTCGGCGTGGTGTGCCTGTGGCGCGCCGATGTGGTCCAGCACCTGTTGCAGCAGAATGGGCAGGCCGCGCCCAACAAACCCCTGCGTGTCGTCACGGCTGATCGGCGGCAGGTCCATTTCCTCCAGCGCCTGAGAGACGCCGTGATGAATATGGCCCACGCTGTCGATCAACGTGCCGTCAAGGTCAAAGGCGATGGTGGCGTTCATGCGGCCACCGCAGTGGCGGCCATGCGGATGGCGCGGATGTTGTCACCGTAGGGCGTGGGATTGTCGACCGAGCCGCCCTTGAACACGGCAGATCCCGCCACCAACACGTCTGCGCCCGCGTTCACCACCAGTGGGGCTGTGTCGGGCGTCACGCCGCCGTCGATTTCGATATGCACGGGGCGGTCACCGATCATGGCGCGCAGGGTGCGGATCTTGTCAGTCAAGTTGATGAACTTTTGCCCGCCAAAACCGGGGTTCACGGTCATGACGCAGACAAGATCGGCAAGGTCCAGCAGGTGTTCGACCGCCTGTGCGGGCGTGCCGGGGTTCAGCGCCACACCTGCCTTCATCCCGGCGGCACGGATGGCTTGCAGGGTGCGGTGGGTGTGGGGACCGGCCTCGACATGGGCGGTCAGGATGTCGGTGCCCGCCTCGGCGTAGGCATAGATGTAGGGATCGACGGGGGCGATCATCAGATGCACGTCCATGACCGTCTTGACGTGTTTGCGGAACGCTTTGACGGCGGGCGGGCCGAAAGTGAGGTTCGGCACGAAATGACCGTCCATCACGTCGACATGAATCCAGTCGGCGCCTTGCGCCTCGACCGCCTGGATCTCGCGCCCGAAGTCGGCGAAATCGGCGGAGAGGATGGAGGGGGCGATTTTCACGGTGCGGTCAAAGGGCATGGGGCATCCTGAGGTCTGGGCGGTCACACGCCCCGGACCTGATCCGGGGCCTTTGGCCTCTGGCTTGTGGCGTCTGGGAGGTCCCGGGTCAAGCCCGGGACAAACCCGAGACTGGGCGCGCGTCAGTATCCGGCGCTGCGGTCCACGATATGCAAGAGCGCCTCGCCGTTCTCGGCACGGCGGATGTTGTCGGCGATGACGCGGGCCGCGGTTTCGGGCCGGGTGGTAGAGGCGATGTGCGGCGTTACCGTGACCTTGGGGTGGACCCAGTAGGCGTGATCGTCGGGCAGCGGTTCGGTGCGAAAAACATCCAGCGTGGCATGGCCGATCTGGCCGCTGTCCAGTGCGGCCAGCAGCGCGTCATCGTCGATCAGCGGACCGCGACCGGGATTCAGGATCATGGCACCCGGAGCCATCAGGGCCAGGGTTTCGGCATTGATCACGTTGGTTGTGGCGGGCGTGTCGGGCAGCAGCAGGATGACGATCTGCGCGTCGCGCAGTGCCTTATGCAACCCTTCGTCCCCGGCATGGGTCGTGATGCCGGGCAGGTCTTTGGCTGACCGGCTCCACCCGCTGACGGGAAAGCCCAGCGTGATCAGCGCGCGGGCGCAGGCCTGACCCAGCGTGCCAAGGCCAAGAATCGTGACCGGGCGGTGCGCCGACAGGGGTGGCGGGGTCGCGTCCCAGGTGCGGTCCGGGTTCACGATATGGGCGTCCATGCCAAGATGATGGCGCAATGTGTGGCCCGCCACCCATTCCACCATGCCCTGCGTCAGCCCGTCTTCGTCGACCATGCGGGCCAGCGGAACGGCCAACGTGGTATTGCCCACCACATCCTCGACCCCGGCCCAGAGGTTCAGCACCGCCTTCAGTCGTGTGAAAGGAGTGAAATCCTGCACGTCAGAATTGGGGGCATAGACGATATAGTCGACCTCCTCGGGGGGCATATCCGTGCCCAGAGTGTAGGACAGTCCAGCGGCGTCAAGCGCCGTGCTGAGTGGCGTCTCGTAGTCATTCCAGCTTTCAGAGCGGGCGGCGAATAGGATGTTGGGCATGAATTTGCTCCCTTGCTGTGTCGCCGAACGGCTTAGATGAGGATCGGGGGGAAAGGAAAGCTGTCAGGCCTGCCTCGGGCGATGGATATGCGCGCTTTGCACCATGCCGAAGGCCAGCATCAGCACCAGCATCGCGGATCCGCCATAGCTGACCATCGGCAGCGGCACGCCCACAACCGGCGCCAGCCCCATGACCATCGACATGTTGACGGCGAAGAACAAGAAAAAGGTCAGCCCGACGCCCAGGATCAGCAAGGATGAGAAGCGGTCACGATTCTGGACCGCCGCAACGATGCAGAACAGCAGGATCAACACATAGAGCGCCAGCAGGGAGACACCGCCGACAAAGCCGAACTCCTCCGCCAGCGTGTTGAAGATAAAGTCGGTGTGCTTTTCCGGCAGAAAGTTCAGACGGCTTTGTGTGCCCTGCATGAACCCCCGACCGGTCCAGCCGCCCGAGCCCATGGCGATCTTGGCCTGGGTGATGTGGTAGCCCGCGCCCAGCGGGTCCGACGACGGATCAAGAAAGGTGTCGATACGGCGGAATTGGTAGTCCTCCAGCAACTGCCATTCGGTTCCCCGCGATTGGAACACCGCCCAGATGCCGCCGCAGGCCGCACTCAGAACGGTTGCGAAATAGAGCCAGTGGACCCCTGCGAGGAACATCATCAACCCGCCCGCCGTCATCAGCAGGATCGCCGTGCCCAGATCGGGCTGGGTCAGCACCAGTCCGGTGGGCAGCAGGATGATCAGGATGGGAACAAGCACCCACAAGGGGCGCGAGGTGCGGCTGAGCGGTAGCCGGTCGTAGTAGGCGGCCAGCAGCATCACCATGGCGATCTTCATCACCTCGGAAGGTTGCAGGCGCATAAAACCAAGGTCGATCCAGCGCTGAGCCCCCATACCGACAGCGCCAAAGAATTCGACCAGGACAAGCAGGCCCAGCGATCCGACATAGGCGACCAGCGCCATGTTGCGCCAGAAATAAATTGGCACCATGGCTACGACGAACATCAAAACCAGTCCCAGGCCAAACCGCTTGATCTGCGGTTCCGCCCAAGGGCTGAAAGAGCCACCGGCAACCGAGTAGAGCATCAGAAAGCCGACACCCGCCACGGTGGCCAGCAGCACCACGAGCGGCCAGTTCAGATGTAGGATCTTGCGCCAGCCGGTGGGGACCGTCTTTACGTTGTATTCAAGATAGGTCACGCGCTGTCGCTCCCGCCGGCGCGGCGTGCGTCGCGTTCGCGGGCGAGCCGTTCCTGCAACGCCTTGACGCGGCGGCGGTCGGCTGTGGGATAGGCCTCTAGCGGCGGGTCCTCACCGTACAGCGCCTGGAGCGTGATGTCGCGTGCGATGGGGGCGGCGGCGGTGCTGCCGCCGCCGCCGTGTTCGACGACCACGGCCACCGCGATGCGCGGATTGTCAAAGGGCGCAAAGTTGACGAACAGCGCGTGGTCTCGGCGATCCCACGGCAGATCGTCGTTCGATGTCACACCGCGCGCCCGTTCAGCGGCGGTAATGTTGCGGACCTGGCTGGTGCCGGTCTTGCCAGCCATGCGCAGCCCCTCGGCGACGATACGCGACCGGTAGGCGGTGCCGTGGCGGTGGTTCGACACGGCAAACATGGCGCGGCGCACCTGAAGCAGGTGATTGGGATTCAGGCCCAGATCCGGCGCTTCGCGGCGCGGTGTTTCGATCCCGTCCGCGCTTTTGACCAGACGTGGAGTGATCGCGCGCCCGGTGGCAATCCGCGCCGACATGACCGCCAGTTGCAGCGGCGAGGTCAGCACAAAACCCTGACCGATGGCGGCGTTGACGGAATCGCCGATCACCCAGTCCGCGCCGCGTTCGCGCAGTTTCCACGCCTTGTCGGGCACCAGCCCGCTGGTCACAGCCGACATGGGGATGTCATGCGCTTCGCCCATGCCCAGCTTGCGCGCCATGGCGGCGATGCGTTCGATCCCGACCTTCAGCGCCAGCTCGTAATAATAGACATCACAGCTTTCGCGCAGGCTTTGTTCCAGGTTCATGTGGCCGTGGCCGACACGTTTCCAGCAGTGGAACTTGCGCCCGCCGACCTCCAGGTGGCCGGGGCACCAGACGGTATCGTCTGGCGTCATCAGGCCAGCATCCATCGCGGCAAGCGCCGTCACCATCTTGAAGGTCGAGCCGGGTGGATAGGCGTCCTGCACCGTCTTGGAGGCTAGTGGACGGTGATCGTTGTCGCGCAGCTCTCCATAGTCCTTGACGGTAATGCCGCGCACGAATTTGTTGGGATCGTAAGACGGCGACGAAGCGATGGCCAGCAGATCGCCGTGTTCCAGATCCATCACCACGACAGAGGCGCTGTCGGGGCCCAGCCGCGCCTGCACATAGTCCTGCAACGCGGTATCGACGGTCAGTTGCAGATCAGCTCCGGCCACGCCCTCGCGGCGGTCAAGTTCGCGCATGACGCGGCCCACGGCGTTGACCTCGACCCGCTTGGCCCCGGCGCTGCCGCGCAGCTTTTCCTCGTATTTCGATTCGACCCCGACCTTGCCGATCTGAAAGCGCGGGATGCGCAACACCGGCGGCGGATCCTCATAGCGGCTCAGGTCGCGCTCGGAAACCGGGCCGACGTAGCCCGCCACATGGGCGTAAAGTTCGCGACCCGGGTAAAACCGGCTGAGGCCGACCTCTGTTGTCACGCCGGGCAGGGCGGGGGCGTTCACGGCGACGCGGCTGATGTCCTCCCATGTGACACGGTCGGCCACCGTGACGGGAAAGAACGGTGGCGTCCGTTCCATTTCCGCCAACGCGCGGTTGAGGTCGCCCTCATCCAGTTCCACCAGTTGGCCCAGACGCTGGATGACAGTGGCGACATCGCCTGCATCCTCTCGTGTCAGGGTGATCCGGTAGGTCTGTTCGTTTTCGGCGATCACCCGCCCCTCGCGGTCAAAGATGCGGCCACGGGCGGGCGGGATCAGCCGGATATTGATGCGGTTCTCTTCGGCCAGCAGGCGAAACTCATCCGCCTGATCGACCTGCATGTGGCGCATTCGCAGCGCCAGAACCCCGGCAAAGACCAGTTGACCACCGCCAAGGATCAGCCCGCGCCGGGTGATCCGGCGGGCGCTTTCCTGGGTTTCGCGTGGCGTGCGTCTCATAGCGGGCGTCCTGTGTGGTCATATTCTCCGGGCGTGCTGCGGCGCACACCCAGGGCCAGATAGCTGATCGCGGCAACCAGCGGGTAAACCGCAACCGTCATACCATATTGCATCACCCATAGAGAAAGCATTCCCGGCGTCACGATCAAGACCGCCAGAATGACGCGGTAAGTCACGGTGATGACAAATAGCGCGGTAGCGGCGGTGATCCACTCTGCGACAAAAGTGTTCTCGCGCACATGCCGACCGCGTACCTTGAGCCATTCGGCCGCCAACAACACCAACAATGCCCACAACCCGGGTGGACGATGAAACAGAAAATCCGCCAACAGCATGACCACGGCCACCGACAGCATCGGCACATAGCTGGGCCTGCGTAGCGCCCAGGCAAAGGTGAGCACGGTCAGCACATCCGGACCGGCGATGCGTGAGGGCATGATCTGCAACGGCAACAGATGAAAGAAAAAGACCACAAACGCGAGGCCGAAATAGGTCGCTCGCATGCTCCAGAGCCGCGCGGGGCTGTTGTCAGCCATCCCCGCCGTCCCCCGGGACCGCGTCAGGCGCTGTGACCGGCGGGACACCGGCATCCGGCAGGTCCTCGGGCAGGATCAGCGACGAGGGCGAATCGACCCGGCGTGTGCCGTGGTCCCGCAACACGCGCAGAAACTCCAACCGTTCGTAGTCTGCAGCCATACGGACCCGCAGACGCCCGCCGGGGTCTTCGGCCACTTGTCCGATCAACAGGCCCGGCGGAAACACCTCACCGTCGCCGGTGGTCACGATGCGGTCACCGGGGCGGACAAGGTCGGGGTTTTCCAGAAAGTCGATGGGTGGGGCGGATGTGTTGTCACCGGCGATCAGCGCGCGCTGGCCCGAGGGCTGGATCTCTGCCGGAATACGGCTGGTGGCGTCGGTGAGCAGGATCACGCGGCTGGTATTGGCCCCCACGCCGGACACGCGCCCGACAAGACCGATGCCATCCATCGTGGCCCAGCCGTCCACGATCCCATCGCGTGAGCCCACGTTGATCAGCACCGATTGCCGAAACGGCGATCCGCTGTCCGCCAGCACCACGGCGGTGATAAAGGTCAGGCGAGGGTCCAACCGCACGTTGTTCAGGTCACGCAGGCGGGCATTTTCCTGCTCCAGCTGCAAGGCCGCCTCTTTCCAGGCAGTCATCTTGCGCAGTTCGCGGCGCAGTTCCTCGTTCTGTTCGTAGAGGCGCTGGTAGCTCTGGAAATCGCGGACAAGCCGGACAGAGGCGGTGACGGGCGCCATCGCCCAGTCCATGCGTGGCACAACCGCATCCACCACCTGCGCACGAAACCGTTCGACGCGCGGGCTGTCGATCCGCCAGAGCAGAAAGACGCCTGCCAGAGACAGCGCCAGCACGACCAGCAGCAACCGCTTGAGCGGGCCGGTGAAATCGTCTTGTGCATTGCGGTCGCTGGCCAAGGGTCCCTCGCATCGGGTTTGGCGGATGTTACAGAATGCCTTGGATCAGATACAGCGGTTGTGGGAGGAAACGATTTTTCGCCGAAAAATCGCCTCACCTACAGTTTCGTCAGCTATCGTAGTCGATCGCGTGGCGCAGTTGTTTTTCGTACTCCAGCGCCTTGCCAGTGCCCAAAGCCACGCAGTTGAGTGATTCGTCAGCGATGGAGACGGCCAGACCGGTCTGTTCGCGCAGCGCCAGATCCAGATCGCCCAGCAGCGCACCGCCCCCGGTCAGCATCACACCCCGGTCGACAATGTCGGCGGCCAGATCCGGCGGGGTTGCCTCAAGCGCGGTCATCACGGCTTCGCAGATCGCCTGCACCGGCTCGCTCAGGGCTTCGGCCACCTGGGCCTGGCTGATCTCGGTCTCCTTGGGCACACCGTTCAGCAGATCGCGTCCGCGGATCTGCATGCTGCTGCCACGCCCGTCGTCGGGCATCCGTGCCGTGCCGATAGAAGTCTTGATACGTTCGGCAGTGGATTCGCCCACCAGCAGGTTCTGTTGGCGGCGCAGGTAGTTGATGATCGCCTCGTCCATGCGGTCACCACCAACGCGTACAGAACGCGCATAGACAATGTCGCCCAGCGACAGAACGGCAACTTCAGTTGTCCCGCCGCCGATATCGACAACCATGTTGCCGGTCGGGTCGGTGATTGGCATGCCCGCGCCGATGGCCGCCGCAATGGGTTCGGCGATCAGGCCAGCCTTGCGCGCACCTGCGGACAAGACCGACTGACGGATCGCGCGTTTTTCAACGGGTGTGGCACCATGCGGAACGCAGACGATGATTTTCGGTTTGGAAAAGGTCGAGCGGCGGTGAACCTTGCGGATGAATTCCTTGATCATCGCCTCGGCTGTGTCGAAATCCGCGATCACGCCCTCGCGCATCGGGCGGATTGCCTCGATGCTGCCGGGCGTCCTGCCGAGCATAAGCTTTGCGTCTTCGCCGACGGCCAACACCTTCTTGACCCCGTCCTTGATGTGGTAGGCGACGACGGACGGCTCAGACAAAACAATTCCCTTGCCCTTGACGTAGACCAGTGTGTTCGCGGTCCCAAGGTCGATGGCCATGTCCGACGAGAACAGGCCAAGGAGTTTATCCATGCCAAACATTTTATTATTGCCCCATTGCCTCATTGGCCCGCGACTCTTCCAGTCCGGACCAGCGCTCTTATAGGCCCGCACCGGTTGATGCGGAAGGGGGGCGGGGGGGCCAATCAGCGGGGAATCGCCGCATGCCGCCGCAACAATGGGGGCAATATCTGTTGCGACCTCGATCTGCCCGGACCTGTGCCCGCCACACCATCACCTACTCTGTCGAAGCCAATGCGATCTTGGCGGGAAACGCGCGGCTGCGTCTCTGTGAAAGGGGACGCTTGCCGGCCGGATCGACGATCCGGAAAATGCGTTCGATGTGATAATCTGGCCTGCGGGCGGTGACTGCCAGGTTGAGATCGCCGAATGTCGCTTCGAAGACGCGCAACCGATGTGGCCATATTCTGCTTTCTGCACTCTCGACGCGTCCGCGCCGTTCGGCCTATGTTACTCTCCGATAGGTTGCATGCTCGCTTTGCCAGACTGTAGGGTCCGGATGACTGCTGATCGGGTGCAGAGGGGGCGCCCAAGCCGACACGCCCTGACAGCACAAGAACGCCGTTGGTCTTTGCAAAAGACATGAAACATCCCTGAACAACCTATACCTGCAGTGTAAACGCTGATTGGGTTCAGGAGCTTGGCATCGACGGGACACATTCGGGGAGCCGGCCGATGGGCGCCCCCGTCAAAAATGTTTGACAGGTCACATATGGCGGGCGGAAGATGAAGCCAGGTGCATTCTACCAAAAGCTAAAGGAATCCCGATGAAACGATTTTTGACATTGGTTCTTGCCAGTCTGATTGCCAGCCAGGCCGTCGCCGATTCCTGCTGGGATCACAACGGATCGGTCATGCGGTTGCAGGCACAGGGCAACAATCGCTGGCTCAGCTATGAGACGACACCGCACAGCTGGCAATGGCCAGCGGGCGTACGCCCCGGCACATTGCTGTTCAACGGGGTCAAGAACGGCAACTGGTATTCGGGCACGGCGCGGGTTTTTTCCAGCGCCTGCCCCGGCAGCCCAAGTGAATACCATGTCGAGGGGCCGGTTGCGCCCAACCAGTTGCGCGTGCAGGTCAGCGGCAATCGTCAGGTTTTTCACAATTGCCAGCCCACCGGACAATGGAAGACCGATACGCTGGTCTTTACCTATCTCTACGACTGCTGACCGCGTCTGACGGACTGCGCCGCACAGGCGTGATCGGTCATTTTTTGTCCGCCGCCCCGTGCCTTGCGCGGGGCGGCGTCGTTTTCCCCACCTGAGATGTCGGGCGCGCGCGGCGCGGGACTTCGCGGCGCGCTATGCACTCTTTCAAAGAACGGGAGAGTCGTGTGATGAAAACCCATGTCAAAGCTTTGGTCGTCGGCGGCGGGGCCGTCGGCACGTCGATTGCCTATCATCTGGCCAAGGCGGGCTGGGACGATGTCTTGTTGCTGGAACGCGATGAGTTGACGTCCGGCAGCACATGGCACGCGGCGGGCCTATTGCCCTATTTCAACATGTCTTTTGCCACGACCCACATCCACGACTATTCGATCCGCTTCTACAAGACACTGGAAGAAGAGACCGGGCTGAACGCGGGGTTTTCCGTGGTTGGCAATCTGCGCATGGCGCAGACGCAGGATCGCATGGACGAGTACATGCTCTACGCCTCGACCGCTGAAACCTGCGGCGTGCCCTATGAGTGGATGACGCCCGCGCAGATCAAGGACCGCTGGCCGCTGATCCGCACGGAGGATCTGAAAGGCGCGCTGTATCACCCCACCGATGGCTACATTAACCCCGCTGACGTGACCATGGCCATGGCCAAGGGCGCGCGCCAGCGCGGCGTGGTGATCGAACGCAAGTGGCAAGTCGATGGCTATGAGTGGACCGGGTCCGAGTGGCAGGTCACCATCACCAAGATGGTCGAAAAGGGCGGCAACCTTGTCCCCGGCGACGAACAAAAGGTCATCACCGCCGAACATGTGGTCACCGCCACCGGCAACCACGCACAGCGGACCGCGCACCTGCTGGGGATCAAGATCCCGGCCATTCCGGTAGAGCACCAGTTCATCGTGATGGAGCAGGATCCGGCGCTGGTCGACTACCGCAAGACGAACGCCGAACATCCCGTCATCCGCGATGCCGACGCGCAATCCTATGTGCGTGAGGAACGCGGCGGCTGGATCCTGGGCGTGTATGAGAAAAACGCACCCGCCCGCTTTGCCTACGGTGTGCCGGACAGTTTCCGCGCCGATCTGTTCCAGCTGGATCTGGAGCGGATCGAAGAGCAATACATGGCGATGATCCACCGGATTCCGTCCTGCGAAGACTGCGGCCTCAAGGACGATTTCAACGGCCCGATCTGCTACACGCCGGATGGCAACCCGCTGCTTGGACCCGCGCCGGGCCTGCGCAACATGTGGCTGGCCGAAGGGTTTTCCTTCGGCATCACGGCGGCTGGCGGCACCGGATATTACCTTGCACAACTGATGGTCGAGGGTGAGGCAGAGATCGACATGGCCTCGCTGGACCCCAAGCGGTTCGGCGGCTGGATGACCACCCAATACGCTGTCGCCAAGAACGAAGAGGCGTACGAACACGTCTACATCCTCCACCACCCGGATGAGGAACGCCCTGCCGCACGCCCGCTGCGCACCGCCCCGGCCTATGACCGGCAAAAGGCGCGTGGCGCGCAGTTCGGCTGTGTGAACGGCTGGGAGCGGCCCAACTATTACGGCCCGCTGGATGCACCGGACACGTTTGACCACGACGCGCGGTCGTTCCGACGCGGCGGCTGGTGGCAATATGCGGTGGATGAGGCCAGGGCCGTGCGGGAGGGCGTCGGCCTGATCGACGCCACGGCATTCACCAAACATATCGTCGAGGGGCCGGGCGCGACGCAGTTCCTTGACTGGTTCACCTGCAACAAGCTTCCCAAGGTCGGTCGCATCAACCTGACCTATGCGCTGACCACACACGGCACCACGCGCACCGAATACACCATCGTGCGGCTGGATGAGGACCGCTACTACCTTGTCTCCGCCGGGGCATGGACGGCCTATGACAGCGACTTTCTGCAAAAGGCCATTGAGGACAAGCGCGCAGAATTCGGCTGGATCTCCTGCCATGACGTGACAACCCAATGGGGGGTCTTCGCCATCGCCGGGCCGAAATCTCGCGACGTCCTGCGTGAGATCGTAAAGGACGCCGACCCCGACACCGTGCTGTCCAACAAACGGTTCCCCTGGCTGACCATGCGCAACATCGAACTGGGGATGGTGCCGGTCATGGCAATCCGCGTCGCCTATACCGGCGAACTGGGCTGGGAATTGCACCACCCGATCGAGATGCAGAACAACCTGTGGGATCAGCTGATGACCGCGGGCGAAAAACACGGGCTGAAACTGGTCGGTGCGCGGGCGCAGAACTGGCTGCGGCAGGAAAAGAGCTACCGCGCCTTTGGCAACGAACTGGGCCGCGACGCGACGCCCCTAGAGGCCGACCTGCCGCGTTTTGTCGACCTCACCAAGGACTTCCACGGCAAGGCGAACCTGGAACAGACCGGCATCGGCTCCAAATGCGTGACCCTGCTGATCGACGGGCCACCGGACGCTGATCCTTGGGGGCGTGAGGCGCTGTATGCGCAGGACGGCACCCGCGTCGGGCGGCTGACGTCCGGCGGGTACTCAGTGCATTTCGAGAAATCCATCGGCATGGGCTACGTCACACCCGAACACGCGATCGAAGGCACCCGGCTGAAGGTCAAGATGCTGGACCAACTCTGGGACGCCACAGTGACCCATGACAGCCCTTACGACCCCAAGAACGAGGTTATTCGCAAGGACGGCTGACCCTCAGTGCCTTCATCCGGCGTCTACTGTCCAGAAATATCCCGGGGGAGTCGACCGCAGGGAGACGGGGGTCATGCAGCAAGCATCCCTTGGGCATGACGCCCTCACACCTTGCCACAGGCGCGAGGCCGGATATGTTGTCAGGAAACGGGGCGCAGATCGCGCCCTTTTTCATGGAAAGGAGCGGACATGGGACTGAACGTCTATCTTTCAGGAGAAATCCACACCGACTGGCGCGACCAGATCATCGAGGGCGCACAGGGGTTGGACATCACCTTCAACGCGCCGGTGACGGACCACGGAGCCAGCGACGATTGCGGCGTGGACATCCTCGGGGAGGAACCGAACAAGTTCTGGCACGACAACAAGGGCGCGAAAATCAACGCGATCCGCACGCGCAAGGGGATTGCCGATGCGGATGTTGTGGTCGTGCGCTTTGGCGACAAGTACAAACAGTGGAACGCGGCCTTTGACGCGGGCTGCGCCAGCGCGCTGGGCAAATCGCTGATCATCCTGCAGCCGCCCGAACATGACCACGCGCTGAAAGAGGTGGACGCCGCCGCTTTGGCCGTTGCCCGCACGCCAGAACAGGTGGTTCAGGTGCTGCGCTATGTCCTGACCGGGACGTTGCCGGCCTGAGGCGTCAGGGCATCAGGTATTGCGCCGGGGTCCAGCCGCTGCGACCGTCAGGCAGGACGACGCTCCACCAGACCAATGACATATCTTTGCATGTCTGTACCATCTCGGGGGCCCGGTCCGCTTCGGGACTGGAGAATTTGCCGTCATGCAAATCGCACCAGTCCTTGCAGACCTTGCGATTGTTGTCGGGCCCGGTGAATCGTGTCTCTTCGGGGCCGATGGTCAGGGAAAGCCACTCTTGGGCCAGCGCGATCCTTTTGCGCGGCTTGTCCGTGCTGTCGACGATCTCCAGCCGCGGGCCTTCGGAAACCCGCACAAACCGGCCCTCCTTGGGGTAGCAGCTCGCAATTGTCCTGCGTGACTGTCCCATTTCAAATTCGGGCGAGACGCGGTCGATCTCGGCCACCTTGTCCGGCAGGTCGCGCAGTCGTGTCTCGGACGAAAATATCGAGAGCGGCGAGACCTCCAAGTAGATCCCCGCGTCGTCGCCGTCGTTGCAGCGCTGACCGAAACTCGGTCCAAAGACCGTGTCGCCCCCGCAGCCCATCACACTAAGCTTATCCGAGACATACTCTTCGTTGTAGTAGATCCCGATTTCGCAGATGCGCTCACCCGGCCCGGCTCCGAGATCGCTCACATCGTCGCGGCCCTGCACTTCGTAGAAGTAATAGATGCCGTCTTCGTTCTCGGGTTGCAGGTCCCGCGCACGCTTGTAGACGAGGCTGTCCAGCATTGCCTGGTTGGCGTCGATCACCGGCACCGGGGCAAGCCCCTTGAACCAGTTCGAGGTGTTGTCGCAGGCGTTCAGCGCCTCGCGAGCCCCGGCGTGGCGCGGCTCAGGATAGCCAAAGATCTCGATATCCCAGCGTCCGGCCTTGTCTACCGTGTCGATGTAGTAGAAATCCTGCCCCTTGTGCTGCAGGAGCTTCTCGATCAGGTCGGGCTTCATGGCGCCGGTCCCGTCCGAGGGCTTGTAGCTATTGGCCAGACGCATGAACTCCAGTGCGGCGTTCACCGCGACGTCAAAGGCGGCGCTCATGTCTTTGGCGCTGTAACTGCGCGAGGTATCCAGCGTCGGCGCGGGCCGGTGAAAGCCGAGCGTCCCGTTGACGTGCATCCGGCGGCTGAGCCCCATTTCGAGCCGCCGCGACCACTCGTCGCTGCCGACGCTCCCCAACTTCTTCGTGCCCAGCATGAAGATGAGAGAGCAGGCGGACAGGCAACTGTCCCCATCCTCGATGACCGTGCCAAGGTATCGGCTTTCGATAAACTCCGCGATCTTCGTGGCTTCGATCAGCGATCCGCCGGGACTGTTCAGGCATACGGCCCCGAATGAGCCTCCGGCCAACGCCTCCCCGAACAATTCGAGGTCGCCGGGAACGATTTGACCTTCAAAGCGCAGGCTGCATATGCCCTCGTCCGTCCGCGTCAGCGTTCCGGCCTGCGCAAGGCTGGCAAGGCCGCAAAAAAGAACAACAAGAAAGTGCCGAAAAACGTTTATCCCCAAAGTGTTGAGGGGCAGGCTAACGGGCCGTTCAGGCGGGCACAAGCCTGCCCCTTACCCCTCCTGCGGCGGTATTTTCAACCCGCGCTGCACGGCCGGTCGGGCCAGAAAGCGGTCCAGATAGGCCACCGCATTGGGGTGGTCGAACCAGCGTACGGCCTCTTGTGTGCCGTAAAAGTCCAATGCCCGCAGCCAAGGCGCGATGGCGATATCGGCGATGGAATACTCTCCGGCGATCCACCCCTGCCCGTCCAGCTGTTTTTCCACGACGTTCAACAGACGCTTGCCCTCGACGACAAAACGGTCCCGCGGGCGGGGGTCTTCGATCTCGGCCCCGGCGAATTTCGAGAAATAGCCAAGTTGGCCCAGCATCGGGCCAAGCCCGCCCATCTGGAACATCAGCCATTGAGTGATCGTGTGGCGCTCACTTGCCGTCTTGCCGGTCAGCTGCCCTGATTTCTCCGCCAGATACATGAGGATCGCGCCGCTTTCGAACAAGGCCAGCGGGGTGCCGTCCGGCCCGTCCGGGTCAATGATCGCGGGGATCTTGTTGTTGGGGTTCAGGCTGAGAAACTCGGGGCTTTTCACATCCGCTTCGCTGAGCGTGACGCGGTGGGCCTCATAGGGCAGGCCGATCTCCTCCAGCATGATCGACACTTTCACACCGTTGGGCGTGGGAAACGAATACAGTTGGAGGCGGTCAGGGTACTGGGCGGGCCAACGGGTGGCGATGGGGTGGGTGGTGAGATCAAGCATGCTATCGGGCCTTTCCTGCGGTTGGGGGAAAGCTAGGTGTCTTTTTCCCTGTTTCACAGGTCGGCGAATGTGCGATTGCGCAGATCTGATACGCAAGAAGAGCGCATGTTCCGGTGGAAAACCGGCGGCGCCGGAACATGGGAACCACGGAATGATTCAGGAATTCAGGGATTTTATCGCCAAGGGCAATGTCATGGACATGGCCGTCGGCATCATCGTCGGCGCGGCCTTTACCGCGATCGTCGCGTCGCTGGTGGGCGACATCATCAACCCGATCATCGCGCTGTTCACCGGCGGTATTGATTTCTCGGGCTGGTTCTATGCGTTGGACGGAAACGAATACGCGTCGATTGCCGTGGCGGAAGAGGCCGGCGCGCCGATCTTTGCCATCGGCCGCTTTGTCATGGCGGTCATCAACTTTCTGATCATCGCCTTTGTGGTGTTTATGCTGGTCAAGATGGTCAATCGCATAAAGGACGCCGCAGCCAAGCCGGAAGATGCTGTCGAAGAAGCCCCCAAGGGTCCGAGCGAAGTTGACCTGTTGGTCGAGATCCGCGACTCGCTGAAGGCGCGCGGCTAAGTCCGCTATTCGGGCAGAGGGCAGAGCGTACCGCGCTCCGGTGCCTTTGATGTCGAAACTTGTCAGTTTGCCCCGGCGACGGTCAATGCGCTGCCGGGGCAATTTCCTTGAAGTCAGGTCTAGATCAGCGTTTGGGGGGGCGTGACATCCAGCCCTTGCGCTTCGCCGACCGCGGCATAGGTCAGCTTGCCCGCATGCACGTTCAACCCGTTCAGCAGGTGCGGATCATCGGCGCAGGCCTGTTTCCAGCCTTTGTCCGCAAGTGCCAGCATGAACGGCATGGTCGCGTTGCCCAGTGCGATGGTCGAGGTGCGCGCCACCGCGCCCGGCATGTTGGCCACGCAGTAGTGCATGATGCCGTC
This sequence comes from Antarctobacter heliothermus, assembly GCF_900188425.1. Classification (GTDB taxonomy): domain Bacteria; phylum Pseudomonadota; class Alphaproteobacteria; order Rhodobacterales; family Rhodobacteraceae; genus Antarctobacter; species Antarctobacter heliothermus. The sequence continues at coordinate 31,939 of NZ_FZON01000012.1, forward strand.
GACCTCGTAGATCGGATCGGCGTGGGTGGTGGCGCGCGACGTCTCGAAACAGCCCCCCTGATCAATGGCGACATCGACCAGAACTGCACCCGGCTTCATGGTGGGGAAATCGGCACGTTTGACCAGTTTTGGCGCCGCTGCGCCGGGGACCAGCACCGCGCCGATGATCATGTCCGCCAGCGTCAGATGCTCGGCCAGCAGACCGGCACTGGAATAGCCGGTGCGGAAAGTGCCGCCAAAGACGTCGTCGAGATAGCGCAGACGGGGCAGCGAGCGGTCAAGAACGGTCACATCCGCGCCCATGCCTGCGGCGATGCGCGCCGCATGGGTGCCGACGACACCGCCGCCTATGACCAAAACCCGCGCCGGACCCACACCCGGCACGCCGCCCATCAGAACGCCACGTCCGCCGTTGGCCTTTTGCAGGGTCCAGGCGCCGACCTGCGGCGCCAGACGGCCCGCGACCTCTGACATGGGCGCCAGCAGGGGCAGGCCGCCGCGACCGTCGGTCACCGTCTCATAGGCGATGCAGGTGGCCCCGGAGGCCAGCAGGTCCTGTGTCTGGTCCGGATCGGGGGCCAGGTGCAGGTAGGTGAACAGCAATTGACCCTCGCGCAGCATGGCGCGCTCGGCGGCCTGCGGTTCCTTGACCTTGACGATCATGTCGGCCTTGGCAAAGATTTCTTGCGCGGTATCCGCCATGCGTGCGCCGGCGTCGGTGTAATCGGTGTCGGTGAACCCGGCGCCCATGCCGGCCCCTGTTTGCACAATGACCTCATGACCGTGCTCAACCGCCTCTCGGGCAGCGTTGGGTGTCAGACCAACACGGAATTCCTGGGGTTTGATCTCTGTCGGGCAACCGATCTTCATGGCGAATCCTCCTCGCGGTGTGCTCGGGATTATGACACCGACGGCTTGCAATTGGCTCTCTACCTTGCTTTCACTTAGGCAGGGGGGCGCACGATTTTTCGACGAAAAATCGGTTCTGACGGAGGTTCTTGCACAAATGGCTCTGGACGAGACAGACAAGCGTATCTTGCGCGTGATCCAACGCACGGGTCGTATTTCGAACGCTGACCTGTCGGAGGCCGTCAATCTGTCTCCTTCGGCCTGTCACCGCCGGGTGCAGCGGCTGGAAACCGAAGGCTATGTGCGCGACTATGTGGCGCTGCTGGATGCCCGGCGGATGGGACTGCCCGCGACGGTCTTTGTCGAGATCAAGCTAACTGCGCAGGCAGATGAGGTTTTGGATGCATTCGAGAAGGCGGTAGCGCGGGTGCCTTCGGTGTTGGAGTGTCATCTGATGGCGGGTACTGCGGACTACATCCTGAAGGTTGTGGCCGAAGACACCGAGGATTTCGCCCGCATTCACCGGCAATACCTGACTCGGCTGCCGGGGGTGGCGCAGATGCAGAGTTCCTTTGCTTTGCGCACGGTGTTTCGGACGACGGCGTTGCCGGTTTGAGGCAGGGTGGGGGCAGACCTGCCGATGCGTGCAACGGGCCGGGTATGGCATGTTCAACCGCGATGTCTGTGCCCTGTCAGGGCCGCCGGTGCCAAGGTTCGCAAGGAGGAAGGGGGCGCTGCCCCCGTCTCCCATTGGTCGACTCCCCCGGGATATTTTCAGCCAGAAGAAACCCGCGGGTCAGTCCTGTTTGGGGTGGTCATCGTATTCGCCCGAGAGGATTCTTTGCGCGTCCCCCTCAGGATCGTCATACTGGTTCGACCGAAGGGTGAAGACGAAAAAGACCAGCCCGAGGCCGCCAAGGATCAGAGAGATCGGGATCAGGTAGGTCAGGATATTCACCGCAGGTCTCCTGTGTCAGCGCAATCGCAGGGCGTTGAGCGAGACGGTAATGGAACTGGCAGACATGGCCAATGCGGCAATCAGCGGCGAGCAGAGCCCCGCCACCGCCAGCGGTACGGCAATCACGTTGTACCATGTGGCGATAGTGAAATTTTCGCGGATACGGCGGGTCGCTTTGCGTGCGGTTGAAATGGCGTCAGGGATCGGCGCAAGCGTTCCGCCCAGCAGGACGATGTCCGAAGCCACACGCGCTGCGTCCAGCGCTGACGCGGGGGAGATCGAGGCATGGGCGGCGGTTAGCGCGGCCGTGTCGTTCAGCCCGTCACCCACCATCAGCACATGCGCGCCAGATTGAGTCAGCTTTTCGATCCGGGCGGATTTGTCTTGTGGCAGCGCCTCTGCCATCCATTGCGTGATGCCCAACCGGCCTGCCAGTGCCTCGACCGCAAGAGGCGTATCGCCAGAGATCAGGATGACTTTCAACCCGGCGGCTTGCAGGGCGGATACCGCCGTGTCGGCCCCTTCGCGCAGCCGGTCGGTGAACAGGAAGCCCTGTGCCGGTCCGTCACCTACGCGCAGCCATGCGGCTGTCTGTATGCCTGGGCCGGCGCCGACCCAGGCCGCGCGGCCCAGCCGCACGTCTTCTCCATGCCAGGTGCCTTGAGTGCCATGCCCGGGGATTTCCATCACATTTGTGATGGCGGCGGGTTTGATCCCGGCATCGCGCGCGGCGGCTGTCAGGGATTGTGAAAGCGGATGGCTGGACCCTTCGGCCAGCGCCAGGGCGATTTCCAGATCACGCCGGGAGAAGTCGCCGAGGTTGGTCAGTTCCGGCGTGCCCGCCGTCAATGTGCCAGTCTTGTCGAAGACCACTGTATCGACTTGTGCCAGACGTTCCAGCGCGGTGGAATCCTTGATCAGCAGGCCGCGTTTGAACAACCGGCCAGAGGCCGCAGTGGTCACCGCCGGAACAGCAAGGCCAAGCGCGCAGGGGCAGGTGATGATCAGCACGGCCGCGGCAATGTTGAGCGCCACGCGCAGGTCGCCGGTAAAGGCCAGCCAGCCAAGGAAGGCCAGCGCCGAAAGGATATGTACGCCGGGCGCGTAGAGTTTGGCGGCGCGATCCGCCAGCGAGGTGTAGCGCGAGCGACCGGATTCGGCCACGGCCACCAGATCGGCCATGCGGTGCAATGAGCTGTCGCGGCCCACGGCGCTGGCCCGCACCACCAGCGGTCCGGTCAGGTTGACCTCTCCGGCGCTGACGGTGCGGCCGGGTTCCGCGAAGACCGGCAGAGTTTCCCCTGTCAGCAGGGAGCGGTCCAGTTCCGAGGTGCCTTGGGTGATCTCGCCGTCTACCGGCATCCGTCCGCCCGGGCGCACGCGGATCAGATCGCCGACGGCCAGAGCGCTGACCGATACTTGTTCCTCGCCGTCGTCTGTTACCCGCCAGGCACGCGGCACCTCCAGCGCGGCCAGTTCTTCGGCGGCGGATCGGGCGACGGAACGGGTACGGTGATCCAGGTAGCGCCCGGTGAGCAGGAAAAAGGTCAGCGTGATGGCGGCATCGAAATAGGCATGTTCGCCAGACAGAGACGTTTCCCAGAGCGATGTGCCCACCGCCAGCAGAATCGCCAGCGAAATCGGAACGTCCATATTCAGGCGACGCGCCGACAGGGCGGTCCAGGCGTTGCGAAAGAAGGGCATTCCGGAAAAGGCCACGGTCGGCAGGACGATGGCGGCGGAAATCCAGTGGAACAGATCGCGGGTCGGGCCCTCGGCCCCGGACCAGACCGCGACCGACAAAAGCATGACGTTCATCGAGGCAAAGCCCGCAACAGCCAGCCGCATCAGCAGATCGCGCCCGGCCTTGTCCGTTGCTGTCGCTGACAAGGCGCTGTTGTCCAGCTCATGCGCCTCATAGCCTGCGCCTTCGACCACCGGGATGACATCGGCGGCGGTCAGGTCTGGCGCGGCCTCGATACTCACCCGCTTGAGCGTCAGGTTGACCCGTGCCGAGCGGATGCCCGGGAAAGCGTTCAGCGCACGTTCGACCGATGACATGCAGGCCGCGCAGTGGATCGTTGGCAGCGAAAGGACGATATGGGCCTCTGTCGGGGCAGCCTGCGCGGCCAGCGCCTCTGCTGCGGGAGCAGCGGCGCAGGCGGGGCAGGCGGAGGCAGGCGGGCGCAGCGTGGCGGTCATGTCAGTGGGTCACCGTCATTTCCAGCCGCTGCTGAAACGGTGTTCCGTCCAGTGCCGTCGCGGTCAACCAGACGTCCCAGTTGCCCGGGCGCAGCGTTTCGTAAGCGACGTAAGCGTGGCCGTTGAAGGTAAATTCCGGTTCGCGGTCATCACTGACATTGGTCGGGCGGCCGACCTTGGCATGCAGCCGCGACGCCTGAACAGGGCGGCCCTGTGTATCGGTGATGGTGAGGATCAGCATATCCTCTTGCAGGTGCGCCGCGACCGTCCATCCCAGGCTTTCCTGGTCGGCGCGGCGTTTGTCGAACGTCTGGCTGGCGACATAGGAATTGGCGACTTCAAGGCCGGGGAATGTGCTGACGGCATTCACCGCCAACGCGATATTCACCCCAATGATCACTGCAAAGGCGCTGCAGAAGATCCCCAGGACATGCCAACCCTTGAGGGTAAATTCCTTGCCAGCCATCAGTTCGCCCTTCCGTTGAAAAACGTGTCGTTGTGCGCGCGGTCGCCGTTTGTCAGATCCTCGACCCAGAACCGGAACTCGGTGCGTTCAGAGGCTGCCGGGGCGGAGGACGTTGGTGCAATGACATATACCTTTCGCAGGTAGGTCGCATTGGCCGGGACGTCCACGGTTTCATAGGGAGTGCCCTCCAGCTGGACCCGCAGGGTTGGATCGCCGGTCAGCGTGATGCGGAATGGCCTGTCCTCTCCGTGCTTGTTGAGCAGGCGCACGTCATAGGTGTTGCGGATTGATCCGTCTGACAGGGTCACAAAGGTCGGGTTGCGCACCGGAGCGACCGTCATTTCGATTTCGGGTCGGATGAACAGGGCAAAGACGAGGCCGACACCCACAAGGCTCCACAGCGTGGTGTACATGATCGTGCGGGGCCGAAAGACGTGTTTCCAGACCGGGCGGGGGTCATTGCCCGCGCGTTCGCCCGGTTCGTCCGAAAAGGCGAGATAGTCGATCAATCCGCGCGGCTTGCCGATCTTGGCCATCACGTCGTCACAGGCGTCGATGCACAGCGCGCAGGTGATGCATTCCATCTGCTGACCGTCACGGATGTCGATGCCCATGGGGCAGACGTTGACGCAGGCCATACAGTCGATGCAGTCGCCCAGATTTTCGGCTCCTTCGGACTTGCGATGTTTGCCGCGCGGCTCTCCGCGCCAGTCGCGATAGCCGACGGTCAGCGTTTCCTCGTCCATCATCGCGGCCTGGATGCGCGGCCAGGGGCAGGCATAGATGCAGATCTGTTCGCGGGCGAACCCGCCAAAGAAAAAGGTCGTCAGCGTCAGGATAAGCATGGTGATATAGGCCGCCGGATGTGCCTGCCCGGTGACGAGATCCATCAACAGGCTGGGCGCATCGGCAAAATAGAACACCCAGGCACCGCCGGTGGCCAGACCGATCAGGAACCAGACCACCCATTTGGTCAGTCGCAGACGTATCTTGCGGAAATCCATCTTTTTCTGACGGTGTAGACGCAGCCGCGCGTTGCGGTCGCCCTCGATCCAGCGTTCCACGAGAATGAACAGATCGGTCCAGACGGTTTGCGGGCAGGCATAGCCGCACCACACCCGTCCCAGCGCCGAGGTGAACAGGAACAGGCCAAGACCCGCCATGATCAGTAGGCCCGCGACAAAGTAGAACTCATGCGGCCAGATCTCGATCCAGAAGAAAAAGAAGCGCCGATTGGCAAGGTCGATCAACACCGCCTGATCCGGAAGTTGTGGTCCACGGTCCCAGCGCAGCCAAGGGGTGATGTAGTAAATTCCCAGCGTCACAATCATGATGATCCACTTGAGATTGCGGAAATTGCCTTTGACGCGCTTGGGAAAGATCGGTTCGCGGGATGCGTACAGGGAGGGAGGCGGGGAATTGCTGTCGGACACGGCGGATTCGCTCCGTTGGATTAGGATTTGGGCCGGTTTTCACAGAGCGCGGCCTGCGCAGCTTTGACCTGCATCAATTTTGAGTTTGAAACTCAGCTTTTACGTGCTTCGCGGCGGAGCCAGTTCAGGAATGCCTTGAGCGGAGGGCGCGGGACACCGGGGCGCGTGACGATGTGATACCCCTTTTCCTTGTTGTCTTCGAACAGTTTTCGCAGCCGACCGGCGCGGATGTCCGGTTCGACAAACACACCTGCGACGATGGCAATGCCCTGGCCCGCGCGGGCGGCCTCCAGCATCAGGTTCCCCGGCATGGCAGTAAAGCCGCGGCCCGCGTCCCGGTCCACGCCGTTCTTGGCAAACCAGTCGGTCGCCTCGTTGGTGCCCAGTTCCTGCAACCAGTGATAATCGCGCAGGTCGGACGGCGAGGTGATCTGGCGGTCGCCGACAAGATCCGGTGCGGCAACAACAACGATGGGCGACCGGATCAGCGGTTCGGACAGCAGGCCGGGCCATGATCCGTCGCCATAGCGCAGGGCAAGATCAATGCCGCCCGGTTCCAGCGTCTGAACCCTGGCTGAGGGGTCGATCATCAGGTTGATGTCGGGGTGTGCCTCGCGGAAGACACTCAGCCGCGGCATCAGCCAAGATGCCGCCAAGGTGGGTGTGACAGAAATCTGCAACGGACGAGAGGCATCGGCACCGGTCAGCGCCTCGATTGTCTGGGCAATGCCACCAAAGGCATCGGTCAGACTGCGGGCCAATGTTTCGCCCTCGGGTGTCAGCGCCAGCTTGCGGCCCGAACGGTCCAGCAACGCAACGCCCAGATGCGTTTCCAGCGCGCGCATCTGCTGGCTGATGGCAGCGTGACTAACATTCAGCAGATCCCCGGCCGCACTGACAGTGCGCGCCTGCGCATAGGCTGCAAAGGCGCGCATGGAGGAGAGGGGTGGGAGCGTTGACCAGTTCATCTGTAATTATGGCTTACATAATGGATTTATTCCTGAGTCGCATGAAGGCCGTGTTCGGGTCAAGTTACTTGCAGAGTTGAACACGTCATGGAGGCTTTGATGTTCGGAATACTTGCAAGAAGTTTTCTCACCGCGACCCGGAATTCCCCGGACCCGCGCCCGCACCGGTCCGAGGCGCTGCCCAAGTTGAGCTGGATTGACGAGGATCTGCCGTTCCGCAGTCACGCCGGATCGCGGAGCGGGCGCGATGATTGATCCGGTGGCCTATCTGCCGGATCTCTGGCGCGCGCCGGATCCGGCACGGCGCATCTTTGCCAACGCGCGGGGCAGGGTGTTCCCGGAAAAGCGCCGGGCCGGCGTCTGTTTTCGGTGAAGGAGAAAGGGGCGCTGGCGTCCTAGGAAACGCGCGAACAGGACAGGACACCAGCGCCACACCCCGTCCTACAAGGGCGGGGTACTGTGCGTCGGAATGTGTTTCCCGACGACCTTGTCCTCAATCTACAGGCCGGTGAATCGCGCGCCTTGACTTGGGTCAAGCGGCGGCGTCCCGAGACGATTAATTGCGGTCGGGGCAGGGCGTCGCGCAGGCAAAAAGAAACCCCCGCCAATGGCGGGGGTTTCATGTTCGATCGAAAGAGGATCAGTCTTCGGAGGCTTCGCCACCGCCAAGCCCGTGGACATAGGTCGCCACGGCGCGGATTTCTGCCTCGCTCAGCTCGGCCCCGCCCATGGGCGGCATCACGCCAAAGCGCGAGTTGTAGACGGTCTGATACAGCGAGTCGTAGTCACCGCCGTACAGCCAGATCGCATCCGTCAGGTTGGGCGCGCCCTGGTAGCGGTCGCCGGTGCCGTCTTCCATGTGGCAGCCCGTGCAGTTGATCTCAAAGACTTCGGCACCCGCTTCGGCGGCGGCCGCATCCTTCGGGGTCTGCCCGGAAAGTTGCATCACATAGTTGACGGCCTGCACGACCTCTTCCTCGGCCAGCAGCTCGTCACGGCCAAAGGCCGGCATCTCGGACCAGCGGGCCATGTCATCCACTTCGTTGCGGATGCCGTGGCTGATCGTTTCGTGGATCGCCTCGATCGAGCCGCCCCAGAGCCAATCATCGTCCAGCAAGTTGGGATAGCCCTTGGCCCCCGCGGCCCCCGAGCCGTGGCACTGGGCGCACCAGGTCAGAAACACCGCTGCGCCTGCGTTGTTGGCGTAGGTCAGCAATTCCTGATCATCGGGAATCGCACCCAGATCAGCCGCCGCCAGTTTGGCGTTGATCGGGGCCAGCTCTGCCTCGTGCGCCTCGATCGCCTTGGCGACGTTGACGCGTGTGGAAAAGCCCAGCAGACCCGGTGTCGCCGCCTTGATGCCCGGCCACGCGGGATAGGCGATGGAATAGCCGATCGCCCAGACGATGCAGGCATAAAAAGTATACAGCCACCATTTTGGCAGCGGCTTGTTGTACTCCTTGATGCCGTCCCATTCGTGGCCCGTCGTCTCATAGTCGAGATCGTCGTGATTTTTGTTGTCACTCATGTCCTGGGCTCCTTATTGCGCAGGGTCGTCCCCGGGGGACGCGGCAGGTCTGTCGTCATGACGAAACGGGATGTTGGCAATATCCTCGTGGACCTTTCGTGATCCGGGCCGAAAGGCCCAGATCACGATCCCCACGAAGATTGCGAACATTGCAAGCAGCGCCCAGCTGTCGGCCAGTTGACGGAGAAAGGAATAGGTTTCCATGTCTTTCCCCCTTACCGGCTTGCGTCAGGCGTGAAGGTCGAGAAATCGACCAGCGTGCCCAACATTTGCAGGTAAGCGATCAGCGCGTCCGCCTCAGAGATGCCGGGAGCACCGTCAAAGTTTCGGACGTTGACCTTGTCGCCATAGCGCTCCAGCAGGCCGTCATAGTCGCTGTCGGGGTCTGCCTGTGCCATGAAGTCCGCCTGAGCGGCTTCGATCATCTCGTCCGTGTAGGGGACGCCGACAAAGCGGTTGGTCTTGATCAGATCTGCGACATAGGTGCCCTCGATCAGCTTGGCTTCGAGAAAGCCGTATTTGGGCATGACCGATTCCGGCACCACTGACTGCGGGTTGCGCATGTGGTCAACGTGCCATTCGTCGGAATACCGGCCACCCACACGGGCCAGATCCGGCCCGGTGCGTTTGGACCCCCACTGGAACGGGTGATCGTACTTGCTTTCCGCCGCAAGGCTGTAGTGGCCATAGCGTTCGACCTCGTCCCGCATGGGGCGGATCATCTGACTGTGGCAGACGTAACAGCCCTCGCGGACATAGATGTCACGCCCGGTCAGTTCCAGCGGAGTGTAAGGGCGCATGCCTTCCACGTCCTCAATGGTGTTTTCGAGGTAGAAGAGCGGCACGATTTGCACCAGCCCGCCGATGGCCACCACCAGAAAGGCAAAGATGGCCAGCAGCGTGACGTTCCGTTCAAGGATCGCGTGTTTGTTGAGAATGCTCATGGTCCGGTCTCCTTATTCGGCCGGAGTGGCATGGGCCACGGCAGCGTCGGCCTCTACGGCAGGTGAACGCGTGGCGGTCATCCACAGGTTGTAGCACATGATCAAGGCACCAGTGAGGAAGAGCCCACCGCCCGTCGCACGCACGACATACATCGGGAATTTCGCAGCCACAGTGTCGGCGAAAGAGTTCACGAGGAAACCGTTTGCATCCACTTCGCGCCACATCAGGCCCTCCATGATGCCGGTCACCCACATGGACGCCGCGTAGAGCACGATGCCGATTGTGGCGAGCCAGAAGTGCCAGGACACCATCGACAGCGAATACAGACGCTCACGGTTCCACAGTTTCGGCACCAGATAGTAAAGCGCACCAAAGGTGATCATGCCGTTCCAGCCAAGCGCGCCGGAATGAACGTGACCAATGGTCCAGTCGGTGTAGTGGCTGAGGCTGTTGACCGCGCGGATCGACATCATCGGACCTTCAAAGGTCGACATGCCGTAAAAGCCGACAGAGATCACCATCATCCGAATGACCGGATCCGTGCGCAGCTTGTCCCAAGCGCCGGACAGCGTCATCAGGCCGTTGATCATGCCCCCCCAGGACGGCATCCACAGCACGATCGAGAACACCATGCCAAGGGTCGAGGCCCAGTCAGGCAGAGCGGTGTAGTGCAGGTGGTGGGGACCGGCCCAGATGTAGAGGAAGATCAGCGCCCAGAAATGGATGATCGACAGTTTGTAGCTGAATACCGGGCGTTCGGCCTGCTTGGGCACAAAGTAGTACATCATGCCCAGAAAGCCGGCCGTCAGGAAGAAGCCAACGGCGTTGTGGCCATACCACCACTGGGTCATCGCATCTTGCACGCCCGAGAAGACCTGCACAGATTTCGAGCCCCAGATCGATACCGGGATCGACATGTTGTTGAAGATATGCAGCATCGCGACTGTCAGGATGAAGGACAGGAAGAACCAGTTGGCGACGTAGATGTGCGGCTCTTTCCGTTTTACCAGAGTGCCGACAAAGACCGCCAGATACGCAACCCAGACCAGCGTCAGCCAGAGGTCTACATACCATTCCGGTTCAGCGTATTCCTTGGACTGGGTGGACCCCAGAACATAGCCGGTCGCGGCCAGCACGATAAACAGCTGGTAGCCCCAGAACACAAACCAAGCCAAGCCACCGCCCCAGAGGCGGGCCGCCGAGGTGCGCTGTACCACATAGAAGGAGGTGGCAATCAGCGCGTTGCCGCCAAAGGCAAAGATCACAGCACTGGTGTGCAGCGGACGCAGGCGGCCAAAGTTCATGTACCCTTGTGCCCACTCGTAGTTCAGCGAGGGAAAGGCCAGCTGCGTGGCAATCCAGGTGCCGACGAGAAAGCCGGTCACACCCCAAAAGGCGGTGGCGATCACGCCATATCGGATCACGCCGTCCATGTATTCGTTTTGAGGAGCCGGTGTCACCGGCTCATCTGTGTGGCGCAAGACCCACACGAACAATCCGGCGGATACCGCCAGAATGATGATCGCGTGAATCATGTAAGCCACATCGCGTGCGTAATTGATTGCGATCATCGAGAAGATCGCAATCAGTCCCAGCACGATGAGCTTGAGATAATTCAACATTTTTCGTCCCTTCGTCTGACCCAAACGATTCTATGACCGCGAGGGCGTCATTTGACTGCGCCCCTGTTAGCTATGTAACGCGAAAGGCATCCTTGATCTGCATCAATGGAACAAGATGGATATGTTGACCGGCGTCAAAGTGCGACGAAAGGCGCAACGATAGCTTGTGCGCATGAAGCCGACGGAGACGCACATGTACTTCAAATCCATCCTGACCGTGGTATCGGACACTGATTTGCTACCTTCCACGATTTCGCACGCGGCGAGTCTGGCCGAAGCCTACGACGCACATTTGACTGCCCTTTGTTTCGGCGTCGACCGAACCCAGACCGGCTACTACTATGCCGGTGCCAACGCGATGGTTCTACAGGAAACGCTGACTCGTGCCACCAAGGAGTCCGAGGCGTTGGCCGCCGACGTCCGCGAGGCACTGGGACGGACCAATGCCGTGTGGGGCGTGGACCACGGGGTTGCGCAACTGGCCGACATCGGTCGCCACGTTGCATCGCGCGCCCGGTTCTCTGACCTCGTTGTATTGCCGCAACCCTATGGCGACGGCAAAGGGGTGGAACTGGAGCCCGTGCTTGAGGGCGCGCTGTTTGACGGTCAGGTGCCGGTGATGGTTGTGCCTGACAACGTGGAACCCAAAGCTCGGCCCAAACGCGTGGTCGTTGGCTGGAACGAGGGCAACGAGGCGCTGCGCGCCCTGCGCTGCGCCATGCCGCTGCTGACCGCAGCCGAAAATGTCCATGTTGTTGTGATCGATCCACCGAAGCACGGGCCGAACAGATCCGATCCAGGGGGCATGGTGTCCGAATTCCTCGCACGTCACGGGGTCAAGACCGAGGTGGACGTTCTGGCCAAGACGCTGCCACGGGTCTCGGATGTTTTGTTGCGGCATGTGTCGGACCTGGACGCAGACATGGTTGTCATGGGGGCCTACGGGCATTCGCGGTTCCGCGAAGCCATCCTTGGCGGCGCAACGCGCAACATGCTGGAACAGGCGGGCGTACCGGTCTTCATGGCGCACTGAAATTCGGCACACTCAATCATAAGACGGCGCTCTTTCAGGGCGCCGTCTTGTGTCGTCGATGTGAAATGGTCTTGGTTCAGTCGGTCGGCGGTGAGATGTGGCCCTCACTGATCGGCACCGCAGATCCGCTGACATAAACCGCCTGAAGCGTACCGCCCGTGGTCACGATGCGCAGGTCGATCCGACTGGGTCGGCCCATATCGGCCCCTTGAAGCAGGCTCAGGCAGGTTTCCCCCTCGGCCAGGGTTCCGGCGTTCAACAGCTGTGCCGCAAGAATGGCAGAGGCCGATCCCGTTGCCGGGTCTTCGGGAATGCCATCGCCGGGGGCGAACATGCGGGCGGACAGATCGACACCGTCCCCCTTGGTGTAGATATAAAGCGCGTTCACCCCGGTGGCTTTGGTCAGCGCCTCCCATGCGGCCCCGTTTGGACGTGCAGCGGTCAACGCATCGTGATCGCACACCGGCGCATAGGCAAACGCCGGTCCGCCCTGCCAAAGGCCGGGCCGGTGCGTGTCAAAACCGATTTGCGCCGTTGACAGGCCAAGAGCGGCGGCAAAGGCCGCATCATCCGGCAATTGGCCCGTTTCGACCGCATGCGGCAGGACCGGCGCGCGAAACTCTGCCGCAACCCTGCCGTCCTTGCGCCAGACCCGCACGGGAACCAGCCCAGCGACCTCTTCCAGCGTGATCACGGTGTCAAAGTCGCCCAAGGGCGCGGATTTCAGCGCCAGATGAATGGCGCAGCCGATGGTCGGATGACCGGCAAAGGGGATCTCTGCGGTCGGAAAAAAGATCCGCACGCTGGCGGAATGTGCCGGGTCCACAGGACGCCGAACAAAGATCGTCTCTGACAGGTTGAATTCCCGCGCGATGATCTGCATCGCGGCGTCGCTCAACCTGTCCGCGTCTTCGACAATGGCCAGCGGATTGCCCGCGAACGCCGTGTCCGTAAACACATCGCAGGTGACAAAAGGCAGCCTGTCAGACAAGCATTCCACCGTCCGCGTCATCTCCCGCTTCTTCCATGAGGCGGGCCATGTCCGGCACCGTGACGTGCCGTTTGCCTTCCAGTTCGATCACCCCGTCCTTGCGCAGGGCTGAAATCTGACGGCTGACCGTTTCCAGTGTCAGACCCAAGTAATCGGCCATGGCCTCTCGCGTCAGCGGAAGGTTGAAAACAACGCTGCCCGTGCCCGGTCCGCGCATGTTCAGCGTGGCATCGCGGCGCGCGATGATCGACAACAGCGAGGCAATCTTTTCGCGCGCGGTCTTGCGGCCCAGCACCAGCATCCATTCGCGTGCGGCATCCAGTTCGTCCAGCGTCATCTCCAGCAGGCGCTGGGCAATATGCGGCGTGCGGTGCATCAGATCCTCGAATGGTGACCGCCGGAAACAGCACATGACGACATCAGTGGTCGCGACGACGTCGTAGGCCGCGATGTTGCGCCCCGGACGCCCGACAAAATCGCTTGGCAGCAACAGGCCCACCATCTGGGTGCGCCCGTCTTCCATCGCCTGGCTGAGCGTTGCGATACCCGAAACGACAGAGCCGACAAAATCCATCCGGTCACCTGCCCAGATAATCGATTGGCCTGCCTCGAATTTGCGGTAGTACTTTATCTGTTCAAGGCTTTCGAGTTCGTCGCTTTCACATCGCGCGCAGACCGCTCTGTGGCGGATCGGGCAGTCGGCGCAATCGGGCGCTATGGAAAAACTACGTTCATTCAGCATCAGAGTTGCCTTTTTTGATCTGCGTCAAGGCTTGGCGATTGAGCGCAGCCTAACCGTAAATTCATGACGAAGCGAACACAACTCGCGCGGCTTGGCCTCTTCGATGCCAAAGTGCCGCGATACACATCATATCCTACAGCGCCCCACTTTGATGGGGATGTCGGACCCTCACAATATCAGGATTGGATCCGCTCCATTCCTGAAGATGGTAACATATCCCTGTATTTGCATGTTCCATTTTGCCGCAGACTGTGTTGGTTCTGTGCCTGTCGGACACAGGGAACGGCCACCTTGGGTCCTGTAGAGGCGTATGTCGGCGATCTGCAACGGGAACTTGCGCTCTTGCGCAACGTTTTGCCGCAGGGCGTGCGACTGTCACGACTGCATTGGGGCGGGGGAACACCGACGCTGTTGTCGCCCGATCTGATGAAGCGGCTGTCGGCGTCGATTCGCGAAGTGGCCGACTTTGCCGAAGGGTATGAATTCTCGGTCGAGATCGACCCGAATGAAATCGACGAGGCGCGGCTGGATGCGCTTGCCGAAAGCGGGATGAACCGGGCCTCTATCGGGGTTCAGGATTTCGATCCCCAGATTCAGGCGGCCATCGGGCGTGAGCAAGGCTATGATCTTACCCGCGATGCGGTCGAGATGATCCGGTCACGCGGGGTCCACAGCCTGAACGCCGACATTCTGTTTGGACTGCCTTATCAAACCAATGAGCGGATCACCGAAACGGTGCAAAAACTGCTGAGTTTCGCCCCGGACCGGGTGGCGCTGTATGGCTATGCGCACGTGCCATGGATGGCGAAACGCCAGCAGTTGTTGCCCTCCGAGGCTCTGCCCACGCCGCAAGAGCGGCTTGAGCTGTTCGAAACCGCGCGGCGGCTGTTCGTCTGGGATGGTTACGATGAAATCGGGATCGACCACTTTGCAACCAAGGAAGACGGGCTGTCGGTGGCAAATCGCGAAGGTCGGTTGCGGCGGAACTTTCAGGGCTATACCGACGACACGTCGGGCTATCTGATCGGGGTAGGGGCCTCGTCGATCTCAAAGTTCCCGCAAGGGTTTGCGCAGAACGCGTCCGCCACGTCCAAACATGTGGCAGCAATTCGCGACGGGCAGTTTTCGACCGCCCGAGGGCATAAGTTGAAGGGCGAGGATCAGTTGCGCGCGCGGTTGATCGAGGCGCTGATGTGCGATTTCCGGGTCAATGCGGCTGAGATCCTGCGCGATTTCCCCATTTCGCGTGAGGCGCTGTTCGGGATGTTCCGTGACGCGAACGCATCGTTCGAGAACATCATGGAGATCACCGAGGACGGGCTCTTCATCCCCGAAGCGGCGCGCCCACTGACCCGCATGGTGGCGCGGGCCTTTGATGGCTATGAGCTTAGCCGGGCCGGGCATTCCAGCGCGATTTGAACAGGGGGCGGGGGGGCAATCCCCGCCCTATGCGATGTTGAGCGCGGCTGCCAAAAGAGTGCGGGTGTATTCGGTTTGAGGCGCGTCAAAGATGTCCTGCGCAGCGCCATACTCCACCACATCACCCTGTTTCATCACGATGACCTTGTGACTCATCGCGCGCACCACCTTGAGGTCGTGTGAAATGAACAGATAGGCGAGATTGTACTTGCGTTGCAGGTCACGCAGCAGGTTCACGATCTGTACCTGTACCGTCATGTCCAATGCCGACGTCGGTTCATCCAGCACCAGAAGCCGCGGCCGCAGCACCATGGCGCGCGCAATGGCGATGCGCTGGCGCTGACCGCCGGAAAACTCATGCGGATAGCGGTGCATGGTCATCGGGTCCAGACCGACCTCGACCATGACCTCGGCCACCAGTTCGCGGTGCGAGCGACCATCAGGCGCGCCATGCACTTGCAGCCCTTCCGCGATGATCTGTTCGCAGGTCATACGCGGGCTGAGTGAGCCGAACGGGTCTTGAAAGACGATCTGCATTTCCGAACGCAGCTTGCGCAGCCGCTTGGTGGACCAGGCGTTCACGTCCTGCCCCCGGTAGGTGATCTGGCCCTCAGAGCTGATCAACCGCATGATCGCCAGCGCAAGGGTTGTCTTGCCTGACCCGCTTTCGCCCACGATCCCCACGGTCTCACCGGCGCGCACCGCGATCGAGGCATCGTTGACCGCCTTAACGTAGCCCACCGTGCGTTTCATCAGCCCGCGCTGGATAGGGAACCAGATCTTGAGGTTGTCGGTGCTGGCGATCAGTTCCGCGCCCTCATCCACCGGGTCCGGCGTGCCGGTGCTTTCCGCCGACAACAGCATCTGGGTGTAGGGGTGCTGCGGGTTGGCAAAGATTTCCGACGTCTTGCCCTGTTCGACGATCTCTCCGTCCTTCATCACGCAGACTCGGTCGGCGATTTTGCGCACGATGCCCAGATCATGGGTGATGAACAGCAGGCTCATATCCTCGTCGTCCTTGAGGCCGGCCAGCAGGTCAAGGATCTGCGCCTGAATGGTCACGTCCAGCGCCGTGGTCGGTTCATCCGCGATCAGCAGTTCCGGTCCGTTGGCCAGCGCCATGGCGATCATGACACGCTGCCGTTGCCCGCCCGACAATTGGTGCGGATAGGCACCCAGCCGTGTTTCCGCGTCGCGGATGCCGACCTTGGTCAGCAGTTCGATGATGCGGGTGCGGGCGGTATCGCCGCTGAGTCCCTGATGCAGTTCAAGGCTCTCGCGGATCTGCTTTTCCAGCGTGTGAAGCGGGTTGAGAGAGGTCATCGGCTCTTGAAAGATAAAGCTGATGTCGTTGCCGCGGACGTCGCGCAGACGCTTGTCCGACGCGCCGATCATCTCGACCCCGTTGTACAGCACCGATCCCTGGACTCGCGCGGAATCGCCCAGTAGGGACACGGTCGACAGCGCTGTGACGGACTTGCCTGACCCGGATTCCCCCACCAGCGCGACGGTTTCGCCCTTTTCGATCTCGAAACTGACGCCCTTGACGGCAGGGACGGTGACACCGTCCTGACGAAAGCCAACCTGTAGGTCGCGGACCTGAAGCAATGCGCTCATGAGAAGGTTTTCCTGGGGTCAAAGGCGTCGCGCACCCCTTCAAAGATGAAGACCAGCAGCGACAGCATGATCGCGAAAACCGCGAAAGAGGTGAAGGCCAGCCAGGGCGCTTGCAGGTTCTGTTTCGCCTGTAGCGTCATTTCCCCCAAGGAGGGCGATGAAGACGGCAGACCGAAACCGAGGAAGTCGAGCCCCGCCAGCGTGCTGATGGTGCCGGTCACGATGAAGGGCAGGAAGGTCACGGTCGCTACCATGGCATTGGGCAACATGTGGCGGAACATGATTGTCAGGTTCGACACTCCCAGCGCCTTGGCCGCGCGGACGTATTCAAGGTTACGCGCACGCAGAAATTCTGCCCGCACCACGCCCACCAGCGCGGTCCAGCCAAACAGGATTGTCAGTAAGACCAGCAGCCAGAAACTTCGCCCCAGGATCGCGAACAGGATGATGATGATGTACAGCGAGGGCGTCGCGCCCCAGACCTCGATCACGCGCTGAAAGATCAGGTCCAGCCAGCCGCCGAAATAGCCTTGTAGCGCGCCTGCGGTGATGCCGATGAGAGAGGCGCAGACCGTCACGATCAAGGTGAAGATGATCGACAGGCGAAAGCCATAGATCACCCGCGCCACCACATCGCGTTTTGTGTCATCCGTGCCCAGCCAGTTCTGGTCGTTGGGGGGCAGGGGGGCGGCACCGGGACGGTCCACCGGGGTGTCATAGCTGTAGGGGATCGGCGGCCAGAGCAGCCAACCCTTTTGGAAGCCGTCGTCGGTCAGCGTGCCGGCCCTGGCGTCCTCGATCATGGCATCGGGGTCGTCGAAACAGCGTTCCAACCCGCCGGTTGTAATCAGGCAGCGTACCTCAGGGTCGCGATACGCGGCCTCAGTCCGGAAATCGCCGCCGAAGTCTGTTTCGGGATAAAAGTTGAAGATCGGCGCGTAATAGTCGCCTCGATAGTTGACCAGGATGGGTTTGTCGTTGGCGAGGAACTCGGCAAACAGCGACAGACCGAAGAGAAACATGAAGATCCACAACGACCACAGCGCCCGGCGGTTGCGTTTGAAGTTGTTCCAGCGCCGTTTGTTGAGTGGCGAGAGGGTAAAGAAACCCTTCTTTGGCTCTGGCGGCACGGCAAAGCCGGGGGTCGGCTTGGGCGTCGTCTCAGGTTGAGGATTGGTAACCATCAATCAACCCTCCCGCTTTTCAAAGTCGATGCGTGGATCAACGACGACATACATGAGGTCCGAGAGCAGACCGACGACAAGGCCTATCATCGACGTGATGAACAGGGTGCCAAAGATCACCGGATAGTCGCGCGCCACCGCCGCCTCAAACCCCAGACGCCCCAGCCCGTCGAGGCTGAAAATCGTCTCGATGATGATCGAGCCGCCGAAGAACACGCCGATAAAGACGCCCGGCAGACCGGCAATCACGATCAGCATCGCGTTGCGGAAGACGTGGCCATACAGCACGCCCTTTTCCGACAGGCCCTTGGCGCGGGCGGTCATGACGTACTGTTTCTTGATCTCGTCGAGAAAGCTGTTCTTGGTCAGCAGGGTCAGCGTGGCAAAGGCCGAAATGGTCGAGGCAAAGATCGGCAAGGCAATGTGCCAGAAATAATCGACCACCTTCATGAAGATGTTCATCTCTGCCCAGTTGTCAGAGGTCAGCCCCCGGATCGGAAAGATCTGCCAATAAGAGCCACCGGCAAAGAGCACCAGCAGCAGAATGGCAAAAAGAAAGCCGGGGATGGCGTAGGCCACGATGATTACGCCGCTGGTCCATGTGTCAAAGCTGGTGCCATCCTTGACCGCCTTGCGGATGCCCAGCGGGATCGACACCAGATAGGCGATCAGTGTCGACCACAGGCCCAGCGAGATCGACACCGGCATCTTTTCAAGCACCAGATCAATCACGCCGATGGAGCGGAAATAACTCTCTCCGAAATCCAGCCGCATGTAGTTCCACATCATGTTCAGGAACCGTTCCAGCGGCGGTTTGTCGAATCCGAACTGGCGTTCGAGATCGGCGATGAACTCGGGCGGCAGGCCGCGCGCACCGGCATAGGTATCGTTGCCCCCGCCCATCGCGCCGGCCTCTGGCGTCTCTGACGCGCCGGCGAAACCGCCGAACACATCGCCCTGACCCTCTATCTGGGCGATGATCTGTTCAATCGGGCCGCCGGGGACAAACTGCACCAGCACAAAGTTGATGATCATGATCCCCAACAAGGTGGGGATGATGAGCAGGAGTCGGCGGAGAATATAGGCTCCCATGTCAGTCCAGGTGACCTTCCGCCTTGAGCGCAGCTGCCTTTTCGGGATTCACCCACCAGAAGCTCAGGTAGCCCAGGTCGTAGGGCGGGATCGTCTCGGGATGTTCGTACATGTCGAAATAGGCCACCCAGCTGTCCGCGATATAGCCCGTGGGGATCACGAAAAACTCATACCGCAGGGCACGGTCCAGCGCCATCAGCGCCACGTCGGTGTCATCCTGACTTTCGGCGACAAAGCTGGCGTCGATGATCGCGTCCACCAGTGGGCTGGCCAGCCCGGCGGGATTGAACAGGCTAAAGGCAGCCTCTTCTGACCCGTACATCTGGGTCAGACCGCCGCCGGTCGACAGAAAACTGCCGTAGCGGGTGGAATACAGCATGTCATAGTCTCGTTCGCGGCGGCGCAGCGTATACTGCGACGGATCAACCTTTTCAAAACTGGCGTCCACGCCGATCTGGCGCAGGTTCTGCACAAATATGTCGTGCATCCCCTCGACGGAGGATTCGATGTTCGACGGGATCAACATGTTGACCTTGAGCGTCTCACCCTTGTCGTTGCGGGCCAGTCCGTCCTGTCCCACGGTCCAGCCTGCCTCTTGCAGCAGTCCCATCGCCTCTCGCCGTGTGCGGCGCGACGGAAGACTGTCAGAGGGATCAGAGACATGCATGGTCCAGACGTCTTCGGCCAGCAGTTCTTCGGGGACAACATCACCCAAGGATTCCAGGAACGCCAGTTCCGCGCCTGCGGGCTTTGCCTTGGCCTCGACATGGGTGCCTTCGACAAAGGAACTGCGGGAGGTGTAGAGCCCGTGCAGCAACGACTCGTTTGACCATTCAAAGTTGAAAGCCAGAGCAATCGCCTCACGCACACGTTTGTCCGCGAACTGCGGCTTGGCAAGGTTAAAGACAAAGCCGGTGGGGTTCGGCGGGCTGCCGTCTGGAATTTCCTCCAGTTTTACAATGCCCTGCTTGGCCTTGGGAAAATCGTAGGCCGTGGCCCACTGCTTGGGGTCGCTTTCAATCTTGAAAGTGTAAGCGCCCGCCTTGAACGCCTCAAACGACGCAGTCTGATCCGCGAAATACTCGACCTGGATGGTGTCGTAGTTATGGCGGCCAATGTTGTAGGGCCGGTCCTTGCCCCAATAATCCGGGTTCCGTTTGTAAACGATGCGGCGGTTCACCTCAAAGCTGTCCAGCTTGTACGGCCCGGACCCCATCGCAACTTCCAGCCGTGGCTCATCCAACCTGCGGTTTTCCAGATCCGCCTCGAACCATGCCTTGGAAAAAACCGGGGTAGAACCCACGGTTTCGATCCGCGACCGTTTGGTGAGTTCAGAGTTGAAGGTGAATTTCACCGTGTAGGTGTCCAGCGCCTCGACGCTGTCGATCATGCGTCCGACGGCCTGTGCATAGGACGGCAGGCCCTGCGTGACGAACAACTTGTGGGAATAGATCACGTCCTCTGCCGTGACCGGGGAGCCATCCCAAAACGTCGCGTCCTCACGCATGTGAAAGATCACCCAGTCGCGGCTTTCGGGGTATTCGATGCTTTCGCACAGGATGCAGTAGTACTGTCCGACCGAATCCTCTGTCGATTCAATCAATTGGTCGTACTGCAGGGTTGTCAGGGCACCGGGGCGCCCCTTGCGCGAATAGGGGTTGAGGCTGTCAAAGGTGCCGGTTGCCCCAAGCACCAGTTTGCCGCCCTTGGGCGCGTCGGGGTTGACGAAATCAAAGTGGCTGTAATCCGTCGGGTAGTCGAGATTGCCGAAGTAGGAATAGCCATGTGCGGTGGTGACGTTGTCGTCGCCGTCCTGCGCCAGGGATGCTGCCCCCCAGAGCGCAAGTCCGATGGCAAGCGTTCCGGTCGCCATGAGACGCATGTCCACGGCGGGGCGCGTTCGCGCAGCGCTGCGGTCTTGAGGACGTTTGGCCTGGATCGTCATCGTCATCTCCCTGTCAACCTGTCAACCGGCGGGTCTGCCCGGCAATTTGGCGGTAATCCTGCTTAGTTCTAAGCTAAGTTTTCCGCGAGACCACATTCAAGTCGAGATTACGGAAACGTCAACGGCACGAAGACGCCGAACACAGGGTCTGCGCCCGGATCAGGCATGAAAAAAGGGCCGTCCGAACCGGACGGCCCCAATATCTGGCCAGCGATGGATCACGGAGTCGTAGTCAGCCGCCGGTGGTTTGGAGATAGGCGATCAGGTTCACGCGATCCTCGGCCTTGTTCAGCCCGGCAAAGCCCATTGTGGTGCCGGGGGCAAAGCCTCTGGGGTTTTCGAGGAAGGCAAAGAGGTTTTCCGGCGACCAGACGTCTGCAACTTCGCTCAGTTTGCCCGAGTAGTTAAAGCCATCGACCGAGCCCACGTTGCGTGCCACAACCCCGTCAAGATGCGGGCCGGTTGCGTTGCTGCCATCCAGCTTGTGGCAGGCGCGGCACTTGCTCCAGACGCGTTCGCCCTTGTCGGCATCGGCTGCGGCCATGAGCGAGGCAAAGTCCACCTCGACCTCTTCGACGGGTTCCGCCTCTTCGACCAGAATCGCAAACCCTGCGGCGTGCTCTTCGTCGCCGTGGCCGCCGCCCGTGTGATACAGGCCCTCTGCGGCCCATTTGCCCATCAGGAAGATCAGCAAGGCGCCGCAGACGCCGCCGACGATCTTGGTAAAGGTCATGGTATCGAACATGGGAAGCCCTGCTTGTTTTATGTCGGTGTCGGGCGCGTATCTATTGCTTTCCATCCCTCTGGGCAAGCGGTAGAAGGCGCGACCAATCGCCCGCTTGTGCGGGCCGTGTGACGAGGGGCCGGAAATGACACAGCGGATTGCCTTCCAGGGAGAGCTGGGCGCCTATTCCCATCAGGCTTGCACAGAGGCCCGTCCGGGTGCCGAAGTGTTGCCTTGCCGGTCCTTTGAGGACGTCATCGCGGCGGTGCGTGGTGGACAGGCCGATCTGGCGATGCTGCCGGTCGAGAATTCGACTTATGGTCGGGTGGCCGACATTCACCGCTTGTTGCCCGAAAGTGGTCTGCGCATCGTGGGTGAGGCGTTTGTGCGGGTGCATATCAGTCTGATGGCTCTGCCCGGCGTTCAGGTCGAAGAGCTGGCGCGGGTGCGGGCGCATCCGGTGTTGCTGCCGCAGGCGCAGAGCTTTCTGACGAAATACGCCATTCAGGGCGTGGCGGCCCCCGACAGTGCCGGGGCCGCGGCGGATCTGGCGCGGGCCGAGGCGCGTGATGAGGGCGTTCTGGCCTCTGATCTGGCGGCGGAGATCTATGGGCTGCACATTCTGGCGCGTCATATCGAGGACCACGCCCACAACACCACGCGATTCCTGTTGATGGCCCCCGATCCGGACACGTCGCGGCGGGGCAGCGCGCGGATGATCACGACTTTTGTCTTTCAGGTCCGCAACATTCCGGCGGCTCTGTATAAGGCGATGGGGGGCTTTGCCACCAATGGGGTCAACATGACCAAGCTGGAAAGCTACATGGTGGGCGGGTCGTTCACGGCGACGCAGTTCTATGCGGATATCGAGGGGCATCCTGATGATCCGGGCGTTCAGCGTGCGTTGGAAGAGCTGGATTATTTCACCGATATGCTGGAAATTCTGGGCGTTTATCCGCGTGATCCTCGGCGGGATTAAGGCACCGGGCCTAGGCGTGTCCACGCGTGGACAGAATTGCGGCCGTGAAAAATCAATGGGTTACAGAGGCGTTTTTACGTCCGCTTAACCTTTGGCCGCTGTGGAGGGCGAAGCTGCGCTCTTTAGATCAGCAGGCCGCCCGCGCCTTCGTGGCGGAGCAACCAGACCTTTGTCTCGACCCCTGTGCCGCCGGAAAACCCGCCCAGCCCGGCAGAGCCCAGCACCCGGTGGCAGGGGATGAGCAGCGGAATGGGATTGCCGCCACAGCCGCGTCCCACGGCCTGCGCAGGGGCACCCAGCGCCTTGGCGATCTCACCATAAGTTGTGGTGTCTCCAAAGGGGATGGCGGCGATCCGGGCGCAAACCTGTTGCTGAAACTCGCTGGTCTCGACCGCCAGAGGCAGGTCGAAGTCGGTCAGCGTGCCGTTGAAATAGGCGGCCACCTGGGACGCGGCGCGGCGCAACAGCGGTGTGTCGTCCGCCGCGTCGCTGGCGATCCATGTGGCGCGGGTGATCTGGCCATTCGTTTCGGTGATCTCGAACGGGCCGGTGGGCGTGGCCACGCACAAACGGGGCATCAGCCGGCCCACCAGTTTTGCGGTTTGACCCGTGCGCCGTGGTCCCGCGACAGCCAGAGCGCGACACGGCGGAACCGCGACAGGGCCAGCCGCCGCCAGACCCGCGCGGTCCAGCGGGTGTAGTCCCGATTGAACGGGCAGACCCGCAGGCAAATGGCGCAGTCCGAGGCAAGTTTCGCCCAGAAGCCAAAACATTTTTCCGCGTCCGAGGTCCATTTGCGCACGCCCTTGATGGCCGAGCGGTTGGGGCGGTCGGTAGAGGGCGGCCCGAATGGCAGCGCCGCAACCGGGCAGGCATCGGCGCATTTGGTGCAGATGTCGCAGAATGCGGCCACGCCCAAGGGTTTGGGGACATCATGGGACAGGGGCAGATCGGTGAAGATCTTGGAGAACCGCAGGCGCGGGCCCAGTTGCGGCGTGATGACCAACTGGTTGCGGGCGTATTCGCCAAGCCCCGCCTTGACCGCGTAGGGAATGACCAGCGCGGTATCATTCATAGAGGCCACCGCCTGATAGCCAAGGTTGCGGATATAGGCGGCCAGTTGCAGCACCACCGCCGCCTCATGGCTGTAGGCCTTGCCGGTCGCCGCCCCCGCCAGCGCCGAGGGGTAGGTGGCGACCAGATCGGCGTCCATTTCATGGCCCAGCACGATGACGTTGGTCAGACCCTCTGGCAGATCATGCGGAGCATCGGACATGTCGCGGGTGTCGACGCGGGCGGAGTACAGCCAGCGGCGGTCAAAATCGGTGATCCCGCAAAGCTGCGCGCCAAAGAACCGCGCGGTCCGTTTGACCTCTGCCGCCATGCGGGCCGGGTCATCGACGGGGACGCGATCGGGGGAGACGGGGGTATCGGCGCTGAGCGTGGCCTGAAACCCCTCACGTCGGCCTTGGGCGGCGTGGCGGTCGGTCATGATGTCGGAAATCAGCCACGCGGCGTTGCGCAGGGCAAAATCGCGCTGGGTAAAGCCATCGCCGCGCCGGGGGGCGGCCTCGATCCTGTAGGAGGCGAAAAACGCGTCGGTGCGCGGGGAGCGGACGGTGTCATCCCACATGGCGCGGCTGAAGATGTCGTCACGCTGGGCGAAGGGCTCAAACTCTTCGCTGACCTCGATGCCAGCGGCAGCGTCCTCGGTGCGTTTTGCGCTGTTGGCGGGCCATGTCATGCGGCGACGCTAGGCGCGGGCGACGCTGGGCACAAGAAACATGTCGCTATCGGGATTGACCCCGGCGCGCCCGCGCCGAAGGTTGGGCGCAAACAGGAGGGCAGTATGGCCACGGGATTTATTGGATTGGGCGCGGTCGGCGCCAAACTGGCGGGCAACCTGCAACGCAATGGCGTGGCGCTGCGGGTCTTTGATCTGGACGCGGCCAAGATGGCCGATTTTGTGCAGGCGGGCGCAGAGGCTGGCACATCGGCGGCGGATGTCATGGCGGCCTGCGACATTGTCATTACGTCGCTACCCAGCCCCGCGGCGTCAGAGGCGGTGCTGTTGCAGATGTTGCCGGAAATGGGACCGGGCAAGACATGGGTCGAGATGTCGACCACCGACCCGGAGGTGATTCAGGAACAGGCGGCGCGGGTGGCGGCCAAGGGGGCCATCGCGGTCGAGGCACCGGTGTCGGGCGGCTGTCACCGGGCGGCGACGGGCAATATCTCTGTGTTTTGCGGCGCGCCGCGCGCGACATTCGAGGCGATCCTGCCGCTGTTGACGATTCTGGGGCGGCAGGTGTTGCACACCGGGGCGGTTGGCACCGCGTCCAAGCTGAAGGTGATGACCAACTATCTGGCCACCGCCAACCTTCTGACGCTGTGCGAGGCGCTGACCACCATGCAGGCCGCCGGGCTGGACATGGCCACGACCTATGAGGCGATCCGGGTGTCCTCTGGCACGTCGTTTGTGCATGAGACGGAAAGCCAGTTGATCCTGTCGGGCAGCCGCGACGTGGATTTTGCGCTGGATCTGGTGATGAAGGACGTGGGCCTGTTTCAGTCGCTGGCCGATGCGCATGGCGTGCCTCTGGAGCTGTCGCCGCTGGTGATTTCGATGATCAAGGACGGGCAGGCGCGGTTCGGCGCGCAGGCGCAGTCCGACCGGATGATCGAGCGGCTGGAAGAGGCCACCGGCCTGTCGGTGCGCGCGCCGGGGTTCCCGCAGGAACTGGTCGACGATGAGCCGCCCGCGCGCGGGGCCGAGGTGGTTGTGCGCCGGGAGGCTGTGTAGCGCCGCCAAAAATCCGGTGCAGCGGAGCGCGCCGGGGCTTTCCCCTGTGCGATGCGCCCAGTAGGAGGGGTGAGCGCAAAAGCGGGGAAGAGACATGGCACAGGAAGAACTGGCACGGATCACGGCCTCGGCCTCGCGGCGGGTGATCGGTGTAGGCTCGATGATGGGGCTGGGGGCGCTGGTGGTTTATGTGGCGCTCAGCACGCCGGAGATGGCGCTGGGCTGGAAGGCCGTGTTGGTGGCGCTGGGCATCGTCGGGTTGGTTCTGGCGCAGTTGATGTGGCAGTCGACCGGCCATGTGCTGATCCTGACCGAAGAGGCGCTGACCGACAGCGACGGCACGGTTGTGGCGCGGCTGGAGAATGTCGCCAAGGTGGACCGGGGCATGTTCGCGATGAAACCGTCGAACGGGTTTCTGGTGATCCTCAAGGAACCGGGGCCGCGTGCGTGGCGGCCGGGCCTGTGGTGGCGGTTGGGGCGGCGGGTGGCCGTGGGCGGTGTGACCGCCGGGTCGCAGACGCGCCCGGTGGCCGACGTCATGATCCATCTGCTGCATAACCGGGACAACGGTTAGGAGCGATTGCCTGCGGTGTCGGGCTTGGGTTTTGTCCAACGAAAAAGGGCTGCGGTCGATGCCGCAGCCCTTTTTGTTTGGCGTTCGGGCCGGGTCAGGCCGATTGATCGAACACAACCTGCGGCGCATAGCGCGGGCGGGTAAAGCTGTAGGTGCGGATCTCAAAGGCATCGAGGCCGACACTGAGCGCCGGATTGTAGGCGTCCCAGGTTTCCACCATGATCAGCTGGTCGCCATTGGTGCCCGAGGGCAGTTTGTCGGCGTAGATGGCCAGGTCGCCGGTGTTGAGCACCGGTTTGTCGCCGCGTTCGTTCGACCACACCACGTTCCAGCCGCCGTGGCTGTCGCTGTACTGGACCACCGTGACGCGCAGGTCGCTATCGGCGCCGCTGGTCTTGGTCAGGTGGCGCAGCAGGCCCTGGGCGTTGGTGAGATAGTCCGGGGTGATCGCCGCCGTCTCGCGTGAGATCATGTCGCCGATCACGTAGTTGGCCTTTTGGTTGACGGCCTGCTGGCGGAAGGCGTCGAAGTAGGTCCAGCCGACGCCGAACAGAAAGAGCAGCGCGGGGAAGACGATGACCGCCTCGACGTTGACGAAACCGCGGGTGTCAGAGGCGAAACGCTGGAGGAACGAAGGAAGGCGCATGGCTGGATCTCCTCAGCTGGGTTCGTAGACAAAGGCAGAGGTCGACACGATGGCGGTATAGCCTTGGTCGTCCTTGGGCAGGCTGGCGTTCAGCGTGGCCGCCGGGGTGGCGGGGCGGAACTTGAAACAGGCGCGCAGGAACATCAGCTGCCCGCCGCTGCCATGGCTGAAGGCGCGTTGCGGCGTTGCGTCCTGGCTGACGTCGACACAATCGGCGGTGGCCGGCGGTTCGGCGTAGTTGCGCATGTTCAGCGGGATCATCTCGAGGTGCAGCATGGCGTTGCAGTTCTGCAGCACGGTGGTCTTGTCGCAGATCGCCGCCTTGAGCGCGTCATGGGTGGGGGCGGTCACGCCGATCTTGACCTCACGCACGGTCTGGTCCAGTGCGCGCTCAAGCTGGGTGTGGCGGACGGTGATCGTGCCGATTTCGACGGTCGAGACGATCAGGCCGATGAACAACGGCAGCCAGAGCGCGTAGGGGACAACCGCATTGCCGGCCTCGTCGGCCCAGAAGCGGCGCAGGGGGGAAAGGAAGGCGCGGGTCATTGGGTCAACCTCAGTTGGGTGATTGTGTTGGCGATGGAGGCAAAGGTTTCTTCGAGATCGGTTCCGTTGACGTCAAAAAAGTGGGCCGGGGAGGAGGCGCAGTTGCGCATGGCGTCCAGCCCCCTTGACGGTGCCTCAAAGCCGATGGCGAAGACCACGACACCCTGTGCCTTGGCTGCGTCGCAGATGCTTTCGAGGCGGTTGTCGGCCGGGTCCGCACCGACGGTGGCCTCATAGGCGTAGTAGATGTCACTGTAGGTGCCGTAGGACACATAGCCATCGTAGTAGGGGCGCTGGTACATCTTGCTGCCCACGGCGCGGGTGCCAAAGCGGGCAAACAGCTCGGCGTTGGTCATGCGGCGGGCGTTGGACCCCCCGTCAGGCGATCCGCGATAGCGATAGCTCTGCGAATACCCCTCATAGCGCTGCCAGAAATAGGTGTCGTTGTCGCTGCCAGAGTTGTCGACCACCCGCAAAGAGAAGCGGTCGTCGGACGGATCGCCGTTGCCGCGCTCGTCGATCCAGACATCCGAATACCCGTATTTATGATGCGGTTTCAGGTCGTATTGCGTGGTGTTTTCGCCGTCGGTCATGATGACCACATATTTCGATGTCTCCGGGTCCGCGTAGGACGCCGGACGCGCGGCGAAACTTGCATCCACCAGCCCGTCATCGGACATGGCGGTGATCGCCGGGCGTGCGGCGGGGTCAAGCAGGGCAGCCCCCCATTTCATCCCCAGGTCAATGGCGGTGTTGCCGCCTGCGTTCAACGAGTCGATGTGGGCCTTGAGCGTCGCCGGATCAGACCTGTGCGCCATGACGGCGCTGGTGTCGCCGGTGCGGCACCACGGGCTGGCGATCTGTGTGGCGTTTGTATTGGTCGAATTCAGATCGAAATGGGCAAGGCGGGTCAGTTCCTCGCTAGGCGAGATCGCCGCCTGATCAAAGTCGGACTGGTCGAAGGTCACGCAGTTCGAATAATCATGCAGGTCGTCCAGTGTGAAATAGCTGGCCGTCGTGGCGCCCAGATTCACGGTTGCGTTGTAGGGCACGATCGAAATCGTGGTCAGCGCCTGGCTGTCCGGGGGCATCATGATGTCGACAAAGCTGCGCGCGGCGCTGCGCATGTTGACGATCTTGCTGTTCCAGCCCATCGAGCCGGACACGTCGAGCACCATGGAAATCTCGATGTTGGCGGTGGCGTGTTCGGCGGTGGCGCGTCCGAAGGCGTCGAGTGTGTCGACCCCGATCAGCGACATGAAGTCGGATGAGATCGCGGATTGACCGACGGCGGACACGCGTTTGGCGGTCATGCTCTGCTCGACGTCGATCGAGGTCAGCGCATCGCCCAGCCCCATGGCGGCAAAATACTCTTCGACCACCTGTTGCGGGGCGATGGCGTTTTCGATGTTGGCGGCGGCCAGCACGGCGCGGTCCAGCGTGTTCTGCACTTTGATGCGCTTCAGCTCGGCGTGCATCATGTCGATGCCGACCCCGCCAAAGACCATCATGACCAACGAGCCTATGATGGCGATGTAGGACATGTTCCCGGAGGTATCTGCGGCAAACGCGCGAAGGCGCGATGTGAACGCGAGGCGGCTGGTAATGAAGCCGGTCAGACTGGTGGTCGATTTCAACATTTTGGCACCTTTTCAACCGGGTCGCCCAGCACCCCCATGCCGCGACCGGTTCAGTTTGATGACAATTTTATGCCATTTCAAAATGGCCAAACTTGGGCAATCGAACGTAGGAATGCCTTGTTTCAGGTGTCGGCGGCGGCACAGTTCCCGGTGAATCGAAGGATTTGTTTCAGGTTTCAGGGCTAATCCGGTGCCAATCCGGCTGTTCCTCTGTCCGGGCACGATTCGGGCAAAAGCAGGGTTGGGATGTGGCAGGGGCCGGGCTAGGCTTGGTTTTGCGGGTTCCCGTCAAGAGGAACCACAGGCGCAGGGCGGATAGCCCGCGCGCGCAATGGAAAGGAAGGAAACCCATGTCCATCGCAAAATCCCGGCCCGTCGTGCCGTTGAACGAGCCGACGTTTCGTCAGTCCGTCGATCTCATGTACAACCGCGCCGTGGCGCTGATGGACCTGCCCCCGGGGCTGGAGGAAAAGATCCGCGTCTGCAACGCCACCTATACGGTGCGCTTTGGCGTGCGCCTGCGCGGCAAGATCCAGACCTTTACCGGGTATCGGTCTGTGCATTCCGAACATATGGAGCCGGTCAAGGGCGGCATCCGCTTTGCCACCTCGGTCAATCAGGACGAGGTTGAGGCGCTGGCCGCGCTGATGACGTATAAGTGCGCGCTGGTGGAGACGCCGTTTGGCGGCTCCAAGGGCGGCTTGTGCGTTGATCCGCGCCAGTATGATGAACACGAGATGGAGCAGATCACCCGCCGCTTTGCCTATGAGCTGATCAAGCGTGACCTGATCAACCCGTCGCAGAACGTGCCGGCGCCCGACATGGGCACCAGTGAGCGTGAGATGGCCTGGATCGCCGATCAGTACCGGCGCATGAACACCACCGACATCAACGGCAATGCCTGCGTGACCGGCAAACCCACCAATGCCGGCGGTATTCAGGGTCGGACAGAGGCGACGGGGCGCGGCGTGCAATACGCGTTGAAAGAGTTCTTTCGCCACCCCGAGGACAAGGCCAAGGCGGGTCTGGACGGCGATCTGGACGGCAAGACGGTGATTGTTCAGGGCCTCGGCAACGTGGGCTACCACGCGGCCAAGTTCCTGCAGGAAGAGGACGGCGCGCGGGTCATCGGCATCATCGAACGCGACGGCGCGCTGTTCAACCCGGCGGGCCTGAACGTCGAGGCGGTGCATCAGTGGATCGCCAAGCACGGCGGCGTGACGGGGTATCCCGATGCCAACCACACCGCCGAAGGGGCGGCCGTGCTGGAGGAAGAGTGTGACATTCTCATTCCGGCGGCGCTGGAGGGGGTGATCAACCTGGGCAATGCCCACCGGATCAAGGCCGCGATGATCATCGAGGCCGCCAACGGGCCGATCACGGCGGGGGCCGACGACATCCTGCGCGAAAAGGGCACGGTGATCGTGCCTGACATGTATGCCAACGCGGGCGGTGTGACGGTGTCCTATTTCGAATGGGTCAAGAACCTCAGCCACATTCGGTTTGGCCGGATGCAGCGCCGCCAGGAAGAGTCCCGGCATGAGCTGATCGTGCGTGAGCTGGAGCGGCTGGACCGTTATCTGGGTGATGCGTGGTCCATGTCGCCGGACTTCAAGTCCAAGTATCTGCGCGGCGCGGGTGAGCTGGAGCTGGTGCGCTCGGGCCTCGATGACACCATGCGGATTGCCTACCAGTCGATGCGCGAGGTCTGGCACAGCAGGCCCGACGTGACCGACCTGCGCACCGCCGCCTTTATCGTGGCGATTGGCCGTGTCGCGGCGAGCTATCGCGCCAAGGGGCTCTGACGCTGGTGCGGATTTGGTAAAGAGGGCGGCCCGGGAGGGTCGCCCTTTTCGTTTGCGGCAGGGGGATGCGGCAGGGGGGGATGCGGCGCGAGTTTGTCAAAAATCCTCGGCTTTCGCCGCAATTTCGCCGCAGTCCTGACCAGAGCCTTGACCGAATCTTACCCGAAAACGGACTCCGTACCGCACACCGATCCCGGCGGCATCAACGGAGACCCATCATGGCACGATTTGCATTCTCCCCCCGCCCGGCGCTGCTGCGCGCCTCCAGCGCAATCGGGCGCTTCTGCAAGGACGATGGCGGCAATATCACGATCTATTCGGTCTATATCGTGCTGCTCTCGCTGACCATCATGGGGGCGTCGGTCGACCTGATGCGGCAAGAGGCGTCTCGCGCCCGGCTGCAGACCACGCTGGACCGTGCGGTTCTGGCCGCAGCGGACCTGGACCAGATGCAGACGCCCGCCACAGTGGTGGGCGACTACGTCGCCAAGGCCGGACTGGACAGCTATGTCACCGGGGTCGATGTCACCCTTGGCCTGAACGAGCGCACCGTCAGCGCCGATGCCGCCTCCAGCCTGTCGACGATTTTCCTGCGGTTGTCGGGGCGCGACATGCTGCCGGCCAACGCGCTGGCCACCGCCGAGGAACGGATCGCCAACGTCGAGATCAGCCTTGTCCTCGATGTGTCGGGATCGATGCGCTACGACGAGCGGATGGACAACCTCAAGCCGGCCGCCAAGGCCTTTGTGGAAAAGGTCATGTCCGGCGGCACCGAAAGTGTCACGACCCTGAACCTGATCCCCTTTGCCGGGCAGGTGAACCCGGGCGACATCATGTTCGACTATTTCCTGGGCAAACGGCCAAAGGTCAAAGGCAACAACGGCTGGGGCAACGGCGATCAGGACGCGCCCGGCGGATCGCTGTGCAACAACAACGCCGAAAACTACGACGAAGGACTGGCCGATCCGTCGTGCGCGGATGGCACGGACGGGCCGGTGGCGGGGGGCTTTTTCTCACCCTGGCCACAGGCGATTTCCAACGTGGTGGTCTATTTCGACACCAATGGCGACGACATCTATGATGTCGCCCACAAGATCGAGGATTTCCCCGAGGACGCCCCGCGCGATGCGGATGACTTTTTCAAGGGGGCGGTGGCCTACCTGATGGCGCAGGACAGCGATCTCTCCGACCCGGCGCAATTCCTGGGTGTTTCGATCAAGGGCGGCAATGAGAAGAACCGTTATTTCCAGGTCAAGGGCAACCTGAACGGCGCCACCTCTGACCTTGGCCCGACCAAGAACAAGGGCAAGATCCCCGGCAACACCTATTCCTACAACCAGGTCGACTATCTCCTGTGGGAAGCCGCCTATGCCGGTCCCGAAGCCGATGAGATCGGGCCAGAGGTCAACGTCAACATGCCCGGCTCCTGCGTCGAAATCGACGGGTTCGAATTTGCCAACTCCAGCCTGCCGCTGTCGGACGAATATGTTCCGATCTTTCACCATTGGGCGATCGACCAATCGGTGATGGACTGGGGGTGGTGCCCGAGCGAACAAATGGCCATCCAGTATTACTCGGACGACGTCACCAGCCTGACGCAGTTCATCGACGACATCCGGATGCACGACGGCACGGGCGCGCAGTTCGGCATGAAATACGCATTGGCCCTGCTGGACCCCACAACCCGCGACGCGGTCAGCCACCTGATCGACGCGGGCCTGATCGAAAGCCGCTTTGAGGGGCGTCCGATAGATTGGAACGACCCCGAGACAGAGAAATACATCGTGATGATGACGGACGGGCAGGTGACGGACCAGTTCCGCCCCAACGACCCCGACGCACCGATCAACGGCGAGGTCGAACTGCTGGACCAGGGCGCGGCAAACTACAACGTCCGTACCGCGCGGGCCGCCAACCTCGATCATCTTTACCAACAGTGCGAGTTGGCCCGCACGCAGGGGGTTACCGTCTTTACCATCGCCTTTGAGACCACGGCTCAGGCGGCCGAGGAAATGCGGCTCTGCGCCTCTTCCGACAGCCATTTCTTTCATGTGCATGGCGGGGAAATTGTCGATGCTTTTGACAGCATCGCGCGTCAGATCAATAATCTGAGGCTGATCCAATGACTTGCGCGCCCTTCGGTTTACCGTGCGTTAACTATTCTAAAGGGTATGTTAATTCATCGCAAATCTTGAATAAGTCCCGAGTCCTGCCGGAATTTGCCGCAAATACGGCCCATTTCTTAAGCAACACTTACTCTCACCAGAATGGTCTTTTCCGATGGGAGTGCAAACATGAACAGCCGCAAAATGCTAAGGTCGAAGCTGGTGCGCTTCCGGACCCGGGAAGACGGAAACATCACCATATTCTCAGTCATGATGGCCCTTTTGATCCTCGTCATATCCGGGGCAGCGGTGGACATCATGCGGTTTGAGGCAACACGGGCTGTTCTTCAGACCAACATGGACCGCGCCGTTCTGGCGGCGGCCGATCTGGATCAGGTGCAGACATCTGATGCAGTGGTTGCCGACTACATGACCAAGGCCGGAATGGATCACGTTCTGTCCGGGTCCGAAATCACCTATGGTTTCAACCATCGCACGGTGAAGGCATGGGGCAAGACGACAATCCCGACCTTTTTCCTGAAGATGAGCGGATATGACGAATTGACCCCGCCCGCCGTCAGCGTGGCCGAGGAAAAGATCTCGAACGTGGAAATCAGCCTCGTTCTCGATATTTCCGGGTCCATGCGGTATAATGATCGCATGACAAAGCTGAAGCCGGCGGCTCAGGCCTTTGTCAGCAAGGTGATGACCGATCAGACCGAAGGCGTGACCACCCTTAACCTTGTCCCCTTTGCAGGGCAGGTGAACCCGGGCGACATTCTCTTTGATTATTTCCGCGGTGAACGCCCGAAGATCAAAGGCAACAACGGCTGGGGCAACGGCGATCAGGATGCCCCCGGCGGGTCGCTGTGCAACAACAATGCCGAAAACTATGACGAAGGACTGGCCGATCCGTCCTGTTCCGATGGCACGGCTGCACCGGTGACAGGCGGCTTTTTCTCAGCTTGGCCGCAGGCGATTTCGAACGTCGTGGTCTATTTCGACATTGATAGCGACGATATCTATGATGTCGCCCACAAGATCGAGGACTTCCCCGAGAATGCCCCGCGCGATGCGGACGACTTCTTCAAGGGGGCAGTGGCCTATCTGATGGCGCAGGACAGCGATCTGCACGATCCGGAGCAATTCCTTGGTGTTTCGATCAAGGGCGGCAAGGAAAAGAACCGCTACTTCCAGGTCAAAGGCAACTCGAACGGGGCGACCTCGGACCTTGGGCCGACCAAGAATAATGGCAAGATCCCCGGCAATACATACAGCTACGGCAGCATCGACTACACCGCTTGGGAGTCCAGCTATGTGTCGCCCAACCCCGAGGTTTCTCCCGATCCTGCAACGGACACGGCTGAGGAAGAAGCGGCGGAGCCGATCAACGTCAACATGCCCGGATCCTGCATCGAGATCTACAACACTGAGTTCGACACAACCGAGATGCCGCAGTCGGATGACTATGTTCCGCACTTCATGTTCTGGCCGATTGCCGAAGACGTGATGGACTGGGGCTGGTGCCCGGGTGAAGACACCGCAATCCAGTATTTCTCCGACGACGAGTTTGCCCTGAACGCCTTCATCGCAGACATGCGGATGCATGACGGCACCGGTACGCAATACGGCATGAAGTACGGTCTTGCCCTGCTGGACCCGAACAACCGGGACGAGGTCAGCCACCTTATCGCCAACGGTCTGGTGGCCCCGCGGTTCGAAGGGCGTCCGATTGACTGGCATGATCCGGAGACCGAAAAATACATCGTGCTGATGACAGACGGTCAGACTACCGACCAATTCCGACCCAACGATCCGGATGACCCGTTCAACGGTGAGACCGAACTGCAGGTTCAGGGCGGCGACAGCTATTACACCCTGACACCGCAATCGACCAACGTCACCAACCTGCAAAAGCAGTGCAACCTGGCCAAGGCAAATGGCGTGACCGTCTTTACCATCGCCTTCGAGACCAGCAGTTCCGCCGCCGACGACATGCGGCAGTGCGCCTCTTCGGCCAGCCACTTCTTCCACGTCTACGGTGACGAGATCGACGACACGTTTGACACCATCGCCCGCCAGATCAACAACCTGAGGCTGATCCAATGACAAATCGCCTGAAAACGTGCCTGAACAGGTTCCGCCGTGAAGAAGACGGGACAGCGACAATCGAATTCGCCGTCTACTTTACGATCTTTTTCTTCATTCTCGCGGCTGCGGTTGAAATGGGGTACATGAACCTGCGCCACGCGCTGCTGGAACGGGGGGTCGACCTCGCGACCCGGGAAATCCGCCTCAACACCGGCGATATCCCGACCTATGAGGAAGTGCGACAAAAGATCTGCGACGAGGCGGTCATCGTGGATGGCTGTGCAGAAAACCTTCGTCTCGAAATGCTGGAGGTCGATCCGCGCAACTTTGCCGCCATTCCGCCCGGTGCCGACTGCAAGAACGCCGAGGAAGAGCCGCGCCCGCTGCGCAGTTTCGTGGCGGGACTGGACAACCAGCTGATGCTGGTCCGCGCCTGCCTGAAATACAAGCCCGCCATGCCGACCACCTCCTTTGGTCTGGCATTGAACAAGGACGCGCAGGGCTATGCCCAGATTGTCGTCACGTCCGCCTTTGTCCAGGAACCGAGGTAAGCGCCATGACATTTCCCAAGATCCAAACCCACCTACGCCGCTTTGCCAGTGACACCCGTGGCAACATCGCCATCGAAAGCCTGATCTGGTTGCCTTTCATCCTGTTCCTGCTGGCGGCCACCTTTTCGCTGCACGACGCGTTTCGCTACAAGGCGCTGAACGTCAAGGCGGCCTACACGATCTCTGACGCGATCTCGCGCGAGACGGACCCGATCGACGGCACCTATCTGGACGGGATGGTCGAATTGCTGGACTTCCTCGTGCGACCGGGCGGCGAGTCCTCGTTGCGGGTCACGCTGGTGCGCTACAACGGCACCACGTCCAGCTACGAGTCCGAATGGTCGAGGACCCGGGGCGGTCTGGGGGAACTCCAGAGCGCGCAACTGTCCCAGATGCACGACAAACTGCCCACAATGCTGCACAATGAACGTGTGATCGTGGTCGAAACGGAAACCAATTATTCGCCACCCTTTGCGATCCCGGGGCTGACGGGGGCCGGTTTGTTCTACAACTACGGCTTTACCCGCCCGCGTTTCGCGCCCAAGATCGTCTGGAGCGACAGCTAAAGCGCAACATTGTCGCTAAGGCACAAAAACGTCATGGCCTGTCGCTATGGGGAATTGATCCCGGGCGGCGGGCCTGCTTTTCTGGCCCCCGGTTCACTTGGAGGGGGCGATGCGCTTTTCCGGTCTCAGAGTTCTTGCCGAAGGGCTCACAGGTAATCGCGGCTGGCGGCCGCATTGGCGCGATCCCGCGCCAAAGCCCGAGTATGACATCGTCATCATCGGCGGCGGCGGGCACGGGCTGGCCACGGCGTTCTATTTGGCCAAGGAGCACGGGCTGACCAATATCGCCGTGTTGGAAAAGGGCTATCTGGGCGGCGGCAACGTCGGTCGCAACACCACCATCGTGCGCGCCAACTATGGGCTGCCCGGCAATTCCGAATTCTATTCCCACTCTCTCAAGCTGTGGGAGGGGATGGAACAGGAGCTGAATTTCAACACCATGATGAGCCAGCGCGGCATCATCAACCTGTGCCATTCGGACGGCCAGCGCGATGCCTTTGCCCGGCGCGGCAATGCGATGCGCAACCAGGGCGACGACGCAGAGCTGCTGGACCGCGCGCAGGTGCGCGAAATGCTGCCCTATCTGGATTATGACAACATCCGCTTTCCGATCTATGGCGGGCTTTTGCAGCGACGCGGCGGCACGGCGCGCCACGATGCGGTGGCCTGGGGTTATGCGCGCGGCGCGGACCAGCGCGGCGTCGACCTGATCCAGAATTGCGAAGTGACCGGCATCGACCTCGAAGGCGGTCGCGTGACCGGTGTGCAGACCTCGCGCGGGGCGATCCGGGCCAAGAAGGTCGGCATTGTCGTGGCGGGCCGCTCTGGGCAGGTGGCGGCGCTGGCCGGGATGCGGCTGCCGATTGAAAGCCATGTGCTGCAAGCCTTTGTCAGCGAGGGGCTGAAGCCCTGCATCGACAATGTCATCAGCTTTGGCATGGGGCATTTCTACATCAGCCAGTCCGACAAGGGCGGGCTGGTGTTTGGCGGCGACCTGGATTTTTATGCCTCTTACGCGGCGCGCGGCAACCTGCCGATGGCCGAACATGTGATGGAGGCGGCGATGACCCTGATGCCGGTGATCGGCAAGGCGCGGGTGCTGCGCAGCTGGGGCGGCATCATGGACATGTCGTCAGACGGCTCGCCCATCATCGACAAGACGGGGGTTGAGGGGCTCTATCTCAATTGCGGCTGGTGTTACGGCGGCTTCAAGGCTGTGCCGGGGTCGGGCTTTTCCTTTGCGCATCTGATCGCACAGGACCGCCCGCACGAACCGGCGGCGAAATTCCGGCTGGATCGGTTCACCACCGGCCGGGGACTGATGGACGAAGAAGGAACAGGCGCGCAACACAACCTGCATTGATGAAGGGAAACATCATGGCTGTTCGCACATTCGGGATATTGGCAGGGGCGCTGGCGGCGGTCCTGACCGCGGCGCTGCCTGCTGCCGCCGAGGACATTCGCCCCGGCTGTTACCAGCGGGTCTATTCGGACCAGCATTTGTGGGATCACCCGGCACAGGTGGTCAAATCGGTGCGGTTGCGTGTGGGCGACTGGATGACAGAGGTCGCGCGTGAGGCCACGATCGAGGTGGTGCCCGCAAATCAGGGCCATGTGCGCGGCCAGCCCTGGGTCGGTGCGCGGCTGCAACAGTTCCTGATCTGCGGCACGGAAACGGGCGCGCCGTATTGTCAGGTCGAATGTGACGGCGGCCGCATGGAGGTCACCAAACAGGACGGACAGGGCATGGTGTTCCGCACCCGTTACATGGTGGTGGGCAACACCAGCGAATGCGGCGGCGTGATGGACATGGCCGAAGTGCGCGGCGCCTATACAAGTTATCGACTGTACCGGGTCGCGGACTCGGACTGTTACGGGATGTGAAGAGATGCGGCTGACCTGCCCGATATGCGGCCCGCGCGACCGGCGCGAATTCTACTACCAGGGGGACGCTGTGATGCTGGACCGCCCCGGCGCGGATGCCCCGCCGCAGGTCTGGGCGGACTGGCTGCACCTGCGCGACAACCCGGCCGGTCGCACACGAGACCTGTGGTATCACGAGGCGGGCTGCACCGCCTGGCTGGCGGTGGAGCGCGATACCGTCACGCATGAGGTGTTCTCGGTCGAATTGGTGGAGAGCGCCGATGCGGATTGACGGCAAGGGCCGGGTGGATCGGTCGCGCCCGCTGAACTTTACCTTCGACGGCAAGGCTTACAGCGGGTTTGCCGGCGATACGCTGGCCTCGGCGCTGCTGGGGGCGGATGTGCGGCTGATGGGGCGCAGTTTCAAATATCACCGCCCGCGCGGGGTGCTGACCGCCGGGTCAGAGGAGCCCAACGCGCTGGTGACGGTGACGCGGGCCGGGGACACGGACCCCAACATCCGCGCCACGGTGCAAGAGGTTTACAGCGGGCTGGAGGCGGTCAGCCAGAATCGCTGGCCGTCGCTGAATGTGGACTTTCTGAGCGTGAACAACCTTGCCGCGCCGTTCTTTGGCGCGGGGTTCTATTACAAGACCTTCATGTGGCCCAAGAGTTTTTGGGAAAAGCTGTATGAGCCGATGATCCGCCGCGCGGCGGGTCTGGGGGCGCTGTCGGGCAAATCCAACGCGGAACGCTATGAAAAGGCCTATGCCTTTTGCGACGTGTTGGTGATCGGCGGCGGACCGGCGGGGCTGATGGCCGCCCATGCCGCCAGCCGGACCGGGGCAGAGGTGATCCTGTGCGATGAGGGGTTCGATTGCGGCGGGCGCTTGGCGTCGGAAGAGGAAGAGGTCGACTATCAGCCGGGTCATGCCTGGGCACATGCCATGGCCGCCGAACTGGCGACGCTGCCGAACGTGCGGCTGATGCCGCGCACCACCGTCACGGGTGCTTATGACGGCGGCACCTTCGGCGCACTGGAGCGGGTGACGCATCATCTGGCCAACCCCGGCGATGCGCCGGTCGAGTGTTTCTGGCGGATCGCGGCGAAACGCGCTGTGCTCTGCGCCGGTGCGATGGAGCGGCACATCGCGTTCCGCGACAACGACCGCCCCGGCGTGATGATGGCGGGCGCGCTGCGGGCCTATTTGAACCGCTGGGGTGTTGTGCCGGGACAGCGGGTGGCGGTGTTTGGCAACAACGATGACGCGCACCGGACCGCGCGCGACATGCTGGACGCCGGTGTCCGGGTCGAGGCGCTGGTCGACAGCCGCCATGATGCACAGAACCTGGCCGGCGACGTGCCGTTTTTTCCCGGTTGGCAAGTGTCCCGCGCGCTGGGCGGCAAAGGGTTGGAGGCCATCGACCTGACCGGCCCGCAGGGCGCGTTGAAACGTCTGCAGGTGGACGCGCTGGGCGTCTCCGGCGGTTGGAACCCCTCTGTGCATCTGACCTGCCACCTGAACGGGCGGCCTGTCTGGAACGATCAGATCGCGGCATTTGTCCCACGCGACGGCGCGGTGCCGGGCATGAGCGTCGCGGGTTCTGCGCGCGGTACGTTTTCCACCCATGCCTGCCTGCGCGAGGGCGCCGAGGCGGGGTTTGACGCCGCCAGCGCGCTAGGCTTCACCGGTGATAAGCCTGTGATCCCGGAGGCGGAAAACGCGGCCTACCGGGTGCGCCGTCTGTGGGCCGTGGCGGGCAAGGGGCGCGCCTGGCTGGATTTCCAGAACGACGTGACCGTGAAGGACGTCAAGCAGGCGGCGACGGAGAACTACAAGAGCGTCGAGCATATGAAACGCTACACGACGCAGGGCATGGCGACCGATCAGGGCAAAAGCTCTAACGTGTCGGCCTTGGCGGTTCTGGCCGACGCCACGGGCCGCGACATTCCTGAGACCGGCACAACCACCTTCCGCCCGCCTTATGTGCCTGTACCGATTGCGGCGATGGGCGCGGGGGCGCAGGGCGCGGGTTTTGCCCCGCAGCGCTACACCACCTCGCATGAGGGCTGTGTGACGCGCGGTGCGCCGATGATCGAGGCGGGGCTGTGGTATCGGCCTTCGTACTTTCCCAAACCGGGCGAGACCTCCTGGCGCGAAAGCTGTGACCGTGAGGTAAAGATGGTGCGCGAGGCGGTGGGCATCTGCGACGTGTCGACCCTTGGCAAGATCGATCTGCAAGGGCGCGATGTCGGCCCGTTCCTCGATTTCGTCTACTCCAACACCTTCTCGACGCTGAAACCGGGGCGCGTGCGCTATGGGCTGATGTTGCGCGAGGGTGGTCATGTGATGGACGACGGCACCACGGCGCGGCTGTCGGAAACCCAGTGGGTCATGACCACAACCACCGCTGCGGCGGGGCCGGTGATGAAGCACCTCGACTGGGTGCGGCAGGCCTATTGCAGCCATATGGACGTGCGGTTTGTGTCCGTCACCGAACAATGGGCGCAGTTTGCCGTGGCCGGACCGAAATCGCGCGAATTGCTGAATGCGCTGCTGGATGAGCCAATCGACGACGACAGCTTTCCGTTTATGCAAAACGGGCCGGTCAGCATCGGCGGTGTCGCGGCGCGGCTGTTCCGTATCTCTTTTTCCGGCGAACACGCCTATGAGATCGCGGTGCCTGCGCGCTATGGGGCCAGCCTGTTCGAGGTGCTGCTGGGCCGGGCAGAGGCGCTGGGCGGCGGCCCCTACGGGATGGAGGCGCTCAACGTCCTGCGGATCGAGAAAGGGCACATCACCCACGCCGAGATCCACGGGCGCACCAATGCCTTTGACATCGGCTTTGCCCGCATGGTGTCGGCCAAGAAGGACTGTATCGGCAAGGCGCTGGCGGCGCGGCCCGGCATGGTCGACGACGACCGCGAACAACTGGTCGGCCTGCGGCCGGTGACCGTGGGCAACGCGCTGACCGCCGGGGCGCATCTGTTCGACAAGGAGGCCGAGGCGGTGCGGATCAACGATTTGGGCTATATCACCTCGGTCGGGTTTTCGCCGACGCTGGGGACGTTCCTTGGCTTGGGTTTCCTGAAAAACGGGCGCGCGCGGCATGGTGAAGAGGTACGGATGGTCGATCACCTGCGCGGGGTCGAAGAGGTCTGTCTTGTGACCGATCCGGTGGCGTTTGATGCGGATGGAGGACGGCTGCGTGGTTGAATTGACAGCTTTGATGCCCTGCAACGGGATTTTGCCGATAACCATTGGTGAGACGACCCTGAGCGAGGTCGATCCGGGA
The DNA here is from genome assembly GCF_900188425.1 of Antarctobacter heliothermus. Lineage (GTDB taxonomy): Bacteria > Pseudomonadota > Alphaproteobacteria > Rhodobacterales > Rhodobacteraceae > Antarctobacter > Antarctobacter heliothermus. The sequence continues at coordinate 73,123 of NZ_FZON01000012.1, forward strand.
CGGATCACCGCGCTGATGCCATTCCGGGGACAGCACGCGGCGCTGACGGAGGCGTTGCAGGCGGCGCACGGTCTGGGCTTTCCCGAACCGGGGCAAACCACTGTGGCCGAAGGCGCATCCTGTGTCTGGACGGCGCGGGATCAGGCCTTTTTGATGGGACCGGCCCCGGACGACAGCCTTGCGCCACACGCCGCTGTCACCGATCAGTCGGACGCTTGGTCGGTGGTGCTGCTGGCGGGTCTGGATGCCGAGGACGTGCTGGCGCGGCTGGTGCCCATTGATCTGCGACCCGCCGCCTTTCCCGAAGGGGCGGCGGCGCGGACGCTGTGCCAGCATATGTCGGTCACGATCTGTCGGCGGGCTGAGGGGCTGCAAATCATGGCGTTCCGGTCGATGGCGCGGACTCTTGCCCATGAAATAAGTGACGCCATGGCCTCTGTTGCCGGACGGCGGGCGGCGGGCTAGATACCTCTCTGACTGACAGAGGGGAGTGCGTGTCATGCGCGTTTTGACTATTGCCGCTGTGATCGGAATGACGGCATCGGGTGCCGTGGCACAGGACGTCGATAAATGTGAGTTGACGGAAACATGGTTCAACGCCGCCGTGCAGGCCCGGCTGGACGGTGATGCCATCGGCAAGGTGCGCCGCGCGCTGCGCAAGGACATGGACCGGACCGCCGCCGAGCAATTGGCCGAGTTTGTCTTTGCCCTGCCCGAGGCGGCCCTGACGCCAGAGGTGGCCAAGGCGGCGCGCACCCAATGTGAGGCGCTCTGATTCACCTCAGGATGGGGCGCATCGTTTTGCGCGCGGATGACCGCCTCTTGGCAATGGGACCGCAAAGACCGATAAAGCGGCCATGAGTCTCCCCCCCGGTTTTCTGGATGAACTGCGCAATCGTTCCAGCCTCGCCCAGGTGGTGGGGCGCAAGGTGCTGTGGGATAACAGAAAATCCAATCAGGGCAAGGGCGACCTATGGGCGCCGTGCCCGTTTCACCACGAAAAGACCGCGTCCTTTCACGTCGATGACCGCAAGGGCTATTACTATTGCTTTGGCTGCCACGCCAAGGGCGACGCCATTTCCTTTGTTCGGGAAACGGAAAACGTGAGCTTCATGGAAGCGATCGAGATCCTGGCCCAGGAAGCGGGCATGGAGGTGCCCAAGGCAGACCCGCGCGCGCAGCAAAAGGCGGATCGGCGGACACAGCTGGTCGAGGTCATGGAACAAGCGGTCGGGTTCTTTCGCCTGCAACTGAAGACCGGGGCCGGGGCCGAGGCGCGCGCCTATCTGGCGCGGCGCGGTCTGGACGAGGCGGCGCTGGAACGTTGGGAGATCGGCTTTGCCCCGCCGGGGTGGGAAAACCTGCGTGAGGCGCTGGGCGGGCGGGGCGTGTCGCCGGACCTGATGCTGGCCGCCGGGCTGGTCAAGGCGTCGGACAAGGGGCGCGCACCCTATGACGTGTTCCGCAACCGCATCATGTTCCCGATCCGCGATGCGCGCGGACGCGCCATCGCCTTTGGCGGGCGCGCGATGGACCCGAACGACAACGCCAAATACCTCAACTCGCCGGAAACCGACCTGTTCGACAAGTCGCGCAACCTGTTCAATTTCAAACCCGCGCGCGAGGCATCGGGCCGGGGGCAGACCCTGATCGTGGGCGAGGGGTACATGGATGTGATCGCCCTGTCAGAGGCGGGGTTCACGGCGTCGGTCGCGCCGCTGGGCACCGCCGTGACAGAGCCGCAGTTGCAACTGATGTGGCGCGTGTCGGATGAGCCGGTGATCGCGCTGGATGGCGACAAGGCCGGGCTGAACGCCGCGTACCGGGTGATCGACGTGGCCCTGCCGCTGCTGGAGGCAGGCAAGGGGCTGCGCTTTGCCATCATGCCAGAAGGCAAGGACCCGGACGACCTGTTGCGCGCCGAAGGGCCAGAGGCGGTCCGCAAGGTGTTGGACGGGGCGATGCCCATGGTGCAACTGCTGTGGCGGCAAGAAACAGAGGGCTTGGTGCTGGACAGCCCCGAGCGCAAGGCGTCGCTGGACAAGGCGTTGCGCGCGCGGATCGGCAAGATTCAGGATCCCAGTCTGCGCCACCACTATGGCGAGGCGATCAAGGAGCTGCGGTTTCAGGCCTTTCGCGCCCAACGCCCGCAACAGGCCCCGCGCCAACAGCAAAGCTATCGGGGAAAGGGGTTCAAACCGTTTCAGCCGCCAGCGGCGCCCACGGCGGGGGCAAAGGCGTCGTTTCTGGCCTCGTCCGGGAAAGAGGGCGAACGCCGCCTGCGGCTGGAGGTGATCCTGGCGGCGGTTCTGTCGGCCCCCAGTATCGCAGAGGGGTTCGAATCGCAGTTGGAGGACATGCCCTGCGCCGACGGAACGCTGGCGGCCTTGCGGGATGCCATCCTCGACAGTATCGCCGAACCAGAGACGATGACCCGGCGTGCAGAGGCGGTGATCGGGGCGGAAGCCCTTGAAAATCTTTTGATGGGACGCCATGTGGCGGTGGTGCCCTGTATCCGCACGCCCGGAAATGCCGATCTAGCAAGGCTGACCGTGGCCGAGGAACTGGCGAAGCTCGCCGCCGCCGACGGGTGGCAAGTGGAACTGAACGAAGCCGTGGAGGACCTGGCCGACCATGCCGACGAGGCGCTGACATGGCGTCTGGCAGAGGCCGCAAGGGTCCGCGCGCAGGCGGGTCGCCGCCGGGATGAAGATGATGCCGAATATGACGTGGGGCCAAACGGTGCCCCGATTGACCGTGAGGAACGCAGCGCGTTCGATTCGCTCCTGTCGCAGATTCGATTCGACAAGGGCCGGAAATGAGCGTCGTATTGGTGACGAACTGGTAAAGAAATAAGGTTAAACGGGTGTGCGAATCACTTTATCGCGCTATTGAGTCGTTTCAACGAATCGCCCCGTTCCCGAGCCCCCCATCAGGAGAGCCGCATGGCAGCCAAGGACAATGAAGACGTCAAGTCCGAAGACCAGGAAGAGGATGCCGGCCTCGACATGAGCCAGGCGGCGGTCAAGAAGATGATCGCCGAGGCGCGTGAACGCGGCTACATCACCTACGATCAGCTCAACCAGGTGCTTCCCCCTGATCAGGTCTCGTCCGACCAGATCGAGGACGTGATGTCCATGCTGTCCGAAATGGGCATCCAGGTCACCGAAGAGGAAGAGCAGGAAGACGACGACAGCAAAGGCTCGACCGATCTGGTCGAGACCAAGAAGCCGGGCGAAGTCACGCTGGCGGGCTCCGGCAATGAAAAGCTGGACCGCACCGATGATCCGGTGCGCATGTACCTGCGCGAGATGGGCAGCGTCGAACTGCTGAGCCGCGAGGGCGAAATCGCCATCGCCAAGCGCATTGAGGCCGGCCGCAACACCATGATCCTCGGGCTGTGTGAAAGCCCGCTGACCTTTCAGGCGATCACCATCTGGCGCGAGGAATTGCTGTCAGAGGACATCCTGCTGCGCGACGTGATCGACCTTGAGACCACGTTCTCTGGCCAGATGGGCGAGGACGGCGAACTGGGGGAGCCGGTGGTGGACGCCACCGCCAATGTCGACGCCGCTGCCAAGCCCAAGAGCGATGAGCCGGAATACGACGCCGACGGCAATCCCATCGCCAAGGACGACGACGACGACGAAGACGACGAGCAGGCGAACATGTCGCTCGCCGCGATGGAAACCGCGCTCAAGCCGCGCGTGCTGGAAACGCTGGACCGGATCGCGCAGGATTACGAACAACTGGCCGAAATGCAGGACAGCCGGATCTCGGCGACCCTGAACGAGGACGGTTCTTTCTCTGCGGGCGATGAGGCGCTGTATCAAAAGCTGCGCTCCGAGATCGTTGAACTGGTGAATGAGCTTCACCTGCACAACAACCGGATCGAGGCGTTGATCGACCAGTTGTACGGCATCAACAAACGCATCATGTCGATCGACAGCGCCATGGTAAAGCTGGCCGATCAGGCCCGCATAAACCGCCGCGAATTCATCGAGGAATACCGCAACCACGAACTGGACCCCAACTGGCTGGAGCGTATGGGCGCGAAATCCGGTCGCGGCTGGCAGATGTTCATCGAACGCTCGACCGACAAGGTCGAGGAACTGCGCGCCGACATGGCACAGGTTGGTCAGTACGTCGGTCTGGATATCTCGGAATTCCGCCGCATCGTGAACCAGGTGCAGAAGGGCGAAAAAGAGGCCCGTCAGGCGAAAAAGGAAATGGTCGAGGCCAACCTGCGTCTGGTGATCTCGATCGCCAAGAAATACACCAACCGCGGCCTGCAATTCCTTGATCTCATTCAGGAAGGCAACATCGGCCTGATGAAGGCGGTGGACAAGTTCGAATACCGTCGCGGCTACAAGTTCTCGACCTACGCAACGTGGTGGATCCGTCAGGCGATCACCCGATCCATCGCGGACCAGGCGCGCACCATTCGGATCCCGGTCCACATGATCGAGACGATCAACAAGCTGGTCCGCACCGGTCGCCAGATGCTGCATGAAATTGGCCGCGAACCGACACCAGAGGAATTGGCAGAAAAGCTGCAGATGCCTTTGGAAAAGGTCCGCAAGGTGATGAAGATCGCCAAGGAGCCGATTTCGCTGGAAACGCCCATCGGCGACGAGGAAGACAGCCAGCTTGGCGATTTCATCGAAGACAAGAACGCGATCCTGCCGCTGGATTCCGCCATTCAGGAAAACCTGAAGGAAACCACGACCCGCGTGCTGTCCTCGCTGACGCCGCGTGAGGAACGGGTGCTGCGGATGCGCTTTGGCATCGGTATGAACACCGACCATACGCTGGAAGAAGTGGGCCAGCAGTTCAGCGTTACCCGCGAACGGATCCGCCAGATCGAGGCCAAGGCGCTGCGCAAGCTCAAGCATCCCAGCCGGTCGCGCAAGCTGCGCTCGTTCCTGGATCAATAAGCGATGTCGTTGTTGAAACGTCTTTTCGGGGGTGGCGGCGCGGACAAGACGCCCGCCGCCGCCGCTTCGATTGATTACGAAGGTTTCCGGATCACCCCGCAGCCGTCGTCGGAGGGCGGTCAGTACCGCATCGGCGCGCTGATCGAGGGCGAGGTAAACGGCGAGACCAAGACCCACCATCTGATCCGTGCGGACTTGATCCGCGATGCGGATGAGGCTGTGGATGCGTCGATCCGCAAGGCCAAGCAGATGATCGACCAGATGGGCGCGCGACTGTTCGACTGAACAGGGATTGGGCCCCGATGGTATTCGCGGACATGACTGACAGGGTCGTCCTTATCCTGACCTGTGTCGGGCTGGCCGTCTTGGTCAACGCACTGGCCTTTGTCCTGTTCGGTCTGGACAAGCGGCGCGCGCGCCGGGGCGTCTGGCGCGTGCCAGAACGCAATCTGCTGATCCTTGCCGCGCTGGGCGGCTCTGTCGGCGCCAAGCTGGGCCAGCGTGTCTTTCGTCACAAGACAAGCAAGCAGCCGTTTGCCGGGACTTTGAACGCGATCTGCCTGATGCAGGCCGTGGCCGTCGTGGCCATGGTGATCCCCGCCAGCCGACAGTGGATCTTGTCCGGGCTGACGGGTGTTTCTGGCTGACCCGGAGGCACTGGGTACGGGGCGCAGCGGAACCGCGCCCCGACGGTTTCAGGTCAGGTGTTCGTTGAAAAACGCGATGGTCCGATCCCACGCCAGCTCTGCTGCCGCCTCATCGTATCGCGGGGTGCTGTCGTTGTGGAATCCGTGGTTCACGCCGGGGTAGATATGCGCGGTGTAGGTCTTGCCGTGCTCTTTCAGCGCGGCCTCATAGGCAGGCCAGCCTTCGTTGATACGCTCATCCAGTTCCGCGTATTGCAGCAGCAGGGGCGCCTGGATTTTCGGCACGTCCTCGACGCTGGCCTGTCGGCCATAGAACGGGACAGAGGCCCCCAGTTCCGGGTAGGCCACCGCCAGCGCATTGCACACGCCGCCGCCATAGCAAAAGCCGACGCAGCCGACCTTGCCTGTGGTTTCCGCGTGATCCGCGAGGAACTCATAGGCGGCGAAGAAATCGTTCATCAGTTTGACGCCATCGACGGTCTGCTGCAGGTCGCGCCCGTCCGCGTCGTTGCCGGGATAGCCGCCGACACTGGTCAACCCGTCCGGGGCCAATGCGATGAACCCGGCCTTGGCGGCGCGGCGTGCCACGTCCTCGATGTAGGGGTTCAGGCCGCGGTTCTCATGCACAACCACCACCGCAGGCAGCGGGCCATTGGCATTTGCAGGCCGCACCAGATAGCCGCGCACGCTGCCGTGGCCGTTGGGCGAGGGGTATTCGATGTAGTCCGCCGTGATATCGGGATCGTTGAAACTGACCTGCTCGGCCATGGCGTAGTTTGGTGACAGCATGTTCAGCAGTGCAAGCGCGGTCAGACCGCCGACGGCAAATTTGCCCGCCTTGTCCAGAAATTCGCGCTTTGTGATGCGTCCATGCGCGTAAAAATCGTACAGATCCAGAAGGTCCTGATCGAAATCAGCCGCGGTCATGCGGCGTTGCGGGGTCTGGTCGTTCATCAATAGGCTCCCTGAGGTCCGCCCGGGCCCGTTGCGGCGCCAGCGTTCGGATGTAATTAGCTTAACTGTGATTTCAGGTGAGGGAAGAGCGTGCCGAATAACGTTTTCATGATCAGCACGCGTGGGCCGGGCCTGTATGAGGTCACGGGACAGGTTGCCGACTGGGTGGCGCAGTCCGGGTTGTCGGACGGCCTGTGCACGCTGTTCCTGCGCCACACCTCGGCCAGTCTGGTTATTCAGGAAAACGCCGACCCGGACGTGCGCCGCGATCTGGAGGCGTTTTTTGCCCGTCTGGTGCCGGATGCGGATGCCCCACAGATGGCCTATCTGACCCACCGGTATGAGGGGCCTGACGACATGCCCGCCCATATCAAGGCGGCGCTGTTGCCGGTCAGCCTGTCGATCCCGCTGGTGGACGGGCGGCTGGGACTGGGCACATGGCAGGGCATTTACCTGTTCGAACACCGCAGCGCGCCGCACCGCCGTGAGGTGGTGTGCCATCTGTCCGGGTGAGGAATTCCGCCATTGTTCCGCCCCGCCGGGCTGATAGGGTCGGTGCGATAACTGCCAAGTTTTTCAAACCGTTTGTCTCGGGAATGAACACATGTCACGCATGACCAAAGGTCGGGCGTTTTTCGCCGTTGGTCTCCTGCTCGTCGCGGGCGGAGCGGGGGCGGTGATCGGCCTGCCGGAATACCTCGCCCGCCAGAGCGGCGTGGCCTCGACCTGCCTGGACGTGGAAGACCGCAAGCGGTTCTGCCGCTTTATCGGCGGCCCGCTGCAGATGGCCGGTGAACCCGTGTTCATGGAGAATTTCCACCACGCCTTTTTGCCAACCCTGGCCAAGATCGATTTCATCGACGCCACGGGCGACAAGTGGACCGCGCCGCCCAATACCCTGACCGACGGGGCGACGATCCCGGTTATCTTTGCGCCCCTGATCGGCGACCGGCAAAGCCGCGAATACCTGATGGCGGCGGCCCTGCACGATGCCTATTGCGGTGTCGGGAATGACGGTTTGGCCACCTTCCGCACCCGGTCATGGCGTGAGGTGCATCGCATGTTCTTTGAGGCGCTTTTGGTCAACGGCACGCCGCCGAAAAAGGCCAAGATCATGTATGCCGCTGTCTTTCTCGGCGGTCCGCGTTGGGATGAACCGGACAGGATGCTGGATCATTTGCCAGAGGCGGTCTTGCGGCAGGAAATGGAATGGTGTCTGAAATGGATCGAATTGACCGATCCCACGCCGGATGAAATCGAACAATGGATGGAAGAGCGGGAAAAGGCGCTTTTGTCAGGAGAGCCGCAGGTCATTCCCGACTATCTCCGTGATGCCAAGGACCCGAGAAACCTGTGACCAAAGCCTTTGACGCCGCCGATGCCTGGATCGCGGACCATGCCGGGGATCTCTCGGACTGGTGCGCGCAGATCTTTGACTATGCGGAACCCGCGTGGCGCGAATACCGATCAGCGGCATGGTACGTCGACCGGCTGCGCGCCGAGGGGTTCGAGGTAGAGGCAGAATCTGCCGGGATGCCGACGGCGTTTTGCGCCCGCTGGCAGCAGGGAGAGGGGCCTGTGGTCGGCATGTATGCCGAATACGACGCCGTCCCGGCCAACTGTCAGGCGCCCGTGCCGTTTGAGGCCCCGCGCGCCGGGCTGGGTCCGCTTGCTGCCGGCCACACCGATCCGCATTCCGCACTGGGCATGGGCGCGCTGGCGGGCGTGCTGGCCACCAAGGCGGCGATGCAGGCGCAGGGCATTCCCGGCGGGCTGCAGATCACCGGCGAACCTGCGGAAAAGGTCCGTGGCTCCAAACCGATCCATGCCGCCGCCGGGTATTATGACGGGTTGGCGGCGATGCTGTCGTGGCACCCGTTCTACATGCTGCCGCTGTGCAACACCGTGCGCTGGGACACCCATTGCGGCGCGGCCTACAGCTTTGTGTATCGGTTCAGGTGCGCCGCGCCACAGGCCTGGATGCAGGGCGGGGAGGGCGCGCCGCCGATCCCGCAAAGCCACTCTGACGTGCGTGCGCCGGGGGCCAATGACGCGCTGATCACCCTGTACCAGCTGGGGCGGTCCCTGCGGGAGTCCATGTTGCCCCATCGCGGCGGCTGGTCCGTGTCAGAGGCGATCCTGTCCACCGGGCAGGCCAGCGCCGACAATCTGCCCGCGCGGCAGGCCGATCTGCAATACATGATCCGGGTGCCGGATCTGGACATGGCCGAACAGATCACCGCGCAACTGGACCGGCTGGCCGAGCATGTGGCTTTGATCACCGGCTGCACGGTCGAAAAGATCTGGGTCAGCAAATCCCGCCCCGGACTGCCCAATCATGCGTTGGCCTCTATTGCCTGGGAGGCGCTCCAGCAGGTCGGCGCGCCGGTTTATGATGCCCAAGCGCTGGATCTGGCCCGTCAGGTGCAGGCGGCGTGTGGGCAAGAGCCCACCGACGATCCGTTGATCCCGGAATGCACCCGTCTGATTGCACCGCAAGAGGCAGAGGCGATCCTGCGCCGCGATCTGCCGCCCGGTCAGCGCAACAGCACCTCGGACGACTATACGGACATGTGCTGGCACGCCCCCACGGCGCGGATCTACATCGCGCGCCCCGCACTGCGCGGCGGGCCGTATCCGCCTTGGGCGATGAATGCGATGGGGGGCATTCCCGCGTTGATTGACCCGACCGTGGCAACGGCAGGTCGCGTACTGGCGCGCACCGCGTTGCAATTGCTCACCGATTCCGGCGCACGCGACGCCGCAGCGGAGGAGTTCGCGCGCCGCCGCGCCGAAAATCCGATCCCGCCCTTGGCGGATTACCCGCCCCCCGTGGATTTGCCCTGGCCGGAATATGTCACCACTGTCCGCGGTCGGCACTGGCATATTCCGGGCTGAGCCTGCCTTATCTAGCGGCGTCAATTCCCCTCTACCCAAATTCTGGCGGCTCCCCTATAGTGACTGTGGATAAGTGGGGGCCAACCCCATGACCAGAGGCAGGATCATCAAGTAAAAACGAGGGGATGGGCCTATGCGCTGCCCGTTTTGCGGAAATATCGACACCCAGGTAAAGGACTCTCGCCCGGCCGAGGACCATGTTTCGATCCGTCGACGCCGGTTCTGTCCGGCTTGCGGCGGACGGTTCACCACCTACGAACGCGTGCAGTTGCGCGACCTTGTCGTCATCAAGACCAGCGGGCGGCGTGAGGATTTTGACCGGGACAAGCTGGAGCGGTCCATTCGCATGGCGTTGCAGAAACGCCCGCTGGACCCGGAACGCATTGACCAGATGATCTCTGGCATCGTGCGGCGGCTGGAAAGCATGGGTGAGACGGACATCCCGTCCAAGATGATCGGTGAGATTGTCATGGAAACGCTGTCGCGGATCGACACCGTAGCCTATGTCCGCTTTGCCAGCGTCTACAAGAACTTTCAGGCCGCAGACGATTTTGACAAGTTCGTCAGTGAGTTGCGTCCCGAAGGTCAGGCGGAAAAGTGACATCCGACGACCGGCGCCACATGGCCCATGCCCTTGGGCTGGGTCGGCGCGGCATGGGACAGTGCTGGCCGAACCCGGCGGTTGGCTGCGTCATCGTCCGTGACGGTCGCGTGGTCGGTCGTGGGTGGACCCAGCCGGGCGGGCGTCCGCACGCCGAAACCGTGGCGCTGGAGCAGGCCGGACAGGCCGCGCGCGGTGCCACGGCCTATGTCACGCTTGAGCCTTGCGCACATCACGGCCAGACGCCGCCCTGCTGTCAGGCCCTGGCGGCGGCCGGTATCGCGCGCGTGGTCGCCCCCATCGCCGACAGCGACCCCAGGGTCGACGGGCAAGGTTTTGACTATCTTCGGAAAAACGGGGTCGAGGTCACAACCGGCATCGGCGCCGAGCAGGCGCTGCATGATCATGCCGGGTTCTTTCTGCGGGTTTCGCAGGGGCGGCCTTGGGTCACGCTGAAACTGGCCATGACATTGGACGGGCGGATTGCCACGGCCACCGGGGAAAGCCAGTGGATCACCGGTCCCGCTGCACGTCGCGCGGTGCACGGGCTGCGCGCCAGCCATGACGCGGTCATGGTCGGGGCCGGAACGGCGCGGGCCGATGATCCGCAATTGACGGTGCGCGGCTTTGGGCCGCGCCGTCAGCCAGTGCGCATTGTCGTGTCGCGCCTGATCGACGTACCCTTGATGAGTTATCTGGCCCAAAGCGCCAGAGATGTGCCGTTGTGGTTCTGTCACGGCCCGGAGGCGCGCAGCGAGCTGCGCTCTGCCTGGGACGGGATCGGCGCGCGGCTCTTGCCTTGCCAGATCGCCGGTGGACGCATTGATCCTCTGGCGATGCTGCGCACCCTTGGGGCCGAGGGGCTGACGCGGGTGTTTTGTGAGGGCGGCGGGCAATTGGCCGGGTCCTTGCTGATGCACGATCTCGTGGATGAGTTGCACGTCTTTTCCGCCGGGATGGCGCTGGGGGCCGAAGGCCATCCGGGGATTGGCGCACTTGGGGTTGACCGCCTGGACGACGCGCCTCGGTTTCAGCTTGTGGATGTAATGTCGCAGGGGGCGGATATCCATCACGTTTGGCGTCGGCGGCGGGAAGGGTAAACCGGAACGTTAACAAATGGTTAACACGCTCACTTGCGCGGTTTACTTTGCGTCAGCCACCTGTGGATATGTCTGGAAATAACTTTTATATCAGATTGATGGACCAATTGGCTGCCATGCGACGTTAATGACGCCACAGGTGGGCCCGACTGGCCAGTGCGCCTTGTAGTTTTGCCAGCCCCCGATTGAAGGGGCCTGGTGACGGAATCCTGCCGGATTTCAGGCGGCTGACGACGGTTTCGACGGAACAGGGTGAAGTTGTCGCCGGGTCGAAATAGCGTGGATAGTCAATCAGGGTGGCGTGGGCCAATGCGTCCAGCGTTGGGCGAGGGCCATGCAACCTGCGGGCGGGCACCGGGCCCAGATCGCGCGTCAGGCCCCAGCCCGCGTAAAACGGTGCGCCCAGCGTCACCACACGGCACCCGCGCATCAAGGCCTCGAACCCGGTGAGCGAGGTCATCGTCCAAACCTCGTCGACATCCCGCAACAGCGCGCCGATATCGCAGTTGTCCAGCACGGCATCAGCCCAGCGGTCGGGATGATCGACCTTGCCGGACCGCAATCCGGCTTCGACGTCGGGATGAGGTTTCCACAAGATCACGGAGTCGGGGTTTTCGGCACGGACACGGGCCAGCAGGTCCGCGTTTCGGCGCATGTTCGGGCTGCCGGTGAGGATCGAAGCGTCATCCTCGACCTGTCCGGGGACAAGGATCCGATGACCCGGAGGAAGCAGTGGCGCCTTTCCCGAAAGATTGTATTTGGATAAGCCATCGGCCACCAGACGGCGAGTGAGGCTGTGGATACGTTCGGTTTGGTCTGGTCTCATCTTCAGTGCGCGCCGCTGAATCCATGCCTCCAGCGCGGACGAGCGGGTCGGATCGTAGTAAATTCCGGCGTCATCCAGCACCAGAGAGAGGGGCGGCACCAGATCTGCGCCCAAACCGCGCGATCTGAGGAATCCATCCTCCACCCGGACCGTTTCGCCCTGCGCCTTGCCCGCCCAACACATCTGTTGCCGACCCTCGGCGCGCGCGATGTCCCCAGCTTTCTCCACATCATCTTCAAAGCGCAGGCGCTTTTCCTGACCAAAGAATTTTTGCAACGGCGCTCTTTTCCACAGGCGCATCCCCGTGGCGACCCAGCCGCAACGGTCCTCGCGCCAGGCGCGCGCACAGGCCTCCAGCGTGCCGAGAACCGTTTCGATTTCGCATAGCCTGTCGTCATGCGGATCGTACCAGCGCGGATAGAGGATCATCGAGCCCGCGCACAGTTGCGCCCGGGTCAGGGGACGTGTCCGACGCGCGATCACGTCCTCATCTTCGGTCAGCCCCCATCCCGCGTAGAACGGCAGGCCAAAGACGCGCGGACGGTGCCCGGCCAGGATCGCCTCGAACCCCATCTGAGAGGAGACAGTATAGACCGCTGTCGCGCCCTCCAGCAGCATCCAGGGGGAGGCGGGCCCGTCATAGAGCGACACGGTCTCGCCTGTGTCGGCATCGGTGAAATGGCCCTCACGATAGCCTGCGCCGGTTTCCGGGTGCGTTTTCAACACGATCTGCGCGCCGGGGTTTTCCTCGCGCGCGACAAAGAGCATCTCCAGAAACCGCGACCGATCGGCACCGCTGGCCCGGACAGAGGCATCGCCGCGGGTCTGGTCGATGACCAGCACATAGCCCGGTTCCGGTAGGTTCACATCCAGCCGGGTGGCTGAATATTTGCTCAGATGCGCCTCTTGCATCCGTGCCGCGACGCCGCGCGCCCGGTCCAGCAACGCGGTGTCATCCAGAGGATGGGTGTTCAGCAGGGTTTCAAGGTCCGAGGGCGCGCGCCCGTCGAAATGCACGCCCGCATGGTCGATCAACAGCCCCATTGGCGGCTCTCCGGCGCGGCCCGGGTGCAGAGAACGCAGAAAGGCATCTTCGACCCGCACCAGTTCCGCGTCGGTCTTTTCGGCCATCGCCTTGCCCCGGTGCGCATAGGGGGATTGCCCCCAAACACCGACCAGATCCGCCGGTCTGGGCCGTCCGAGGGACACGCGGTAGCCCGCCAGTGACAGGATGCGGCGCAGCCTGCGCTGCCACAGAAAACCGCCGTTATAGACAAAAAAACGCCGGGGGTGTTGGCCCCCGGCGGTGTGTGTCTGTTCAACCGATCCCGGCAAGGGAGGTCAGCCCCCGGACAGCGCGTCGGCGGCAGAGGTGACCGTGCTCACGGCGCCCAAGGTGCCGGTAAACGAGGCGATCACCTTGTTCCACTGGGTAAAGGGCGCTTCGGTCACATACAGCGTGTCCTGATCGCGGATGATGAAATCGCGCGCCATGAACATGCCGTTCGGCTCTGTCAGGTCCAGAACGTAGACCATGCGCTGTGCGCCGATCAGATCGTCGCGGCCCAGAACCTGGTTGGCGACCTCTGCCGGTTCATTGCGCAGCACAAAGACGCCGGTCGGGTCCGCAGAGGCAGACAGCAACCCGCCAACCTGTGCGATGGCCTCAACCGCCGAGATCACTTGCGTTTCAAACGGCACGCGGGCCTGTGTGCCGGTCGCGCCCAATGCGGTGAAGGATCTTGTGTCCTCTTCGACCAGTACCCGGTCGCCGCCGCGCAGGGCGATGTCGAACTTGGGGTTCTCGTAAAGGTCCTGGAACCAGATCTTGCCCTTGTGGTCACCGCGCAGGACGGTCACCTGGGCGATTTCCGGCGCGATGGTGATGCCACCTGCGCGCGCCAGCATCGACGACAGCGTGCGGGTGGGCCGTTCGATGGCAAAGACGCCCTGACTGCCGACTGCACCGACCAGGCTCACGGTCGAGCCGTCACCGGCCAGGCGCCGCACCTCGACCTGCGGGTCAGGTGTCTGGTCCTCGAGACGTTCGGTGATGATCTGGCGGATGCGTTCTGGCGTGTTGCCCGCCGCGCGGATGCGACCGGCGTAAGGCACAAAGACAAAGCCCGCGCCGTCCACCTGCACCTCTTCGAGGATCGTGGCATTGGCGGTTTCGGCTGCCAGCAGCCCGTCATCGACGTTTTCCCAGATCGTCAGGCCCAGCGTATCACCGGGACGGATCGTGTCCGACCCCAGCAGGCTGGCGTTCTTGAACGTGTCGGAAAAACCCAGCGAGGGCACCACGGCAGTGGCACGCGTCACGCGGTCGTTGACGGAAACGATAAAGGCATCGCCTTCGCGTTGTACGGAACCGGCAAAGATTTCACGCTTGTTCGGGCCAACGCGGGGTAGGCCGCAGGACGCCACAAGCGATACCGCGACCAGGAACGCGATTCCACGCGCCCACCGGGAAATGGGTTGTTTCACTGCTCGGTCTCCTCGACCTTGTTATTTTTGCCTCAGGTTTTTTTGTTTAAACTACGGGACTCCGGCGCAAAATGCCAGTCCAGCGTTCAGCCCGGCCTAGTGCACCACGCGCAACTGTTGCCGTGGGGCCGCGGTGCCACGGCTGAGCGCGTCATAGGGATCGTCCGGCGACAGCATCATATCGACCACCTGACGCAGCAATTGCCGCCGTCCGCGCGCGGAATAAAACCCGCCCGGAAGCTGTGAGGTTTCCAGCAGGTAGCGCCGATAATCCTTGTAGGCGCGGTTGTCCGGCCGGGTCGGCATGTCGAAGAAGTCCGGCAGCGACTGGGTCGAGACAAATTCGGGTTTGGCATAGACCGCGTCGCCAAAGACCTTGAGCGGGATTCCGCGCCACAGCACCTGTTGCGCTGCGGTGGAATTGACCGTGACCGCGCTGCGCGCATCGTTCAACAGCTGCGCCAGCTTGCCGCCGCGCACATAGTGCACCCGGTCAAGAACCCCGTGTTTGCGGGCCGATGCGGTCACGGACCGGCGCACGCGGGCGCGTCCATCCTCCAGCGGATGCGCCTTGAACACCAAGTGATGGTGGCCCGGCGCGCCCTCGGCAAAGCCCGCGATCACCAGATCGACAAAATCGGGCATCGTGTCAAAGGGCGAGTGTTTCTGAAAGCTGGAGTCATGTTCCAATTGCATCAGGGCAAGGTGGTAGGGAAACCCGCCCAGACGGATGCGCGCGGTCGATATGACCCGGTCCAGCCAGCTGGCGGGCATCAGGAACAGCCGCCGCAGGTACAACAGGAACTCCTGAAACACGCTAAGGGAGCGATGCGGTTGAAAATTGCGGTAGTCGCCGTTCCGAAACATCACGAACCAGTGGTACAGCGCGCCGTAAAAGATGTGTTGGCGCATGTCGCCCCAATGGGCCGGGGGCAGGGGGGCCTCCATGTCGGACAGCTCCAGCGCGCGGCGCATGTCCTCGACGCTCATCTGCATCAGCCGCGAATGGCCGTTGCTGCCGCCGCGTTCATAAGTGACCCAATAGGGCCGCATATAGCCTTCTTCGAAAACATGCACCGTCAGCCCGCGCGCCCTGGCCTGTTCCACCGCCTGCGCGTGGATCGGCCGGACGTCGCCGTACAGGACGATGTCAGTCACATGCCGCGCCTCGATCAGGTCGACAAACCAGGCGCACCAGTCGTCAGGCGTGCCGCGATAGGGCAGGTAGCTGCGCGAATGGAACCAGAATGCCCGGTCACCGGCATTGAACCCGACGCGCCAGACCTCTGCGCCGGTCTTGCGCAGCATGGTGCCAAGCCGGTTGAAGAATGGGCCGTGGGGTCCCTGCAAGAACAGAAAGACCCGTTTGTCGCCGGTTGCCTTGGTCATTGTGCCGCTTTATGTCGGGTGTCTGTAGATATCTTTACCGCGCGAGTTCGTCGAAAATAAGGCTCTGCGGCAGGGGAAAGGGCACATTCATGTTCACCGGCATCGTCACTGATCTTGGCACCGTCAGCACGCTGGACCATCGCGGCGACCTGCGGGCGCGGATCGCCACGTCTTATGACACCGCTGGCATCGACATGGGCGCGTCGATTGCCTGCAGCGGCGTCTGCCTGACCGTGGTGGGTCTGGGCGACGACTGGTTCGACGTCGATATCTCTGCCGAGACGGTTTCCAAGACCAATGTCGGCGACTGGGCCGAGGGCAAGCGGCTCAACCTTGAACGCGCCTTGCGGGTCGGGGACGAATTGGGCGGGCATATCGTGTCCGGCCATGTGGACGGCGTGGCCGAGGTGGTCGACATGGTGGATGAGGGTGACAGCACCCGCGTCACCTTTCGCGCGCCTGACGCGCTGGCGCGGTTCATCGCGCCCAAGGGGTCGGTGGCGCTGAATGGCACCTCGCTGACGGTGAATGAGGTCGATGGATGCGATTTTGGCATCAACTTCATCCCGCACACCAAATCCGTGACCACCTGGGGTGAGGTCGCCGTGGGCGACCGCATCAACCTCGAAATCGACACGCTGGCGCGCTATGTCGCGCGGCTGCAGGATTGGGCGTGATCCCGTGTCCGCGACTGTCCTGAGTGTGTCCGGGTGAAACGCCTGACGTCTTTCTCGCGCAGGTTGACCGGGATCAATGCACTGATCGACGGTTCCGGCAGATTTCTCCAAGGTTCGTAACGGCCCGTTTGGCAATCGGCCCACGGTGCTTGTCGCGACCAGACCGCGGTCGGGTCATGCGCGATCCGGTCCCGGACAGGGAGGAATGAAAATGGGTTGGACAATGAACGACACCTTTTATGTCGCCCCGGGTCAGACGATCAACATCTGGTTTGCGTGGGAGCGTCCGGGCAACCGGGGCGCGCAATGGGTCATGGGGCATCCCGAACCGGGCGAATACGGCACGCTGTCGACCGAACGGGTGGGCAAGAAGGCGCGCTGCACCATCGCTCAGGTCGCGGGCGGCAAGTATTCCTGCGGCGCGCCGTCCAGCGCCTATTGGGAATATTTCACGGACATTCGGAACTTCGACAGCAACGCGTGCAAGTTCAAGCTGGACGGTGGGGGTGTCTGAAATGACAGGGCAAATCAAGGTGCAGGTGATCGTTGATCGGGATGGCCGGGTTGTGGGCGCACGGTTTCGAGATGAGCGGGACAAGCCACAGGACAACGCCCCAACCGCCCGGCTGGAGCCTACGGAGGGCCAGCGCGCGCTGGAAATCGACCTTCCCGCCGAAGTGGTCGGGCTTCCCGGCCCGGATCTGCACAGGTTCTTTTCAGACCTGCGCGTTTCATGGCCGGCAGAGGTCGCTCTGCCCGAGATCAAGATTGATCGCGACAGGGCAAGGCCCCAAGACCCCGACGCGTGATTTGCCGCGCGGCGTGTCGGCGCAGGCAACGGATACACACATTCGTTGCGCTTTGGGTCTACCCAGCCTCAAAGCCCGAACCAGCGGCTCCGACGGTCGGCGTCAAAGGCGTCCTTGTGCGCCCGCGAGTCCAGTGACGGCGGCTGATATGTCGCCCGAAGCTTTGGTCCGGTCAGGAAATCGACATCGGCGCGGGCGATGCGGCCATCGCCGAATTCGATGTGACAGCTGCCGGTGCCCTTGTTGGTGTGCGCCTGGCCGCCTGTCACCTGCGCGATGATCGCGCTGGCCACCGCCTCGGCCTGACTTTCAGCAAAGGACCCGGCCTTGGGGTGGCCTGTCTTGGCCATGTCGCCGATGGCGTAGACGCACGGAATCGCGGTCGCCATCGTGGCAAGGTCGATCGGAACCCAATCGCCTTCGGCCAGCCCGCTGTCGCGGACCACCTGCGGCGCGCGGTGTTTGGGGACCCCAAGAAACAGCGCGTAGGGCAGGGCGCTGCCGTCATCCAGCAGGGCCACCTTTCGGTCCGGGTCCAGTGCCGTGACCGTGGTTTGCAGCATCACCCGGATG
The DNA here is from genome assembly GCF_900188425.1 of Antarctobacter heliothermus. Lineage (GTDB taxonomy): Bacteria > Pseudomonadota > Alphaproteobacteria > Rhodobacterales > Rhodobacteraceae > Antarctobacter > Antarctobacter heliothermus. The sequence goes on from NZ_FZON01000012.1 coordinate 91,021, forward strand.
CCCGTTTCGGCAAAGGCCGCCATCATGGCTTTGGACATTTCGGCCGAGGCCGGCATCGGGCTCGACAAGGGCGAGACAAGCGTGATCTCGCAGGCCCCGCGCACCCCCCTTTCGCTCAGGTAATGGTGCAGGGTCAGGGCGCATTCGCTGGGACCGGGCGGGCATTTGTAGGGAAAGCCGCAGATCCCCACGATGGCCGGCCCGGCCGAGAAATCGGGCAGCACATCGCGCAGCAGGGTCGCGCCGGGAACCGAGTAGAACTCGTTCCCGCCCTCGGCCAGCCCCGGCGTCGCGGCGACGTCCAGATCGGCGCCCAGCGCCACGACAAGGAAATCCGCTGAATAGCTGCCGCCATCGGTTGTCACGCGCCGCGCCTGCGGGTCGATTGCGGTTATCGTTTCGCGCACCAGACGGACGCCGGGCGGGGCAAAGCGGCTGTAGGGCAGGCGCACCGCATCCAGAGGCTTTTTGCCGAACATCACATCCAGCTTGGAGTAGCCGAAAACGAAATGGTCGCCCTTGTCGATGACGGTGACGTCCGCGCCCTCTCCCAGGCTTTCCGACAGCAGGCTGGCCAACTCCATGCCGCCGAAACCGGCGCCAAGCACAAGAACCCTGGATTTCATTGTCGTCCTTTCGGATGTGTCCGACCCGGGCATGACCTGAAGGACGCAGGATTTGGCGCGATGAGGGCTCTGGTTTATCTGTCCGTCAGGCTACGCGCACCGGCCTCGTCGCGGCAAGCGGCGATGTCGGACGCCTGTCGCGCGGCGGGAGGGGGTATTGGTCAACAAAGGGTAAAAACGCCTCTGTAACCCCTTGATGACGCTCGGTCACAAATCTGTCCACGCGTGGACAGGCCGGGTTCACTCTGCCGGTTGAAACCCCACGATCAACTGCCGCAGACCCAGCGCCGCGCCCGCAAAGATCGCCGCAAATGTTACCGGGGCCGAAATCGCCAGCACCGAAAAAGCCGACAATCCTTGCCCGATGGAACAGCCCAGCGCCACAACCGCGCCGCCGCCCATCAGCGCAGCACCAATGATCTGACGGCGCAATTCGCGCGGATCTTCGCAGGCCTCCCAGCGGAAATGCCCCTTGATCAGCGACCCGATAAAGGCCCCGCCCCAGACGCCCGCAACTGATCCGACGGCAAAGCTCAACGGTCGGGCAGAGCCTGTCATCCACCACAGAATGGTGTCTCCCAGAGGGGCCGCAAAGCTATGTGAGACCACCGGCAGCGCCTCGAACCCGCCGCGCGCCACCCATGTGGTGCCCGCCCAGGCCCCGACCACGGCCAGACCGACCGCTCCGGCCCAGGCCACCTGCGCGGGCCTTTTCCAGACCTCGCGGGACGCGGCCGCACCTGCAAGGATCAAAACGCCGACAGCGATGCCGATCACATTGACCGACACGCCACTGAGTGCCGACAGTTGATGCGCAATCCCCGGCGGAACATCCGTTGTGACCTCGGTCTGCGGAAAGATCATCGCCCGCAACGGGGCCAGCGGACCGGACAGCACCACAAAGGTCGCCACCCCCATCACCAGCACGATCACAAAGCTGCGCAGGTCACCGCCGCCCAGCCGTGCAATCGCGCCATAGCCACAGTTGCCCGACAGCGCCATGCCATAGCCAAACACCAACCCGCCCAGGATCGAGGCCATCGGCATCCAGCGGATCGACAGGTAATAGGTGTCCGCGCCCGTCAACAGGCCCGACCCCATCAGGGCAAAGCTGCCAACCACGGCCAGCCCGATCGCCATGCCCCACATCCGCAGCCGCACGGTCGATCCGCCATAGAGCGCGTCCTCGATCGCGCCCAGCGTGCAAAATCGACCCAGACGGGCCGCCAGACCCAGCGGAATCCCCGTCAGCAACCCGATCAGGGCAACAAGGTGGTGTTCGGACAGAAATGAGATCATGGGCGGGGCCTCCTCCTGACTCGCCGAAAATCAATTCATCGAGTATGCAGGGGCCTCATGCCAGCGGCAAGCGTCGCACCTGTGCGGGCGGATCAGTCGTCGTCGCGGCAGAACAGGTCGTAGACACATTCCAGCATCTTGCGCGGCCGGTCGTCGGCCAGCCGGTAATAGATCGCCTTGCCGTCCCGGCGCGGCACCACCAACCCCTCCAGCCGCAGGCGCGACAGTTGCTGGCTCACGGCGGCCTGGCGCGCGGCCAGCAATTCCTCCAGTTCGGTGACGGATTTCTCTCCGGTGACCAAATGGCACAGGATCATCAACCGTCCTTCGTGACTGATGGCTTTCAGGAACGACGACGCGGCGGTCGCCTTTTCGACGATCGCGTCAAGCTCATCGTCGGTCATGTTGTCATGCAATACCGGAAGCGCCATCAGTCCTGTTCTTCCTCAGTCGTTGCTGCCAGGGGCGAAGGTCGTATGCTCTTCGAGAAGACGGGCGTAAAGCGGCCAGAAGAAATCCTCGCCGACATAGCCCTCCATCCGGGCAAGCTCTGCGCCGTCCTTCACCAAGATGAACGTCGGGGTAAAGTTCACGCGGCGGGCATAGGTGACGTCATCAGGTGGCCCCATGTGCAGGTCCGCACGCTCCAGCGGGGCGAATTTGCCCTCTTCGGTGTGGGGGTAGGCCGGGGCGATCTGATCGTTCCATGCGGCGCAATAGGCGCATCCCGGCTGTTCGACCATAATCAGTCTCACATCGCTTGCCAGCGCCAGACTGGCAGGCAGCACAAGGCTGAACAAAGTCGCGGACAGGAATTTCATGGTTCTCATGGTGCACCAATTGACGTAGGCCTGACAAACAACTTAATCTGAATATGTGAATTGATCAAGGAAAGGCGCGCCAAGTGCTCGACATTTCATTTGCAGGTGCAGCATTTGCCGGTTTGCTCAGCTTCTTTACGCCCTGCATCCTGCCGATGGTGCCTTTCTATCTGTGTTACATGGCGGGCATCTCGATGTCCGAACTGCGCGACGATGCAGGCATCACGCCCGGCGCGCAACGACGGTTGATCCTGTCTTCGGTGTTCTTTGCCGCCGGGGTCACGACGATCTTTGTCCTGTTGGGCATGGGGGCCACAGCAGTCGGTCAGGCCTTTGCCGACTACATGGGCTATCTGAAATGGGTGGCCGTGGTTGTGCTGGCGATCTTTGGCCTGCATTTCCTTGGCGTCCTGCGCATTGGCCTGCTCTACCGAGAGGCCAAGATCGAAAGCAGCGCAGAGCCGACAACCGTGTTTGGCGCCTATGCCATGGGGTTGGCCTTTGGCTTTGGCTGGACGCCCTGCGTGGGGCCTGCGCTGGCCTCGATCCTGATGATCGCCAGCGGCATGGGCGACATTGCGCGGGGCGGGCTGCTGTTGCTGGTCTACGGTGTCGGCATGACTGCGCCCTTTGTGATTGCGGCGCTGTTTTCGGGGCCGTTCCTGCGCTGGACCGCACGCCACCGGGACAAGCTGCAATATGTCGAGAAACTCATGGGCGTGATGCTGATCCTCTTTGCGATCCTCATCGCGACCGATACCGTGAACCTGATTGCCCAGTGGATGATCGAGACCTTTCCGTCCTGGTCCTCGCTGAGCTGAAGCAACTGATGTCGCGGCCGTGGGGCCGACAGACCCCTTGCCGCACCAATAGGGAGGATACCCGGATGAAACACTGGATCGGTGCGGCGCTGGCCGTGGTCATGGCGCTGCCTGTTGCGGCCCAGCAGATGGGCGACGATGGACTGTATAAAAGCCCGTGGATGCGCGACACTTTCAAGGATCTGCGCGAGGATCTGGCAGAGGCCAACGCCGAGGACAAGCGGCTGGTACTGTTCTTTGAACAGCGCGGCTGCATCTACTGCAAGAAGATGCACGAAGAGGTGTTTTCCGATGCGGAGGTGTCAGAGTTCATCGACAACAATTACTTTGTGGTGCAGCTGAACCTGCATGGCGATATCGAAGTGACGGATTTCGACGGTGAGGTGTTGACCGAAAAGGACATGGCCCGCAAATGGCGCGTCCTGTTCACCCCCAACATCGTGTTCCTGCCCGAAGAGGTGCCAGAGGGGCAAAGCGCGCTGGACGCGGCGGTTGCGGTGATGCCGGGGGCCTTTTCCAAAGGCACCTCCTTGGACATGTTCACTTGGGTCGCTGAAAAGCGCTATGAGATCGCGGATGAGACCGGCGAGGACTTTCAGCGCTACCATGCCCGCCGCATCCAGGAACGCAACAACGGCAAGTTTGACTGAGGGCGGGACGCCCGAATCGACTCCGGGTCCTGCCGCGGTTTCCGGGGCAGGACCGCAGGACTCCACGCGCGGCCTGTCGGGGTGGACATGGCCCCGACCTGCGCCCCTGCTTTTGGTCGCGGCGGTCGGTTTCGGGATATGCCGGGTGTCTGCGGACTCTGTCATCTTGTCATGGCCGCATCAAGGGGCTGGGGCGCTTGGGTGAGCGCATCCACTTAATTTTGCTTCATAAATTCGGCAGCCTGCCCTTGCTCCGGTGGTCATCAGGCGCAAGGACGCGCCAGCGGACCTGCGACGAAACGGAGCAAAAATTCACATCCCTGAATTTGTTGTTGCGTGAAGGTCGTCCGGTAGCCTACGGTATACGCCAACAGGTATGAGCGAGGACCTCCTTTCGGGGGTCCAAAAGCCTAGGGAGGGAACATGAGGCTTACAGCAATCACGGCGGCGGCGGTCCTGGCGACCGGAGCGGCGTTCGCGGACACGGTCGCCCCCGGCGACGTCCAGTTTGGCGAATATGGCGATGTCGCCACCTCACTCAGCGGTATGGCCGGAGACGCGGACAAAGGAAGCGTTATCTTTTCGTCGCGGTCCAAAGGCAATTGCGCGGCGTGCCATGCCGTTGCCCAACTGCCGGATGTGGCCTTTCAGGGCGAAGTCGGCCCCGAACTGACCTGGACCGGCGAGGCGCGCACCGCCGAGGAACTGCGCGGCATCGTGGCCAACGCCAAGATGACCTTCCCGGACACGGTGATGCCCGCGTTCTACAAGACAACCGGCTTTACCCGTCCTGGCGACGGCTACACCGGCAAGGCCGCCCAGGGTGACCTGTCACCGATCCTGTCGGCCCAGGAAATCGAAGATGTGGTCGCATTCCTGCTGACGCTGCAGGAAAGCTGACCCCCGATCACATTAGGAGAAACATGATGAACTTCACGCGACGCGATACACTGGCGCTGGGTGCCGGCGCCACCGCATTGGCCTTGTTGCCGCTGCGCGCCATGGCCCAGGCTGACCCCAACGCCGAAATGGTCGGCGGGCCCGACGACTTTCTGGCAGGCGCTGACGCAGGCACCGGCGATCTGACCTTGACCGCCCCGGAAATTGCCGAAAACGGCAACACTGTTCCGATCTCTGTCGACGCCCCCGGCGCCGTCGAGATCCGCGTTTACGCGCTGGGCAACCCGACCCCGGGCATCGCCACCTTCCGCTTTGGCCCGTTGGCCGGCGCGCAGGCGGCATCGACCCGTGTCCGTCTTGCCGGAACGCAGGACGTGCAGGCAATCGCCAAGATGGCAGACGGCAGCTATGTGACCGCGATGAAGACCGTCAAGGTCACCATCGGCGGCTGCGGCGGCTGATCAGCGGAAACCTAGAGGAGTTCTTAGAAATGGCATCTGGTGTCAAACCCCGCGTCAAGGCCCCCAAGAAGGCATCCGCCGGTGAGGTCGTGACCATCAAGACCCTGATTTCCCACAAGATGGAATCGGGTCAGCGCAAAGACGGATCGGGCAATGTGATCCCGCGTTCGATCATCAATCGCTTCACCTGTGAGTTCAACGGTGAGAGCGTGATCGACATTGTCCTCGCTCCGGCGATCTCGACCAACCCCTACTTCGAATTCGACGCAACCATTCCGGCAGCGGGCGATCTGAAGTTTACCTGGTACGACGATGACGGCGACGTCTACGAAGATACCAAATCGGTCGCCGTCGGCTGACCTGGCAAGATAAATCCTGTCCCGCACGACGCGGGGCGGGATCGCCAATTGGGAGGGATACCTATGAAATTCAAGGCATTGACGGCTATAGCCGCACTGCTGATCGCGCCTGCGGCCTTTGCCGGCGGCGCAGATGACGATACGTTGACCATCAACGGCGATCTGGACATGGTCACCAAGACCGCCGCCCCGGATCACCTGTCGGACGCGTTTGATGAGATCATCTCTGGCTGGCACTTCCGGTCGGATGAAACCCAGCAGCTGCAAACCGACGACTTCGAAAACCAGGGCATGATCTTTGTCGATCAGGCGATCGACCAGTGGAACACCGCCGAAGGCTCTGAGGGCAAATCCTGCGCGGATTGCCACAGCGATCCGGCGGACAGCATGGTGGGCGTTGCGGCGACCTATCCGAAGTGGAACGAAGAGGCCGGTGAGATGCGCACCGTCCAGATGCAGGTCAACGACTGCCGGACCAACCGCATGGGTGCCGAGGCGTGGAAATACGATGCAGGCGATGCCGTGTCGATGGAGGCGCTGATTGCGTCTGTCTCGCGCGGAATGCCGGTGGACGTGGCCATCGACGGCCCGGCAGCCGACTACTGGGAGGCGGGCAAGGACATCTACTACACCCGCTTCGGCCAGCTCGAACTGTCCTGTGCCAACTGCCACGAGCAGAACTATGGCAACTACATCCGCGCCGATCACCTCAGCCAGGGCCAGATCAACGGTTTCCCGACCTACCGTCTGAAAAACGCCAAGCTGAACGGATCGCACTCGCGCTTCAAGGGCTGCATCCGCGACACCCGTGCTGAAACCTTCAGCGCCGGTTCGGATGAGTTCATCGCACTTGAGCTGTATGTGAAATCGCGTGGCAACGGCCTGTCGGTCGAAGGCCCCTCGGTCCGCAACTAAGACACACGAACCCCGCGTCAGGCGACTGGCGCGGGGTTTCTTTCAACTTACAAATTCACACATGCGCATGTGTGTCATGAGATAGAAAGTCCCTCCCCATGATCTCAAGACGCGATTTCCTGCAAGTGTCCATGGCGGCCTCGGCGATGCTCGGGGCCTCCGGTTTTGGCAACTGGGCGCGGCTTGCCGCCCAGCAAAAGCTGACTCAGGACCAATTGTTGCAATTCGACACCTTCGGCAACGTCAGCCTGATCCATGTTACCGACATCCATGCGCAGTTGATGCCGATCTATTTCCGCGAACCCTCTGTCAACATCGGTGTTGGCGGCAACAAAGGCGCGGTCCCGCATGTCACCGGCGCGGATTTCCGCAAGCTGTATGGCATCGAGGACGGATCGCCCTCGCATTACGCGCTGTCCTCGGGTGACTTCAGCGCGCTGGCGCAGGGCTATGGTCGCGTCGGCGGCATGGACCGCGTCGCAACGGTTGTGAATTCGATCCGCGCTGACCGCCCCGACGCGCTTCTGTTAGACGGCGGCGACACATGGCACGGCTCCTACACCTGCTACCACACCGAAGGGCAGGACATGGTCAACGTCATGAACGGGCTGAAACCCGACGCCATGACGTTCCACTGGGAATTCACCCTCGGGTCCGAGCGGGTGCAGGAGCTGGTTGAAAACCTGCCCTTTGCCGCGCTGGGTCAGAACATCTTTGACGCCGAATGGGATGAACCGCTGCCGGACCTCTTCCCGCCGTACAAGTTCTTTGAGCGCGGCGGCGTCAAGATTGCGGTCATCGGTCAGGCCTTTCCCTATATGCCCATCGCCAACCCGCGCTGGATGTTCCCCGAGTTCTCCTTTGGTATCCGCGATGAGAACATGCAGGCCATGGTGGATGAGGTCCGCGCGCAGGGCGCCGAACTGGTTGTCTGCCTGTCGCACAACGGCTTTGACGTCGACAAAAAGATGGCGTCCAAAGTCACCGGTATCGACGTGATCCTGACCGGCCACACCCATGACGCGCTGCCCGAACCCGTTCTGGTGGGCGACACGATCCTGATTGCTTCGGGGTCGAACGGCAAATTCGTCAGCCGCGTCGATCTGGACGTGCAGAACGGTCGCATGATGGGCTTCCGGCACAAGCTGATCCCGATTTTCTCGGATGTGATCGCGCCCGATCCGACCATGACCAGCCTGATCCAGGAACAGCGCGCGCCCTACAAGGCCGACCTCGAAGAGGTGATTGGCCAGACCGACTCGCTGCTCTATCGCCGTGGCAACTTCAACGGCACATGGGACGACCTGATCTGTGACGCGCTGCTGTCCGAACGTGAGGCCGACATTGCCATGTCGCCGGGCGTGCGTTGGGGCCCCTCGCTGATCCCGGGCGACGACATCACCCGCGAGGACATCTGGAACGTGACCTCCATGACCTATGGTGAGGCGTATCGCTCTGAAATGACCGGCGAATTCATCAAGGTCATTCTTGAGGACGTGGGCGACAACATCTTCAACCCCGATCCCTATTACCAGCAGGGTGGCGACATGGTTCGCATCGGGGGCATGGGCTATCGCTGCGACGTGACCAAACCGCAGGGTGAGCGGATCTCGAACATGACCTTGCTCAGCACCGGTGAGGCCATTGATCCGGCCAAGACCTATGTGGTCGCCGGCTGGGCCAGTGTGAATGAGGGCACCGAAGGTCCGCAGATCTGGGACGTGGTCGAAAGCCACATCCGCAAACAGGGCACTGTCTCGATTGCGCCCCGTGACAACGTCGAAGTGGTGGGCATCTGACGCCACCATGTTTTTCCGGCGGGCTTCGGCCCGCCGATTTTTCAGCCAGATCATTCACATAGATGAATGAGATGATCCGTAAGGAGAACGCAATGAGCAAGGAAACGAATGGCCCTTCGCGCCGCAAGTTCCTGACCAGTGCCGCCGCACTTGGGGCAGGGGCCGTGGCCGCAACCGGTGCCCGCGCGGCAGGGCCTGATCCGCTGATCACCGAAATACAGGACTGGGCGTCCGGGTTTGGCGCTGGCGTCGACGAGGTCCCCTATGGCCTGCCGATCAAGTTTGAGGACGACGTGATCCGCCGCAACGTGGAATGGCTGACCGCCGACACGATTTCCTCGATCAACTTCACCCCGATCCACGCGCTGGACGGCACAATCACGCCGCAGGGCTGCGCGTTTGAACGCCACCACTCGGGCGCGATCGAACTGGCCAAATCCGAATACCGGCTGATGATCAACGGTCTGGTGGATAAGCCGCTGGTGTTCTCCTACGAGGATCTGGAACGCTTTCCGCGCGAACAGCACGTCTATTTCTGCGAATGCGCCGCCAACACCGGCATGGAATGGGCGGGCGCGCAGCTGAACGGCGCGCAGTTCACCCACGGCATGATCCACAACATGGAATACACCGGCGTCCCCCTTCGCACCCTGCTGGCCGAGGCCGGTCTGGATGCCGCGGGCGATTTCAAGGACAAATGGGTCTATGTCGAGGGGGCGGATGCCTCGTCCAACGGCCGTTCCATCCCGATGGAAAAGGCGATGGACGATGTTCTGGTGGCCTTCAAGGCCAACGGCGAGGCGCTGCGCAAGGAGCACGGCTATCCCGTCCGCCTCGTGGTGCCCGGTTGGGAAGGCAACATGTGGGTCAAGTGGATCCGCCGGATCGAGGTCATGGATGGCCCGGTCGAGAGCCGCGAAGAGACCTCGAAATACACCGACACGCTTGAGGACGGCACATCGCGCAAGTGGACATGGGTCATGGACGCCAAATCGGTTGTCACCTCGCCCAGCCCGCAATCGCCGATCACCCATGGTCACGGCCCGCTGGTCATCACCGGCATGGCTTGGTCCGGCCACGGCAAGATCACCCGCGTCGATGTCTCCAAGGACGGCGGCAAGACATGGGAAACCGCGCGTCTGGCTGCGCCGGGAGAGGACAAGGCGCTGACACGCTTTTACCTTGATACCACCTGGAACGGCGAAGACATGCTGCTGCAATCCCGCGCGATGGATGAGACCGGCTATGTCCAACCGACCAAGGCCCAGCTGCGCGATGTGCGCGGGCTGAACTCGATCTATCACAACAATTGCATCCAGACATGGCACGTCAAAGCCAATGGGGAGGCCGAAAATGTCGAAGTCTCTTAAACTCTACGGTGGCGTTGCCGCTGGCATCGGCCTGATGCTGGTGGGCGCGTACAACTTTGCCGATCGCAACGTCGCGGGTTATCCCACCAATCCGCAAGTGCTGGCCGAGCTGCCCGCCCCCATCCCGGAACCCGTGGCCCCGGTGCAGACCGCGACTGCCCCCGACGCCGCCGACCCGGCGGCGCTAGACGGCGGCATCGTAGGCGCGGCCCATGCCGACAACGGCGACAGCACCGGCCTGCGCTTTGGCCTTGGCCGTGAGGCTCTGCCGGAGGAAATCGCTGCCTGGAACGTGGACATCAGCCCCGATGGCACCGGCCTGCCGGTCGGCACCGGCAATGCCTTCGACGGCGAACCGCTGTTCGAGGACAACTGCGCCGCCTGTCACGGCTCTTTTGCCGAGGGCGTCGGCAACTGGCCGAAACTGGCCGGGGGTGACGGCACCCTTGCCGATGACGACCCGTTGAAAACCGTGGGCTCCTACTGGCCCTACACCTCGACGATCTGGGACTATGTCCACCGCTCGATGCCCTTTGGCGCGGCGCAGACGCTGTCGGATGACGACGTTTATGCCATCGTGGCCTACATCCTCTATTCCAACGACATCATCGACGATGAGTTCGAGGTCTCCAACGAAACCCTGCCGACGATCACGCTGCCCAATGCGGATGGCTTTATCGTCGATGACCGGGCCGAGACGGAGTATCCGATCTGGCGGACTGAGCCCTGCATGGAAAACTGCAAGGACAGTGTCGAGATCACCATGCGCGCCACCGTGCTGGATGTGACCCCGGATGAGGAGGGCACAGAGCCCGCCGTTGACCCAGCCCCCGCTGCCGACCCGGCAGAGGCCGCCGCCGTCGACCCGGAGCCAGAGGCAGAACCCGCAGCAGAGCCCGCCGCCGCCCCGGCGGAGGACGCACTTGACCCCGAACTGGTCGCCGCTGGTGAAAAGCTGTTCGGCAAGTGCAAGGCCTGTCACCAGGTCGGCGACGGGGCCAAGAATCGCGTCGGTCCGCAGCTGACAGGCGTGGTGGGGCGCGACATCGGCGCGGTCGAGGGGTTCAAGTACTCCAGAACCATGGCCGACATGGGCGGCACCTGGGACGAAGAGATCCTGGGCGCGTTCCTTGCCGATCCGCGTGGCACCGTGAAAGGCACCAAGATGGCGTTTGCCGGTCTGAGGAAAGACGAGGAAGTCGCGGCAATGATCGCCTACCTCAAGTCGTTCTCCGAGTAAGATAAAAACATGATGAAGCGGCTGATCATAACGGCCCTCGTCGCGCTGGCCCCCCTCGTGGGGCCAGCAACCGCAGAGGAGGAGGCCCAGTTGTTCGGCGATGCCGAACGCGGGGCAAAACTGTTTGCGCAATGCTCCGGGTGTCACCAGGTCGGACGCGATGCCAAGAACCGCATTGGCCCGCATCTCAACAACATCTTCGGACGCCGTGCTGGCAGTCTGGAGGGGTTCGACTACTCCAAATCCATGGAACGCGCCTCTGGTGACGGGTTGACGTGGGATTTCAACCTGCTGGATGCCTATATCGAAAACCCGCGCGTCCTGCTGTCCGGCACGCGCATGTCGTTCCGGGGCATCAAGGACGCACAGGACCGCCACGATGTATTGGCCTACCTGCGCCAGTTCACCGCCAGCCCGCAAGACATCCCGGAATCCGCACCGACCGCCGTGGCGCGTGAGGTCGAATTGCCGCCCGAAATCCTCGCCATTGTGGGCGACGTGCCGTATGGCGAATACCTCGCCTCGGAATGTGTGACCTGTCATAAACGTGATGGCTCGGATGACGGCATCCCCTCTATCGTCAAATGGCCCGAAGAGGATTTTGTCATCGCCATGCACGCCTACAAGCGTAAACTGCGGGTGCATCCGGTGATGCAGATGATGGCCGGGCGGCTGTCGGATGAGGAAATCGCCGCACTGGCGGCCTATTTCGCAACCATCGAATGACCGGGGGTCAGGTATTCCGCAATTGAGCAAAAGCCACCCAGATAAGACAGTGAACGCGCGGGACAGCCAGTCCCGCCGCAGCGGGTTGATTTTTGCCCCTGCGCTTATGCGTACCGCCGGGACTGTCCCGGCCAGTTTGGATGGATTTCATGCGGATGCCTTTCGCCACCCGGATACTGATGCTGGGCGCTTTGCTGGCGCTGGCGGCGTTTTTCGGCCTCCTGCCGACCTGATGCCGCCGGGCCATATCGCGCCCCCAAAGACCTTTTCCGACACCACGTCACCCCGCGCAGCCCTGTGCCGCGCGGGGTTTTTCGTAGGTCTGGGAAAGCATTCCGTGTGCCCATTTTTCAACCCTGCAAGGGGGCGCACCAATAAACCTGTCCAATATGGAGGAGTACGGACATGACATTTAACAGACGCACATTTCTGGGGACCGCTGTGGCCGCATCGTCGCTGGCCGCACCGATGGTACAGGCTGCCAGCCACGGACGCCCGCGCGCCGTTGTGATCGGTGGCGGGGCAGGGGGCGCAACTGCCGCCCGCTATATCGCCAAGGACAGCAATGGAGAGATCGACGTAACCCTGATCGAACCCTCGCGCAGCTATTACACCTGCTTTTTCTCCAATCTCTACATCGGTGGCTTCCGCGACCTGCAAAGCATCGAACACAATTACGCAACGCTGGCCTCTGAATACGGCGTCAATGTCGTGCATGACTGGGCTGTGGGCGTGGACCGGGATGCAAAAACCGTGGCCTTGGCTGGGGGCGGAAGCGTGCCCTACGACCGTCTGGTGATGTCCCCCGGTATCGACTTTGTCGACGGCGCGGTTCCCGGCTGGGACGTCTCTGCACAGACCGCGATGCCCCACGCCTACAAGGCCGGCACCCAGACCGCGCTGCTCAAGGCGCAGATCGAGGCCATGCCAGAGGGCGGCACCTATGTCATGGTCGCGCCGCCCAATCCCTTCCGCTGCCCGCCCGGACCGTATGAGCGGATCTCCATGGTGGCCCATGTGCTGAAGGCCACCAATCCCACGGCCAAGATCCTCATCGCCGATCCGAAAGAGAGCTTCTCCAAACAGGCGCTGTTCGAGGAAGGCTGGCAGAAATATTATGGCGGCATGATCACCCGCATCGGCCCGGATTTCGGCGGCGACAACGTCTCTGTGAACGCCGACACCATGGAGGTCGACATCGACGGCGAGGTGGTCAAGGCCGATGTCTGCAACGTCATCCCGGCGCAAAAGGCGGGCATGATCTGCGCTGCCGCCGATCTGACAGAGGGCAACTGGGCGCCGGTCAACGGCCACACCATGCAATCGCGGTTGGATGAGAACATCCACATCCTCGGCGACGCCACCAATCAGGGCGACATGCCGAAATCCGGCTTTTCCGCCAATTCACAGGCCAAGGTGGCAGCCATGGCGGTGCGCGGTGCGCTGACGGGCAGCCGTGTTTTCCCGGCCAAGTTCTCCAACACCTGCTGGTCGCTGATCAACACCGACGACGGCGTCAAGGTGGGCGCCACCTACGAGGCGACAGACGAGAAGATCGCCAAGGTCGACGGGTTCATTTCCGACACCGGAGAGGACGCGGCCCTGCGCAAGACGACCTATGAGGAAAGCGTCGGCTGGTACGCTGGCATCACCTCGGACATGTTCGGCTAAGGGCCGTGTCCGGCTGAACAACCGGTCCGCCGCGCGTCCAGCGCGGCGGACCACAGAGAACGCGCAGTGCTCCCGGGCAGCCCCGCGCGACCCCCGGTCGCGGGCGGGCCACGCCCCCTTGACCCTGCCCTCCAAAGCGCGCTCTCTCGGCCCATGCCACATGGACACCACCACCATCACCACGTCGACCCCGATGCCGGGGATGCCCGCATGGCTGCCGCCGTCGGGGTGAACCTGCTGCTCACGGTTGCGCAGGTCATCGGCGGGGTGCTGTCCGGCTCGCTTGCCATGATCGCCGACGCGCTGCACAACTTTTCCGACGCGGCCAGCCTGATCATCGCCGCCTGGGCGCGCCGCATCGCCCGCCGCCCGGCGGATTCGGACATGACCTTTGGCTATGGCCGGGCAGAGGTGGTGGCCGCGCTGATCAACCTGACCACGCTCATCGTGATCGGCCTGTACCTGATCTACGAGGCGGTGATGCGCTTTTTCCAGCCGCAAGAGGTGATCGGCTGGCTGATCATCGTCATCGCCGCCGTGGCGCTGGTGATCGACCTTGTGACCGCCGCGCTGACCTACCGGATGGCGCAGGACAGCGTGAACATCCGCGCCGCCTTTCTGCACAACCTCGCCGATGCCATGGGCTCGGTCGCGGTGATCGTGGCGGGCGGGCTGATCTGGGCCTTTGGCTGGACATGGGTCGACCCGGCCATCACGCTGCTGATCGCGGGCTACATCCTGTGGATGGCATGGGGTGAGATCGGCGGCGTCATCCGCATCCTGATGCTGGGCAGCCCGCCACGCATGGCCCCCGAACACGTCCTGAACACCGCCGAGGCGGTCGATGGCGTCCAAAGCCTGCACCACGCCCACCTGTGGCAAATGGATGAGCACACCGCTGCGCTTCAGGCGCATCTGGTGATCGCGCCCGGTGCCTGGGACCGGGCCGATACAATCAAGGATCAGGTCAAGACCCAACTGGCCGCAGCGCATGGGCTGACCCATGTCACGCTGGAAATGGAATGCGCCGAACATATTTGTGTGGACGTCCGTCGCATCGGTCACTGACCCCGATCTCCACTCCGCCCCCCGCGCGCGGCGGGCCGGCCTTGAAAGGCGTGCGGACGTCTCTACCTTTGTGACCCGGCCCGAAACCCGCCCCGAACCGCGGGATGCCGGGCCCGGCGTTCGCGCTCTGCGTGACCATCCGACCGTCTGACACCGACCCACCGCGCGGGCCGTTTTGGCCTGCGCCCCTTGCAGCCCCCCATGGGCAATACTAAGACTCGGGTAACACTCAGGCGTTACATCTTTGACAGCAGTTGCAGGCAGGCCGAAATGACAGATCCGATAGAGACATACATGAACCTCGTTCCCATGGTGGTAGAACAGACCAGCCGCGGGGAACGCGCCTACGACATCTTTTCACGGCTGCTGAAAGAGCGGATCATTTTCGTCAACGGCCCGGTCCATGACGGCATGTCCTCTCTGGTGGTGGCGCAGCTGCTGCACCTTGAGGCGGAAAACCCGTCCAAAGAGATTTCGATGTACATCAACTCGCCCGGCGGGTCGGTTGTGGCGGGGCTGTCGATCTACGACACCATGCAATACATCAAACCCAAGGTGTCGACGCTGGTGTGCGGTCTGGCGGCCTCGATGGGCTCTGTCATCGCCATCGGTGGCGAAAAAGGCATGCGCTACTCGCTGCCCAATGCCGAATTCCTCGTGCACCAGCCGTCCGGCGGCGCACAGGGCACGGCGGCGGACATCCTGATCTCTGCGCGCCACATCGAACAAACGCGAGAGCGGATGTACAAACTGTACATGCGGCACTCTGGCCGGGACTTTGACACCGTCCGAGAGGCGCTTGACCGCGACAAATGGATGACCCCCGAAGAAGCCAAGGAATGGGGGCATGTGGACGAAATCGTGACCTCGCGCGTCACCGAAGGCGACAGCGACGCCTAAAGAGGCAGCCCCGCGCCACAGGGTGGCGTGGGGCGAACTTTCGGATTGTCGCGCCCGACCGCGTGGCCTAAGCTGTGCGAACACCGGCGGAAGGCCGCGTTGTGGGGGCGCAAATGCCGGTCGCCGGCGAAGCAGGAAACCGGAACTGAAACCGGGAAAGGTGCACTATGGCAACGAATTCAGGCGGCGATAGCAAGAACACCCTCTATTGCAGCTTCTGTGGCAAGAGCCAGCATGAGGTGCGCAAGCTGATCGCGGGCCCCACCGTGTTCATCTGCGACGAATGCGTCGAGCTCTGCATGGACATCATCCGCGAGGAAACCAAAGGCGCCGGGCTGAAGGCTGCTGATGGTGTGCCCACCCCGCGTGAAATATGCGATGTGCTGGACGATTATGTGATCGGTCAGGCAACGGCCAAGAGGGTGCTCTCGGTCGCGGTCCACAACCATTACAAGCGTCTCAACCATGCGCAGAAATCGTCGGACATCGAACTGGCGAAATCCAACATCCTGCTGATCGGCCCCACCGGCTGCGGCAAGACGCTGTTGGCGCAGACATTGGCGCGCATTCTGGATGTGCCGTTCACCATGGCCGATGCCACCACGCTGACAGAGGCGGGGTATGTCGGCGAGGATGTGGAAAACATCATCCTCAAGCTGCTGCAATCGTCCGAATACAACGTCGAACGCGCGCAGCGCGGCATCGTCTATATCGACGAGGTCGACAAGATCACGCGCAAGTCGGAAAACCCCTCCATCACCCGCGACGTGTCGGGGGAGGGCGTGCAACAGGCCCTGTTGAAGCTGATGGAAGGCACCGTTGCCTCCGTTCCGCCGCAGGGCGGGCGCAAGCATCCGCAGCAGGAATTCCTGCAGGTCGACACCACCAACATCCTGTTCATCTGCGGCGGTGCCTTCGCCGGTCTGGACCGCATCATCAAGCAGCGCGGCAAAGGCTCTGCCATGGGCTTTGGGGCCGATGTGCGTGATGACAGCCTGATTGGCGTCGGTGAGACGTTCAAGGAACTGGAGCCTGAGGATCTGCTGAAATTCGGCCTGATCCCGGAATTTGTCGGCCGTCTGCCGGTCATCGCCACGCTTGAGGATCTGGATGAGGACGCGCTTGTCACCATCCTGACCCAGCCCAAGAACGCCCTGGTCAAGCAGTACCAGCGCCTGTTCGAGATGGAAGACACCAAGCTCGACTTTACCGATGACGCGCTGTCGGCCATCGCCAAAAAGGCGATTGAACGCAAGACCGGCGCGCGCGGGTTGCGCTCCATCCTTGAGGGGATCTTGCTGGATACCATGTTCGAACTGCCGGGCATGGATGAGGTGACAGAGGTTGTCGTCAATGAGGAATCGGTTATCTCCGAGGCCAAGCCATTGATGATCTACGCCGATGCCAAGAAAGAGGGTGCCTCGGCCGGGTAAGGCCGCGACATCTCGAACAACATATCGAAACAAGTGTAGGGCGGGGATTTTCCCCGCCTTTCCTTTGTCCAAGGGACAGACACCATGACCATCACCCGCATTTCGTCCGGCAGCCCGTTTGAGGAGCAGATCGGCTATTGCCGCGCGGTTGTCGCTGGCGGCTTTGTCCATGTCGCCGGAACGGTCGGGCAGGGCGAGACGGTGCAGGACCAGTGTCGCGCCGCGCTTTCGACAATTGCGGCTGCGCTTGAAAAGGCAGGGACCAGCCTGACCGACGCGGTGCGGGTCACCTATTACCTGCCGGATCGGGCCGAGTTTGAACCCTGCTGGCCGATCCTGCGTGAGGCGTTTGGCGCAAATCCTCCCGCCGCGACCATGGTGGAATGCGGGCTGATCGACCCCAAATACCGGATCGAGATCGAGGTCACGGCGCTCGCGCGTTGATCCATTCCTAGGGTGGGTTTCGACCCACCGCCACGGCTGGCAAAGTCTTTAGACAAGGTTAAACCGTCTCTGCAAGCCATTGATTTCTTTCAGGCGAAACGCTGTCCACGTGTGGACAACCCCTTACCCCGCCAGCCGGACGCCCTCGTCCAGCAGCTCAAAATCCGGCCCCAAGAGCGCACGCACCTCATCCTCTCCGGGCTGCTCCCAAACCGGGCCGGGGGCCACGAATCCTCCCCCCACAAGGGCTGCCTGAACC
Source organism: Antarctobacter heliothermus (assembly GCF_900188425.1). Taxonomy (GTDB): domain Bacteria; phylum Pseudomonadota; class Alphaproteobacteria; order Rhodobacterales; family Rhodobacteraceae; genus Antarctobacter; species Antarctobacter heliothermus. The sequence goes on from NZ_FZON01000012.1 coordinate 108,783, forward strand.
GCCGCAAAATCCGGCTCTCCGACGGCCAATCTCTTGCGGACCTGACCGGCTGGCATCCATGCCCGGCGCAGGGTCTCGATCCACAGCGGAGCGCGGCCCGAAAAGCTTTCCAGATGCGCCGAGATATGCTGCGTTGCCCCGGAACGCCGCCGCAAAATCATCGCCACCTGCTGATCCGGTCGTGCCGCAAAGGCCAGGAAATGCAACGCCGATCCCTCGGCCGCCACGATCTGCTTGGCCGCCTTGTAACGGGCCACCTGTTCGGTCAACGAGTGCGCCTGCGGATGAAAGATCTCATAGCCCTCCGCGGCCAGATACGCCTCCAACCGTGCCTCCCCCAGTAGCGCGCCCCGCCCCGCACCCAGCCGAGAGCGGCTGATATACAGCTTGTCCGATCCCTCGGGCGCAACACCCTGCCCAAACCGCAGGGCCACAGCCTCGATGAACCGGTCCGTGCCGCGACTAATCTCTCCCAGACCAAAGCCCTGACCAGGAACGATCAACTCATCGGGGACGCAAGGCGTGCGCGCCTCATGGATCGGCAGATCACATCCCATCAAGGACAGGAATTCACGGTGGAACGCAGGTAGGGGGTCCGAGTTGGTCGGGTTCTTGGGGGTGAACAGAATGCCATCAAACTGCGACGCGTCGATATGCTCCAACGCCCAAAGCCGGGTCACACTTTCGGTCACGAAGTGCGGAAAATAGCGCCAAAGGACACCGCCCCACAACCACCGCCCCGGCAACCGTTCTGCCTGCGGCGGGCGCGCGGGTGGCGGCGTCAGCAATCGCGCGGCACGCCAGGTCGCCGCGTGCGGCACCACTTGCCCATCGGCGGTCAAAACGCCCGAGGGTTGCACATGTGACCGAAGTGCAGGCGGCACGACCACGGGCTGCTTCAACCGCGCGATCTGGCAGGACCAGCCGCCCACCGGATTGGGCGGCTCCATCCGGACAAGGTTGCGCGTGCAGGTCCAGACATACCGGGTAGAGACGTCTTCGGATTTGCGGAACCCCAGCGCCCGCAGCCGATCCTTGCAGGTTCTGGTGCCATCAGCGCCATAGACCGTGGGGTGAAACTCGATCACCACGGCGCGGATGCCTTTGAGGGTGGCGTGTTCAAGGAATTCCAGTTCGCCGCCCTCGATGTCCATGATCAGAACGTCGGGGCGGAATTCTTTGACCACGGCATCAAAAGAGGCGGTCGGAACCTCGACCGGGCGCGTCTGACGGTTGTCCACGTCCACCAGAGAGGACCCGAGGAAAGAGTTGCGCAGATAAAACGTCCGCGTGTCCGGCCGCTCTGGTGCGCTCATCAGCACTTGATTGCGCAGGTCGATCCGGTCCTGAAGCCCATTCAGGGCATGAAGCGCGCGGATGTGGGGGATCAGATCGGGATTGGCCTCAAACGACAAGACAGCCTTGGGATTGGCGTTCTTGGCGATCACGGCCCCGACAACGCCCAGTCCGGCGCCCAGCTCCAGCACCCGGTCACCGGGGCGCACAACGGACAGAGCGCCTGCAATCTCATCGGCCTCATAGCGCTCTTCGGCCATTCGCCGCTGGCGCGTCTCTGTCAGAAAGGGAGAGGCAGGCACAGCCACGCCTCGGCAAGTGACTGCCACCAATGTATCTTGCATCGCTGCTCGCCTGTTTTTCGTCTTTTTGCTCATGATCGGCGTGCCACCCGTTTGTGTTAAGATTATGTTCACCATGATTGCCGCACCAGATCCGTTTTCAGATGCGGCAAACCGGGGACATGCGTCATGCCTGCCACTGGACCCCGCTGCGGGAATTCGCCATACAAGGCCCCAGACACACGAGGAGTCGTCCATGGGCATTCTCAATACCCTTCTGCGCGCCGTGACATGGTGGAATGGCGCCACTCTCAACACCCTGATCTACACCAGCCGCAAGGGCGTGAAGGTGGGTGAAGATGAGCAGGGCAACACCTATTACCAGACCCGCGATGGCAAGCGCCGTTGGGTGATCTTCAACGGTGAGGCCGAGGCAACCCGCGTCAGCCCCGACTGGCATGGCTGGCTGCATCACACCTACAAGGAAGCGCCGACAGACCGCCCCTTGCCGCACAAGGCCTGGGAAAAGCCGCACATTGAGAACCTGACCGGAACCGCGCTGGCCTATGCGCCCGCCGGGTCCATTCGCCGCGAAGTGCCCGCAGACCGTCGCGACTATGAGGCATGGTCGCCCAAATGACTCATTCCGTGGCCGAAGTGGCCGTTGGCGGGGCTGTTCTGGCGGCGGCGCTTGCCTTTGGGGCCTATACTGTTCAGAGCACTGGCTTTGCTTTCGGTTCGACCGGATATGAACTTTCCGCCTCGTTCCGCTCTGTCGAGGGGATCAGCGTGGGCACGGACGTGCGTCTTGCGGGCGTGAAGGTGGGCACTGTCACCGGGATCAATCTCAACGCCGAGACCTATCGTGCCGATACCAAGGTGATCCTGAATGACGGCGTTCAGGTGCCCGACGACAGCGTGATCGCCATCGCCTCCGAGGGGCTGCTTGGCGGCAACTATGTCGAGATTTCTCCCGGCGGATCATTGTTCTACTACGCTGCGGGCGAAGAGATCCTGGATACGCAGGGTTCTGTCAGCTTGCTTACGCTTCTGCTGCGCTACGTTGGCGGCGGGAGCGAGGACACAGCCGAATGATCCTCCGCGCGGCGGTTGTCCTGTTTGCGCTGGCATCATCCGTGCCCGTCGCGGCGCAGGAAACGGTGTCGGTCGGGACCGGGGCCGTCCTGCGTGGTCTGGATAAACTGAACGCCAAGGTGACCGACATCGTGCTGCAAAACGGTGCGACCGAGGTTCTTGGCCTGATCGAGATCGCGCTGAAGGAATGCCGCTATCCCGAGGGGGATCCGTCAGGCGACGCCTATGCGTTTCTGACCATCCGGGAGGCTGGCATCGCAAAACCTGTATTCTCGGGTTGGATGATCGCCTCGTCCCCGGCGCTGAACGCCATGGACCATGCGCGTTTCGATGTCTGGATTTTGCGCTGCACTCTGCCGGACTGATCGGGGCCGGACTGAACGGAGCCGGACTGATCGGTTTTTTCCAAGTGATGACCTAAAGGCGCAGTTCGCTTGGGCTCTGTGACAAAGGGATGTCCCAAGGGCCGGACAGCGCAGTCCGGCCCTTGGGTTTTCCGCGTCAGGCTCTTGCCTTGGCCGCAGCTGTGGCTGCCGCGTCCGCCTTGCGCGCTTTCGGGAAAAAGCTGAAGTACAGCACCGGCGCCGCGATCAACGTCAGGATCGAGGCAAAGCCAAGGCCCCCCATGATCGTCACGGCCATGGACGCAAAGAAGGCGTCAGACAGCAGCGGGATCATGCCAAGGATCGTGGTGGCCGCTGCTAGCACGACGGGCCGCAGACGCGATGTGGAGGCATCCAGAACCGCCTTGCGAAAGCCGACGCCCTCGGCCCGGACCAGATCGATTTCCTCGACCAGAACGATGCCGTTCTTGATCAGCATCCCCGACAGGCTGAGCAGGCCCAGAAGGGCGGTAAAGGAGAACGGCAGCCCGGTCCCAAGCAGGCCCAACGCGACGCCGTTGACGCTCATCGGGACCAGCAGCCAGATCACCACCGGCTGGCGGATATGGCCAAACAGCAGCACGGAAATCAGCACCATGATGATCAGCGACAGGGGCAATTGTTTGCCCAATGCGGCCTGCGCCTCTGTCGAGCTTTCGTATTCGCCGCCCCATTCCAGCGTATAGCCCTCTGGCAGGTCGATCGCCTCGATCCCGGCGCGGATCTCGTTGAAGACGGCAGAGGCGTTCACACCGGCGGGAACGCCCGCCTGTACCGCGATGGTGGGCACTCGGTCGCGACGGCGCAGCAGCGTGTTTTGCGCCTCCCAGTCGTAGCCGTCGATCAGTTGCAACAGTGGGATAAAGGACTGCGCCGCGCTGGAGTAGACAGGTTGATCGGCCAGGTGCGCCCCGCCTTCCTGCGCCGCGACATCGGTGCGCAGGATGATCGGGATCAGCCGGTCACCTTCGCGGTAGACCCCGGACTGCAATCCGTCAGAGCCAAGAAGCAGGGAGGTCGCCAGATCCTCGCGGGTGACGCCCGCCGCCTTGGCCCGTTCATCCGCAAAGTTCGGCCTGATCACCAGTTCTCGTTCGCGCCAGTCGGTGCGTAGATCCTGCAACTGGCTGGACCCGGTCCGCAGAGTCGCCATGGCCCGCTCTGCCAGTTCGCGCAGCACGACAGGGTCCGGCCCGGAAAAACGCGCCTCGATCGGGGCGCCGCCGCCGGGGCCAAAGGCCAGACGTTCAGTGCGGAACTCGCCATCCGTCAGCGTGTTGCGCCCAAACGCCTCTAGCTCCTCGCGCAGCGGTGGAATTTGCTCGAGGCTTTCGGTGCGGATGATGAGGTGGCCATAGGTCGGCAGCGCCTCTTCTGGGGCGTAGGTCAGCATGAACCGGGTCGCGCCGCCGCCAACAAAGGTCGAGACGGAGACCACGTCGTCCCGGTCCGCCAGCCAGGTTTCCAGCTGCTTCATGTCCTCCGCCGTGCGGTGGATTCTGGCCCCTTGAGGGAGCTTGTAGTGGACATAAAACAGCGGTGTGTTGCTGTCGGGGAAAAACTGTTGCTTGACCTGCCCGAAGCCAATGTAACAGACCACGGTCAGGCCAATCAGAGCTATGCCCGAAAGTTGGTGATGGCGTAATCAGGCGGCTTGGTTAAGTTGTTTGATCCCGTCTTTGAATGCAATCCCCTGGATGATCTCTGGCATGCGGTTTGCTCCGTCGAGTTTGCGCCATTTCGTCTGCGCTGACATCATCAGCTTGAACGCCATGGCAAGGCCGGTTTTACGGCTGAGACAACCCTTGGTTTTGCCTGTGCGATGTCGGACGGTGGCGAAGGTGCTTTCAATTGGGTTCGTCGTTCGGACATGTTTCCAGTGCTCGGCTGGGAAGTCATAGAATGCCAAGAGAACGTCGCGGTCTTTGGTCAGTTTCCCCACGGCTTT
>NZ_FZON01000037.1 GCF_900188425.1 Antarctobacter heliothermus
CTGAAGTCGGGCACCGCCCAGTCGAGGCCGACCAGGCTCAGTAGGCTTTCAACGAACCCGGTCGTCTGCCGGAGCGCCATGCCGAAAAGGACTTTCATCGTCAGGCATGCCTGGATCGCGGCGTCGCTATAGAGCGGCTGCCGGCCTCGCTTGCCGGTCGGCGGTGGCACCCAGACCATGTCCGGGTCGAACCAGATCGTCAGGGAGCCGCGCTGCTTCAGCGCTTCGTTGTAGGCCGGCCAGTTCTTGGTCTTGTAGCTCGGCGGGATCGGTCTGCTCATGCAGGACAGCTACCACGCTGGATTCACGAGATGAATCCCTCAACCAGCCTTTGCGCAACAAAGCCGGTTGCGACTATTGATCTGCCGACCTCTTGTCGCTCTGCGTCGAACAGGAGCAAGTGGGATAGAAAGAAGGTTGCAATCAGAACGGCCGCAAGGGCGGGCAGTATTCTAAGGATGCGTCGTTTGTAAAACTTGAGAAGGGAATAATTTCCAGTCTCCACCTCATTCAGGAGAATTCCGGTAATCAGAAATCCGCTGATGACGAAGAACACGTCAACGCCAACATATCCGCCAGGAATCAAGGGGCTGCCCAGGTGGTATATCAAAACAGGCAGGACCGCGACGCTGCGCAATCCATCAATATGCGGTTGGTATTTCATTCAATTCGTCCGGGGAAAATTTCAAGAATTTGAGATTCAGGTGCTTATCCAATGGAGAGTGACGCGTTTCAAGGTTCGGCCTCGGCCTTTCACGGAGGGGTGGTGCACGATTGTCGCAAGCAGCCAACGCCTCTGTGTGCCGAACAAGGCCTCAAATCAAGGGATTTGGACGGTTTTTGAACGCATCGACAACGGTGGCACGAAAATGCGCAGTACCCGCCAAGGTTTTAGGCCGTCCCTGCCACATGGATACGGTCAATCGTGCGGGCCGGTTGCGTGCCAGCCGTGTGACGTGACCTCCACCCAAGGCCCATTGGGTCTGATCCTAAAGCGGCCAGACTACAAGAAGGACAGGCACAGCCACTGCAAGCACAAGCACCTCGAGCGGCAGCCCCATGCGCCAGTAATCCGAAAAGCGATAGCCGCCCGGACCTAGGATGATCGTGTTGTTCTTGTGTCCGATCGGCGTGAGGAACGCGCAGGATGCCGCCACGGCGACGCCCATCAAATAGGTGTCTGCGTTGGTCCCGGTCGCAGCTGCGATCGACAGGGCAATCGGTGCCGCGATCAGTGTTGTCGCAACATTGTTCAGGAAATCCGACATCGTCATCGTAACGACCATCAGAGCGGCCAGTGTGACCCAAGCGGGAAATCCCTGTGTCAGATTGGTGATCTGGTTGGCCAAAAGCTCTGCGCCGCCGGTGCGCTCAAACGCTTCGGCCAGCGGTATGAGGCTGGCCAGAAGAACGATCACCTTCCATTCGATAGAGGTGTATACCTCTCGTCCGTTCACCAGCCCCAAAAGAACGTAGGCGATCACGGCCGCCCCCAGGGCAACGGTCAACGACATCAGCCCCGCAACAGCCAGACCGACTGCGGCGAAGAAGATGCCAATGGACAATCCGGCCTTGGTCCTCTGGATCACCTCTGTCCGCCGACCCTCGATGGGCAGGACACCCAGCCAGTCTGTTGCCGCCAAAAGCCGTTGCGGCGTGCCCAGCAGCAGCAGAACATCGCCCGCCCGGATTGTCAGCAGGCGCACACGGTCGCGAAACCGCTGCCCTTCGCGCGCGACCCCAAGCAGCGTTACCGAGTGCCGGTTGAGCAATTGCAGGCCGCGCGCGGTCCTGCCCTCGATGCGGGCACCGTCGGGTACGATGGCTTCGGTCAGGGCCAGACCGGGGGCGGTGACGCCGCCTTCGTGTTTTTCGGAACCGGCAAATTCAAGCCCGGATTGCCCGGTAAAGGATTCGATGGCCTTGGGATCCCCCTCGACAACAAGGAAATCCCCCGCGCGCAATGTCTCATGCATGCTCAGGCCCGGCCGCCGCTTGCCGTTGCGAATGAGACCAAGGAGATGGACGTCGGCGGCGTCTGCCTTGGGATACAGATCCCGGACGATGAATTCGTCGCTGGACGACTGCTCACCGACCCGAAGTTCAGCCACATAGCGGCCTTGGCGGATGTCCTTTTCGAACTCTGCAATCGACCCGTGCGATGGCAGCAGACGCCAGCCAATGATGGAGACAAAGGAAATCCCGACAATGGCAACCGCCAGACCGACGGGAGCAAAGTCGAACATCGCAAACGGCGCGCCAACGGTGTCGTGCCGATAGGCAGAGATCACGATGTTCGGCGGTGTGCCGATCAGCGTGATCATCCCGCCTAGAATGGTGGCAAAGGACAGCGGCATCAGGCTTTGGCTTGGCGGGCGTTTTGCCTTGTTCGCGGCCTCGATGTCCAACGGCATCAAAAGGGCCAGCGCGGCGACGTTGTTGATGATTGCGGACAGGCCCGCGCCCATCGCGGCGATGATGGCGATATGCAAGGGCAGGGGGCGTTCGGGATCGACAAGTTTTGATGCAACCAGTTCCACCGCGCCCGACGAGGACAGTCCGCGGCTGACAATCAGGACCAGTGCAATGATCGCAACCGCCGAATGGCCAAAGCCTGAAAACACCTCCTCTGTCGGGATCAACCCAAGGGAGGCCGCTACGATCAGCGCGCCGAACGCCACGAGATCGTAGCGAAACCGCCCCCAGACAAGCAGGACGACGACGGATACGAGAAGGATGAAAATCTGAGTCTGATCACTTGGCATGAGGGTGAGCCTAGCACAAAGAAAAGGGCGTCGGCATCAAGTGTCACGCGCGGATCAGGAATGTCCATGGATCTCGAAACAGGGGGCCGCGTTTCGGGCATTGCCGCAGGACTGCGCCTGTCCATATGGCACGGTCCACCCGGGGGCCAAAGCCTGTTTGGTCAGGCAAACTGGCGGCGACAGGCCCGAGGGTGGCCTTGAATTGATGCCCAAAGGGGGGCAAGAAAGGGAGCCCGATCACGTCTCTTGGGTCTGCGACGGCAATGAGCGGCGGCGATGTGATCAGCATCGGGTCCGCGCAACGCCTTTGGATTTTGGTCAACCCTTACAGAAAGTGCGCCTCCCTTGGATGACAAAGCCCTTACACTCCGCGAGACCTTGCTGAACGCCTGTCGTTCCGACGGTCTGGACCCTGATCTTCTTCCGCTGCTCGAAGACATCGCCACCTCCTGCCGGGTGGTGTCGCATCTGGTGCAAAGCGGGGCGTTCACCGGCACCCTTGGCGGGGCCGGATCGACAAATGTGCAGGGCGAGGCACAGCAACAGCTGGACGTTCTGTCGAACGATGTCTTTGTGCGTCACTGCTCCAGCAGCGACCGCGTCGCTGCGCTGGTGTCCGAAGAGGTGGAAGAGGTCTATTGGCTCAAGGACAATCCGGGTCCGGGCGATTACATCGTCTATTTCGATCCGCTCGACGGGTCGTCGAACCTGGCGGTCAACATGTGCGTTGGGTCGATCTTTTCCGTGGTGCGTCTGGATCGTGAGATCGACGCCAGCGATGACAGGTCGGTGTTGTTGCCCGGTTCCAGCCAGATCTGCGCCGGGTATTCGGTCTACGGACCATCGACATCCTTTGTCCTGACCACGGGCAACGGGGTTACGGGGTTCACCCACCAGCCGGGCACCGGGGAATTCCGGGTGACGCACCCGGACATGAAGATCGGCGACACCGCCACCGAATTTGCGGTCAACGCTTCGCGCTACGCACTGTGGGACGCCCCCCTGCGGCGCTATTTCGACGAATGTCTTGCAGGGGAAAGCGGACCGCGCGGCCAGCGTTACAACATGCGTTGGGTCGCCTCGATGGTGTCCGAAGTGCACCGCATCCTGACCCGCGGCGGCGCGTTCATCTACCCTTGCGACGATGGCAACCGCGAACAGGGCGGCAAGCTGCGCCTGATGTATGAGGCCAATCCGATGAGTTTCATCATCGAACAGGCGGGTGGCCGCGCCTCTACTGGGCTGGAACGTATTCTGGACGTTGTGCCCACCTCACACCATCAACGAGTCCCGGTTTTTCTGGGGTCGAAGTCCGAAGTTGATGTCTTGGATCAGTATCACCGAGAGGCGCAGCAGGGCTGACGCCGGGGCTGTGGTGGCGGGGGCCGCCACCACAGGGCTCTGACGTGTCTAGGTGACGTCAGGCCGTCATGCGATCCGCGATCAACGAGATCAGCGTGTTGTGATCCTTGTCAAAGTTGCGGATGCCTTCGGCCAGTTTTTCGGTCGCCATGGCGTCGGCGTTCATGTCCCAACGAAACTGCGCCTCGTCCATCTTGATCGGGGCCACGCCGTTGGCGGAGTCGGGGGACAGCGCGCGGGGCAGGTCTGATGTGTCGGCGGCCAGCGCGTCCAGCAGCTTGGGCGCGATGGTCAGGTTATCGCATCCCGCCAGCGCCTTGACCTGATCGGTGTTGCGGAACGACGCGCCCATCACGACGGTCTTGATGCCGTTGGATTTGTAGTAGTCATAGATGCCGCGCACGGATTTGACGCCGGGATCTTCGTCGGGGGCATAGCTGTCGCGGCCTTCGGCCTTTTTGTACCAATCGGTGATCCGGCCCACAAAGGGCGAAATCAGAAAGGCCCCTGCGTCGGCACAGGCCACGGCCTGCGCCATCGAGAACAGCAGCGTCAGGTTGCAGTCGATGCCTTCGTTCTGAAGGATCTCGGCGGCGCGGATGCCCTCCCATGTCGAGGCCAGTTTGATCAGGATGCGGTCCTTGCCGATCCCACGCGCGGCATAATCTGCAATGATCTCACGCGCGCGCGTCACCGAGGCCTGCGTGTCAAAGGACAGCCGCGCATCGACCTCTGTCGAGACACGTCCCGGCACCAGTTCGGTCAGCTTGGCGCCAATCGCCACCGTCAGGGTGTCGGCCACGGCCTTGGCATCCAGCCCCTTGTCGCGCCCGGCGGCGATCTCGGCCGAGACCAGCTCCTCGGAGGCCGGGTCTTTCATTGCCGCCAGCACCAGCGACGGGTTGGTCGTGCAGTCCACGGGTTGATATGTCTTGACCGCCGCAACCTCGCCGGTGTCGGCGACCACGGTGGTCATCTCGCGCAGTTGATCCAATACGGTTGTCATGGTGTCTTGCCCCTTGCTGACCCGGGCGCTCTTTTGCGCCTGCGATGTTAGCGCCCTAAATGATACCGGATATAGGGTAAAGCGCGTTGCCGGTGCCGACAAGCGTCCGCGACCGGCCAGAGGCCGATCGCACCCCCCTCCAGACGGGGCCTTTGAGACCGTTCTCAGAGGATCTGGCTCAGAAATTCCTTGGTGCGCGGGTCCTTGGCATTGTCAAAGAAGGTCGTCGGCGGGCCATGTTCGACAATCACGCCCTTGTCGGTGAAATAGATGTGATCGGCGACCTCGCGTGCAAATCCCATTTCGTGCGTGACAAGGATGCAGGTCATGCCTTCGGCGGCCAGATCCTTGATCGTCACCAGAACCTCTTTCACCGTCTCGGGGTCCAGCGCTGCCGTGACCTCATCGAACAGCATGACGTCCGGATTCATGGCAAGCGAGCGCGCGATGGCGACACGCTGTTGCTGTCCTCCGGACAGCTCTCCCGGATAGCTGTCTTCCTTGCCCTCCAGCCGGACCTTTTTCAGCAAGGAGCGGGCGCGCTCGGCCACTTTGGCCTTGTCCTCTTTCAGCACCTTGACGGGGGCCATCATGATGTTTTCCAGAGCGGTCTTGTGCGGAAACAGGTTGTACTGCTGAAACACCATGCCGACCTTTCGGCGCAGGGCCAGCTTGTCGAGTTTGTGGTCGTGCACCTCCTGGCCCTCAACAGTGATCGACCCGCCCTGAATGTCGTTCAAGGCGTTGATGCACCTGATGAGCGTGGATTTCCCGGACCCGGAAGGACCGATGATGCAGATCACTTCGCCCTTCATCACGTCCATGGAAATACCCTTGAGAACCTTCAGGGTGCCAAAACTCTTTTCGACGTCGCGAATGGAAACAATGGGGTGGTCGGGTGTCCAGGTCATGTTCGGCCTCACTCAGAGTTTCACGGCAAACCTGCGTTCCAGACGGACCGTCAGACGGGCGATCGGATAGCAGTATGCAAAAAAGATCAGCAGCACGAACCCGTAGAACGGGATCAGCAGTTCGGGGCGGTTGTTTTCGGCCTCGATCGCCTGCCGGGTCAGGTTCAGGATCTCCTCAACCCCCAGGATCGACACGATGGGTGTGGCCATGGTCAGGATCGCGTACCAGTTCATCCAGGGCGGGATCATGCGTTTGATGCACTGGGGCAGGATGATCTGATACAGGGTCTGACGGCGCGTGAATGCCAGGCTTTCGGACGCTTCCCATTGCGCCGACGGCACAGACCCGATGGCACCCCGCACGATTTCAGAGATGTTGGCCATGACCGGCAAGGCCAGACCGATGACCGCCTTGGACCAGTCCGGCACCGGGATGGTCAGGCCGAACACCTCGATCCTGAACGGAAAGCTCAGCATCACGATGAACAGCAGGACCAGCCAGGGCGAATTGCGAAAGATCTGGGTGATCCAGTAGGACACCGACCGGATCGCCCTGTTCGGGTTGACCTGACCAATCCCCAGTATGACCCCAAGGATGGTGCCCAACAGCATCGTCAGCACCGAAATCAGTACGGTGTAGACAAATCCCTTGGTCACAAGGAACGGAATCCAGCGCAACAGGACGGTGAACGGGCTGTCCTTGGTCGTCGCGCCGTCCTGCGCCAGTGCAAGCGACGGCAACAGCATGGCCACCAGCACCAGCACAAAAGGTGCCCAGGGCGGGATCGATGCCAGCCAATGACTGAAATTCAATACGCCTGCGTGATGTCTTGGCGCAGGGGGCGGCAACAGCACGGGCAGATCGGTTTTCGCAGCAGCGGACAGCCCGGGAATATGGCGTTTCATGGCATCACACTCCATAGCCGGGGATGCGCATGGATCGCTCCCAAGAGTTCATGCCCATCACCAGAATGCCCACCAGCGACAGGTAGGCCACAAACAGAACCAGCATCATTGGGTTCTGCGCAGAGGGGAAATCGTTCCAGATGGTGATGGATTCATACAGCAGTTCGGGGACCGCAATGACAAAGGCCTGCGTGGTCGTCTTGACCAGGTTGACCAGATTGTTGTTCAGCGACGGGATCGACACCCGCAGCGCCAGTGGCAGCACGATATAGCCAAAGGTCTGCATCCGGGTGAACCCCAGCGCCTCGCTGGCTTCCTGGGTCGATTCCGGCACTGCCTCGACGCCGGCGCGAAAGATCTCGACGTTGAAGGCACCGGCGAAGAACGACAGGGAAATGATCGCCCAGCCGACGTTCGAGATGATGGGGATCTCCAGCCAGCCATCCGGGCTGTAGGTGGGGGTAAAGCTGCCCAGCGCAAAGTAAAAGAACAGCAGCTGCACAAAGGGCGGCGTGTTCCGGAAGAACTGGATGTAGGCATTGACGATGCCGCGCACGACCCGGCTGTTGGACCCCTGCATCGCGGCCCCGACAATCCCGATGATCACGCTGAAGATCACGCAGACAACTGACAGTTTTATCGTCATCCACAAGCCGCTGATGACCTGACCCCACTGGCGTTCTTCGTAGAAGAAGACAAAGTTCCATGCGGGATGGTCGGCAGCAAATGCGCGGAAGAAGTCCTGGAACGCGTCCAGCATGGAGGCCCCTCCTGATTGTGTGCCTGCCCCGGCGAACCAAGGCAGGCGAAAGCGTGTGGATCAGGATCAGTCGGACAGCCAGTCCTTGAACCGCTCATGCTGGCTGGCGGTATAGGCGGTGGACTGAATGCCCCACTTCTTCTCAAGCTCGACCAGGGTGCCGTCCTTGTGCCAGTTGTACTGCATGCCGGACATGAAGCGGCCAAAGACACAGTTCTCTTCTGCCTTCGGCACAGCGAGGCCCCAGGGGTTGTCGTCCTCGGTCGGCATCGGCATGCCGTAGTCTTCCCAATCACCCGACGCGAGATCGGCCATGATGGAACTGTCGTCATAGACAAAGCCCACGCATTTCTTGTCGCGCAGCGCCTGTTTGGCTTCGGCGTTGCCGATAAAGGCGACAACTTCGGCGCCGTAACGCTCTTCGACAACCTGATTGTAGAACGCGCCCTGCTTGCCGCAGACCGGGCGGCCGCGCAGTTCTTCCCATTCGGTAAAGTTCAGCGCCTTGGGGGCCAGCATGTTGGTGCCAGAGGTGTAGTAGTTCGGGCCGACGATGCCGACGATTTCACGGCGGTCCGCGCGGTCGGACATTGTCGCGATCATCAGGTCGATCTTGCCCTGCTCAAGGAACTGCATCCGGTTGGACGATTGCACCGCAACCAGTTCCAGATCGACGCCCATCGTGTCGGCGACGTCCTTGGCCATGTCGATTTCCATGCCGATCAGGTCGCCGTCGGTGTTGCGATAGCCCCAAGGCTTGTAGTCGGCCTTGACGCCAACGGTCAGCGTGCCGGACGACATGATGCGGTTCCATGCGTCGTTGGTGCATTCCTGTGCCGAAGCGGTGATGCCGGTCAGGCCGGTTGCCAGTGCTGTGGTCGCTGCAAGTAGTTTTTTCATGTAGTCCTCCATGTTGGTATCTTTCGCCCCATTCATTGGCAGAGCGAAGGTTTGCGCCGGGTGTTCCCCCGACCGGGCTTCGATTATCCCGTCATGTCCGGCTTAGGACACGGCGGTCTCGAATTTCCTTGAAAATTCCGCATTGGCTTGCGGTTTTTTGCGCTTTTCAAGTGGTATGCCATAAATTCCGGCAGCGCGGTGGTCCTCTTTTGGCGTTAACCCAAGACATGTGGTTTCCGGGTACTTGCTCTGCCTGTTGTTGATCGACGGGCGGCGTGAGTATTCCATAGGCGCCTGCCCGATGTGGTGCCCTTCGGTTGGGTCTGGAAGGTGAGGCGAAACAATCCGGGTGTGCAAGACCGTTCTTCCGGGGAGGCGCGCGCCCCGAGGACGAGGCTGTTCTGTCGTGGAACCGGGCGGACAGATACAGGTGTCGCTTGACACCTGCGGGGCAGGCGCGCCCGGACGGCCCGCCGCGCTGTCTGCCGCGTCAACCGGGGTGCAGGTGCCATCACTTCTGCCAGTCCGCAGCGACCCTAACGCATAAGTTGCGCATTTGTCCGGTCCAGCGCGGGGTTTGCGGTATTGAACCAGATCGCCGTTGGACGCGTGTCAAAATTGAGGGGCAGGGGCGTCCTGTAAGGCTGCTCCGCGCGTGGCGGTCCGATGTAACGTGCGTGTGATAGTTCTTTACAGAACGCTGTTCCCAGCCGTAGGCTTTCAGGAGACAATATTTAGAGCAGGGGATATTCACATGCCGGCAAACCCGTTTATAGCCCAAGTCATTCCTTTTGCGGGGAATTTCGCGCCACGCGGCTGGGCGTTTTGCGATGGGCAACTCTTGCCGATTAGCCAGAACACGGCGCTCTTTTCGCTGATTGGCACGATCTATGGCGGCGACGGCCGCACCACCCTTGCGCTGCCGGACCTGCGCGGTCGTGCAGCCATACATCCGGGACGCGGCCCGGGCCTGTCGACCTATCGGCTGGGTGAGAAGGGCGGGCAGGAGCGTGTGACGCTGAATACACTCGAGATCCCGCAGCACAACCATAGCGTCAGGTCGCTTGCGGAATCGCGTGGCGGCAACCTGACCGATCCGGGCGGCAACATGCTGGCTTCGGGGACGCCGATCTATCGCGCCAATACTCCAGCGGATGATGTGGATATGGACCCTTCGATGATCCGGCAGAACAATGTCGGGGGCGGTCAGGCGCATGAGAACAGGCCGCCCTTTCAGGCGTTGAACTATATCATTGCGTTGGTCGGCGTCTTTCCGTCGCGCAGCTAGGTCCGCCCGGACCGTCAGCCGCGCGTACCTAGGCCGCCGGGTCAACGACCCAAGAGAGCCATTCCAGATACAGAAAGTTCCACCATGTCCGAACCATTCCTTGCCGAAATCTCGATGTTCGGGGGCAATTTTGCCCCCCGCGGATGGGCCTTTTGCGACGGTCAGATCCTGCCGATCAACCAAAATCAATCGCTTTATTCGCTGTTGGGGACGACCTATGGCGGAGATGGGCGCACATCGTTCGCGCTGCCTGATCTGCGCGGACGTATCCCGGTGCACTCGGGAAACGGATCGACCGGGCCCGGCCTGTCGCCCTATGTGCTGGGGCAAAAGGGCGGCGTGGAGACGGTGACGTTGATCGTGAATGAGTTGCCTGCCCACAATCACGGTGTTGCGGTGCGCGCGGAATCCCGTGGCGGCAACCTCGCCGATCCGGGCGGCAACATGCTGGCGGCGGGGTCTTCGGTCTTTCGCGCCAATACGCCAGCGGATGACGTCGACATGGATGCGGCGATGATCCAGCAGTTCAACGTCGGCGGTGGTCAGGCGCACTACAACATGCCGCCGTTTCAGGTGGTCAACTACATCATCGCCCTTCAGGGCCTGTTTCCGTCGCGCAACTGACGGAACGCGGGGGCCGGTTGCGGCGCGGCAGGATGGCCGCTCAGCCCGATTCCCGCAGGATCGCACATATATAAAAAGGGAATTGCAAGATGTCTGAACCGTATGTCGCCCAAATCACGATGTTCGCGGGCAACTTTGCGCCACGCGGCTGGGCTTTCTGTGACGGTCAATTGCTGGCGGTCTCGCAGAACGATGCCCTGTTCTCGTTGCTGGGAACGATCTATGGCGGGGACGGGCGCACGACGTTTGGTCTGCCGGATCTGCGCGGACGCGCTGCCATGCATGCCGGCAGCGGACCGGGCCTGTCGACCTATCGCATTGGCCAAAAGGGTGGGCAAGAGCGGGTGACGCTGACCACGAACCAGATGCCCTCGCACAACCACGGCGTCACCATGCGCGCGGAATCGCGTGGCGGCAATCTGACCGATCCGGGCGGCAACATGCTGGCGGCGGGGTCGTCGATCTTTCGCACCAATACTCCAGCAGACGACGTGGGCATGGATGCCGCGATGATCCGGCAAAACAACGTCGGCGGAAGCCAGTCTCACAACAACTTGCCGCCCTTTTTGGCCGTGAACTACATCATCGCCCTGGTCGGCATTTACCCGTCGCGCAATTGATGCAACCCATTGACACAAAGGAGAGCGCCATGGGTGTTCTGAACAGTCTTTCACGGCGCGCCGTTCTGGCGGGCCAGGCGGCCTTGGCGGGCCTCACCGCGCTGCCAGGTGTCGCAATGGCGCGCACCGGGCCGGTCACACAAGCGCCCGAAGGGGCGGCCCCGATTGTCGCCCGCGCACCGCGCTGGCACGATGCCACCGCAGAGGAACTGGCCAGCCTGGTCGGAGAACGGTTCCGCGTCTCGACCAAGGCGCATGGGGACGTAGTCCTGAAGCTGGTGGCGCTGGAACCGGGCGCATCCGGCCCTGCGCGACCCGGCGATCTTGCCCGGCGCGAAAGCGTCACGGCATTGTTCGACAGCCCGGATGCCGGGCCGCTGGTGGCGGATGGTGACGGGCTGCACCGGGTCTGGCACCCGCGTATGGGCGCGGCGGATCTGTACATGACGGCAGTGCCGCGCCGGCATGGCGGTGCCGATATTGCCATCGTCCTGAACTGAGCCCGATTTCGTGAGCCTGATCTTGCGCCCGGTCCGTGCCGCGGACCGGGCGTTTCTATTGCAGCTGTTCATCCAGGTGCGTCCCGATCTTGCCGCGTTGCCATTGCCGGTCGAGGCGCGGCAGCACATGATCGACATGCAGTTTGACGCACAGGATCGCGGTTATGCGGACGGCTTCCCCCATGCCAGCCACGACATCGTGGTGGCCGGAGGGCAGGACGTGGGCCAAATGCGCGTCGACCGGGGCGCAAAGGCAATTCACCTGATTGATGTGTCCGTGCTGGTGGCGGCGCAGGGGCGGGGTCTTGGCACCAGCCTTCTCCACCAACTGCGGGACGAGGCGACCCGTGCCGGACTGCCGATCAGGCTGAGCGTTCAACATGGCAACCGTGCCGTGGATCTGTATCGGCGTTCGGGGTTCATGGTGACCGGGGACAGCGGCGTTCATCTGGTGATGGAATGGCGCCCCGCCGGTCTCGCGCCTAGTTGAAGATGATCTCGTAGCGGGTGGCGGTGTCGGTCTGGTCAAAGGGCGACAGAAACAGCGCGGCCGCGCCGAGGCCGGGCAGGGTGATCTCCCATGCGCCCTGTTCCAGCATGGGAGACTGCGGCCCACTGAGGGTCACGGTGAATCCTCCGCGCACTGCCGCGTCGGGGCGGCTGTCGCCGGAATGGGGCGCAACCGAATCGACTGTCAGCGCCAAGGCACCCTGAGACGTGGCGACCGAAACGGGCTGGCCGATCAGGGGTTCAACCTGTTCGGCGGTCAGTGTGGCAACGTCCATGGTCGATCTCCGTGCATCAGGCGACTTGGCTGGCCATCTTGCAACCTTATGAGGGCTTTTCAAGTTCCTGTTTGCAGCTTATTACTCGCATAACAGAGTTACTGTTAGTCTTTATTGACATAAGCACGGCGCAAAGGGTGGGCACCATGGCAACATTTGATTTCAATGATGGAGGCGTGGTGGTCAATGCCTCTTCGGTGGCGTTCAACGACACCGGCGTCAATTTTACAATCAGCACCGTGGCCAACCCGGGTGGCAACCAGATTTCCTACAGCCCGACAATCGCCCCGGACGGCTCTTTTACCATGTCCGACTTCGGCACACTCGGCGCGTTCACCTTTGACGTCGCAGGAACCGAACCGAGCCAGTTTTTTCAGGGCAACGGCCTGCAACTGGAGATCGGCACGATTTATTCTGGCAACTGGAACGTGACGTTTGTGTCCACCGCTGGCGACAACGTCACCAACAACGTCACTGTCGTCAATGTCACCAGCAACCAGATCATCGATCTGGGCGCCAGCTCCAAGGTGTTCTCGGAAATCCGCTTTACCCCTACCTCTGCGGGCGGCATGACCGTTGACAGCCTGAACGCCACGCTGCTGTGCTTCCTCGAGGGCACGATGATCGCCACCCCGGACGGGGAAAAGGCGGTTGAGGCGTTGCAGGCAGGCGACGTGGTCATGACCGCGACCGGCGGCACCACCACCGTTGCATGGCTGGGCGAACAGCCGGTGGCGACGGCAACGACAAACCCCGCCAAGGTCAACCCGATCCGCATTCGCGCCGGTGCGCTGGGCGACATGATCCCCGCGCGTGATCTGCTTGTGTCCCCCGACCACGCTATCGGCATCGACGGGTATCTGGTCAACGCCAGCGCCCTAATCAATGGCAGCACGATCACCCGTGAGGGCCAGATGCCCGGCGCGGGCTTTACCTACTTCCACGTCGAGACCGGCACACATGAGTTGCTGCTGGCCGAGGGCTGCCCGGCAGAAACCTATGTCGATTTCATCGGCCGCGACGGCTTTGTGAACTGGGCAGAGCGTACGGACGCACCGGCGATCGCTGAAATGGCCGCACCGCGCATCAGCGCCGCGCGTCACCTGCCGGCACCGATCCGCGCCCGTCTGGAAGGCCGCGCAGAGGCGTTGGGATTGAACACCCGCGCCGCCTGACAGCGACTATTTCAACGTGACATGCGCCGCGCCCGGGGGATTGACTTCGCCGGGCGCGCTTGCCTTTCTCCGGGTGCCGAATGGGAGACCCCGACATGACCAGCCCCGCCGCGCCGACCGATGCTGCCGCCGTCGAAACCGTCAACGCCGAATTGGCCCGCATTGCCCGTCACCAGAACGCTGGGCGTTTCGCCGAGGCCGGTGCCGCTCTGGACCGCTTGCTGGAACAGTACCCCGGACACCCCCGGTTGGTGCATCTTCAGGGGCTGAACCTCGTCCACCTTGGGCAGACCGAGGCGGGCATGGCACTGCTGGATGAGGTGGTGGCGCATAATCCTGAGGATGTGACCGCGCTGGTCGATATCGGCACGCTTCTGGCGCAGCAGGGCAAGATGGATGACGCCCGAGAAAAGTTCCAGACCGCGGTTGAGGTGGCACCGAATTACGCGCTGGCCCATGCCAACCTGGGGGCGGCCCTGGTCGTGGCCAGGGACTATGTGCGCGCCATCCCGCATCTGGACCGCGCCATCGCGTTGGACCCGGGTGTTCTGGACGTGCATCTGAACCTTGCACAGGCCTGCCTGCGGACCGGGCATTTTCAGCGCGCAGTCGATGCTCTGTTCAGGGCACTGGCCATTGATCCGCAGTCGGCCGCGGTGCACGTCAATCTGGCGCAGGCGCTGTTCCGGCGCGAACGGCACGAGGCGGCGGAACACCACGCCCGCCGCGCCATCGAACTGGCACCGCAGGCCGGTGAGGCCTGGCTGCATCTGGGCAATACGCTGGCCGCCTCGGGACGGATGGACGAGGCCGCGCAGGCCTTTCTAAAGGCGGCAACGCTGCCAGGCATGGCGCTGACGGGCTTTTCGCGGCTTGCGAATTTGCGCAAGACCACGCCCGACAGTCCCGAATGGCAGGGGTTGCAGTTGCTGGCGGAGAAGGCTGATCAATTGCCCGATGAGCCGCGCGTGAC
The DNA here is from genome assembly GCF_900188425.1 of Antarctobacter heliothermus. Classification (GTDB taxonomy): domain Bacteria; phylum Pseudomonadota; class Alphaproteobacteria; order Rhodobacterales; family Rhodobacteraceae; genus Antarctobacter; species Antarctobacter heliothermus. The sequence continues at coordinate 14,576 of NZ_FZON01000037.1, forward strand.
GTTGGAATTCTCTCTTGGCAAGGCGCGCGATGATCTGGGCGATCACGATGCCGCCTTTGCCCATTACGCCGAAGGCAATCGCCTGACCCGCACCCTGTATCCCTATGACCGCGCCGTGAATGTCGCCCGCGCCGAACGGATACGCGCGCTGGTCACGCCTGCGCTGCTGACGCGGCACGCCAAAGCCGGGCTGCGTGGTGTCGCGCCGATCTTTGTCTGCGGGCTGCCGCGTTCTGGCACCACCTTGATGGAGCAGATGCTGTCGCGCCATCCGGACGTGCAGGCCGGGGGAGAGTTGCCAGCGGTGCAGCGTGCCTTTCAGGCCAATGCGCCGCTGCGCGCGGTGATGGAGGAACGCAGCCCCGATGACGCCCTGACCGATGATGACCTGACCCGACTGGGCGAAGACTATCAGGCCTATCTGCATGGCGAAGGGCTGCGCAGCCTCCATATCACCGACAAGATGCCGGGAAATCAGCTATACGCCGGTCTGCTGGCGCTTGCGCTGCCAGAGGCCAAATTCCTCATCATGCGGCGGCATCCGCTGGACGGTCTGGTGTCGAATTACCTGCAAAACTTTGGTCAGAACCAGCCGGTCTCGACCGATCTGGAGGATCTTGCGGAATCCTGGCGCCAGTTCGATCAGAACGCAAAACACTGGGCGGCGCTGTTGCCGGACCGCGTGCATGAGGTGTCCTATGAGGCGCTGGTTGCCGACCCGGAGGGGCAGGCCCGCGACGTGCTGGAATTCCTCGGACTGGACTGGCATGCCGACGTGCTGGACCACACCGCGTCCTCGCGGCAGGTCAATACCGCCTCCGTGGCGCAGGTGCGTGCGCCGATCTACGGCACCTCGGTCGCCCGCTGGCGGCGCTACGGTGCGCATCTGGCCCCGCTGGCGGCGGCGCTGGGGGACGCGCTGACCGAAGAAGAACGTATCGCGTGCGGGCTGGACGCCTGACCCTTGAACGCAAAGAGCATCCCTGAACTTCTGGCCCAGGCACGGACGCTACATACCGGCGGCGACCCTGACGGCGCGGACCAGTTGTATGATCAGGTTCTGACTCTGCGGCCCGCTCACGCCGGGGCCTGGCTGGAACGGATAGAACTGGCGTTGGGGCGTGGCCTGGCCGGTCAGGTGCTGGACCTGTGCGATAGGGCGGCGCCGCTCTGCCCCGATCATCGGGTGGCGCTGCAATCCAAGCGCGCCCGCGCGTTGGAGGCACAAGGCGCGCGTGAGGCGGCGTTGGCCTTGTTGTCCGATCTGCGCAGCGATGCGCCAGAGGATCTGCCGCTGGCCGCTGTCACCGCAGGGATGTGGCACCGGGCGGGTGAATTGGAACAGGCCGAACAGGTCTATCGAGACGTGCTGACCCTGCGGCCCGATCACGCGGGGGCGTGGCTGACCGTGGTCGAGATTGCTCTGGTCCGTGGCAACGCCGAACAGGCGCTGGCCCTGTCCACGGAGGCAGAGAAACATTGTCCCGCGCATGTGGTTCCGTTGCAGATAAAGCGGGTGCGCGCGCTAGAGGCGGTGGGGCAGGCGGATGCCGCCCTGGCGCTGACCGTGTCACTGCGCGCCACCGCTCCGGAGAATGCCCAACTTGCGCTGATAGAGGCGCGGATCCGGCGCAAGTCCGGCGATCTGGTTGCAGCGGATGCCGCCTATCGTGATGTCTTGCAGCGGCAACCTGATCACTTCGGGGCCTGGCTGGGCCGGATCGACATTGCCCAGACCGAAGGTGATCCCGATCGCGCATTTGCCCTGGTGGTCGAGGTACAAGCGATCCGGCCCGGTGATCCCGCCCTGATCGCCCGACAGGCCGGGTTGTTGTTGCACATGGGGCGGCCAGAGGCCGCCATTGACCGTCTGACCGCCGCCTTGGTCGAGGTGCCGCAAGAGGCGCGCCTGCATCTGGAACTGGCCCGCGCAATGATGCAGGCAGGCCGAACCGAAGAGGCCGAAAAACGCTTTGCCGATTGCCTGACCGCCGCCCCGGACAACGCTGACGTGCGGCTGGAACTGGCGCAGGCACAGGCGGCGCGCGGGGCACCAGAGGCGGCGTTGGCCACATTGGAGGGGCATGCCGACGGCAGTCTGGCGCTGGATCTCAAGACCGCCGAGCTTTTGGCGCTTGCAGGGCAGGGCAGCCGCCTCGCCGCGCTGCTGGATCGTCTGGCGGCTGCGGTCCCCCGGATGAGCGAGGCAGAGCTGTTGCGGCTGTTCAAGCTGGGGGAGCAATCCGATCATTCCGCCGCTGCGGTGGCCGTGGTGGGCAATGTCGCCGCCCGCACCGCGCTTTCGCCGCTGATCGCGCGGTTTCTGCTGACCCGGGCGCGGGTGATCCTGCCGCCCGAGACGGTGACAGGGGTGCAGGATGCGCTTGAATCCCGACTGCCCGCGTCACGTTTGCCAGAGTTTCGCGCCTTTGCCACCGGGTTGCTGTTTGGCCCCGAGGCAGCGCTGACACGCGCCCGCGCCGATCTGCCCGCCCGCCGTGACACGCAGGGCGCCGTGCTGTTGGGCGAACGTCTGCTGGACGCCGGTGAGCGGCAGATAGCGTTTCGATATCTGCGCGCCTGCGTCCGGCGTTGGCCTGGTGCGCCGCGTCTGCGCCGTCAGTTCCTGCGCGCGGCCATCGAGACCGGACACCTTGAGGCAGGGCACGCCTGGCTGGACGCGCTTGAGGCGCGCTTTGCCGGGCTGGACCTGGGGTTGGACCGCATGCATCTGATGGTGCAGGAGGGGCGGTTGACGGAAACCCGCGATCTGGCAGAGACCCGCGCCCGCGCCGGTCTGGCCACGCCGCCGCCGCGCCAGTTTCTGGATGTGGCGCTGGCGCTTGGCGATGTTGAGGCCTCTGCCGATCTGGTCCGACAGGTGCAGAGCGACCCCGAGGCCGGGCGGCAAAGCGCGGCGCATTTCTCGACCACGCTGCACGGTGCGCAGTTCAATGAATTGCGCCTGTTCTGCGACGCGCGGGATCAGGCAGAGGCCACGGGCGAGGCGCCTGAACAGGCGCGCGCCCGTTTGGCGCAGGATTTCTTCTTTCCTGCCGCGCAGATCGTTGCCGGGCATGTCGGGCGGCTGGGGCCACGGCCCGGGTCATCAACGGTGCCGCGAAGGATCTTTCAGTACTGGAACACGCCCAAGGTGCCCGAAGAGGTCGCCAGCCTGATGCAAAGCTGGCAGGGCGCGGCGGGGTTCGATCATCAGCTTTATGACCGGTCCCGGGCGATGGTCTTCTTGCGCGAACACTTTGGCCCGCGCCATGCCCGCGCCTTTCAACTGGCGAACTCCCCGGCGGAGGAATGCGATTTCCTTCGGTTGTGTCTGCTGTACCGCCATGGCGGGATCTATGCCGACGCGGATGACAAGCTGGCCGGAAACCTGGAGGCGCTGATCTCCGAAGGGCCGGGGATGATCGTGACGCGTGAGCTGTGGGGCGCTGTCGCCAACAACGTGATTTGCGCGCCCGAAGGTCATCCGCTTGTGCTCTGGGCGTTGCAGTCGGCAGGGCGGTCCTTGTTGGCGCGGGAAAACGATGGCACCTGGTTCAAGACCGGACCGGGGCTGATGACCCGCGCGGTGGCCAACTGGCTGGGGCAGGCCACCCCGGCAGAGGCAGAGGCGGGTCTGACAATCCTGACGCAGGCGCAACTGGCGGCCCACGTCCAGCCTCATGTGCGCCTCAGCTACAAGACCTCAGGCCAATACTGGAACGCGCGGGACCGCCACGCGCCGCAGGCGTTGGTTGCCGCCTTTGGCAGGTTGGCGGACTCGACCCGCGCGTAGCGGTCCGACGCGCCTGACCCGCTATCCGAGATCCAGCAGCGCCGCGCGTTTCCAATCCCCCCGGATCAACCGCAGGTGAAAGGCGGGAAACTTCACCAGCTCCTCCAGCAGCAGAACCGCCAGAACCCAAAAGGCAGGTACGTCGAAATACAGGATCAGGATAGCTGTTGCCGGGACGCGGAACAGCCATTGCGACCAGACAAAGACGTGCATGACATAGACCGTCTCACCCGCCGCGCGCAGCGTGTTGCCACAGATCGCATTCGATCCCTTGGGAAAGGGCAACAACAACAGGATCGGCCAGTAGCCAACAAATGTGGCCAGCGTTTCCGCGTGCAGATCTGGATAGATCCACGGCGAGAGCGCGCAGATTGTCATGTAGAACAGGGCCACCAACCCTGCTGCCACAACCGCCGCGCGCCATGCCCCGGCAAGGAAGGCGTCGAGTGCGTCCCCGGAGACGTTGCGCCCCAGCATTTGCGCGACGTAGATGCCGGTCGCCTGCGCCCAGGACATGCCGAATGTTCCGGCGACCATGATCCAGGGCATGATCAGCGTCATGGCCGCAAATTCATTCACGCCCAGACGGGCATACAGCAACATGCAGACGTTGCTGGCCACCGTCGCGCTGATAAAGGTCGCAGCAATAGGCGCGGCAAAGCCGAGGTGGCGTTTGACAGAGGCGGCGAAAGTGCCGTTGCGCCAGCCGATGACATGCCGGTAGGCGCCGGTGCGGCGCAAAACGCTGTAGGTCAGGAACCCCGCCTGCAGCAGCGCGCCAGTGGCGCTGCCGATTGCCGCGCCAACCACGCCCATCGCCGGGACACCCAGCCAGCCGTTGATAAAGATCAGGCTGACCACGACGTTGACCGGCACACCGATCATGTAACCAAACAGCGGAATGCGGGTGTTTCCGGTGCCGTTGAAATAGCTCGACAGGCATTGCCCCACCGCCTCGGCGGCGATGACGATCGCAAAGACCGTCAGATAGCGCCGCGCCTCTTGCGCGATCCAGGGATCATGGGCCAGAGCGTCCAGCAGATGGCCACCGCCCGCCCCCAGCGCCAGCAAGCCAACGGCACAGATGGAAAGGCTGATGGCCATCCCGGAATAGAGCGCGGATTTCAGGAACACCGGGTCACCGCCGCCATAGGCCTGTGCAATCCGGATCTGGGTTGCATTGGCAAAGGACAGCAGCACTCCCAGCAACAGGCCCGCCACGGCGCCTGCCAGTCCCAGCGCCGCCAGCGCCGGTTCGCCCAGGGGCGACACAAGGTAGGCGTCGATCACGACAATACCGTGCAACATGATCGCTTTGAGGGTCATCGGCCAGGCAAGGCCAAAGACGTCCCAGGTTGTGGGGACCGCCACAGCGGACGTGGAAGCGCGCATAGGGTGTAAACCAATCAGATACAGCGCACGCCACAGCGCGGGGGCGGGCCGCGCATCAGCGCCGCACCATCCCTGCGCCTATGGCGGACTCAGGCGGTTTCGGAATCGAAATAGTTGGCGTTGGTGGACGAAATCCGCTCGATCGTATCGTCCAGTCGGGACAGGTGCAGCATGCCCGCCGCGATGGCGCGATCCGGGTCATGCGCCTTGACGGCTGTTGCGATCTCTCGGTGATCCTCGACCAGTTGCGGCATGCGGTCCTCTTTCGACAGACCCAGTGTACACAGGCGGTCGACCTTGACCTTTTCGCTCTGGATCACGTCAAAGGCGAACTCTGCCTTGGCGATCTGGCACAGCGCCTGGTGGAATTCGTAGTCGAGTGCGCCGAACGCGCCGAAATCCCGCGCCTCGATTGCCTCGGTCTGGCGAGCAAGGCAGGCGTCCAGCAGCGCCGCGTCGGATACGTCGCAGAACTCTGCGGCGCGACTCAGCACCTCTTTTTCGATGGCCGCCCGGACAAAGCGCGATTTTTCGATCTCACGAGAGGAAAAGCGTTTCACCTCTGTCGCGCGTTGCGGGCGGATCAGCAAAAGGTCAAGGTTTGCCAGCCGGTTGAAGGCGTCGCGCACGGGTTGCCGCGACACGCCGAACCGGGCGGCAATGTCGGCCTCCGAGATCTTGTCGCCGGGGCGCAGCCGCAGCGAAAGGATCTCGTCATGGAGATAGTCGAAAATATCGTCGACCGCCGTCCGGCGATCCCGAATGTTGTTCACCTGAGCCATTGCTCGTCCTCCATGACGTTGTCCCAATAACGATGTTCTTGCAGATTTGCCAGTTCAAGCAGCGGCCGGGGCGTGTCGTGACCTACCATCGCGGCACTTTTCGCACATAATCGGGCACATACTTTAACATCTCGTCGGTGTCGTCGCGGTCCCGCACCATGGCCTGGTTGTAGAGGTCATGCAGCTCTGCGACCGCCTCATGGTCCAGGTCGACACCCAGTCCCGGCCGCTCGGGGACGCGCAGCGTACCGTTCTCGAACACAGGCCGCCCGGACGTGACGATTTCCTTGGTCGACCACGGGTAATGCGTGTCGCAATCATAGGTCAGGTTCGGCGTGGCCGCCGCGACGTGGCACATGGCGGCCAGCGAAATCCCGAGATGAGAGTTGGAGTGCATCGACACCCCCAGACCCGCCGCGCGGCAGACCTCTCCCAGATGGATCGCGCCGGTCGGGCCGCGCCAGTAGTGGTGGTCTGACAGGATGATCTGCACGGCGTCCTTGCGTACGGCCTCAAAGATCTGCTCGAACTCGACAACCACAAGGTTGGTGGCCAGCGGCATGTCGATCTGCGCTGACAGTTCCGCCATGGCATCCATGCCGCGACAGGGGTCCTCAAGGTATTCCAGCACCCCGTCCAACTGGTCGACGATCTTTTTCGCGGTGGGCACCGTCCATGCGCCCATCGGGTCAATGCGCAGCGCATGATCGGGAAAGACCTCGCGCAGTTTCAGCATGGTCTCGACCTCGGCGTCCGGCTCCAGCACGCCGCCCTTCAGCTTGAGCGACCGGAACCCGTAAGCGCCGACAAATTCACGCGCCTGCGCCACCATCGCGTCGGGCGTCATGACCTCGCCCATGATGTCGGGGCCAAAGGTCAGATCCTGCTTGGCGAACTTGAAAAAGAGATATCCGCCAAAGCCGATCTGTTTGCGCACCGCGCCGCCCAGCAGGTCGTAGAGCGGACGACCGACCTCCTTGCCGCGCAGGTCGAGGCAAGCCAGCTCAAACGCGCTGTAGACCACGTCGACCAATTGGTGATCGGCCAGCGCTGTGGGCGCATTGATGCCACCGGCATCGGGCAGGGCGGTTTCGATGCGACGCCGCAGATCGTGCAGATCGTAGGGATCCAGCCCCTCAAGCGCCAAGGCCGCCTTGCGTAATCCGTCCAGCGTTCGTTTGGCGCCATAGGACTCGGACAGTCCGACCAGCCCTGTTTCTGTCCGCATCTCGATGACAGAGCGCAGAAAGACCGACTGGTGCACCCCCTTGGTATTGGCAAGCGGTACATCGGGGACCGCGATGGGGGTGATGGTGATTTCCGTGATCCGCATACTTCGCCTTTCGTGCCTGTGGCCTGGCAGGATTCGCCGTGCCGCCGTTCATTTCAATACTAGTATTCCAGATTTATTACTAGTATACCAGTTGAAATTTCCAGCCGAATCGCCAGGCCGATCGGCGCGGGAATTGAACGGGATCAGGCCTGCCACTGGCAGGAGAAGGGGAGGAGGAATGGCTGGTGTTCAGCTCAATGGTATCGTCAAGGCGTACGGTGCCGTGCAGGTCGTCCATGGGATTGATCTGGAAGTGAACGAACAGGAATTCGTTGTGCTTGTCGGCCCGTCAGGATGCGGCAAATCCACGACTCTGCGCATGATTGCAGGGCTGGAAGAGATTTCCGACGGCGATCTGACAATCGACGGCCGGCGCGTCAACCGCGTCGCCCCCAAGGATCGCGACGTGGCGATGGTGTTTCAGAACTACGCGCTCTATCCGCACCTGAACGTCGCCGAAAACATCGCCTTTGGCCTGCGCATCCGCAAGGAAAGCAAAGAGGTGATCGCCTCTTCGGTCGAAGAGGTGGGCAACATCCTTGGCCTGACGCCCTATCTGGAGCGTCGCCCCGCCGACCTGTCGGGTGGTCAGCGCCAGCGCGTTGCCATGGGCCGCGCCATCGTGCGCCGCCCCAAGGTGTTCCTGTTCGATGAACCGCTGTCCAACCTCGACGCCAAGCTGCGCACGCAGATGCGCGCCGAGATCAAGCGCCTGCACAAGCGTTTGGGCGTGACCAGCATCTACGTCACCCACGACCAGGTCGAGGCGATGACGCTGGCGGACCGGATTGTCGTCATGAACGACGGCAAGATCGAACAGGTCGGCTCTCCGATGGACCTGTTCCTGAACCCGGCCAATACCTTTGTCGCGGGCTTTCTTGGCTCGCCGCCGATGAACATGGTTGCGGCGCAGATCACGTCGGGCGGCGATGCGCCGGTGGCAGAGTTTGGCGGTCAGCGGCTGACGCTGGCACCGCTGCCCTCGCTGCAAAACGCCGTGGGCAAGAACGTGATCCTGGGCATCAGGCCGGAATTTGTCCGGATCGCCGACGACAGCGCGGCGGACAGCGTCAAGGTGGAGGTCGATCTGACCGAAACCCTGGGCTCCGAGGCGTTGATCCACGCCAGCCTGAACGGCGAACCCTTTGTCATCCGCACCGAAACCGTGGGCCAGATGAACGTTCTGGACGGGATTTCGGGCTTTACCATCGCGCCGAACCTGATCCGCGTCTTTGACGCAGAAACCGGGGTCGCGCTGCCGGGACAGGTGACAGAACAATGAGCAGCGATCCCGATTTCACCGGCCCCAAGACCGAGGAATTGGTCATCGAGGCCCGCGAGGCGCAGCGAGAGCGCAAACCCAGCAGAATGAACCGTGTCGGGGACCACCTGAAACGCGAATGGCAGCTCTATGCCATGTTGATCCCGACCATCCTGTGGCTGCTGATCTTCCTCTACAAGCCGATGTACGGCCTGCAGATTGCCTTCAAGGACTATTCGATCTTCCGCGGTGTCGCGGGCAGTCCCTGGATCGGGTTCGAACACTTCGACGCCCTGTTCAACAACGATCAGTTCCTGCGCGCGTTGCGCAACACCATCATCATCAGCATGTACGGCCTGCTCTTTGGCTTTCCCATGCCGATCCTGCTGGCGCTGATGTTCAACGAAGTGCTGCACAAGGCGTTCAAGAACACCGCGCAGACCATCGTCTACCTGCCGCACTTCATCTCTTCGGTGATCATCGCGGGGATTGTCATAACGGCCTTCTCTCCATCTGCGGGTATCGTGAACACGATCCTTGGATGGTTCGGGATGGACTCGATCTACTTTCTGACCAAACCGGAATGGTTCAGGCCGATCTTTGTCGGTACGGGCATCTGGCAAGAGGCGGGTTTCCAGTCGATCGTCTACCTGGCCGCTATCGCCGGTGTCTCCCCCACGCTGTACGAAAGCGCGGTCGTGGATGGCGCCAGCCGCTGGCAGATGATGTGGAAGATCACGATCCCGTCGATCATGCCGACCATCATCATCATGTTGATCATCCGCATCGGCAACATGCTCGAAGTCAGCTTTGAGATGATCATCCTGCTGTACCAGCCCGCAACCTTCGAGACCGCGGATGTGGTGAACACCTTCATCTATCGCCAGGGCATCCAGGGCGGTCAGTACGACCTTGCCGCGGCTGCGGGCCTGTTCAACGCGGTGGTCGCCTTTGTTCTGGTGATGACGGCCAACACGATCTCAAAGCGCTATTCGCGCACGTCGCTGTGGTGAGGGAGCAAGCAACATGGCCAACATGAACCTCTATTCGCGCGGTGACAAACTCTTCGTCATCATCAACATGGTCCTGATCGCACTGTTCACGATCTCAACCCTCTACCCGTTCATCTACATCGCGTCGCTGTCGCTCAGCACTGGCTTTGAGGCCCGCGCCGGCAACGTGATCCTGACGCCGGTGGGCTTTACCCTGGAGGCCTACAAGCAGGTCCTCAGCGAGCCGATGTTCTGGACCAGCTACAAGAACACGTTCATCTACACGATCGGCGGCACGCTGATGAGCCTGCTGTTCATCATTCCGGGGGCCTACGCCCTGTCGCGTCCGCAACTCTACGGTCGGCGGTTCTGGAACCTGATGGTCGCCTTTACCATGTGGTTCCACGCCGGGATGATCCCCTTTTTCCTGAACATGCGGGATCTGGGACTGCTGGACAGCTATTTCGGCATCATCATCGGCTTTGCGGTCAACGGCTTCAACATCATCCTGCTGCGCAACTTCTTCGAGGGCATTCCGCAATCGTTCGAAGAGGCGGCGCGGATGGACGGCGCCAACGAATTCCAGGTGCTGTGGAAGGTCTTTGTCCCGCTGTCGAAACCGGCCATCGCCACGGTCGCATTGTTCTGCATCGTGTCACGCTGGAACGGGTTCTTCTGGGCGATGGTCCTCTTGCAGGACGACGAAAAGATCCCGCTGCAGGTCTACCTGCGCCACGTCATCGTCGAACTGTCCGACGATGAGGAATTCGCCAGCACCCTGATCAACGCCACCTACTCGTTCGAGACGGTCAGCGCCGCGATCATCGTCTGCTCGATCATCCCGATCCTGATGATCTACCCCTTCCTTCAGAAGTACTTCAGCAAGGGTATCCTGCTGGGTGGGGTCAAAGAGTAACCGACTAAACTGTTGTCGCAACTGGGAGGAAACCATGCGAAAACTATCCTTGGCCTTGACCATTCTGGGCACCACGTCCCTGACTGTTCCCGCCTACGCAGAAAGCCATCTGCAAGTCGTGGATAAGCCGGTCGAACTGACGATCCACATGCACTGGCCACGCGCGCAGGGCTATATGGTGCCGAAGTCCGGTGAGCCCTATCCGGTCGAACTGGAAGCTCGCAAGCTGACCGGTGTCTCGTTGATCGACGCCACAGCCGGACGCAACTCCACCGACAGCAACGAGGCGATGAACCTGCTGATCGCTCAGGGCAAGATGCCCGACATCGTCGGCGGTCACCTGATCCAGCAGCCGGTCAACGAATACGGCCCGCAGGGCGCCTTTGTGCCGCTCAACGAACTGGTTGAAGAGCATGCGCCCAACATCGCGAAGTTCTGGGAGGACCATCCGGGCCTGAAAGAGGCGATCTCGGCCTTTGACGGCAACTACTACTACATTCCCTACCTGCCCGACGGCAAATATGGCCGGGCATGGTTCATCCGTCAGGACTGGCTGGACGCACTTGGGCTGGAACAGCCGCAGGACGTGGATGAGCTGTATGACGTGATGGTGGCGTTCCGCGATCAGGACCCGAACGGCAACGGTCTGAAGGACGAAATTCCCTACTTCGCCCGCCAGTGGGAAGAAGTGAACCGCCTGCTCACCCTGTGGGATGCGCGGTCGTCCGGGTCGGACACCTACCATGACTTTTACGTCAATGACGAAGGCAAGCTGGTGCATCCCTACGCCCAGGTCGCTTATCGTGACGCGCTGGCCAATGTCGCCAAATGGTACGCCGAAGGCCTGATCGACCCCGAGATCTTTACCCGTGGTTCGTCGTCGCGTGACTACCTGCTGTCCGAAAACCTCGGTGGCATGACCCATGACTGGTTCGCTTCGACTTCGGGCTACAACGACGCCCTTGGCGACAAGATCGACGGCTTCAACTTCATCCCGTTCCTGCCGCCCGCGTCTGCCGGTGGCGTGCGGATGGAAGAGCACCGCCGCATCCCGATCAAGCCGGATGGCTGGGCGATCAGCCACCAGGCCAAAGACCCGGTCACGGTCATCAAGTACTTTGACTTCTGGTTTACCGAAGAGGGCCGCCTGCTGTCCAACTTCGGCGTCGAAGGCAAGACATGGGACATGGTCGACGGAGAGCCGGTCTACAAACCCGAAGTGCTGAACAGTGACAGCCCGGTCAACAGCCAGATGTATCTGGAAGGCGCACAGATCCAGCGCGGCTACTGGCAGGACTACCGCTACGAATGGCAGTGGACGTCCGAGGCCGCCCGCAAGGGGATCGAGCTGTATGACACCCACGATCTGCTGATCGACCAGTTCCTTGGCGTTGCGCTGAACAAGAAGGAACAGGCTGTCTTTGACCGTTACTGGCCGTCCCTGCGTACCTACATGCTGGAGCGCCAGCAGGCCTGGATCCTCGGATCGGGCGACGTTCAGGCAGATTGGGACGACTACACCAAGACGCTGGACAAGATGGGCTATGCGGACGTCATCGAGGTCCTGAACACCGCCTACGAGCGTCAGTACAACTGATCCCGTCCAGACCCTTGAAAACACCAAGTGCGGCCGATCCAGGCCGCGCTTTCCCCGACCGCCAACAACAGGAACACCGGACCGATGCCAGGCCAATCCGCCCCCATGCTCGACGAACCCAAGACAGGCCGCCTGACGATCCAGTATGGACCGGACGTCAGTACCGACATCGTCGAGAACCCGCCGCGTTTCACCTGGTTGCCGGTGATCGAGGAAGAGGCGCAATACGTCCTGCGCGTCTCGACCGATCCTGCCTATCCCAGCAGCGGCACGCATTATTTCACCCGCATCCCGCTGAATTTCTTCACGCCGAACATGACGCTGGAGCCGGGCGCGTATCACTGGTCCTACGCCGTCTGCGATCCCGACACCGGCAAACCCGCCACCAACTGGAGCGTGACCCGCAGCTTTACCATCACCGAGGGGTTGCCGGACTCGCCGCTGCCCTCGCGCAAATCCCGGTTTTGCAACTCCGAACGCGCCCATCCGCGCCTCTGGCTGACCCCCGACCGGCTGACAGAGTTCCGCGCCGCGGTAGAGGCGGACCCGACCCATTGCACTTGGGAGACGTTCTACCGCGAATCCGTCCTGCCGTGGATGGACCGCGAGGTCATGTCCGAACCCGCAGGCTATCCCGATCACAAGCGCGTCGCCCCGGTGTGGCGGCAGACCTACATCGACCTTCAGGAACTGATGTACGCGATCCGCCACCTGGCCATCGGCGGTCAGGTCACCAATGACGCCGCGATGCTGGACCGCGCCAAGGATTGGTTGCTGGAAGCCGCGTCATGGGACCCGATGGGCATCACCTCGCGCGCCTACACCGACGAATGGGCCTACCGCGTGTGCAACGCGCTGGCCTGGGGCTATGACTGGCTGTACGACCAGATGACCGACGAGGAACGCGCCAAGGTGCGCGCCGCCCTGTTGGAACGCACCCGCGACATCGCCGAACACGCGATCCTCAACGCCAAGATCCACCTGTTTCCCTACGACAGCCACGCGGTACGGTCGGTCTCTCTGACGCTGGTCCCGGCCTGCATCGCCCTGCTGGGCGATGATGAGGGGGACGAGGCCCGCGACTGGCTGAATTACTGCATCGAGTTTCTGGCCGGTGTCTATTCCCCCTGGGGGGACAGCGATGGCGGCTGGGCCGAGGGCACAAACTACTGGATGATGGGCATGGCCTATCTGATCGAGGCCGCCAACCGGCTGAAATCCTTCACCGGCATCGACCTCTACAAACGGCCCTTCTTTCGCAACACCGGGGATTTCCCGCTGTTCTGCAAGGCGCCCAACACCCGCCGCGCCACCTTTGGCGACGACAGCACACAGGGCGATCTGCCGTGTATCAAGACCGGCATCAACCTGCGCCAATACGCGGGCGTCACCGGCAATGGCGCATATCAGTGGTATCATGAGGAACTGGCCCGCCTGAACCCCGGCACCGAAGGCGCGTTCTATAACTGGGGCTGGTGGGACACCAACTTTGACGAACTCACCTACCTGACCGACTTCCCGCAGGTCGAGGCGACGGACCCACCGTCGGGCATGCGCCATTTCAAGGGCATCGGCTGGGTTGGCGTCCAGCACGAGATGGCCGACCCGGATCAGCACATTCAGTTCGTGATGAAATCCTCTCCCTTCGGGTCGATCAGCCACAGCCACGGCGACCAGAACGCATTCTGCATGGCCGCCTACGGCGAGGATCTGGCGATCCAGTCCGGCTATTACGTTGCCTTCAACTCGACCATGCACCGGCTCTGGCGGCGCCAGACCGTGTCCAAGAACGCCATCCTGATCAACGGCAAGGGCCAGTACGCCGACAAGGACAAGGCCAAGGCCATGGCCGCCGCGGGCAAGATCCTTGCCGCCGAAGAGCATGAGGATCACATCTACATCAAGGGCGACGCCACCGCCGCCTATCAAAGCCTGTCGCCCGAGGTGACACTGGCCGAGCGTGAGGTCTATTTCGTGCGCGGCAGCTATTTCGTCATCGTCGACAAGGTCGATGCCGAAACCCCTGTCACCCTCGACTGGCTGCTGCACGCCAACGCGCCCTATGACCTTGGGAAAACCACCTTTCGCTACACCGGCGAACGGGCCGGGTTCTACGGGCAGGTGGTCTGGTCAGAGGCGGGCAAGCCGGTCCTGACCCAGGAAACCGGGTTTCCGGGCGTCGATCCGGCGGATTACGAGGGCCTGCCCGTCAGCACCTGCCTGCACGCGCAATACCCCGCCGCCACCCGCCACCGGATTGCCACCCTTCTGGTACCCTACCGTCTGGCAGAGCCGAAACGGATCTTCAACTTCATGGATGATCAGGGGTATGACGCCGATCTCTACTTCACCGACACCGATGAAAACACCTTCAAGGTGGTGATGAAGAAGCTGGCGAACACCTGACCTGTCGCGATCAGCGGCACCGGGCCATTCGTCCGGTGCCAGACCGAACTTTACTGCGTGGATATGTGAAATGACTGTGAAAAACTTCTTTCCCGGCAACGAAAACAGGCTGTTCGACGCGGGGGGCGGGCTGACCAGAAAGGTTGCCGCGCACAATGACAACGTGATGTGTGTCGAGGTGCATTTTGAAACCGGCACCGTGGCGGCCCGTCACCACCATCCGCATGAGCAGGTCACCTACGTCATCTCGGGCAAGTTCGAATTTACCGTCGGCGATGACACCTATGTCATCGGCGCGGGCGACTCGCTGTACAAACAGCCCAACATCGAACACGGCGCGACCTGCCTGGAGGCCGGCACGCTGTTGGATATCTTCACGCCGCACCGCGAAGATTTTCTCTGAATCAACAAACATCATAAAAAAATCAAGGGAGTACACGGCATGACCAAACCCGTCATCGGATTCATCGGCCTCGGCCTCATGGGCGGCAACATGGTTGAAAACCTGCAAAAGCGGGGGTTTGAACTGGTCGTGATGGACCTCAACAAGGATGCCGTGAAGGCAGTGATCGACCGTGGCAACGCGCGTGAGGCGACCTCGCCCAAGGAACTGGCAGCGGCCAGCGACATCGTGATGCTGTGCCTGACCACCTCTGACGTGGTGGAAAAGCTGGTTTACGGCGACAACGGCATTCTGGCCGGCATCAAAGAGGGCGCCGTGCTGATCGACTTCGGCACCTCCATCCCGGCCTCGACCCGCAAGATCGGTGCCGATCTGGCCGCCAAGGGCGCAGCCATGCTGGACGCGCCGCTGGGCCGGACCCCGGCGCATGCCACGGACGGGTTGCTGAACATCATGGTGGGTGGCGACAAGGCGACCTTTGAAAAGGTCAAGCCGGTGCTCGAAGAGCAGGGCGAAAACATCTTTTACCTCGGCGCGCTGGGCAACGGTCATGTGACCAAGCTGGTCAACAACTTCATGGGCATGACCACCGTCTGCACCATGAGCCAGGCCTTTGCCGTGGCCGACCGCGCCGGTGTCGATCGTCAGCAGTTGTTTGACATCATGTCCACGGGTCCGTCCAACTCGCCCTTCATGGGATTCTGCAAGAACTACGCCGTCGACGGGGTCAGCGATCTGGGGTTTTCGCTGAATAATGCCAACAAGGATCTGGGGTATTTCCTCAAGATGGCAGAGGATCTGGGCACCCGGGCCGAGATTGCCGAAGGCACCTCGCATAACCTTCAGGCCGCTGTGGATGCGGGCATGGGGAATGGCAACGTCCCGGAAATATTCGACTATTTCCTGAAGTTGGCCAAGTGACCCACGCGACGATTGTCTAGCTGGAGACAATTCAGCAGACCACACGCTGACCCGCTGCACGCAGCGGGTCAGTCCATAGGGCAGGAAGGAAAGACCATGAAACTCAACGGAAAAACCGCCATTGTCACCGGCGGGGGCCGGGACATCGGCGGCGCATGTGCCAAACGTCTGGCCGCCGAAGGCGCACATGTCGCAATCAACTATTTCGCCAGCGATGCCGGGGCCAACAAGGTTGTCGAAGAGATCACCGCCAGCGGCGGCACGGCCTTTGCCCTGCAGGGCGATCTGACAACACCAGAGGGCGTCTCGGCGCTGGTGGACCGGACAGTCGCAGAGTTCGGCGGTGTCGATATCCTGGTGAACAACGCGGGCGGGCTGATTGCCCGCAAGACGATCTCTGAGATGTCGCTGCAGCATTGGCAGGCCGTGATGGACCTCAACCTGACCAGTACCTTTCTGATGATCAAGGCGTGTCTGCCGCACATGAAAACGGGCGCCATCGTCAACCTTGCCAGTCAGGCCGGACGCGATGGCGGCGGCGGCGGGGCGGTTGCCTATGCCACGTCCAAGGGCGCGGTCATGACCCTGACCCGTGGTCTGGCCAAGGAACTGGGGCCAGACATCCGCGTCAACGCCGTCTGCCCGGGCATGATCGACACCGATTTCCACAACATCTTTACCAAGGACGAGGCGCGCCGCGCGCTGGAGGCCACGGCACCTGCCCGGCGCCAGGGCACCTCTGACGATGTGGCCGAACTGGTGTGTTTCCTGGCCAGCGATGCTGCCGGGTTCATTACCGGCACAAACGTCGACATCAACGGCGGCACGCTGTTCAGCTGACCGCTTTGCCCCGGCGCGGCGGCACAACTCTATATGTGAGGGATCATGACCCAGAGCACCACACCCGCGCCTCTGCGGTTTCTTGCGATTGGCGAATGTATGGCCGAACTGGCCCCCGGCGAATCCGCTGACCAGCTACGGTTGGGGTTTGCGGGCGATACGTTCAACACCGCCTTCTATCTGCGTCAACTAGTGGCAGAGGCCGAGGTGCGGTATTTCACCCGCGTGGGGCAGGACAGCCTGTCGGATCGCATGGTGGCGATGATGCGCACCGCCGGGGTCGACACGACCCATGTCGCCCGCGACCCGGAGCGGTCGGTGGGTATGTATCTCATCAGCCTCAAGGATGGTGAGCGCAGCTTTTCCTATTGGCGCGACAGTTCTGCCGCGCGGCTGCTGGCCTGCGACCGGGGGGCGCTGGACCGCGCCATGGCGGAAACGGGCCTGATCTATTTCTCGGGGATCACGCTGGCGATCCTTGACGCCGCAGGGCGGGCGACGCTGCTGGATGCTGTCGCACAAGCCCGCCGGGCGGGGCGCACAATTGCCTTTGATTCCAACCTGCGGCCCCGGCTCTGGGCCACGGCACCAGAGATGACGCAGACCATCATGGCCGCGGCGCAGGTCAGCGATATCGTGCTGCCGTCCTTCGACGATGAGGCCGTGCATTTCGGGGATGCCGATCCGGACGCCACGGCGGACCGCTATCTGCGCGCCGGGGCCGAAACGGTCATCGTCAAGAACGGCGCCGGGCCGGTTCACTATCGCAGCGGTGGTGGGCAGGGGGTGGTGACGCCGCCCGTCGCACAGGTGGTGGTCGATACGACCGCTGCGGGCGACAGTTTCAACGCCGGGTTTCTGGCCGGGCGCGCATCGGGTCTGCCAGTGGATCAGGCCATCCTGTCCGGCGCGCGGGTGGCGGCCAGGGTGATCGGCCACAAGGGGGCGCTGGTGCCGCTGACATAGCGGCAGCGGCGCTAGACCATCTCGATCACACCCTTGTCGATGGCCAACATATAGCCGCGCCGGGCGATGTTCTTGACCAACAGTTCGCTGACCATCTGGTTGCCCAGCCCGTCGCGCAGCCGCTTGATCCGGGTGGCGCCTGCGGCCTCATCGCAGTCGGCCTCGGCCTTGCCGGAAATCATCGATTCGATCTGGCTGCCGGACAACATCTCATCGTCCAGCCGCGCCTCTGCCAGCACCGACAGCGTTTCCATCATCGCCTCGGTCAGCTTGAACCCCATGGTGTTGAGGTAAACCGTGTTTTCCTCACGCGAGATGATCAGCGAACTGACCTCGATCCCGGACCGTTCGATCTGCGCCATGCGCCGGTTCAGCGACACCAGCATGACCAGAAAGACCAGCGCCGCCACCAGCAGGGCGGCGGCAAACACCAACAACAAATAGATCACCAACCGATAGCTGGCCAAAACGTCGGAAAACGCGGTGCCGGATTGGGCGAGGATCTCCAGCAGCGTCACCTCGGCCCGGCTGGTCAGGTTGTCGTTCTCGATAAAGATCCGCTCGACCCGCCCATTGAACGCGTTGGCGTCGGGCAGGGTAAAGATCAGCAGCACCCCGGCTATCGCCAGAATCGCCACGATGGCAATGATGCCCCCGGTTACGATCCGTGCGCCCGAGCGGCGGCTTTCGCTAGCGGTAATAGTGTGAGCCTGCACTGCGTCTTTCCGATGAACTTGGAGAAGAGGTCGTTACCTTTACCACGTTCAATATGGTCCAGCCACCGGAGGAAATCCGGGACTGGACAAGCGCGCCGGGCGACGACGGGCATCCCCCGGACACCCGAACGATTCCATAGTGCAAGCCGTATGGATTGGTGCGCTTGGCCTTGTAATGCACATAGCAGTCCGCAGCCGCGGCGCTGGGCAGCGCAAGTGTGACAAGCACCAAGGCCGCCAAAAGGCGGCGCAAGAGGGTTGAAGGCATGATGATGCGACCAATCTGGAACATTGTTTCAACCTGCCCTCTCAACCTGAGAAATTCAATAACCAGAAGGGGCTGGCACAGCGGTTATCCAATATCAGGGGCCTGATATTGCCCAGCCGGACAGATCGGAGCGAGCGTGGGGTGCGGAGTTCCTGACTTGACGGATCTCCCATGCATTCAGTCGAAAGGAATTGACCCATGTCTGCACGTTTCATCACCTCCCTGCTCGCCGCTGGCGCGCTCGTCATGTCGCTGGCCGCAGCCTCGCCGGTTGAGGCCGGACACAACAAGAACGCCAAACGCTTTGTCGGGGCCGCCATCGGACTCTACATCCTTGGTCAGGCGCTTGAAAACAACAATCGGGGCCGCGTCGTGCGTCAGCACAACACGCACCGCAAATACAACAACCACCGCAAGGTCTACCGCCACAACCACCGCAATGGCGGAAAATGGAACCAGCGGAACGGGCGTCGCGACAACTGCCGTCGGGGCAACGGTCGCCACAACCGCTGCTGGTAAACCCAGCCGACAGATTTCGAGCAGCCCCGCGCAAGGCGGGGGAACGGCTCCGGGCGTCACCGTCCGGGGCCTTTGCTTGTCGGATGCAGGGCCCCTTGATCCCTGATCAGGTGCCGATCCGCTTTGGCATGGCGCAGCAGACACAGTTCGCAGCAGGCACAGTGCCATGTGCCGATACTGGCGCTTTGCGGTTATTCGACCGGCCGCAGCAGGTGACGGCATGGCAGCCAGTGGACACGCCCGGTATCCGTGACTATCTAGACGGACCATGGCCAAGAAACCCAAGTCCGACCCGAACTACAAGGTAATCGCCGAAAACCGGCGCGCGCGTTACGATTACGCGATCGAGGACGATATCGAATGCGGTATCATCCTGACCGGATCAGAGGTGAAATCCCTGCGCGAGAACACCACCAACATCGCCGAAAGCTATGCGGCGGTCGAGGATAGCGAACTGTGGCTGGTGAACGGGTACATCGCTCCGTACGAACGGGCCATGTTCAGCCATGAGGAACGGCGGCGGCGCAAGCTGCTGGTCTCCAAGAAAGAGCTGTCGCGGCTGTGGAACGCCACCCAGCGTGAGGGTATGACGCTGGTCCCGCTGGTCATGTACTTCAACCACAAGGGCATCGCCAAGATGAAGATCGGCATCGCCAAGGGCAAGAAGAACCACGACAAGCGTGAGACAGAGGCCAAGCGCGACTGGGCCCGCCAGAAACAACGCCTTTTGAAAGAGCGTCACTGACTCTCCTTGACGTTGAGTGGCGTCAGGTGATTTCCTGTCGGTGAGCCGTTGGCACAGGTGCGAACGATTTGGGGCGCTTTGGCATTGAGACATTTCCTGTTTGTCCTTTTGACGCTTTTGGCCACGCCGGTGATGGCGCTGGATGAAACCACGGTCCTGGAAAAGACGGTGGCCTATCTTTCGCGGGATGCCGATTGCACGCAGGTCAGCACTGAACCGGCCACCACCCTGCCGGGTTGGGAACGGCGCGTTCTGACCATGCACCACGACGGCTATCGCCTGCGTTACAGCCGCTTTGGCTGTGCGCCGGGGGCCAAGGGCGCGCTGGTGATCGCGCCGGGCCGCAGCGAACCATCGTATGAATATGCCGAAACCGCGATTGATTTCATCGCACGCGGTTTTGCCCCGGTCTATGTGATCGACCATCGCGGGCAGGGCCTGTCGCCGCGCCTGCTGGCGGATCCCGACAAGAGCCACGTCGAGGATTTTGACGACTACATTCTGGACTTTGCCCAGTTTGTCGCGGCGGTCGAGGCTGATTTGCTGGCGCTGGGCGCGGCGTCTGACCTGCCGTTGTTCCTGACCTCGAACTCCATGGGAGGGGCCATCGCCATCGGCTATTTGCAGCAGGTCGGCGGTGACACACCCTTTGACGCCGCTGCCCTCGTCAGTGCGATGATCCATGTGAACTACATCAGCTACACCGACAAACCGCCCCGATGGCTCAACCTGCGGATCTATTCCGAAACCGGCGTGGCGGTGCAGGGCTGGTGGCGCTGCGCGGTGGCCTGGCTGTGGAATGGCGCATTGTGCCGCGACTATGCCTCGGCCCGGACGTTTGGCGCCTATGAACCCGGCACCCGCCGTTTTGAGCCGGACGCAGAGGAAATGATGACCCGCAGCCGCGCCCGCTTTGCCCTGCGCACCCGAATGTGGGACAGCTTTGACTGGAGCGGAATTCGCGCGGAGGAATACGCCGGTGAGAACTGGGACGGGCCGCAGATCGGCGGCACCACCAACAAATGGGCGCGCGGCTCTGTCCGGTTTCTGCGCGACATGCGCGCGCCCGAAAACTTGGCGCGCATGGTCGATACCCCGATCCTGCTGCTGAGCGGCACGCGGGATCTGCGCGCCTACCGGCAATACCCCGGCGTGTTTGATGCGCCGCCGGACCTGTCCCGCCACACCGGGTTCTGCGACGACCTGAACGCCGCCAGCCTTGCGGCGGACAAGGGCTATGCCTGCCAGTTCTCGGCCATCAACGGTGCCTTCCACGAGATCTACAAGGAACGCGACCGCGAACGGAATGCCGCGCTGGACATGGTCGAGGGCTTCTTTCTGCGCCACGGACGTTGACGTGGGCCCGGTGCGGGGAAAGCGCAGTCTGCATTCCCGTGCCGTGCGATACCGCGTCGGGATAGGCATGCCGTATCCCACGGTGGGACAGCAGAGGGTATGGATATGGAACTGATTATTGCACTGATCTCGGGCGCGGTGGGTGGCAACGTCGCAGGCGGAGTGGTCAAGAACATCAACCAGGGCACGCTGATCAACTCGATCTCGGGCATTGTCGGCGGTGGGCTGGGCGGCACGCTCCTGGGGATGCTGGGCGCACCCGATCTGGCCGGAGCGGCAGGCGGCGCGGGCGGTCTGGACATCGGCGCAATCATCGGTCAGGTCGCCGCCGGCGGTGCCGGGGGCGGCGTGGTGCTGGCGATTGTCAGCGCGCTGCGCGGCATGCTGAGCAAGTAATGCCTGCCTCCGGGGCGGCATTTCCGCCCCGGGGACCGGATGGCAGGCGCGACGCGCTTGCAAGCACCTGCCCTCTTGCCTAATCACATGGGTATCACGGTGAGGGAGACCCATGTTCGTTGACGATCCCAAGACGCTTGTCTCGACCGAATGGCTGGCGCAACACTTGAACGACCCCGATCTGCGGGTGCTGGATGCCAGCTGGTATCTGCCTGCCATGAACCGGGACGCGCGTACAGACTATGCCGCCGGGCACATCCCCGGCGCGCGCTACTTTGACATTGATGATGTGTCCGATGCCCGGTCGGACCTGCCGCACATGGCCCCGCCGCCGGAGAAATTCATGTCGCGCCTGCGCGCCATGGGCGTCGGTGACGGCCATCAGGTGGTGGTCTACGACGGTTTGGGGATGTTTTCCGCGCCCCGCGTCTGGTGGCTGTTCAAACTGATGGGCAAGGACGACATCGCCGTGCTGGACGGCGGCTTTGCCAAATGGCAGGCCGAGGGCCGCCCGGTCGAGGATATGGACCCGATCGTGCGCGACCGTCACATGACCGTCCGCCGACAAGCCCACCTTGTGCGCGACGTCACGCAGGTGTCCGCCGCAGCCAAGCTGAAAAACACCGAGGTGATCGACGCCCGGTCCCCGGCGCGCTTTGCCGGGACGGCACCAGAGCCGCGTGAGGGCCTGCGCGCGGGCCATATCCCCGGATCGAAAAACGTCTACTTCCAGGATTTGCTGGCGGACGACGGCACGCTCAAGAACAACGATGCCCTGCGCGCGGTCTTTGACGCCGCGGGCGTCGACCTGTCGAAACCGGCGATCACCACCTGCGGGTCGGGCGTGACGGCGGCAATCCTCAGCCTTGCGATGGAACGCATCGGCAAGACAGACCATTCACTTTATGACGGCTCGTGGGCAGAGTGGGGCGCATTCGCGACGCTGCCCGTCGCCACGGGGCCCGCCGACTGACCGGAGAAAAACATGTTCGAGACGATCAAGGAACAACCCGCCGACAAGATCCTGATGCTGATGCAGGCGTTCCGCGAGGACCCGCGCGACGGCAAGATCGACCTTGGCGTCGGCGTCTACAAGGACGCAAGCGGCAACACACCGATCATGCGCGCGATCAAAGCCGCCGAACAGCAGCTGTGGCAGGCGGAACAGACCAAGGCCTATACCGGGCTGGCGGGTGATCCCGGCTTTGCCGATGCGATGGTGGCGCTGGTGCTGGGCGATGCGGTGGCGCGCGACAACGTGGCGGCGGCGGCCACGCCGGGCGGCACCGGCGCGGTGCGTCAGGCCTTTGACATGGCCAAGATGGCCAACCCCGATGTGCGGGTGTTCGTCAGCGACCCGACATGGCCAAACCACCTGTCGATCCTCAAGCACATGGGGATCGAGACGGTGATGTACCGCTATTTCGACAATGACACCGGCGGCGTGAAATTCGACGGCATGATGGCGGATCTGGCGCAGGCGGGCAAAGGCGACATCGTGCTGCTGCACGGCTGCTGCCACAACCCCACGGGCGCCAACCTGAACGTGACCCAATGGCAGGCGGTGATCGACCTGCTGAACCAGACCGGCGCCACGCCGATGGTGGACCTTGCCTATCAGGGCTTTGGTGACGGGCTGGAGGAAGACGCGCAGGCGGTGCGCATGGTGGCCTCGTCCGTGCCTGAATGCCTGATCGCGGCGTCGTGTTCGAAGAACTTTGGCATCTACCGCGAACGCACCGGCCTGCTGATGGCCGTGGCGCAGGACGGGGGCGCGAAAAAGCTGAATCAGGGCACGCTGAACTATCTCAACCGGCAGAACTTTTCCTTTCCGCCGGACCACGGCGCGCGTCTGGTGACCATGGTGCTGACCGACGACGCGCTGCGCGCCGACTGGAAAGCGGAACTGGAAGAGATGCGCACCGGGATGCTGGCCCTGCGCGAAAAGCTGGCAGGCGAGTTGCAACGCCTGTCCGGGTCGGACCGGTTCGGCTTTCTTGCCCAGCACCGCGGCATGTTCTCACGTCTGGGCGCCAGCCCCGAGCAGGTCGAGACGCTGCGCGCGGACTCGGGCGTGTACATGGTGGGCGATTCGCGCATGAACATCGCCGGTCTGAACGCGCAGACCGTGCCATTGCTGGCCGAAGCAATCATCAAAGCGGGCGTCTGATCCAAAGGGGCGGGGCCCTGCGGGGCCCGCGCTTGATATCTCGTTGGCGGCCTTTGGCCGCCTGCCTCGGGGTTTGCCTCCGGCGGGGATATTTTTGGACAGAAGAAACTGGGGTCTGACCCCGGGGCTGTGTGGTGATTTTTG
Organism: Antarctobacter heliothermus; assembly: GCF_900188425.1. Classification (GTDB taxonomy): domain Bacteria; phylum Pseudomonadota; class Alphaproteobacteria; order Rhodobacterales; family Rhodobacteraceae; genus Antarctobacter; species Antarctobacter heliothermus. The sequence continues at coordinate 38,495 of NZ_FZON01000037.1, forward strand.
GAGACTCGAAATGAGAACAAAACGGGAATATATGTCCTGTCATGTTCGCCGAGCTTTGCATCACCTCGAATTTCACCTTCCTCACCGGGGCATCGCACCCGGAGGAATATATGGAGCGGGCTGCCCTGATGGGGCTGTCCGCCATTGCCGTGGCGGATGTGAATTCGGTTGCGGGGATTGTGCGGGCGTTCAGCGCGGCGCGTGAGATTGCGCGCCAGGTGGCCGAGTTGGAGCAGTTGGAGGCGGAGGGCGGGCTGATTGGTCCGCCGGCGCCGCCGGGTTTGCCTGCGCCGCCGCGTGCGCCGGTGCGCAATGTGCCACGGCTGATCCCTGCCGCGCGGTTGGTGTTTGAGGAAGGGGTCGAGATGACGGCGCTGGCGGCCACGCGCGCCGGGTGGACGTTGTTGTGCCGGATGTTGTCGGCGGGGCGTTTGCGGGCGGCTAAGGGCGATTGCCGGTTGCGGCTGTCGGATCTGCCCGAGGCGGCGGAGGGGATGGCGTTTGTTCTGCATGTGCCGGTTGTCCCGGAGGCGGGCTGGCGCGATCGGGTGGCGGGCTTGGTGCGGGTGCATCGCGGGCGGATGCATCTGGCGTTGGCCCCACGGTATGACGGGGAGGATCGGGGGCGGTTTGACCTGTTGGTGCGGTTGGCCGAGGGGTTGGGTTTGCCGACCGTGGCAACAGCCGCGCCGGTCATGCACCACGGGCGCCGCCGCCGGATGGCCGATGTGTTGAGTGCGATTCGCACCGGCACGCGGGTAGAGCGGCTGGGCCGTGCCGCGCTGGCCAATGGCGAACAGCGGCTGCGCTCGGAGGCAGAGATGCGCCGCCTGTTGGGGGCGCATGAGGGGGCTGTGGACCGTGCCGGTGCGCTGGCTGCACGGTGTGGTTTTGACATCGGGTCGTTGCGCTATGAGTACCCGTCCGAGATCACCGGCGGCGAGACGGCGGGCGGGCGGTTGGCGCGTCTGGCCTATGAGGGGCTAAAGTGGCGCTATCCGCAGGGGGCGTCGGACAAGGTGCAGGCGCTGTTGCAGCATGAATTGGCCCTGATCGGCAAGCTGAACTACGAGCCCTATTTCCTGACCGTCCGTGACATCGTCGCCTTTGCCCGATCGCGCGGGATCTTGTGTCAGGGGCGCGGGAGTGCCGCCAATTCCGTGGTTTGTTATTGTCTTGGCGTCACCTCGGTCAGCCCCGAAATCGGCACCATGGTGTTTGAGCGTTTCGTATCAGAGGCGCGGGATGAGCCGCCCGACATCGACGTCGATTTCGAACATGAGCGGCGGGAGGAGGTGATCCAGCACATCTATGAGACCTATGGCCGCCACCGCGCCGGCCTCTGCGCCACCGTCATCCATTACCGGGGCAAGCGCGCCATTCGCGAGGTCGGCACCGCCATGGGCCTGTCCCAGGACACCATCGGTGCGCTGTCCTCACAGCTCTGGGGGTTCTTTTCCACCAAGGGGCTGGAACGGCAGCGCATGGCCGAGATCGGCCTTGATCCGGATGACCGCCGCCTGCAACTGACCATGGAGCTGATCTATGAGATCATCGGCTTTCCCCGCCACCTGTCCCAACATGTCGGCGGCTTCATCATCACCGAGGGGCGGCTGGACGAACTTGTCCCGATCGAAAACGCCGCGATGGAGGGGCGCACCGTCATCTGTTGGGACAAGGATGACATCGACGCGCTGGGCATTCTCAAGGTCGATGTCCTCAGCCTTGGCATGCTCACCTGCATCCGCAAGGCGTTCGACCTGATCGCCACCCATCACGGGCCACGCCACACGCTTGCCACCCTGCCGCCCGAGGATCCCGCCGTTTACGACATGCTCTGCCGCGCGGACAGTGTCGGTGTCTTTCAGGTCGAATCCCGCGCGCAGATGAACTTTCTCCCCCGCATGCGGCCGCGCAACTTCTACGATCTGGTGATCGAGGTCGCCATCATCCGCCCCGGCCCGATCCAAGGCGACATGGTCCACCCCTACATCCGCCGCCGCAACGGTGAGGAGCGCGTCGAATTCCCCTCCGATGAGTTGGGAGAGGTGCTGGGCAAGACCCTCGGCGTTCCCCTCTTCCAAGAGCAAGCCATGCAGATCGCCATTGTTGGCGCGGGCTTTACCCCCGAACAGGCCGACCGCCTGCGCCGCTCCCTTGCCACCTTCAAGAAGCACGGCAATGTCAGCGAATTTCGCAACCTCTTCCTGCGCGGCATGGCGCAAAAGGGCTATGACAGCGGCTTTGCCGAACGCTGTTTCAGCCAGATCGAGGGCTTTGGATCGTATGGCTTCCCCGAAAGCCACGCCGCCAGCTTTGCCCTGCTGGTCTATGCCTCTGCCTGGCTCAAATGCCATCATCCGGGGATCTTTGCCTGCGCGTTGCTGAACTCGCAGCCGATGGGGTTTTACGCGCCCGCGCAGATCGTCCGCGACGCCCGCGAACATGGGGTGCGGGTGCGGCGCGTCTGCGTCAACCACAGCTATTGGAACAACGTGATGGAGCCGGACGGCAGCGGCGGCCTTGCCCTGCGCCTTGGGTTTCGCCAGATCAAGGGCCTGTCGGAGGAGGACGCCGCATGGATGACGTCGGCGCGCGGCAATGGCTACCGCTCGGTGCAGGACGTCTGGCGGCGCGCGGGGCTGCAACCCTCGGTGTTGGCGCGACTGGCAGAGGCGGATGTCTTCGCCGACCTGAACCTGACCCGCCGCGCCGCCCTGTGGGAGGCCAAAGCCCTGATAAAAGGCGGAGATCTGCCGCTGTTTTCCCGCGACATGGACGGTGAGGCGATCCCCGAGGTCGCCGCCCACCTGCCCGAAATGACCGAGGGCGAACAGGTGGTCGAGGATTACGTCGCCATGCGCCTGACCCTGCGCGCCCACCCCGTCGCCCTGCTGCGGCACATCCTGACGCCCGAAATGGGCAAGCCAGAGGTGACTGAGGCCGAACCCACCGCCGCCGAAGTTCGGGCAGACCTCGCCCGCAGCAGGCCGAGACACCCGAGGGATTTGCCCAGCCCGTTGGACAGGGGGGAGTGAGGGGGAGACGCCGGAAGTGGGCGCGTTGGGCGGGAAACGGAAGTTCGCTGCGGCAGCGTAAGCTACATCGCCGAATGGCTGAAGCCGACATTCAAATGACCTCGAAACTGGATATTTCGGCTCAAGAAAGATCTGTAACGTTTCCGGATCTCATCCGTCCTCATGAAACGATGGAAAAAGAAGAGGCATCGCTGACAGTGGCGCGACATGTTTCAAAACCAATACTGCAATATCTGGTCAAAAGCCGTTGGCGCGCGCATCTGAACCCAAGGGGGCCAGCCCGGATGAAACACTTGCACTACAGGAGATCGGGGTGATCGACGCGGCACTTCTACCCGTCCAGCGGCATGTGCTGGCTCCGCCCGCCCGGTGGCTGACGGCTGGGGGTATCCACGCCGACCACCTGACATTTGCGGGATTTTCCGTGGGCGTACTTGCGGTCCCAGCCCTGGCCTTCGGTGCCTTTGGCCTGGCGCTGGCGCTTCTTGGCCTCAATCGTCTGGCTGATGGGCTGGACGGAGCCGTGGCGCGGATGACCAGCCCCACAGATCGCGGTGCTTTTCTGGATATAGCGCTCGATTTCGTCTTTTACGCACTGTTTCCGCTGGGCTTTGCTTTTGCCGACCCGGCGACGAATGGCCTGCCTGCCGCGGTGCTGATCGCGGCCTTTGTGGGAACGGGGTCATCATTCCTGGCGTTCGCAGCCATTGCGGCTAAGCGCGGGGAAAGCGCTGAGGCCTATCCAGCCAAGGGTATCTATTACCTTGGTGGCCTGACCGAAGGTTTTGAAACCATCGCCGTCTTTGTGGCGATGTGCCTGTTTCCGAGTGTCTTCCCGATGCTGGCCTATGGCTATGCCGTCGCCTGTGCGCTGACCACAGTGCTGCGCTGGCATCAGGGCTGGCGGGCGTTTTCCCTGCGAAATTGATCGATAGGTTGTAACAGATTGCCAGTTGGGCAGTCTTTGACCAAACACACTGTACCACATTCCGGTGACCTGATGAAACTTTCCCTCGCTCTCGTCCTCTCATTGCTTGCACCTCCGGCCCTCGCCGATTGGCAACAGACCCTGGATGCCGCCCGTGGCCAGACCGTCTATTGGAACGCCTGGGGTGGCGATGCGCGCACCAACGCCTTTATTGCCTGGGTTGGCGAGCAGACCGAGACGCACTACGGCGTCAGCGTGGTTCAGGTCAAGCTGAGCGACACCGCAGAGGCGGTAACCCGGGTGATTTCCGAAAAGGCCGCCGGTCAGGATGCGGGTGGCAGCGTTGATCTGATCTGGATCAACGGGCCGAATTTTCTGGCGATGAAGCAACAGGGGCTGCTGCACCGGCCATTCGTGGCCGACCTGCCCAATGCGCGATATCTGAACCTTGGGCCGACATCGCCCGCCTCGGTCGATTTCACCGTGCCGGTGGACGGCATGGAAAGTCCATGGCGGCTGGCGCGGTTCGTCTTCACCTACGATTCCGCCCGCGCGTCCGAGCCGCCACGCACAATGGCGGGTTTTGTAGATTGGGCAGCCGCTAATCCGGGGCGCGTCACCCACCCGGATCCGTCGAATTTCATGGGGGCGACCTTTCTCAAGCAGGCGCTGATCGAGCTGACACCCGATACGACCGCGCTGCAACAACCAGTCACGGATGCGGCTTTTGACGCGGCAACCGCCCCGCTCTGGGCGTGGTACGATGCGCTGCGCCCGAACCTGTGGCGCGGCGGCGAAACCTATCCGGCGAACGAGTCCGTGCTCCAACAGTTGCTGAACGACGGTGAGGTGGACATTGCGATGTCCTTCGATCCCGCCTCGACCGCCGCCGCCATTGCCGATGGCCTTCTGCCCGACACGACTCGAGTCTTTGTGCCCGTGGGGGGCAGCATCGGCAACATCAGCTTTGTCTCCATCCCTTACAACGCGGCGAATGTCGAAGGAGCGGAAGTTGTGGCGAACTTCCTGCTCGATCCGGCGACACAGGCGCATATGCAGAATATCGAAGTACTGGGGGCGTTCTCGGTGCTCGACCCGGCGCGTCTGGATGAGGCCGCCAGCAATGCCTTTGCCGCCCTGCCGACGGCTCCGGCGCTGCCAACCCTGGCCGACCTTGGCCCGACGCTGCTGGAGCCGCATGCCAGTTGGATGACCCGGCTGACCGAGGAGTGGGCGCGTCGCTACACGAAATGAGCCATGAAGGCCGCCTGCTGCGCGCTGGCGTTCTGGCGGTGGTCGGGCTTGGCCTGATCACCCCCATCGCCATTGGCCTGTGGCAGACCGGGCGCGCCGCATTGGGCATCCTGCCCGCCTTGGGGCGGAACGTGGCATCGCTGGACTCGTGGCACGAGTTGGTCGCTCTGCCGGGTTTTGCCACCAGCCTGCGCCTGACGCTTGTCACGGGTCTTGGATCAACCCTTCTGTCGGTGCTGCTGGCGACTGGGTTCTGCGCGGCGGTTCATGCCCGGATGACCTCTGCGTCAGGGGCGCGGATGCTGACGCCGTTTCTGGCCATTCCGCATGCGGCCATGGCGGTGGGGCTGGCCTTTGTCATGGCCCCATCGGGTTGGATCGCTCGGATGATGGCACCCGTCGCCGGGTGGGATCGCCCGCCGGACTTCGCTACGGTCAACGATGGCTGGGGCCTTGCCCTGACGTTCGGGTTGATGGTCAAGGAGGTGCCGTTCCTCTTGCTGGTGATCCTGTCGGCGCTCAGCCAGATCCCCGTGGCACGCCAAATGGCGGCGGGACGCGCGCTGGGCTACGGGCGCGGGATCGTCTGGATCAAGATCATCATGCCACAGGTCTGGCCGCTGATCCGGTTGCCGGTCTGGGTGGTGCTGGCCTATGCCCTGTCGGTCGTGGACATGGCGATCATCCTTGGCCCGTCGAACCCACCAACGCTGGCAGTGGCGGTGACACGCTGGTTCACGGATGCCGATCCGACGATGATCCTGCCCGCGTCAGCCGGGGCCATCCTGCAAGCGATGATTGTCGGGCTCGCGGTGGCCCTGTTGCTGATCGCAGAGAAAGTGGGCAAGAGGCTGGGTCGCTGGTGGATCAGGCGCGGTGGGCGCGGGTTGTCGGCAGAGCCGGGGCTCTGGGCGGCCAGCGCGGTGGTGATGGCGATGATGGCGGTCGGTCTGCTGGCGATGCTGTCGCTGGTGGTCTGGTCGCTGGCCTGGCGGTGGTCGTTTCCGCAAGTCCTGCCGGAAAGCTGGTCGCTGAAACCGTGGACCAACGCGCAGGGGGGCTGGATGCGGGCGTTGTCGACGACGCTGCTGTTGGCCGGGGCGACGGCGGGGCTGTCGCTGGCGCTGGCGATTGCCTGGCTCGAAGGCGAGGACAGAGCCCGCCGGAGCCGCGCCCCCTGGGCCGAGGCGCTGATCTATCTGCCGCTACTGATCCCGCAGATCGGTTTTCTCTACGGGTTGAATGTGGGCTTCCTGCAAATCGGCCTGTCGGGCGGCATCACGGCGGTGATCTGGGCGCAGGTGCTGTTCGTCTTTCCTTACGTGATGATCGCGCTGTCGGACCCCTGGAGGGCGCTGGACCCGCGCATGATCCACGCCGCCGCGGCGCTTGGCTCGGGGCGGGGGCGCAGGCTCTGGGCGGTCAAGCTGCCGGTGCTGATACGACCGATCCTGACCGCGACCGCCATCGGCGTGGCGGTATCGGTGGCGCAATACCTGCCGACGCTGTTCATGGGCGCGGGCCGCGTCGCGACGCTGACCACCGAGGCGGTGACCCTGTCCTCGGGGTCCGACCGCCGGGTCACCGGCGTCTACGCGACGCTGCAGGCCGGACTGCCCTTTGCCGCCTACCTTGCCGCTTTATTGATCCCTGCGATCCTGCACCGCAACCGCCGCGCCCTGTCCGGAGCCTCCGCCACATGAGCCTTGATCTTGACGCACTTTCCATCCGGTCGGCCCATGGCGGCGCGCTGTTTTCGCCGCTGAGCCTGCAAGTTCCGGCGGGCCATGTGGTCACGGTGATGGGGCCGTCGGGCGTGGGGAAATCGACGCTGCTCGACGCCATCGGCGGGCATCTGGCGCATGGGTTTCACCTGACGGGCACCGTGCGCCTGAACGGGTGCGACGTGACGGGCCTGCCCGCCGAGGCGCGGCGGATCGGCTTGATGTTTCAGGACGCGCTGCTTTTTCCGCATCTGTCGATCGGGGACAATTTGGCCTTTGGTCTGCCACCCAGCCTGCGCGGGCGCGCACACCGGCGTGCAGCGGTAGAGGCTGCGCTGTCTCAGGGAGGTCTGGCCGGACTTTATGAACGCGACCCGGCCACATTATCGGGCGGTCAACGCGCCCGAGCGGCATTGATGCGCACCCTGCTGGCCGAGCCTGCGGCCCTGCTTCTGGACGAGCCGTTCTCGAAACTCGACGCTGGGTTGCGCGGCGAGATGCGCCGATTCACTTTCGATCATGTAAAATCTCGGGCTGTTCCGACGCTGATGGTCACCCACGACCCCGACGATGCCGCAGCCGCTGGAGGGCCCGTCATTGCCCTGAAAGGACTCATATCGCCATGAATGCTGAACTCGCAACCGCCTTGATCATCGCCGCCATCCTGATTGCGGGCAGCGCGTTTGGGCTGCCCGAAGCCTTGGGCGCGCATCCGTTCTGGGCGGTCAAAACCGGAGCAATCGGCAGCGTAGCGGGTCTGCTAGCGTATGGCGGCTTGCGATGGGCCGGAATGCGGTCCGGTCGCATGGCGGCTCTGGGTGGGCTCACGCTGATCCTGGCAATGGTGGCAGTGACACAGGGCAAGAGCATTTTCGCTGCATCCTATGCCGAAAATGCTGTTGCCGGGCTGGTCTGGTTTTTCGGTTGGTTTGTCGTCATGGCCGCGCTCTGCATGACGCTTTGCGCGCTGGCGGCCCGCGTTCTACGCCGCTGAAATATCCACCTGCTCTGGTTCCGGCGCAGGTTGTGCAGACCACTCCAGCAGATGAGGGTCGAAGCCCTCGGCCAGATGCGGCTTCACGATCTGGAAATAGGGTGACAGATCGAAATCGCGTGGCGCAAACAGGGAGTGGTGGCGAATGTGCAGAATTTCCCGACGCGCATACCTGGAACCGCTGCGCGCTTTCACCACACGCATATCGGGCAGGATCGGATAGCGGACTGACTGAAATGCCTGCGCGATCAATGACGAACAGATGGCCCGCGTCGGGTCGCCTGATCCGAAGGCCAGCATGCGCCTGCGCCAGCGCACCGGCACCGGCGGCGTCGGAAAAAAGTAGCGCAACAGATCAAAGACGTTGCGCAGATCGTATTTCAGGCCAATGCGCGCGGTCATGAAACCGGTCACAGCCCGGCGTTCGTCGGGCGTCAGACCGATTGGACGGCAGATCCGTGTGTTGAAAAGCGCGTATTTCGACAACGGCGCCGAGACGCAGCCTTCGCCCAGATTGACCTCAATCAGGCGATGAGGCTCGGCGGTACCAGGTGCAACAGGAAGGCTGTCCCCCACGTACATCGCGGCATGTGACCATGTGGATTGGGTCAGGTACTTGATGGCGTTGGAAACCCGTTCCTGACCCTCGACCAAAAGCACATCGCCGGAGCGTAGCGTGCGACACAGCGTGTCAAAATCAGAGGGCGTAAAAGGCGTATAGCCAACACTCGGACGGTTCAGGTAACCGGCCAGACGTTGACCAACCCCGCTCAGAAACGAATTGCAACTGTCTCTTACCGTGGCGGACATCCAAACCTGCCTTTCATGGGCCGTGGCCGTGCGAAGGAGACTCCGCTTGTGATGAAATGTTACAATCTGGCGCAGCAGATATCACCTTCGCAAAAGATGACCGGGATCGGCCGACCAGCCAAGCGCCTCAGGATGAGGGCTAGTGCGACACCGGCAATGATCGCCAGCCAGCTTGACAGCGCATGAGGCGCCAGAGCGGGCAGGCCGAACAGGATCAGGCCGTCATTGCCTCCGGGGATCAGGGCTGCACCCGCGCCCATGACGACCCCGGCCAAGCCGTGGCGCAAAGCGGCCTTGATGCGAATGCGGCGCAACTGGTACGATCCGCGCAGGACGGCAGAGCCGATCATCCCCAGGACCGCCGCCCCCGAGACCAGCCACAAGGACGTGCCTTGTGCGCAGCCGGACAAGGGCGCGGCCTGCACCGTGCAGAGCATTGTCGACGTGAACGACCAGGTTGATCCGGAAGCGAGAATCGCGAAATTCGCCATCGCGATCAAGGTCACGGACAAGGACAGGGGCCACTGCGCAGCACGCAATTGCGCCCATCCTTCGTCGCGCAGACGCCGCAGGATGTGCAGGCCCTGCCACACCATCCAAGGACCGATGGCGACCAGAAACCAGACCGGGGCGCCGGGCGCCTGGACTGGCGGCTGGTGCAGCGCAGGCCATAACAGATGCACGCCGAGCATCCCAAGCGGCCAGCCCGCCAGCGTGAACAGCATGACGAAATGACCATCGGCCAAGCGCACGAACGTCGAAAAGCTACACGCCCCGTTTGCTCCGGCTCCGAGACCGAAGATCAGGCCACCCAGCACAGCAGTCGCGCTCATTGGCCAATGCCGCAGCGCTATGCCGTCAGTAAGCGTGTTCGCAACCGCGGCGAAACCGAAGACCCACATTGAGGCCTTTAGAAACGACCACAGAATCCAGCCGCGGCCCGAGGTCATCACCTCCGCCACCGCCTTGACGGCGCATAGCCCGGCCCGATGCGCCGAGACCCCGAGGATCACGCCCATGAGCAGGGACAAGAGCAAGATTGATGTCATGAGATCCCGGTGCGGGTTGGCTCACTCTGGCTTAGTTCGCCAAGTGGTCAGAGGTGAACACCATGTCGTCACCCGCCCCCTGATGGCAGGCGATGCAACCCTCATCCATGCCCTTGGCCACTTGTCCGGCCATTGCCATGCCATCGGGCGTCTGGTCCAGAGATCCGTCTGGCAGGTATTTCACCCAGAACCAGTCCCCGTTTTCGGGATCATAGCCCGCCTCGCGGCGAAACATGATGGTATGGGCGGCGAGATGGGTATCCGGGTCGCGCAACACCTCATCCTCGGTCACGCCGACTGGACCGAAGTTGCGTTTTACGATCAGGTCACCTTCGCGCCCGTTGATCGTCGCCGTGGTGTAGAACGTTTCCAGCATCATGCCATGCGGGTCGGTTCCCTCATAAGGAGAGGTCCGGATCATGTTCGGCCCGGCCAGTTTGCTGTCCTGCATGTAGGTCCAGATCTCTGCGGCATAGTCACGGTCCGCATCGGAGCCAAAGGCCATGTCCTGCGCCAGACCCGCTGTACCACCCAGCGAAAACGCCAATGCGGCCGAAATTAATGAATGTTTCATTTGATATCCTCCCGTTTGTCATAGTTCGGTGACGACCGGGAACGCCGAATGTTACACTGAAGGGCAACACAGGTTCGTGAGGTCGCTGGCCTTTGGAGAAACCGTTTCAATCTCGCTCACATTGCCAGGAATACGGGGGCTTGTTCTTTACTTCCCATAGCGAATGGACACTGAATGCAGATTGGGAGGATCTCCATGAAGCATTTCATTCCATGCCCGGTTCCTGTGGAACTTTCGCATTTTGCGTCGGTCACGCCTGAATTCTGCACAGGCATCGCCGCCTCGGGCAGGGAACCTTTCGCCGATGGTCACCCTGTAAGGCTTTGCCATGGACCGTGATCCAAAAGGCAATCCGGACGTGATCGACGCGCCTTGCCTTCGCATTTCGGGCCCGCATGGGTGATTTCCCCGACAGGCCACAGGACTCGGCGATTGCCCGCGTATTCCGGGTCGTCCGGCGACTGACCCTTTTGCTGATCCTCGCTTACGGCGTCCATCTGTTGATCGGCTGGTTTTCCGCGCGGTCTTCGGACATCCATCCCGGTGCACAGCTTGGCATGTTGATTGCGCTGCTGCTCGCCTATGCGCTTCTTCTGGCCATTCCCTTTGCGCCAGGGATCGAAATCGGTTTGATGCTGCTTGCCGTCGAGGGGGCGTGGATCGCTCCGTGGATCTATCTTGCCACAATTGTAGGCCTGTTGCTTGCCTACGCGGCCGGTGAATGGGTGCCCTATGTGCGCCTGCATCGGATATTGGCCGATTTGCGCATGCGCCGTGCCTGCGCCTTGCTTGAGAACATACACCCGCTCAGCCGAGAGGAACGGGTCATGCTGCTGCGCGACCACGCACCAAAATGGCTGCGCCCCGTGATCTCACGGTATCGCTATCTGGTTCTGCGACTATCGTCAATCTGCCGGGGAATGCGGTGATCGGCGGTGGCGGCGGCATCCTGTTCCTGACCGGGTTGAGCCGTCTCTTCAAACCCGCGGCAGTGGCCTTGACTGTTGCGTTGGCGGTCATGCCGGTGCCGCTGGCGGTCTGGGTCTTCGGTATCGACATACTCCCGTGATCAAAGGCCCGCACGTCCATTGCGTCGCGGCTACCCCTGATGTTGCGGCCCGATCCCCTGAAACATCCGGCGCAGATCCACGGTGCTACGTGTGCCGATATCGGCATGGTTCCGGTCCAGCCAGGACGCGGCCGTCTCACGCCCCAGATCGCGCAGGTGGGTCAGAAACGCCCACTCGGCATTCATTTTTGACGACGCCCCCATCTTCATCAGCGCCGTTTCATTCTCGATGATGTGGATACGCTCCAGACGATAACGGGACTCGTCCAGCTTGCCATCTTCTATCAGCCGCGCCACGAAATCGATTGCCCGCAATTCCTTGAGAAGGCTTGAGTTGAAGCTGATCTCGTTGACGCGGTTCTGAATCTCCTGAGCTGTTCGCGGCACACCCTTGCGTTCGATCGGATTGATCTGCACGACGACGATGTCGCCGGTGTCGGAACCGGCATGAAACGGAAACAGGGCCGGGTTGCCGATATATCCGCCGTCCCAGTAGGGCACACCGTCGATGATCACCGATTTGAAGATATTGGGCAGACAGGCCGAGGCCATGACCATATCTGCCGTCAGCAAGCGGCTGTCGAAAACCTGAACCTTGCCGGTTTCCACATTGGTGGCCGAAATATAAAGCTGGATGCTGTGTCAATCGGCACGCAATCCTGACCCCCTATCGGCGCCCAAAAATGACCCCCTTATTTTGCGCAGGGGTAGCTGGCCCGATGCGGTGTAGCCATCACACAGCGCAGCCGCGTCGGGCCAGCGGGGCCTGGGTTACTCCCTGGTCTTGAAGCGCCAGCTCTCGTTGCCGGTTTCGACGATGTCGCAGTGGTGGGTAAGGCGATCAAGTAGCGCTGTCGTCATCTTGGCGTCTCCGAAGACCGATGGCCATTCACCGAAGTCGAGGTTGGTCGTCACGATGATGGACGTGCGCTCGTAGAGACGACTGACGAGGTGGAACAGCAGCTGGCCGCCGGTCTGAGCAAACGGGA
>NZ_FZON01000005.1 GCF_900188425.1 Antarctobacter heliothermus
GTGATCGCCCTTCCTGCCACACGCAAGGTCAAGAAACCCGACCGCGCCCCGAAATCACACCGCACACGGACCGCCGGTGAATATTGCGGGATGAAGGTGCTGGCGACATCGGGCATCCTGCCCGCCGCCGTGATCGCCATCGTGCTCAACCTGGTGCTGCCCGAAGAGCTGACCGACGAGTCCACCGAAGAGGTCTCTGGCGGCATGTCCGGCCACGCCAAGGGATCGCTGGTCAAGGACAATCACGTCTGAGGGTGACGTTTGAGGGCAATGTAGAAAGCGGCGTGCCGGGCACGCCGCTTTTGTTTTGGCGCGGGCTCAGGCACCGACCAGAGCACGCGCCGCGACAGTGCCGTTCTTGGCCGCCTGACCGGCCAGATAAACCTCTGCCACCGCGCGATCATCCCCCAGCATCTGCAGGATGAACAGCTCTTCGGACAGGGTTGCGGCCCGGTCCATCCTGAGCGCCGCTGCGGGCGTCGCGCCAGCATCCAGCACGACAATGTCCGCCTCTGTCCCCGGTGCCAATGTGCCGATGCGATCCTCCAGCCCCAGCGCCAGCGCATTGCCGCGTGTGATCCAGTGAAACGCCCGCAAGGGGTGCAGTTTCTGCCCCCGGAGTTGCAGCACCTTGTAGCCTTCATTCAGGGTCTGAAGCATGGAATAGCTGGTGCCCGCGCCCACGTCCGTCGCAATGGCATTGCAGATGCCGCGCCCGCGCAGGCCCGCATCATCGAACAGGCCGCTGCCCAGAAACAGGTTGGAGGTCGGGCAGAACACGGGCTTGGCGCCGGTGCCGGACAGCACGTCGATCTCACGCGGGGTCAGGTGGATGGAGTGGCCCAGAAGAGTGCGCGGCGTCAGCAGGCCATGCGCCTCGTAGACCCCCAGATAGTCCGGCGCATCGGGGTAAAGTTGCGCGGTATAGGCAATTTCATCGGCATTTTCGCTGAGATGGGTCTGGACGTGACAGTCCGGGTGTTCGGCCACCAGGGCGCCCGCCATGTCCAGTTGGGCGGGCGTCGAGGTGATGGCAAAGCGGGGGGTGATGGCGTAATGCGCACGCCCCTTGCCGTGCCATTTGGCGATCAGCGCCTTGCTGTCGTCGTAGGAGGATTGCGGCGTGTCCAGCAAACCGTCCGATGCATTCCGGTCCATCATGACCTTGCCGCCGATCATGCGCATGTTGCGCCGCGCGGCCTCTGTGAAAAACGCATCGACCGAGGTGGCGTGGACCGAACAGAAGGCCACTGCCGAGGTGGTGCCATGCCCGATCAGCAGGTCGAACAGGCTGGAGGCGATGTCTGCCGCGTGCGCCGGATCTGAAAACCGCGTCTCTTCGGGAAAGGTATAGGTGTTGAGCCAGTCCAGCAGCTGCGCTCCCCATGAGGCGATCACCTGTGCCTGTGGGAAATGGATGTGGGTGTCGATGAAACCGGGCATCAACAGGTGCGGCCTGTGGTCGATCACCGGCACGTCATGTGCCTGCGCCTGAACGCTGGCATAGGGGCCTGTGGCCTCGATCAGGCCGTCCCGGATCAGGATCGCGCCGTCCTCATGATAGGTAAAGGCATCGGTGTCGCGGTCGTCCTGCGGCTCTGCCTTGAAATCAAGGATGCGCCCGCGCAGCAGCACCCGGTTGGGGGTCTGGGTCATTTGGCATGTCCGTTTTTGGGGGGAAGGGCAGGGGAGGGCGGGCCGTGTCCGGCCCGCCCGGTTGGTCTGGGTCCGCTATTCTGCCGGGGTCGTGGCCTCATCCAGCGCGGGCTGGGGGGTGCCGTCGCGGTGGAACAGCGGGTAGACATAGAGGAAGGTCGCCGCGATCAGGTAGCCTGCGGACACGCCGCCCAAGGATGGCCAATGCAGGCTGGCACCGTGGATGATGCCGACAGAGGACATCGCCGCCGCCGCGAGGGCAAAGCCGCCCGCATTGCGGAACCGTCCGTCGATCACCGAGGCCACGATCGCACCCCAGATCAACCCGGTCAGGATCGCGCCCTGGCTGAGCGCAAGGTGGCCCTCGAAATGCGCGCCCTGTTGTAGCAGCGCGGCGGTCAGTGCCGGGTCGCCCAGTTGCGGCAGACCCTCGACGCCGCTGGCCCCCAGCGCGCCCATGAGCGAGCCCCATTTGACCATGAGAAAGGCCGAGACATGCGGCATCATCGCGATGGTCACGGCGGCCATGTGATCGGGCTTCACCGAATGGGCGGTGTTGGTCACAAGGCTGAGCGCGACAAAGACCAGCACGGGCGCGGCAGCGGCCACCGGGATCAGGTTGTTGAGGAACGCCAGCAGACCAAAAAAGGCGGCCAGCGGAATGACCGCACCGACGCCGATGATATAGCCCGCGTGTGCGCCCATGCGTTTGTAGGCCGGGTGACCGATATAGGCGGTGGTTGGAAAGGGAGAGCCAAAGACCGCGCCGATCATGGTGCCGACGCCGTCGGTGATCTGGCAGGTGGCGACCGGATAGTGATCGCCTGCCGCCTCGGCGCTTTCGACGTTGTTCATGGTTTCGATGAAATTGTAGATCTGCACCGGCACCAGCACCAGGAACAGCTCGGGGTTGGCAAACAGATGCTGGATGCCCGCGATCAGGTCGCCGACGTAGGGCAGCGGCGGGTAAAAGCCGACGCCCTCGGCGCTGATGGTGGCCTCACCCATGGCAAAGGCCACAACCGTGCCCACAATCAGCGCCAGCAGACCGGCGGGAATGTTCCACGGCAGGCGAAAGCGCCCGACAAGGCCCCAGAGAATGATGATCATGGAGGCAAAGCCGACAAACGGGTTCTCAAACACGATGGCCAGCGGCACGGTGCCGATGAACACCAACGCGATGCCGCACAGCGTGCCCAGCATGCCCGCGCGCGGTGTCACCCGTTTCAACCAAGGGCCGACGATGGCGCCCATCGCCGCCACGATGCCGCCCATGAAGCCCGCACCGATGCCCACTTGCCAGGCCAGAACGGGGTCATTTGTGCTCCAGTAGATGGGGCCGATCACGCCAAAGAGATAGACAAACATCACCGGGGTCGAGATGCCGTAAGGCAGGGCGGTCACGTCGCGGCCATGCTGTGCGGCGGCGCGTTTGGCAAGCCAGACATAGACCGCGATCCCGGCAAGGATGGCAACCGCCGCGCCCGGCACGATGCGGCCAAAGACAATCTCTGCCGGCATCTGAAAGACGAACTGGCAGATGCCCGCCAGCACCATCAGGTTGATCAGGTTGTCGGTGAACAGCGCCCAGAACGCGCTGAAGTCGCTGCGGTGAAACAGCCTGTAGGTGTAACTCCCATCCCTCATCGGGACCTCCTCTTTGTGATCCGGCACCGGGCGCGTCCCTCCTCAGGGCGTCCGGCGTCGGCGCTGTTCACTGCGCCGCGAAATGCGGTGCGGTGCCCCGTTCGGGGTGGGTTTCGGCAGGTTCACAGGTCAGCGCCGCGATCACGTCGGCCACCACAAAGGCGGCGATCACGGCTGGCCGCTTGTCGCGGCTACCGGCTGCCCCGATGGGGCAGATCAGGGGCGCGATGGACAGGCCATCGCAGTGTGTGTGGCACCAGTTGCGGAATTTCACCCGCTTGGTGGCCGATCCGATCAGCCCGACATAGGCGGCGTCGCACCGTTCCAGCGCGGCGGAGGCCAGCAGAAAGTCCAGCCCGTGATCATGGGTCAGCACGATGAAGGCGCTGCCGGCGGGGGCGGTCAGGATGTCAAATTCGGGGATCGCGCTGTGCCGGGTTTCGACGGTGGCGTCGGACTGGCTGAGTTCCTCGGCGCGTTGGTCGATCAGAATGGTGCGCACCGGCAGGTGTTGGAACTGACCTGCCAGCGCGCGCCCGACATGGCCCGCTCCAAGGATATAGACCGCCGGTTGTGCCTCTTGCGCGGTCCTGTCGGCGGCGATGGCCTTTTGCCGGTCGGTGCGGCTCATCCTCGTCAGAGTGACCTCGACCCGTCCGCCGCAGCACTGGCCGATCTCGGGGCCAAGCGGCAGGTCAAGGTGGCGCGCCATGTCCCCGCAGCGCAGCATTTGCCGCGCGGCGTCGATGGCGCGGTGTTCCAGTTGACCGCCGCCGATGGTGCCAAACAGCGCCTCGGCGGTGACGAACATCTGCGCCCCCACCTCCCGCGGGGAAGAGCCGCGCACACGCGACAGGTGCAGGCACACGACCGGGCCGGGGCGGTTGAGAAAACAGGACAGAGTTTCGCGCGCCATTGGTTCACCCCGCCTTCAGCCGTTCGACAGCTATCAGAACCCTTTCGGGCGTGGCGGGCGCGTCCAGACGCGGGCAGACGCGATAGTCGGCCACGCTGGCCACCGCCATCGACAACGCCTCGAACACCGAAATGCCCAGCATGAACGGCGGTTCACCCACCGCCTTCGACCGTTTGATTGTGCGCTCACGGTTTTCCGACCACTCCGCCAGGGCGACGTTGAAGATGCGGGGACGGTCGCTGGCCAGTGGGATCTTGTAAGTTGACGGCGCGTGCGTCCGCAGGCGGCCCTGATCGTCCCACCAAAGCTCCTCAGTCGTGAGCCAGCCCATGCCTTGCAGGAACGCGCCCTCGACCTGACCACGGTCCAGCACCGGGTTCAGCGAGCGGCCCACGTCATGCAGGATGTCGGTCCGGTCGACACGGTATTCGCCGGTCAGCGTGTCAATCGTGACCTCTGAACAGGCGGCGCCATAGGCGTAGTAGAAGAACGGCCGCCCCTTGCCCGCCGCGCGGTCCCAGTGAATGTCCGGGGTCTTGTAGAAGCCCGCCGCCGACAGATGCACCCGCGCCATATAGGCCCGGCGGATGAGGGTATCGAACGGCACCACTTCTGCACCGATCTGCACCGCGTTGGGCAGGAACCGCACCTCATCCGCCGCCACGCCCCATGTTTCGGCGGCAAAGGAAACCAGCCGCGCCTTGATCTGGTCGGCGGCATCCAGCGCCGCCATGCCGTTCAGGTCCGATCCGCTGGAGGCGGCGGTGGCAGAGGTGTTGGGGACCTTCTCAGTGGTGGTCTTGGTGATCTTGATGCGGTCGAAATCCACCTGGAAGGCATCCGCCAGAACCTGCGCGATCTTGGTGTTCAGCCCCTGACCCATCTCTGTGCCGCCGTGGTTCAGGTGGATGGAGCCGTCGTTGTAGACATGCACCAAGGCCCCGGCCTGATTGTAGTGGGTGGCGGTGAAGGAGATGCCGAACTTGACCGGCGTCAACGCAATACCGCGCCGCAGGATGCCGCCCTGCGCGTTGTGTTGCAGGATCTCGGCGCGGCGGGCCTGATACCGGGCGCTGTCTGCCAGTTCATCGACCACCCGTCCGATGATATTGTCCGTGACCTGCTGGTGATAAGGCGTCAGGTCGCGGCCCTCTGTCCCGTAGAAATTGGTTCTGCGCACCTCCAGCGGGTCTTTGCCAAGGGCGTAGGCGACCTCCTCGATCATCCGTTCGGCGGCGATGACCCCTTGCGGGCCGCCAAAGCCGCGAAAGGCGGTGTTCGACACGGTGTTGGTCTTTTGCGGGCGTGAGGTCAGCCGGACATGCGGGTAGAAATAGGCGTTGTCGGCGTGGAACAGCGCGCGGTCCGTCACCGGCCCCGACAGGTCCGAGGAATAGCCGCAGCGCGCGGCGAAATGGCCGTCGACGGCGTGGATGCGGCCATCGTCGTCAAAGGCCACATCGTAGTCGATCACAAAATCATGCCGCTTGCCGGTGGCGGTCATGTCCTGATCGCGGTCGGGGCGGATCTTGACCGGGCGGTGCAGCCGCTTGGCGGCGATGGCGGCCACGGCGGCGAACAGGTTCATCTGGCTCTCCTTGCCGCCAAACCCGCCGCCCATGCGGCGCACGTTCACCGTGACCGCGTTCAGCGGCACACCCAGCGCATGGGCGACCATGTGCTGTGCCTCGCTGGGGTGCTGGGTCGAGCAGTGGACAATCACGTCGTCGTCCTCACCCGGAATGGCAAAGGCGATATGACCCTCTAGGTACATGTGATCCTGCCCGCCCACAGTCATGCGCGCCTTGATCCGGTGCGGGGCGGTGGCCTGTCCCGCCGCCACGTCGCCGCGTTCCAGTTTCAGCGGGTCGGTGACCTGCGGCAGGCCCGCCGCCTGCGCGCTCAGCGCATCGGTGGCGTGGGGCAGGATGTCATAGCTGACATCGGCCAGTTCGGCGGCGCGGCGCGCGGCATCGCGGCTGTGGGCGATGACGGCAAAGATCGGCTGGCCGTGGTATTCGACGGTGTCGGGAAAGATCGGCTCATCATTGCGGCCCGTGGGGCTGAGGTCATTGACGCCGGGTACATCGCGCGCGGTCAGCACGTCCACAACGCCGGAGGCCTGCCGCACGCGGTCAAGGTTCATCGTGCGAATGGTGCCGTGGGTGACGGTGGCAACGCCCAGATAGGCATGCAGCGTGCCTGCGGGTTCTGCGATGTCGTCGGTGTAATCTGCGCGTCCGGTGACATGTTTGATGGCGCTGTCGTGGATCCGGTCGTGATGTACCGCGCCGGTGAGGGGGGAGAGGTCTTTCATGGCGGGGCTCCTTTATGCAACGTCTAGCCGGACGGAGGTCTGACCGTCCTGTTCAAGGAAAAACCGCCGCAGCAGGTTTCCCGCGACCAGCAGGCGATAATCGGCAGAGGCGCGCCAATCGGACAGCGGGGTGAAATCCTGGCTCAGCGCGTTGGCGGCGGCGTCAAATGCGGCCTTGGTCCAGGGCTGCCCGATCAGGGCGGCCTCGGCGGCGCGGGCGCGGCGTGGCGTGGCGGACATGCCGCCAAAGGCGACGCGCGCGTCGGTTATGATGTCCCCCGTCCGGGTGACGCTGATGCCCGCCGCGACAGAGGAAATATCCTCATCCCGGCGTTTGGAGATCTTGTAGGCGGCGTTGATCTGGCCCGGTTGTGGTCGCGGAATGCTCAGGCTTTCGACAAATTCGCCCTTGGCACGGTCTTGTTTGCCGTAGTCGATAAAGAACGCCTCTAGCGGCAGGGTGCGCTGTCCGGCGGCGTTGCGCAGGGTCAGCGTTGCGCCTAGCGCGATCAGAACGGGCGGCGTGTCCCCGATGGGAGAGCCGTTGGCGATATTGCCGCCAATCGTGCCCATATTGCGCACCTGCCACCCGGCGATGCGCGCCCAGTAGTCGTTCAGATGGGGAAACGCCGTGGCGATGGCACTCTCGGCCTCGGAATAGGTGACGCCCGCGCCAAGGGTCAGCGCCGTGTCGGTCAAGTCAATGCGCTTGAGCTCCTCCAGATGGCCGACAAACACTACCGGAGAGATGGGGCGCATGAGCTTGGTCACCCACAGGCCCACATCCGTGGCCCCGGCGACAATGGTCGCCTGCGGTGTCTCGGCCAGCACCTGTGCCAGGTCGTCCACGTCTGCGGGCAGGATGGCGCGGTCGTCATCCGGTCCGGTGACGACGCGGCCCGCCGGTTGCAGGGCGGCAAGGCGCGCGGTGATCGTGTCACGCTCACGCGTCAGGTGGTCATGGACGGGGCTGCCGTAGCTATTGACCGCCAGCGCCGCTTTTACGATCGGTTCATACCCGGTGCAGCGGCAGAGATTGCCCTGAATGGCGGTCTCTACCTCTGTGACGGTGGGCTGCGGGGTTTGCATCCAGAGCGCATAAAGCGACATCACGAAACCGGGCGTGCAAAAGCCGCATTGGCTGCCGTGATGGTCCACCATGGCCTGCTGAACCGGGTGAAGACGCCCCTCTGGCCCCGTCAGGTGTTCCACTGTGACCACATGACAGCCGTTGAGAGAGGCGAGAAACCGGATGCAGGCGTTGACGGTCTCATAGCGCAATGCGCCGTCCTGCAGACGTCCCACCAGCACGGTGCAGGCGCCGCAGTCGCCCTCGGCGCAGCCCTCCTTGGTGCCGGTCAGGCGCTGTTCGATCCGCAGGAAGTCCAGCAACGTCCGGGTTGCGGGCGCGTCGCGGGCGATGATCTCCTGTCCGTTCAGGAGAAATCGGATGTCGGTCTGCTGGTCCATCGGGGCTCCGCTCTGGCTGGGGAAGGGATGAGACAACGCTACCCCCGCTCACTGAGTCGAAAAACGGTGCGTGTTGGGAAATACTTTCAACGGATCGTTGAAAATAGTAGACTGGCCTGACCGCCTGTTTCGGGCGTCACAGGAGGGCGGGCCATGGCCTATCTTGAAAGTCTGCGGGTCTTTGTCCGGGTGGTGGAACTGGGCAGCATCACCTCTGGCGGGCGCGATCAGCGCCTGACCCCTGCCGTCGCCAGCAAGCGCATCAAGGAGTTGGAGCAGCGGTTGGGCGTTCGGCTGTTCAACCGCACCACCCGGTCGCTGACGCCGACCGAGGTGGGCAAACAGTTCTACGAAGAGGCGCGGCGCGTGCTGGAGACGGTCGATGAGGCAGAGGCCGTTGTGGCGCGGTTTTCAGAGGCACCGCGCGGCACGATCAGCCTGACCGCGCCGCTGGGCGTTGGGCGGCGCATCATCGCGCCCTTGGTGCCGGAATTTGTCGACCGGCACCCGGACATCCGCATCCGGATGCGGATGTCGGACCGCAAGGTGGATATTCTGGCAGATGGCATGGATCTGGCGCTGTTTGTCGGCACGCCGCACGATTCCAGCCTGAAACTGCGAAAGTTCGCCGATTGTGCCCGGGTACTCTGTGCCGCGCCGTCCTATCTGGAACGATACGGCGTGCCGCAATTTCCCGAGGATCTGCTGCGCGGCCACAACTGCCTGCTGCTGCGCTACCCGCGTTCACCGGAGTATTTCTGGCTGCTCGACACGCCGGACGGTCAGCGCAAGTTCGAGGTGTCGGGCAAGTATGACGCCGATGACAGCGACGTGCTGACGGGCTGGGCGCTGGCGGGGGCCGGGATCGCCAATAAGCCCCTGTTCGACGTGGCGCACCATCTGGAGTCCGGTCGGCTGGTCGAGGTGTTGCCGCAGGCACGCCCGGTGCCGTCGATCTTTGGCTGCCTCTATCCGCACCGAAAACTGCAGGACCCCAAGATCCGGCTGTTTGTGGACTTTGTCGCGGATCGCGCCGTGGCCGCCATGAAACAGGAGATGAGCTCTGCGGCCCCGGTTTGACCGCACAGATCGACGGGCAAGGGGCACGCCCCGCGACAAGGGCGTCCCCCGCGACCAACAGGCATTGCGTGCCAGACCATGCTTGCCAAAGACAGTATTTTTTTGACCAGACCACGACAGGCCCTATGTTCAAACGTTCAATTCCATTAAATGCGCCAAACGTATCGGGAGCGGTCTCTGGCAGCTCTCCTCACTTAACGTGAAAAATATATGGTGGGGGCGGATGATGGCGCGCGTCGAGAGGCGTCGGGCCAGACAGGGTGTCCCAAGGAGGACTCGAGTGCCGGAACACGGCCAGCAAATCGCCGCCCTGCCCATGCGGCGGGATGCCAAGGATGAAGTCAAAGTGCTGATGGTCACCTCGCGCGATACGGGGCGATGGGTCATGCCCAAAGGCTGGCAGATGGACGGCAAGAAACCCTGGCGTGCCGCCGAGATCGAGGCGCTGGAAGAGGCCGGGGCCAAGGGGCATATCGGCAACGAGATGATCGGCACCTATCGCTATGGCAAGGTGCTGGACGACGGTCAGGTGATCCCTTGTCTGGTCGAGGTCTATCCGATGTTCGTCGAAAAGCTGATGCGCGACTGGAAAGAGCGCAAGGAGCGCAAGCGCAAGTGGTTCGCGCCCAAGGCGGCGGCGCTGCGTGTGGATGAACCGGACCTGGCGGAACTGCTGCAAAGCCTGCACAAGAACCCGCACAAGGTGCCGGCCATCCGAAAGCTGATTGATCGCATGGCCTGAACGGCAGCCGGGGCGGGATCAATCCACCGGCAGGCCGCTTGGCACGCTGGCAGGCCGCCCCATCGGGCGTTTGTCGGCGGTTTCTCCGGTCAGGGCGTTCAGGAACGCCTCTAGCGCGTCGATGTCGCTGTCGACCATCTCGACCGGAGCGATGTCCAGATAGGCGATCTGATCGGCCAGTTCGTCGCCGAAACTCATCAGGCGAAAGTCATGGTCGTTGAGCCAGTCCACGTTGGGCAGCCGTGCCATGCCCGGTGTCCATTCCTTGCGCGCGGTGATCGGATCACACATGTGCCGGATCATGTCACGCAATTCCGGATAGGCGCCGTTGTGGCCATAGGGCGCACTGAGCGCGACGTTGCGCAGGCTGGGGGTGCGGAACTTGTACGCGTCGTCGGGGTCGCGTGTGGTTTCCATGCGGCCAAGATCCCGGGGGATGGTGTCCCCGTCAAACGGGCGGCCCGGACCGAATTGCGGCACGCCCACGGCGTGAAATGCCTGATCTGAAAACAGCGGCCCGCTGTGGCACCCGGCGCATCCCGCCTCCCCGAAAAAGAGCTGTCGCCCCTGTTCCGCCTGCGGCGACAGAGGTTCGCCCAGCGTCAGCCAC
This sequence comes from Antarctobacter heliothermus, assembly GCF_900188425.1. GTDB lineage: Bacteria > Pseudomonadota > Alphaproteobacteria > Rhodobacterales > Rhodobacteraceae > Antarctobacter > Antarctobacter heliothermus. Next base: position 10,439 of record NZ_FZON01000005.1, read on the forward strand.
TTGTCATAGGGGCTGTCATGGTTTTGCCATTCGGTGCCGATAAAGGCGGCCATGGCATTTACGATCTCGACAATGGTGATGTCCTGCGCCGTTTGCACGCCGGGAAAGGCGCGAATGAACTGTTCCTGATATTCAGGCACATCGCGGACGCGATCGGCCACCATGGCCCAGCCAAGATCGATCCGCGTCGCAAATGCCGCCGCAACCGGGTTTTCGTCCGGGGCACCCGCCATCTCTGTCGCGGAACTCATTGGAAACAGCGCCTGTGCCGCGAGAATTGAATTGAGCCCTTCGGGCGTGCGGGCCCCGGCGGGTGTCTTGAACCGGGTGCCGGTGTCATCCGCTATCTCGACCCGCCCGTCATGGAACATCTCACGCACGCCGGAGTGCCCAAGGTTCCATAATGCAGGCGCATTGCGCGGCACGCGTTCGGATATCCGGGTCAGACCGTCGCCGGGAGTGCGGTGTGCGCCAAGCCCGGCACCGCCTTCGCCAATGCCAAGGCTGACGCCATCGGCACCGTGCAAAGAGTGGTGGTGGCAGGTGGCGCAGCTGATGTTCTGATTGCCTGACAGGATCTTGTCATAAAACAGCAATTGGCCTAGCTGCGCCTGCTGCTGGTCAAAGGTCAGGTAGTCCGCTGACCGGATCGCATCGGCCTGCGCGACGACCGGAAACAACGTCAGAAGGGCTGCGGAACCGGCCCGCAAGGACCGGAGAAAGAGAGGTGTGTGAAAAATGCGAAACATGCCAAACCTGTTCTGAAATGCCGGAACTTAGCGGATAACAAAAGTGTGATCATTCTGTGGCGGCTTGGCAAGTTTTGGAAGTAAGCCGATGTTTCGCAATCTCATTTGTTCATTGCAAACAACAGGTTTCGTCTTCGGGAAATGCGTCCACGCCGCCCGGTCCCGCCAATTCGGTCGGCATTGGCGCGACTCGGCTGGCGTGGGCTCAGGTCGGGGCAAAGCTGCCGTAGCGCCCGGCATGAAACAGCAGGGGTGCTCCGTCGCGCGCCATGGCCCGTTCCACATGCGCGACGACAATCGCATGATCGCCGCCATCATGCGCAGCCACTTGTCGGCATTCGAACCGGGCAAGGCAGTCTTCGATCAGGGGCACTCCCGATGCGTTTGTCGTCCAGTCTGTTCGGTCAAACGCGTCGCCACTGCGGGCAAACCCCGTGCACAGGTCAAACTGCGCGGTCCCCATGACGTGAATGGCGAAACGATCCGCGGCCATGAAAAACGGATAACGCGACGACGACTTGGCCGGGGCCCAGAGCACAAGGGGCGGATCCAGCGAGACACTGGAAAAACTGTTGGCGGTGATGCCCAGCGGTCCAGTGGGTGTCATGCAGGTGACGACGGTCACCCCCGTTCCGAAACGGCCCAATGCATCGCGAAAAGCGCGGCTGCCGGCCTTTGCTGGATCAAAGTTTTGCGTCATCAACTCTTGCTTTCCCGGCTGTCTCTCGGTGGGCGCGCCGGCGTCTTTCTGACATTTTGGCGGGCACTTTCTTCGATGTGGGACGCGCGGTCCAGAATGTTCCGCCGATGCGGGGTTAGCGTCGGTTCTGTGTGGCCTTGCACCGTGACCCGCCACATTTTTGTCACAACTGGCCGCAATGTTGTGGTTTTTCGGCCCAATTCCCCCTCATTTCCGGGACTTCGGGAAATTGACAGTAGCGACGTTTCCGAAAATAAGATAATTCGCGAAGTGTAATAACAAGCTTGCCGACCCAAACAAGGTGAGCACAGAGGTAGAGCGGTGCAAATTATGAACGCGATTAATTTCGTGACCCGTACCCGTACGGGCGACGTTGAGCGTGGCGCAGTTGATGGGGACGGTAAAGGGTTCCTGATAGGTGCGACCGGCGGCCAGGATATTTCCCTGAACATCAGCCAGACCGACGTGCGCGGATACGACCGCGCCGCGAACGATCTGCTTATCACCCTGGCCGACGGGCGGGTGATTGTCCTTGAGGGTTACTTTGACGACGGCGGCGGGATGGCCAGCCGGTTGTTCCTCAGCTCGGACGGCGTGCTCAACGAAGTCAGTTTTGTCGAGGCCGAAGGCGGCGCGCTGTTTGCCCAGTACGGACCGACCGAAAGCTGGGGCAAATGGAGCCCGGACGACGCGCTGATCTTTATCAATGAACCGACCGTGGTCGCCGAAGCGCCCGTGGTGGTGAGTGGTGACAACGACGTCAGCATGCTGGCGGCCGGTCTTTTGGGCCTTGGCGGGATCGGTGCTGCGGGCCTTGGCGCGGCGGCGCTGGGCGGCGCGGCCCTGTTGGGCGGTGGCGTAAGCAGCGGTGGCGGCGGCGGCGGCGGTGGTGGCACTGTCGGATGGACCCCGCCGACCGTGGACGATCCCGAGGCCAGCTATGATATCGCAGGCGGCGACACGCCCAGCATTACCATCACCGGCACGGCCAACCCCGGCTCTGAGATCATGGTCACCATCGGCGGAATTACCCTGACCGGTGTCGCGGGCGATGATCGCGTCTGGGAAATTGTCTTTGAAGGCGAGAATTTCCCGCCAGACGGCATTTATCAGAATATCCCGGTGATCGTGACAGACCCCGACGGCACGGTGTCCGAGCTTTTCGGTCCGTCGTTCGAGATCGACACAACGCCGCCGCCGATCGATGTCACAGATGGCACCGTGTCCACGGGCGTCATTGTCAATGAGGACGACCAGAGCGATGGCGTCACCGTCACGGGTGAGGGAGAGCCGGGGTCAACCGTGACCATCACCGTCGATGGCACCACGCAGGTGGTCGAAGTTGGCGCCGATGGCGGGTGGTCCTTTGACTTTGACAGCACCATCTTTCCTCCGGGCACCTATACCAAGGACATCACGCTCACGGCGACGGACCGTTTCGGCAACAGCACGACCGTTGTCGATGTGGTCGAGGTGGACACCGAAAACAGCATTTCGCTGACCAATCTGCCGCTGACCGGCGATGACGTGATCGCCGAGGCCGAGGCTGCAGCAGGCTTTACCTTCACCGGGTCCACGGACGCGGGGGCGACGGTCATTGTCACGGTTGAAGGCGTGACTTACAGCGCGACCGCTGCAGCGGATGGCAGCTGGAGTGTGACGTTCAACGCGGGCGATCTGCCCGGCGGCACCTATCAGACCACGGCGCAGATTGTCTCGACCGACGCGGCGGGCAACGTCGCCACCATGAGCCACAGCTTTGACGTCGACACCGAAACCAGCGTGACCATCGAAACCGCAACCATTGGCGGCGACGGCGTGATCAACGCGGTCGAGGTTGACGGCGGTGGTGTCGTAACCGGCACCGCCGAGGGCGGCGCGACGGTTGTCGTCTCGACCAACGGCGACAGCTTCACCACCACGGCCACCGCAACCGGCGGCTGGTCGGTCGATGTTCCTTCGGTCAGCCTGCCACGCGGGACGACGTCGCTAGAGATCACGGCGGTTGCCACGGATGGGGCTGGCAACTCTGTCACCACATCGGGCAGCGTTGCAATCGACACGGAGATCGGCCTGACGATCAACACCGGCACCGTCGCGGGCGACGGTGTGATCAACGCGGTTGAGGCCGATGGGGGCGTCACCCTGACAGGCACCGCTGACGCGGGCGCAGGCGTTGTCGTGACCGCAAATGGCGCAAGCTATACAGTCACGGCGGATGCGGGCGGCGGCTGGTCCGTTGACATTCCGTCGGTCAGCCTGCCCCGAGGCACCACGACGATGGATGTGTCCGCCACGGCCACGGATGTGGCGGGGAACACGATCACCAAGACCGGGACGGTCGATATCGACACCGAAATCGGCGTGACGCTGAACACCGCCACCGTCGAAGGTGACGGCGTAATCAATGCCGCCGAAGCTGCAGATGGCACCGTCCTGACCGGCACCGCCGAGGCGGGCGCAAGCGTTGTCGTCAGCGCGAACGGCTTTGACTACACCGCTACGGCGGATGCGTCCGGCAACTGGTCGGTGGATGTCCCCGCAGGGAACCTGCCCTCTGGCACCACCTCCATGGACATCAGCGCCACGGCAACTGATGCGGCGGGCAACACCGTCACGGCGACGGGCAGCGTGGGGATCGACACCGAAATCGCGCTGACCATCGACACCTCCACTGTCGCGGTGGACGGCATCGTCAACAGCACGGAACACGCAGGCATGATCGCCTTCACCGGCACCGGAGAGCCCGGCGCCACCGTGACGCTGGAGCTGTACGGCCAGTCGGCCAGCGCGGTTGTCGGCTCCGACGGCACATGGTCCATGCCCTTCCCGGCCAGCGTCCTGCCGACCAATGCCGGCCAAGCGGACAGCATCGCGGTTCTGGCCACTGTTGTCTCGACGGATGCGGCGGGCAACATGGCCCTCGCCTCGGGCGGGTTCGAGATCGACGTCACCAACCACGTCGAGGTCTACACCTCGAACGTCGAGGGGGATGGCGTGGTCAACGCCGCCGAGCGCGCCGATGGTGTACTGCTGACCGGCTATACAGAGGCCACGACCGCAGGGTCCAGCGTGACCGTCATGGTCAATGGCACCGCCTATGACGCGACCATCAATTTCAACGGCAACTGGTCGGTTGTGATCCCGGCCTCTGAAATCCCTCAGGGCGAAACCTCGCTGGATGTCTTGGCCACCTCGATCGACGGGGCGGGCAACGTGTCCACGGCCACGGGCAGCATTGCCATCGACACCACCACCAATGTTGCCGTCATGACCGCAACGGTCGAGGGCGACGGCGTGGTCAACGCCGCCGAACGGGCCGACGGGGTGACACTGACGGGCACGGCAGAGCCGGGCAGCACCGTCATGGTGACGCTGGGCACCGTGACACATCAGGCCACGGTTGCCGCCAACGGCAGCTGGACCGCCGATTTTGCCACTGCCGAGATCCCCACCGGGGAACGGGCGTTGAACGTGACCGCCGTCTCGACCGATCCGGCTGGCAACACGGCGACAGCCAATGGCAGCATCGACGTCGATACTCTGGTGCGCAACTTTGCCATCACCTCTACCCCCGGCGGGGCGGATGCGGTGATCAACGCCGATGAGGCGGCGCAGGGCCTGACCCTGACCGGCACAACAGAGCCGGGCGGCAGCGTCACGTTGACCCTGAACGGCCATACGGTGCAGGCGACGGTGGATGCCAGCGGCACCTGGTCCGCGGCGTTCAATGCGGGGCAACTGCCGTCGGGAGAGCAGACCGTGACCCTGACCGCCGTGTCCAAGGACCCGGCCGGCAACGTCGAGACCATCACCCAGCCCGTCACCATCGACACCGATGCCGGTACGCTGACCATCAGCCCCGCCCCGGTCGAAGGCGACGATGTGGTCAACCTGGTCGAGGCGTCGGACGGCGTGACCCTGCGCGGCACATCGGATGCAGGGCAGATGGTCGACGTGACGCTGAACGGCGTGACCCATTCGGTTCTCACCGACCCCTCTGGCAATTGGTCTGTCGATTATGCCCCCGGTGAGATCGCGCCGGGCACCTATACCGCCGCCATTTCGGCCACGATCACCGACAGCGCGGGCAATACCCTGACCCGCACAGACAGCGTCCAGATCGACACCGAAGTGCAGAACTTTGCCGCCTCCGGCACGCCGGTCGAGGGCGACAATGTCATCAACGCGAATGAGGCCAGCGACGGCTTTGTCCTGACCGGCACCACAGAGCCGGGCGGCACCGTGTCCGTCACGTTCGAGGGCGTCACCCACACCGCGAGCGTCGACGCCAGCGGCAACTGGAGCGTCGGTTTCACCGCCGCCGAGATCCCCACGGGCGAAAAAGCCACATCGGCGGTGATCAACACCACGGATGCGGCGGGCAACACGGCCACGACCTCGGTTGGGTTTGCCATCGACACTGTGGTGAACACCCTGACCATGTCGGCAGACCCGGTCACGCCGGACAACGTCATCAACGCGGCAGAGGCCCGTCAGGGCGTCACCCTCACCGGCACTGTCGAAGAGGGATCGACCGTCACGGTCACCGTGGGAGGCATGGCCCATGTGGCGGCTGTCGATGCGCTGGGCCACTGGACCGTGGACATCCCGCCAAGTGCGATGCCCACCGGCACCCAATCGGCCCCGGTTCTGATCGAGGCAGTCGATCCGGCGGGTAACACCCGCGCCATCACAGAGTCGCTGAACGTCGATACAGACGCGCCCGACGCGCTGGGCTGGGTCGGGTATGGCCGCGACGGTTCTGGTGTGGATCTGATCCGCACGGAGATCACCACCGACGATGTCTTCCTCGGTCAACTCAATGACCCGTCGGGGACGCCGGATGTGACGGCGGTCAATATTGATGCCAGCACGGATATCACGGCACTGGGCCAGACCTATATCGACCTCACCGGGTCGGTTCCGGATGGCACGCACTTGGTCCTTGCTGCCACCGACGCGGCTGGCAACACCTCGGGGTCTTATCTGGTCACCGATGATCCGGCGACCAACACGGTGCTGATGTCCGACAACATTGCCGACGCGCTGTCGGATTTCCAGATCGATACCATCGACCTGCATTTCGCCGAAGACAGCAGCCTGACCATCACAGAGGCGCAGATCAAGGCGCTGTCGGACACCACTGACACTGTCACGATCCGGGGTGGATCTGACGACAGCGTGACCATCACGGGGGCGTCGGCGCAGGGAACAGAGACCGTCAATGGCGAAGGCTTCAACGTCTTTACCCTGGGCGACGCGCGCCTGTTGATCGACGACGACATCACGCAGGTCCATGGCGTCGTGTAATTGCGTACCAGTACCGTCCGCAGGCCCGGCACAGAACCGGGCCGCGGATCCCGCTACATAACGATAAATCGAGCCGAGACGGGGGCACGGATGAGCATAGGCAGGCGGAGCCTGAGCCTGATCGCCCTGGCGGTCACGCTCTCGGGCTGCATGAAGGACATGACAGCGGGGCTGCCCTTTGGCGGGCGCGCTGATCCACCGGCGGAGGAAACGGTCACGCGTGCAGCATCTGCGGCACGCCCCGATGCAGCTGTGGCCGCCCCCATCATTCATGCATTGTCTCTGCGCGGCTCTGTGGTCGAGCCGGGGACGCCCTATGCGCGGGTTGCCGATGCGGTTATCGCCTCGGACTCGCGGGTGGCAGAGGCGGAGCTGCACATCGCCCGGATGCGCGCCGAGGCGGCCAAGTACAACTGGTTGCCCAGCATCGGGCCGCGCATCTCTCTGAACTCTCTGGGGGATTTTGTTGCCGATCTGGTGATCAACCAGGTGCTGTTCGACAATGGTCGCAAGCAGGCAGAGCGCGATCTGGCGAAATCCCACGTCGAACTGGCCGCCGTCAAACTGGTCGAAGATGGCAACCGGCGCGTGAATGACGCGCTGACGCTGTATGTCCGCGCGCAGGAAAGCCGCGAACTGGATGCCCACCTGGAATTCGCGCTCAAGGACATGACCCATTTTGAATGGATCATGAATGAGCGGGTCAAAGGCGGCGTGTCCGATACATCCGATCTCAACGTGTTGCGCCAGAAACTGGCCAGCATCCGCGCGCGCCGCAGCGAAGCGCAGGAAACCGCCCGCACCGCCATGGCCGAACTGGACGCCATGGCCGCGACACCGCTGAGCGATGTTCGCGGCCTTGGTGGATTGCGCGATGCCTCGGGCGGCCCGGCGCTGGGCGTGTTGCGGGCACAGGCCGAACGGGACATCGCCGTGGCAGAGGCCCGGATCGCCCGCGCCAGCCATCTGCCCAGCCTTGTGGCCAGCGGCTCTGGCGGGCAATCGGCACTGGCGGGCAGTCTGGACATCGGGTCAGACACGCTGTTTTCGCTGGGCACCGTATCCGACCTGAAGGCGATCGAGGCCAGCAAGGACGCCGCCGCGCGCAAGATCGTCGAAGCCGAGGAAACCGCAGAGCGCGCCATCCGCAGTCAGGCCAGCCAGTTGGCGGCGTACACGCGACAGGCCAAAGAGGCCGATCTGCTGACCCGGCAGGCCAAGCAGAACCTTGATCTCTTCCAACGCCAGTACGACGGCGGCCAGCGGCAAGTCATGGATGTGGTGGGCGTGTATGAAACCTATGCCGCCGCGCTAGAGCGGGCGATTGACCTGAAATACAAGGCCGCGCGCGCGGAGCTGGAACTGGCCCGGCTGCGTGGTGCACTGGCAGAAGGGGCGCAATTGTGACCCAGGACAGCGTGCTCCAGATGGCCGGAAAAGCAGGCAAGGCGATGCTGCGGGCGGTGCCGGTCGGAACGGTCGCCAACACGGCCCGCCGCGCGCCGCGCCACACCGACCGCGCCCGCGCCCGCGCCGCGCTGATCCGCGTGCTGGCCGGACGGCTGGGTGTCGAGGCGAAACAGGCGGATATCCTTGAGGCGCTGTCGCAAAAGGCCGGAGACGGCGACAGCTATGGCACCGCTGCCTTGCAGGCAGGGCTGGAGGCGGCGGGCTTGCTGTCGCTTCGGGATGCGCCGGATACGCTGGTGCCCGGTCTTTGGCCCGCGCTGGCGTTGATGCGCAACGGGCAGGCCGTTCTTGTTCTGTCGCAAGAGGGCGGATCGCTTACGATCTACGACGAAAGCGCAGCCCACCGGCGGTCCGACGTCGGGCTGGCGGAATTCGGGTCCGTCTTTTCCGGTGAGATCCTGCGCGCCGAAGCCCCGGTTCAGGCGCTGTCGGACAGTCACGCCAGCCTTGAGGCAGAGACACATTGGTTCTGGGGCCAGTTCCTGCGGTTCCGCAAGCATTTCGCCGAGGTGGCGCTGGGCAGTTTTGTCGCCAACCTGCTGGCCGTCTCTGTCGCGCTGTTTTCATTGCAGGTCTATGACCGGGTGATCCCGCACCAATCCGAGGCAACCCTGTGGGTGCTGGCGGCGGGCGCCGGCATGGCGCTGCTGCTGGAGACGTTCCTCAAGGTCGCGCGGTCACAACTGCTGGACGGGGCCGGGCGCCAGATCGAAATGGGTGTGCAGGGGCTGTTGATGAAACGCCTGCTGGGAATGCGGTCGGACCTGCCGGGGCGGTCGCCCTCGCAGCTGTTTTCCGCCATGCGTGAATTTGGATCGGTGCGAGAGTTCTTTACCGCCTCCACCGTGGGCGCGCTGGCGGACATTCCGTTCATCTTTGTCTTTCTGCTGCTGGTCTGGTCGATCGCGGGCAGTGTCGTCTGGGTGCTGATTGCGGGCGGGCTGTTGATGGTCATTCCCGGCTTTTTCCTGCAAAAACGCATGATCCGCCTGACGCAGGAAATGCAGGGCGCCAGCGCCAAGCAATCCCGCCTGTTGCAGGAAACGGTGGTAGAGCTGGACACGATCAAGACGCAGCGCGCAGAGGATCGTTTCGCCCGCATCTGGGAGGAACTGACTGCCGTTCAGGCGCTCAAAAGCTCGGACCAGCGCAAGCTGGCGGCGTCTCTGGGCTTCTGGAGCCAGGCGATCCAGCAAGGCACCTATGTGGCCGCCGTCATCACCGGCACCTATCTGGTTTTTGCCGGGCAGTTCACCGTGGGCTCGATCATCGCCGTTGGCATCCTGTCCTCGCGGACACTGGCCCCGCTGACGCAACTGTCGGGCATTCTGGCCCGCTGGGGCAACGTCAAGGCGGCGCTGGACGGGTTGGACGCGGTGGCGCATGTGGCGCAGGACCGATCTGCGACGCGCACCTACCTGCGGCGTGAAAAGCTGAAGGGGCAGTATGAACTGCGCGACGCCACATATCGCTATGACCCCGAGGGGGCGGCGGTGCTGGACCTGTCGCAACTGGTGATCCAGCCGGGGCAGGTGGTCGCTGTTCTGGGCGCAAACGGGTCGGGCAAGTCAACGCTGCTGAAGATGCTGTCGGGTCTGTACTCGCCCGTTAGCGGAAAGCTGATGATCGACGGCACCGAAATGGCCCAGATCGACCCCAAGGATCTGCGCCGCGCCATTGGCTATCTGGGGCAGGACGTGCGCCTGTTTCAGGGCACGCTGCGCGACAACCTGAATCTCAGCCTGCTGGAACGCGACGACGACCGGCTGTTCGAGGCATTGGATTTTGCGGGCCTTGGTCAATTCGTCAAGGCGCACCCCAAGGGGCTGGACCTGGACATTCGTGACGGCGGTGAGGGCCTGTCTGTCGGACAGCGCCAATCCATCGGCTGGGCGCGGCTGTGGTTGCAGGATCCTGATATCTGCTTGCTGGATGAACCAACCGCCGCACTGGATCAGACGCTGGAAAAGACGCTGATCTCACGGCTGGAAAGCTGGCTGGACGGGCGCACGGCGGTGATTGCGACCCACCGCGTGCCGATCCTCAGCCTGGCCTCGCGCACGCTGATCCTGGCCAACGGCCGGATGGCGATCGACGGCCCGCGGGATCAGGTGCTGGATCATCTGCGCACAACCCAGACCGGAGTGGCATGATGGCGACCACAACCACCAACCTGTCAGCGCAACTGGCGCGGAACCTAAAGGGGCCATCTCTGACGATCTGGCTGTGCGCGCTGACAGTCTGGGCGTTTATCCTTTGGGCCAGCTTTGCCTGGCTGGATGAGATCGTGCGCGCCGACGGAGAGATCATCTCTTCCTCACGTCCGCAGATCATCCAGAACCTTGAGGGTGGTATCCTGTCGGAATTGCTTGTGAAGGAAGGCGACGAGGTGCTGCGCGGCGATGTACTGGCGCGGCTTTACGGCACGCAGTTCCGGTCGTCTGTCGATGACCTGCGCGACCAGATCACCGCGCTGGAGGTGCGTCGCCTGCGGCTGGAGGCAGAGCTACAGGGGGCATCCGTGGTCGAGGTGCCGCCGGAGGTCGCGGCGCGCTCTCCGGCGCTGGTGGCCTCTGAGCAGGCGTTGCTGGCGGCGCGTCAGTCGGACTATCTGAAACGGCGCGAGGGCACGAAACGGGTGCTGGAACAGGCCGCGTCCGAGCGCAAGCTGATGGAGGATCTGCTGGACAAGAAAGTGGTCGCGCTAATCGAGGTCACACGCGCCCGCCGGTCCCATGCGGATGCTCAAAAAGCTTATGATGAGATTATCACCCAGACGGAACTTGTCCGGGCCGAGGAGTATTCCGAAACGCTCAAGGAACTGGCGACGCTGCAACAGAACCTGAAGGCCTCGCAGGATCAGCTGAACCGGACGGTGCTGATGTCGCCGATGCACGGGGTGGTGAACAAGCTGTCGGTGACGACAATCGGCGGCGTGGTGCGACCGGGTGAAGAGATCATGCAGATCATCCCGGTGGATGAGGAGTTGTTTGTCGAGGCCAAGGTCCGCCCGCAGGACATCGCCAACATCCGTCCGGGGCAGGAGGCGACGATCAAGCTGACGGCCTATGACTATACGATTTATGGCACGCTCAAGGGGCGGGTTCATGTGATCTCTGCCGATACCTTCAAGGATGAGCGGCGACCGGAGTCAGAGCCGCATTACAAGGTGACGGTGGGGGTGGACATGTCGTCCATGACGGACTGGCAGGTCAGCATGGAAATCCGTCCCGGCATGCAGGCGCAGGCCGAATTGCACACCGGCGAAAAGACCGTTTTGCAGTACCTGCTGAAGCCGCTCTACAAATCGCGCGAGGCGTTCCGGGAACCCTGATCCAATTGGGCCGCCTGCGGCGGCGCTGGTTGTCTCGGGCTTTGCCTATGGCAAAATCCTCGGGGTTTTGAGTATTTTTGCCAAGAAGAAGCCCGGGCGGGCCCACGCGCCTAGCTGTTGGTGTCCATCCAGATCGTGACAGGCCCGTCATTGGTGAGGCTGACCGCCATATCGGCGCCAAAACGGCCCGTTGCCACGGGGATGCCCTGCTGCTGAAGCGCACTGGCGAAGTATTCGTACAGGCGTTCGCCCTCATCCGGCGGGGCGGCGGCGGAAAAGCCAGGGCGGTTGCCACGGGAGGTGTCGGCGGCCAAGGTGAACTGGCTGACCACAAGGGCCGCGCCGTGGATGTCGAGGACCGAGCGGTTCATCCGCCCCTCGTCGTCCTTGAAGATCCGGAGCCTGGCGATTTTGGCGGCGAGTTTGTCAGCTTCGGCCTTTGTGTCGCCCTGCATGGCGCAGATCAGCACCAGCAGGCCGGGGCCAATCTCACCAATCGTTGCGCCGCCAACCTCCACCCGCGCCTGTGAGGCACGTTGGATCAAGGCTCTCACAGTTCGTGTTCCCACGGCGGGTTTGCACCTGCGCGGCTGACGGTCACGGCAGCCGAGCGGACGCCCAGTTCTGCCGCGCTGCCCAGGTTTTCCGCCGGTGCTGTTGCCAGTGCTTTTCGGGACAGCAGCCCTGCCTTGTGCAACCCGGCCAGAAAGCCCGCGTTGAAAGTATCTCCAGCGCCGACAGTATCGACCACGGTGACCCGCCGCGCAGGCACGCGGTGCGTGCCCTTGGCTGTCATCACATCGACACCCTCTGCGCCCAGCGTCACCAGCACCACAGAGGTATCGCCCTGCAACAAGGACGCCGGATCCGTTCCCAGCCAGTCCATGTCCTCGTCCGAGATCTTGACGATATCGGCGCGCGCCAGCATGGCTGCGAGCCTTGCGCGGTAGGACGCCTCATTGGTGATAAACCCGGGGCGGATGTTGGGGTCGATCATGACCACGCGGTCGCCCGCACGGGAACACAGCGCGGCATAGCTGTTTGCCTGCGGTTCCGAGACAAGGCTGATGCCGCCGAAAAACAGCGCCTCGGTCGTGTCGTCCAGTGAGGGCAGCTCTGGTTCGGACAGCATCCGTCCGGCGGTGTTCTCATCGTAAAAGGCATAGCGCGCCTGTCCGTCCGTCAACGTGACAAAGGCCAGCGTGCTGGGCCGTCCGGAGCGCGGACAGAGGCTGTAATCGACCTTTGAGGCCGTCAGGGCCTCGGCCAGCATTTGTCCGAACAGGTCGTTCGACAACCCGCCAAGATAGCCCGAAGGCGCCCCGAGCCGACCCAGTGCGATGGCCGTGTTGAACACCGCGCCGCCTGCGTAGGGGGCAAAGGCTGGCTCCCCCGCGTCGGTCTGGCGTGGCAGCATGTCGATCAGCGCTTCGCCGCAGCAGAGGATCATGGCGTGTCTCCTTCGTGAAGATGTTTGCGCTAACTATCCCGAAACCGCCCCTTGGTCAAAGCCCGTGACGCGTTGCCAAACACAGAAATGCATCGGACCACCACTATGCCACCGCGATGTTTGGGCCCGGGACCACACCTGACCCGGTCAAGATCATTGGTTGACTGCGATCAGGTAGCCCACGCCAGCCGCAACGATCAGCCCAAGAATCACCGCAATGGTGATTTTCCACGCCGACCAGGGGCGTTCCCCCTGCACCCGGCCGGTCCGTCCGTTGACCACAAAGCGAAAGCTCTTGCCGCGGTATTTGTAGGCGGCCATCCAGACCGGCAGCAGAACATGTTTGAAAGTGATGTCACGCATGTCCGTATCGACGTGATGTACGCGCTGACGATCGCCGCCGATGTCGAATTTCACGTCCCGCTGGATTTGCCGGTCCATCTTTTCCTTGGCCTCGACAAAGCCTGCGTCAAGATCGACCTGATAGCCCTCGGCCCGGAACCCGGCGAGGTATTCCGGCCGGTAGGGTTCCATGGCCGCCAGATCCCAGGGTTCCAGCGCGTCGGTAAACCGTTTGGGCAACGCCTTGGAGGCCAGAACAAGCACGTCGTCGAAAAAGCGCCGGACCCGTCCCGAAACACGCGTCCAACGGATCTTTTGCACCCGCTGGGTTTCTGTCTTGCCGTCACGCACAACCTGTCGGGTCTCATAGTAGACGGTGCCGCGCTCGCCTTGGTAATCCGATGAGGTATCTGCGTCGAAGGTCCAGTAGGGCACATAGATGCCCGTCAGTTTGCGGCCTTTGCGGGCGTATTCCTGCAACCCGTTGGGTGCGAACCAGAGCTTGCCGAGCCAGCCGGTCATTGCCTCGCGCGCCGCTGCTTCGTCCAGTGCGAAGGGCAACAGGCCGCGCGGTTTGATATGGCGGTGGGTGCCGGTATCCGTGACGACCGGGGTGGCGCAGAACGGGCATTCGGCGGCGTGGACATCCGGGTCGAATTCGACCTGTGCGGCGCAATTGGGGCAAGTGGAGACGCGGGTTTCCTCCATCTCCTGCAGGGGCAGCAGATCGGCCATGGCCGCCTGGAAATCCAGTTCCCGGATGCCGCCGCCGCCCCAAGGACCGGCGGCGTCCGCGATCTCGGCTGTGTTGCCGCAATGCTCGCAGACCAGCTTGCCGTCGTCGGGATCAAAACGGAAATCCGAACCGCACTGGTCACAGGGAAAGCGGTGTTCATCCGTCGGATCCTTTGGCGAGGAAGGCGGCGGGGCGGGATTGGGTGGCGGCGGGGGAAGATCACTCATATCGGAAATAGACATCAATCTGTGGAGTTTGGCTGCATCTTTGCGCGGATCGTGGCCGAGGGAAAGGAAAAATAGTCGGGCTTCGGGCCGGATACAGGGGGGCTGCGCCACGCCCCTTGGCGGATTGGCATGCGGGCGCTAGCCTGTGTCCGGAGCAATGTGGAGGCGGTGGATGAAGCGGGTTCTGGCCCTTGGCCTGACAATTGCGGCGGGGCATGCCGTGGCTGATCCTGTCATCTATGGCTTTGAGTGGGCGGGCGGTGGCGGCTATGCGATCAAGGGGGCGTTGCAGTATGATGACGCGACCTACACCGGGCGATATGTGCGCGAGCAGGACCTGAGCTGTTTTGTGATCGAGGGCAGCAAAGACGGTGAGGATGTGGGGCGCTGGGCGTTGACCATGCTGAATGAGCAGACGTCGTGGCGGCTGCATTTTGATCCCGTAACGGGCCGCTTTCTGGTGGAGGGCGAGGGCGTCTGGATGCCTCAGGCTTGGAATATGGATGGGGATGGGATCGACTGCGGGACGGGTGGATTTGGCTTTAACATCGGCAATGCGGCGCAGGATATCTGTGTCGACAATCAGCTGATTTTTGAAAGCCAGGTGACCCCCGAAGAGCCGTTTCCGGCGGTTCGATTGGATGATTTTGAGTTCCCGCGTGATGCCTGCATCGCGCCGCCTTTGTTGGGATGGGTGCGGACGGAAAACTGATCTGTCCACGCGTGGACAGAGGGGCGGCTTAGGAATTCCAATGGGTTATAGAGGCGTTTTTACGTCTCGTTAAGAAACGGGTGGCGCGACAGCGGCCTGTGCAGACAGGTTTTTCGTGGCGTCATGGGTCAACTTTTTGCATTTCGTGATGCAATTCGGGGCCAGACCCTATGAACGGGCCCACCAGCCAAAGCAGCACGACGAGGCGCAGCTCACGCAGGTTTTTTCGGGAGCCACCTTGACGGTTCTTGGGGTGGGATGGGCGACCGCTGTGCGGGACTTGGCCGACGAGTTCGCTTCTTGCCTACGGCTTGATGACCTGCTTAGATCATGCCAAGGTTTGTCCCTGAGCGTGATCAGTAGTCGAAGATCGAAAAATCTATAACTATGAGGGGGGGGGCAAAAGTATGCGAATTGCCCGCTTGGCACTTATTTTTACTGTCTCTACGCCTGTGGTCGCGCAAGAAGACTGTGTGAAGTTCGATGACGATGCGTTTCGGCTCTCTTGCTATGATCGTGCATTCGGCAGGCAAGATTTAGACGAGAGCAAGCGTTCGAGTTCGGAAGACGTGTTGCCAGTCATAACTACTGGCAAAATTCCCACCGCCTTTTTGGAAGCTTTGTCAATCAAGTCTGCCGTTGACTTGATTGAAGCAGTGAACAATGCAAGCGGACTTTACGGCTTGCAAGATGAAATGCGCATTGAGGCGATTGACATTATATTGGGTCATGTCCGTCCTTTGCCAGCGTCTAATGCTGAAGCGAACAGGGACGGATACAACGCATTAGCGACGCTCGATGCGAGTGATCCGATCTATAAACAAAAAGCGAACCGATATGCTGTTGCCGTAGAAGAAAAGCGAGCGTCAATTCTTCGGAGAATGAAAAAACAAACCGATGAGTTTAACGGTAACGTTTTTTATGAGCACCCCAATACTCCGCGCTATACCGATACTCGATCCTACTTAGCCGTTTATGCTGGACAGAACGGGGAGAGAGTATGGCTTCGAATGCGCTTGAACTACACCAATGACAGTTGGCTTTTCGTTGAGACTGCTGCTCTTAACATAGATGGTAAGACCGTAAGGCTGCCATATATGGATTGGAAACGAGATAACGATTCAGAAATATGGGAGTGGATTGACGTTACTGTAGATTCCAGTCTCCGCGCCACTCTGGAAAAGATTTCCGCTTCTAAGTCAACAATCGTTCGGTTTAACGGACGGCAATATTACGATAATGTGACAATCCGAGAAGCGGACAAACAGGTCATTCGAGACATGTTTTTGGTTGAAGAGGTTCTGAGGAGCGAGGTCGACTAGAGCCAATTGAGCGGGTGGATATCAGTCAATATGGCCCCGACCAATCGCTCGATGCCCCCGGGCAGTTGTCGCCAGAGCGCACCACGAAACGCACATGGCTGGCGGTCAGGGCGCGCTCTTCCATTTGATCGGGGTGAGGTAGACGATGTTGTCATCGACACTGACCATCACATCGCCGTCCTGGATATTGACCTGAAGCTTCATCGCGCGGCTGGCCAGATTGGCCAGCGCGGTGGTGTCGGCCTCGGAGAAATTGATCACCTGAAGATTGTCAAACCGCGTGGTGCTGTTCTTGACCTTGTCCCACCACATCTCGGCGGTGCGGCCACCATAGGGATAGACAATCACCTGCCCCGCCTTGGCGCAGGATTGGCGCAAGACCTTTTCGCTGGGCAAGCCCAGTGCCACCCAGACGTCCAACTCACCACTCAAGCTTTTCTGCCAGATGTCCGGCTCATCATCGGTGGACAGCCCCTTGGTCATTTCCAGATGTTCGTGGGCGTTCAGCGCAAAGGCCACAAGACGCACCATCATCCGTTCATCCGTCTCTGACGGGTGTTTGGCGACGGTCAGCTTGTGAGTCTCATAGTAGTGACGATCCATGTCCGAGACAGAGAGTTCGACTTTGTAAATGGTGGCTTTTTGCGCCATGATCTGTCCCGCCCCTTGAATGGATTGGGATGCGTACTCTGTCCGGGGGGTATTGAAAAGCGGATAGGGGGCGTGCCGCGTTCCGGGCTGACGAGCTGGGGCGGTTTGGCAGCTATTCGGCCGGTTTCACCGCGGCGTGGCGGTCCCAGAAATCCACGGCCCTCGCATAAGACGCGGGGTCAATCGGCTGGCCTGATCCCCCCGCCGCGCGGCCAAGGGCGTTGCGCCATTGGGTGATGGGCGGCATCGGCGGCTCTGTCGGGTCCAGTGTGCCGATGATCGACACGATGCCCCAGTCGCAGTCAGGCACGGCCTGATCCTCGGGGTAATCGGCGGCCTCGAGCAGCATCTGGGCGTGGCTGTAGAGGATCACGTCCAGCCAGTTTGCGCGGGGGGCGGGGGTGTCGAACCAGCGTTCCAGCACCGGCATTTCACCCTCACGCCGGGGGCGGTAGCCGCTGCGCAGCAGATGAGCGTTTTCCGCCGTGATGGGGGCAAAGCCGCAGAGGGTGGGGCTATCGTTTTCTAGGAAGAGGTGTTTGCAGAAGGGCGCGTAGCCGTCGACCAGCGGCGCGCCCTCAGCAAGAGCCGCGTTGCAGCGCTGGGTCAGATCCTGCGGCGTGAGGCCAAGGATACGCGTGCCGCTGGCATCCGATTGCCAGTTGCGCAGCGCAAAATCGGTCATGGCGATGGCGGGCGTGGTCAAGAGCGGCCTTTTGGTGGTTTTGTGGGTGGAGGTCCCGGGTCAGGCCCGGGACGGGATTTTTTGGCCGCGCGGCGCGTTTACATCGGCGGCGGGGGCGGCGGCATCACGGTGAAGAGTTGCGCCAGTTCCGTCACCTCTCCGGCGCGTTTCCAGCCATCCTGACCGGGGGTCCAGACGTGGGTTTCGCGGGTCAGTTCCTTGCTGGACACCATCTTGCCCAGGTCCGCCTTGGAGAACGGTCCGGTGGTCTGGCCGTTCACGGCCATATGCCAGACATGTTCGACGGGCGGCGGCGGCGGGGCCATGGCGGCGGGTTGTGGCTGTTGCTGGGCCTGCGAAGCGGCGGCGGGCTGCTGCGCGGGGGCGGCACCCCACGGACCTTGCTGGGCCATCGAGTTGGCCATCTGCATCCCCATCCCGGCCCCAAAGCCCATGCCCATGGATTGATCCATTGCACCGCCCTGGCCCATCGCCTCGGCCGCTTTCCATTTCATGTGGTCGTCGAGATTGCCGGCCAACCCCCGGCTGGTGCGGGCGTCCAGCGCCTTTTCGACGGCCGGCGGCAGCGAGATATTTTCAATATACAGCTCTGCCAGTTCCAGACCGTACTGGTGGATCACCGGGTCGATGGCCTTGCGGATCAGTTCAGAGACTTCGCCGGTGTTGGCGGCCATGTCGAGCACCGGGATGCCGCTGCGCGAGATGTCCTTGGAGAATTCCTGCACGATGATGTTGCGGATCTGAAAGCTGATCTCATCCATCGTGAATTCGCCGTCGGTGCCGACGATTTCGGACATAAAGACGGCGGGGTCGGCAACCTTGATCGCATAGGTGCCAAAGGCGCGAATGCGGGTCGGCCCAAATTCCGGGTCACGCAACATGATGGGGTTTTTGGTGCCCCACTTGAGGTTGGTAAAACGGTTGGTGTTGACGAAATAGATCTCTGACTTGAACGGGCTTTGGAACGCATGGTCCCAATGCTGCAGCGAGGTCATGATCGGCATGTTGTTGGTCTCTAGCATGTAGAGACCGGGGGTGAAGACATCCGCAAGCTGGCCTTCGTGGATAAAGACGGCGGCCTGTCCTTCGCGGACCGTCAGCTTGGCGCCATACTTGATTTCATGGCCTTCACGCTCAAAACGCCAGACCATCGTGTCGCGGGTGTCGTCCGTCCAGTGAATGACGTCGATGAACTGGCCCGATAGAAAATCCCAGATGCCCATGGTGCGGCCTCCAATCGTTAGCTTTAATCGTCGCGGGTGCGATGCTGCGCACAGGGTACGCGATCCTCAGAGTAGCGGAAGCCCCTTCGGCACGTCACGGGGAAATGACGGTGAAAATGCCGCGTGGCCTGTCGGCGGGCCTAGCTAGGTCCGCTGGTGCCCATCAGGTCCGCCGCCTTTTGCTGCACGATCGGCATGGCCTCTTCGGCGCGCATGCCCGGTTTCAGGCGCGGATCGTAGAGGATCTTGAGCAGCAATTCGTCATGGGTGGTCAGCAGCGCAAATTCGTCATCGTCGTTAAAGATCGACGGACGGGCGCGCGGGCTGTCGTTGCCAAGGCCCATGCCCTGGGCCAGTTCCTCATGGATGCAGGAGCGGCGCAGGAGGGGCGGATGTTCCGAGCGGATGATGGCGATGGCGGTGCCGTAGTCATAGCCGCCCGGGCTGCGCGAAAAGGCGACGACGACGCAATGGATGCCGCGCGGCAGGTTGTTGAAGATGCGCAGGGCGTTGGGGTTCACGTCCGGTACGATCTGGCGGATGCGCGGGGCGATCTGGTCCGCGTCATCCTCTGACATGAACAGGACGTGGTAGTTGGGGTTGCTGTCGACCATCGAGATCGGGTGCCCGGTGATGCGCGACAGGCGGGCGGCATAGCTGGCAACCGCGGCCTTTGACGATGCGATCTGGTCCCTTGGCACGTTGGGGCCGAACTCTGTCGTCATGCGGATCGGGATGTTCCATTTCTTGATCGCGCTGGGCGTGCCGGACGACGGGCGCAGGCCGGCGCCGCGTTCATATTCCTCTTCGAGCGCGATGGCGGCGAAATTGCGCACCAGCATCGTGTCGGTATAGGCGGTGTCCGGGCCGCCGCCGTCGGTGCGCAACAGGCCGCGCGCGACCAGATCGTTCTGGACGCGTCCGTAATACTGCGTCAGCGCCTTGCTGGCAGGAGACGCCTCTGGCGTTGCGGCACGGGCGGCGGGCGCGGCCCCGGGGGGGCGCGCCTCTGGTGTGACCGAGGTCTTGCGCGGTGCAAGATCAGACCCGATGCACCCCGACAAGGTCAGGGCCACCGCCACCGCAAACGCCGATCTCAGGCCGCCCCGCACCCTGCTCACCTCAGGACGGAACCGCGCCGGCACCCTGACGGCGCGACTTGGCAGAGGCCAGCGTGTCGCGCAGTTCGGATTCCATCCGTTTGAGTTCTTCCTCGGCCTTGGCGCGGCGCGCCTTGCCTTCATCCGCGATTTGCAGGCTGTCCTCGATGGTGGCGACCAGATCGGCGTTGGCCTGCTTGACCGCCTCGATGTCAAAGACGCCGCGTTCCATTTCCTGACGGATCATCTTGTTGCTGTCGCGCAGGTTGGCGGCGTTCGAGGTCAGCAACTCGTTGGTCAGGTCGTTGGCATCGCGCACGGCGGCGGCGGCCTGTTTCGAGCGCTGGATGGTCAGCGCCTGTGCCAATTGGGTTTCCCACAGCGGTACGGTGTTCACGAGGGTCGAGTTGATCTTGGTCACAAGGCTCTTGTCGTTTTCCTGCACAAGGCGGATCGACGGCAGCGACTGCATGGTGACCTGACGGGTCAGTTTCAGATCGTGCACCCGGCGTTCCAGATCGTCGCGCGAGGCGCGCAGATCGCGCAGTTCCTGCGCCACCATGACCTGATCGTTCTCAGGCGCGGCCTGAACGGCGGCCTCCTTGGCGGGGATCTCCTGGGTGTCCAGCTCTTCGAGCTTGGCCTCACCGGCAGAGATATACAGCGCCAGTTCGTCGTAGAACTGAAGCGTCTTTTCATAGAGCAGGTCCAGCGACTTGATGTCTTTCAGCAGGACATGTTCATGCTTGAGAAGGTCATCAGTGACCTTATCGATCTGGCTCTGGACCGTCTCGTAGCGCGCGGTGAACTTGGCAAAAGGCGCGGCGCGGCCCAGCAGCTTTTCCCACCAGCTGCGCTCACGCCGGACGTCCAGTTCCGAGATGGAAAAGCCGCGGATGGTGGTGACAATGCCGCGCAGGCTGTCGCCTGCCGGGCCGACGTCCTTGTTGCGCACGTCCGCCAGCATCGCCTGGCTGATTTCCTGCAATTCGGCCTGCGCGGCAGAGCCGAAAGAGACAATCGAATTGGTGTCGCCCATGTCGAGCTCTTCCATCCGGCTGCGGATCTCTGCGCTCACCTCGGCGGGCGCGTCCTTGAGCGGCACAACGGCGTTCGCTTCAGCCGGATCGGGCAGCACGACAGCATTGATTTCATCGACCAAGGCAACGGCCTTTTCGGCTTCCTGGCGTGTGTTTTCAGACATGAGATTCCCCGTTCACTAAAATCATCTTCGATCGAGATGGACGCCTTCGCGCTGCAAACGGTCGCGCAGCACCTCGATTTCTACATTCAGGTCTTCGTTGTTGTCGGCCAAAAGCTTGTCAGTCTTCTTGTCAAAGCTTTCCTCAAGATCTGTCAGCAACATCATGTAATCACTGCGCGCCGCGCGGTCATTGGAACGGGCAAAGACATCCGCAAACTTCACCGTCGCGTCGCGGGCCCCCATCAGATAGACGCTGAGAAACTTCTTGGCCCCGGACAGGTCACGCGGGTCTTCCTCTACCGTGCGGATCATTTCGCGCGCTTTGGTGACAAACCGTTCCACGCGCGCCTCGACCTGACGGTCTCCGGCGCGTCTGACGGCATCGGTCATGGCGCTGAGATAGCTTTCGGCCTCGTTCACCACCCGCGCCACGCGGTCCTGGGTGAAGGTGTCGATGCCTTCCATCCCCTTGTCCTTCATCGGGTCGATGCCGAAGGCGCCAAGGTGGAGCGCCCCGGCCGCGCCGCCAAAGATCAGCGGCGCGATCAGCCCTGGTTCGGACCGCCACGCGGCCAACCCGGCCCCGATGCCGCAGAGGGCTGCGGCGAATATCTTGCGCGGGATCGCCGGGCGGCGCGCCACCTTGCGGTCATGGAATGCGGCCTCGGCCAGCAGGCCGTCGCGCAACAGCCATGCGCCCAGCACCAGCACGGCGGCACCGGCAAGGCCCACGGCCATGCCGACAGCCCCGTCATTGATCGACAGGAGCGCAAGGATCACACCGGGAATGAACAACACGTTGGACCGCGCGCCCGCAGGGGCCACGCGCGCCCCGTGATACGCCGGGCGTTCGTCGCGGGGACGGTCATCCAGTCCGCCTGACGCGCCATCGGGGCTGTGCTTTCCGCCAAATCGCTGGGCCATGACGTCAGAGCCCCCCGAATAAGCCGGTTGCCACTCCGAAAAGCAGCACGATCAGCAAGACATAGCTCACCTTCTGCAAGGCGTTTCCCGACATCAGACTCCCCGTTTTCCGGCGCTCTGCCGCGCCTTTTCAACGCAGAACTTAAGGGCAAAATGCTGCACTTGCTAGGGGGAAGTCCGGGGCGCGCCGCTCAGGCGGCGGATTCTCGGGGCATCCGGTCGATCAGCTGATCCGCCTGCCGTTCAAAGGCATCGCGCGCGCCGCGAATGCCGCTGTGTACGGCGAATGCCTCAAAGCTGTCGGTCATGACGTCCAGCTTGGCCAGATAGCGGCGGCGGGCGAAATCCTGACCGGGGGTGTTCCAGGCGGATTCGAGGCGGATCACCTCTTGGTCGAGCAAGGATATGACCTTGTTCACCGGCCGCGCGAGGCGGGCGGATTTCCCCGGATCACCGGTGCTGCGTCGCATCGGACGCAGGACAAGGTGCCGTGCGGTCTGGGTCTTTGTGGTCAGTTCGGTATCTTCAAGCGCGGCAATCCGGTCCGCCAGCGACGCCAGCACCAGTTCGGCGATGTCCGCCGCCGCCACCTGTCGCGCCCGTTCAGAGCCTTTGTTGCGCATCGGGTCCAGCCCGAAGGCGGCAATGCTGAGACCGCAGGCAACCATCCCGGCCAGCGCGGGCATCCACAGGCTGTCGTATTTGAATCCGGCCAGAACCAGCACCACGAACCCGACCATGACAGAGCCGATCAGCTTGCGCGGAACCCGGGGGGCGTGGGCCACTTCGGCACGCTCATAGTCGTGGTGCAAATGCTGCCCGACCGAAATCAGGCGCAACGCCAGCGACAGCACCCAGATCAGCGCAATGGCGGTGGCGATCCCGGCAAAGGAGTCCTGAAACACCCACAGCAGCAGCGGAAAGGCGGCGAGAAACAGAAAGTTTAGCCCCGAGTCGAGCTGCGCCCGGTCCAGCCGGGGCATTTCCAGTTCGTCGGCGTCCTCTGCCGTGTCGGTTTGTCGGGTCTGCTCCGTTGCCATGCGTGTGTCCCCTCAGGCGTAACTCATGATGAAGATCATCAGCCACAGCGCGAAATAGGCCACATGCCGGGTCATTTGTCCGGTCTGGCGGGCGCGGCGCGCATAGGTTGCCACGGCGTCGAAGGTATCGACGGCGACCGTGCGCAGGTTTCCCAGCACCAAGAGCGCCGAGGCCGTGAGAATCGCGAGGGCTATGAATGTTGTCACCATGAGGCCAACATTCGTGCGAAACCGGGCGAAAACGGGGCAATCGCCGGGAAAAAGAAAGAAGAGTTAACGAAGTGTGAAGCCGGATGCGGTTTTTTGGGGGGTCAGTCCTTTTTGGGGGGACGCCGCCGCCGCTGGACGGTGGGCTTGGCTGCCCGACCGGGTTTGCCGGGTTTTCCGGGTTTAGCGGCCGTGGCGGTGCCGACAGGCTCGGGGTCCATGCCCAGTTGGTCGCGCAGGATCTTGCGGCGCACTTCCTCAACCTCGCCCGCCTTCAACTGACCCAGCTGGAACGGACCGTAAGAGGTGCGGATCAGCCGGTTCACGGTCAGGCCGATGTCGGTCATGGCGCGGCGAATCTCACGGTTCTTGCCCTCACGCAGGCCGATGGTCAGCCAGGCGTTGGCCCCCTGCTGGCGGTCCAGCGTGACCTGCATCGGCTGAAACCGCTGGCCATCGACCTCGATGCCCTTGCGCAGCGGGGCGAGGGTGTCGTCCGATGGCCGACCGTTGACGCGCACCCGGTATTTGCGCAGCCAGCCGGTGGAGGGCAGTTCCAGTTTACGCTTGATCGCGCCGTCATTGGTCAGCAGCAGCAACCCCTCGGAATTGAGGTCAAGGCGGCCCACGCTCATGACGCGGGGCAGGTCTTCGGGGAGATCGTCGTAGATCGTCGGGCGGCCCTGTTCGTCGCGGGTGGTGGTCACGCGGCCGGTGGGCTTGTGATACAGCCACAGCCGCGCGGCATCGGGCGCCTTGAGCGGGGTGTCGTCGACGGTGATCTGGTCGGCGTCGGTGACGTTCAGCGCGGGGCTGTCGATCTTCTTGCCGTTCACGGTGACGCGGCCTTCGGCGATCATGCGCTCGGCCTCGCGCCGGCTGGCGCGACCGGCGCGGGCGATGACCTTGGCGATTCGGTCTCCGGGAGGGGTCTTGTTTTCCATCCGCGTCCCATAGCGCGGCGACAGGGCCGGGGGGAAGGGGGTGCAAGGGGGAAGGGGGTCGCAAGCGGCTTTCCCCGGTCGCGCTGTCGCGGTAAGCACCGGAAATGACATTTCGCAGCCATATGGACGCGGCGCTGGACGAGGCGCGCGCCGCCGCGACACGCGGCGAGGTGCCGGTGGGTGCCGTCCTTGTTGCGCCCTCTGGTCAGGTGATCGCGCGGGCGGGCAACCGAACGCGCGCCTTGAACGACCCCACCGCCCATGCCGAGGTGCTGGCGATCCGCGCCGCCTGCGCCGCTGTGGGGGCAGACCGGCTGCCGGACCATGATCTGTACGTCACGCTGGAGCCTTGCCCGATGTGCGCCGCCGCCATCGGGTTTGCCCGCATCCGACGGCTGTATTACGGCGCGGCGGACCCGAAATCCGGCGGCGTGGCGCAGGGGGCGCGGGTGTTTTCCCATCCGCAATGCCACCATGCGCCAGAGATCTATGACGGCATCGGCGCAGAGGCGTCCGCCGCGCTGTTGCGAGACTTCTTTGCGGCGCGGAGGTAAATCATGGCGCGGGTGATCCTGTTCAACAAACCCTTTGGCGTGCTGTCGCAATTCACTGACAAGGGCACCGAAGGCAGCCCGCGCGCCACCCTGTCCGATTATATCGACTTGCCCGGCGTCTATCCGGCGGGGCGGCTGGATCGGGACAGCGAGGGGTTGATGGTGCTGACCGATGACGGCGCGTTGCAGGCGCGCATTTCGTCCCCCAAGTACAAGCGCCCCAAAAGCTATCTGGCGCAGGTCGAGGGCGTGCCGTCGGAGGACCAACTGGCGCAGCTGCGCAAGGGGGTGACGCTGAAGGACGGGCCGACGCGCCCGGCCAAGGTCGCCCGGATCGACCCGCCCGATCTGTGGGAGCGTGATCCGCCGGTGCGGTTTCGCAAGACGGTGCCGGACGGTTGGCTGCAACTGACCATCACCGAGGGCCGCAACCGGCAGGTGCGCCGGATGTGCGCCCATGTGGGTCTGCCCTGCCTGCGGCTGGTGCGCTGGTCGGTCGGAGACTGGACACTGGACGGGCTGGAGCCGGGTCAGTGGACGGACGCCTTCACAGGCTGAAATCTCCTTAAAGTTGAAGAATGCGCCAATTGTGATACCATAGCGGTGCATTTTCAGCATTTAGGAGATTTGACATGGCCAGACCCACAGCGGACCCACGTCCGACGTCCAAATATGACAGGCACCTGTCTCAGCGGCTTGACCAGATAGAGGAGGTTCTGGCGCAACTCTCTGCGCAAAACGGTGGCGGGCCGGGCGGGCAAAACCCCGGCGATGCGGCGCATCTGGGGCAATGCGACATGCCCAAGGTGCCGGAACGGGTGCTGGGCCCCGGCGTGTCGGACGAACGCGCCAGCCTGATCCGTTATGTTGACCGCAAATGGGTCAACGGCACCACCCTGCGCTATTTCCTGTTCGATGACGGTCCCTTTGCCGGGGATGCGTTCAACATGGACAAGGTGCGCGAGGGGTTCCAGATCTGGGCCGATGTGGGCATCGGGCTGAATTTCGAGGAAACCGAAGATATTGACGAGGCCGAGGTGCGGATCGGCTTTCAACCCGGCGGGTCGTGGTCCTATGTAGGGCGCGACGTGATCGACATTCCCGGCCAGAACGAGCGCACGATGAACATCGGCTGGGATCTGCGCAACGACCCGCGCGGCGTTGATACGGCGGTGCATGAGATCGGCCATACGCTGGGCTTTCCGCATGAACACCAGAACCCGTTTTCCGGCATCGTCTGGGACGAGGACGCGGTCTATGCCTATTTCGCCGGGCCGCCGAACAGTTGGAGTCGGGAGCAGACCTTTCACAATGTGCTGCGCAAGCTGACATCTGCCGATGTGGAAGGGTCGGAGTGGGACCCGGATTCCGTCATGCACTATGGGTTTGGTCCCGGGCTGATCCTGGAGCCGGATGAATACCGCACCGGGTTGCGGCCCGAACTGGGGCTGAGCGATACGGACAAGGCCGAGGTGAAAAAGTTCTACCCCAAGGCAGAGGCAGAAAAGACCACGCTGCTGGAGCCGTTCAAATCGGCGGTTCTGGACATGATGCCCGCCGATCAGGTCAATTTCCTGCTGCAACCGACGGCGACGCGGGACTACACCATCCGCTCTTTCGGTCGGGCCGACATGCTGATGGTCCTGTTCCGCAAGGACGGCGAGACGGCGCGTTTCATGGCCGGATCGGACGACGCCGGCACAGAGGACAACGCGGAAATCACCATCCGCCTGTTGCAGGGGGAAGAGTACATCCTGCGCGTGCGCATGATGTCCCATTTCGGCAGCGGCCGGGTGGCGGTGATGTACTGGTAGGGGGCGCCTAGACCCACTTTGCCAGCGGCGGCAGGCTCATCAATACGGCGTTTGCGTCGTGGCCTGTCGCCAGACCAAACTTGGTGCCCCGGTCGTAGACAAGGTTGTATTCCGCATACAGGCCGCGATGGACCAGCTGCGTGTCCTTGTCCGCATCGGTGAACTCCTGCGTGCGGCGCTGTTCCACCAGAGGCAGATAGGCGGGCAGAAAGGCACGGCCAATGTCCTGGGTCAGGGCAAAATCCGCCTCCCAATCGCCGGTGTTGCGGTCGTCCATGAAGATGCCGCCGACGCCGCGCGCCCGGTGGCGGTGGGGGATGTAGAAATACTCATCCGCCCAAGCCTTGAGTTCCGGGTACAGAGTATCGCCATGCGGGTCCAGATGCGCCTTTTGGGTGGCGTGGAAATGCGCGGTGTCCGCGTCGTATTCGATGCAGGGGTTCAGATCCGACCCGCCGCCGAACCACCAGGCGCCGGGGGTCCAGAACATGCGGGTGTTCATGTGGACGGCAGGGGCGTGCGGGTTCTGCATATGCGCCACAAGGCTGATGCCAGAGGCCCAGAAACGCGGGTCGCTGTCCATGCCCGGAACGCCGCGCGCGGCCATCGCCTTTTGCGCAGCGTCGCCCAGCGTGCCGTAGACGGTCGAGACGTTGACGCCAACCTTTTCGAACACCCGACCGCCGCGCATCACGCTCATCAAGCCACCGCCCGCGTCAGAGCCGTCATCCGAGGCGCGTTTGGTTTCCGTCACCTCGAATCGGCCCGGGGTCATGTCTGAAAAGGGGTCGTTGGCGTGGCTGTCCTCGAGCGTCTCAAAGGCGGTGACGATCTCATCGCGCAACTGGCGGAACCAGTCGCTTGTGCGGGTCTTTTCGGCGTCCATCATGCGGCGTCCTCCGTTTTGGGGATGTCTAGGGCGACGCCCGGCCCGGTTCAAGCGCCCGGTTCAAGCGCCCGGTTCAAGCGCCCGTGTCAGTGCGCCCGTGTCAGTGCGCCGGGGCGGCCACCGGGTCCAGCAGGGTACGCCCGCCGTCCACGGTCATGATCTGGCCGGTGACGAATCCTGCGCCTTCGCAGGACAGGAACTGCACCGACTCGGCCAGTTCACGCGGGGCCGCGATCCGGCCCAGCGGGGTGTGATCCTCAATGTCGGAGCGGTAACTCTTGTGCTCGCGCAGCGTGTCCTTGAGGCTGGCGGACATGACAGAGCCAAAGGCCACCGCATTGACGCGGATGCGGTGCGGGGCCAGCGCCACCGCCATCGAGCGGGTCATCTGGTCCAGCGCGGCGCAGGACACCGAATAGCCCAGCAGTTCCGGGTGGGTGCGGCGGGCGGCGATGGACGACAGGTTGACGATGGCGCCCACCTGCCCCTCTTCCTGTCCCTCGGCCTGTTTGATCATGCGGCGCGCGACCAGCTGCGTCATGCGATAGGCGGTTGTCAGGTTTTGCGACAACAGCTGTTCGACGGTGTCATCCTCAAGGTCCAGCGGATCAGAGGTCAGCAGTTGCCGCGATCCGTTGATCAGGATGTCGACCCGGTCAAAGGCGTCCAGCGTGGCCGACAGCAGGTTGGCCATGGTCAGACGCTCACGCAGGTCGCCGGCGAAATAGCGGAGCGTGCTGTCCTCGGACGTGTCGCCGCATTCCTTCATCAACTGAGGCTCGTCCATATCGGCGAGCATGACGTTGGCCCCCTTATTGGCAAAGTGCCGGGCGATGGCCAGTCCCACGCCGTTGGCGGCGCCGGTGACGATGGCGGTCTTGCCTTGGATGGAGAAACTCATGTGTGCCTCGTTGGGGTTGTCCGGCCAATCAGGCCGGGTTCAGCGCCGCTGGCGCGTCGGTTTGGCGGCATGAAGGATCTTGAAACGGGTGTCGCCGCCGATCTCGGAGGTTTCGCGGAACGTCTCGCCAAGGGCGGTTTCATAGGGCAGGTGGCGATTGGCAACAAGCCAGAGCCGCCCATGCGGGGCCAGCATCCGCGCGGCGGCAGTGACAAAGGCGCGCCCGATCTGCGGGTCTGCCTTGCGGCCCTGATGAAAGGGCGGGTTCATGATGACACCGTCCAGCGCCGCGGGCGGGGTCCAGTCGGTGGCATCGGCCCAGTGAAACGCGGCGCGCGGGTCGGTGACATTCTCGCGGGCGCAGTCCAGCGCGGTCTTGTCCGCCTCGACCAGATGAAGTTCGGTGAGGCCGGGACGGGTGAGCGCTGCGCGCGACAGCCAGCCCCAGCCAGCACCCAGATCGGCAAAGCGGCCCTTGAGCGTGTCGGGCAGGGCGGCGGCCAGCGCCTGCGAGGCCGGGTCCGGGCCGTCGGCGGAAAACACGCCGGGCGCGGTCAGATCGCCCGACGGCAGGCGCGCGGGGGCGTGGTGCCAGTCAGACAGGTCCACACCGCCCTGAAACCACAGGCATTTGCCATGCGCCTTGGAGACCTGACCAAGAAGGGGCAGGCGGGCGCGCAGCGCCTTGGCGATGGATTCGATCCCGTCCGTCTTGGCCCCGTCGACAATGACCAGCCCGTCCGGCGTCAGCGCGCTGGCCTGAGCGATGCGGAGTTCGGCCAGATTGCGCGCGCGGGGCAGGGTGACGACAACGGCGGCGTAGGGCCCAACGACATCGGTCCGGGTGGTCACACCGCGACGTTGCCAGGCGGCATGATCGGGGAAAAAGCCTTGGATGACCTCGACGCGCGAGGGATCAAGCGCATCAAGGAGGGCATCGCCCGGCGCACCGAACAGGGCAATGGTCCCGCTGTCCGGCAGGACAAGGCCACCGGTGGCAAGGGCGTAAGAGAGGCGATCTGCTGACATGGGGCGGAACGGCGCGGGCGCCTATTCCTTCTCCATTGTGCATTGCAGGGGGTGCTGGTGGCGGCGGGCGAAATCCATCACCTGTCCCACCTTGGTCTCTGCGATCTCATGGCTGAAGACACCGACCACGGCGACGCCTTTCTTGTGGACCGTCAACATGACCTCAAACGCCTGTGCGTGGGTCATGCCGAAAAACCGTTCCAGCACATGCACGACAAATTCCATTGGCGTGTAGTCGTCATTCAGCAGCAGCACTTTGTACAGCGGCGGGCGTTTTGTCTTGGGCTTGGTCTGGACGGCCACGCCGACATCGTCCTCGCCGTCAGTGGGCGGGGTGTCCGTCATCATGAACGTCCGTGTGATGGAGGCGTCTGTCATCGAACCGTTCGCGCATTGGGTTTCCAGGTACGGCCTCTTTATATAGGCTAAGGCGTGTTGCCGAAAAGGGGGCCGTTGGGGCTGAATACAGGATGGCGGGAAAACTGCAAACAATCGGATTCGATGCCGACGATACCCTGTGGCACAACGAACGCTTTTTCGTGCTGACTCAGGACCGTTTCGCAGATCTGCTGCGTGACTACGCAGAGCGCGACCATTTGGCCGACCGGCTGATCGAATCGGAGCGGCGCAATATCGGCCACTATGGATTCGGTGTAAAAGGTTTTGTCCTGTCGATGATCGAGACAGCCATCGAGGTGACAGAGGGGCGCGTGCCGGCCTCTGTCATATCAGAGCTGATGGCGGCGGGGCGTGAGATGCTGGCCCACCCGATCGAGCTGTTGCCCCATGCCCGTGAGGCGGTCGAGACGGTGGCCGGCACGCACCGCGTGGTCCTGATCACCAAGGGCGACCTGCTGCACCAGGAACGCAAACTGGCGCAATCCGGTTTGGGAGAGCTGTTTGACGCGGTCGAGATCGTGTCGGACAAGCAGCCGGACACCTATGCGCGCATCTTCGCAACAACGCCGGGCGGGGCCAGCGCGGCGATGATGGTCGGAAATTCGATGAAATCGGATGTGGTTCCGGCCATCGCTGCGGGCGCGTGGGGCGTACATGTGCCGCATGATCTGGCCTGGGCGCTGGAACACGCCGACGCCCCCGAAACACCGCGCTTTCGCACCGTTGCGGATCTGGGTGATCTGCCGGACCTTGTGGCCGAGATCGGCTGATCCCGCAGGACAGCCGAGTCGCCACATTCCTGCCTTAATTCGTCACAATCCCGCCGCATTGGACGGTCTAGGGGGCGGATCGGGGAAAATCGCAACATGTAGAAACGTGCCTGCAGTAAAACCATTAGAAATCAGTATATTGCCGCCTTCTCTTGAAGTCGCTCTCATGTTAACATGACCTTAACCACGGTGCTGGCAGAGTCGCATCGGGACAAAGAAAAGAACCCCAACCGAAAAATCGGGGGGACGAGGCAGAAAGGCAGTGAATCGTGACGGGACGTCGCAGGACTCCGGGCCATTTTGGCCTGCTCATCTTCATGTTTGTTTGGCTGATGGTACTCGTGCCTCTCAGCGTGGCCGCCGCACCCTATGCGGCCATGGTGATGGACGCGCGCAACGGCAAGGTTCTGCATGCGCAGAACGCCGATACCCGGCTGCATCCGGCCTCACTGACCAAGATGATGACGCTCTATGTCGTCTTCGAGGCGGTGCAGAACGGCGAAATCACAATGGACACGCTGGTCACGGTGTCGCGCAAGGCCGCCTCTGAGGAGCCGTCAAAGCTGGGCTTGCGGCCGGGGCAGAAGATCAAGCTGCGTTACCTTGTGCGGGCGGCGGCGGTGAAATCCGCCAATGACGCCGCCACCGCGATGGCCGAGGCGATCGAAGGCTCCGAAGCGGCCTTTGCCCGGCGGATGAATCGCACGGCGCAGGCCATGGGCATGACCCGCACCACCTTCAAAAACGCGCACGGCCTGACCGAAAGCGGACACCTGTCCACGGCGCGCGACATGACGATCC
This sequence comes from Antarctobacter heliothermus, assembly GCF_900188425.1. Classification (GTDB taxonomy): domain Bacteria; phylum Pseudomonadota; class Alphaproteobacteria; order Rhodobacterales; family Rhodobacteraceae; genus Antarctobacter; species Antarctobacter heliothermus. Next base: position 41,950 of record NZ_FZON01000005.1, read on the forward strand.
TGGGACGGCATGTGATCTATGACTATCCGCAGTATTACAATCTGTTCTCACGCAAGACGGCGGATGCCGGGGTGCGGCAGGTGTCGCACACCAATTCGCGGCTGCTGAATTCCTACAAGGGCGCGGATGGCATCAAGACCGGCTATACCCGCGCTGCGGGGTTCAACCTTGTGGCTTCAGCCGAGCGTGGCAAGGAACGTGTCATTGCAACCGTTTTTGGTGGCCGTTCGACCGCATCGCGCAATGCACGGGTCGAAGAGCTGCTGGACCTCGGGTTCAAGAAATCCCCGGCATGGGCCAACAATCGTGCGCCCAAGGCACCGCCCTATCTGGGCAAGGGGGCAGGCGCGGTTGTCGTGGCCAAGACATCGGACCCCGTCCCCGGAACGCGGGCCAAGTCGATCCGCGTCGCGTCGGCGGCGGTCACGCGCAGCCTGCGGCCGCAGGCCCGTCCCGGTAGCGTTGTCACACCCGGCATGGTGGCGCCGATTGTGGCGTCGGTGGGCAAGGACATCGAGCGGGAGCTACAAGAGATCGCCATGGTCTCTGACACGGCGCCAAGCCCGATCCCAGACGCGGCACCAGACCCCGTACCAGAGGCCATGGTGGTCAGCGCGGTCGCGCCGACCGCCTCCATCAAGCCGGTGCAGCGGCCCGTCGGCGTGGCCGCCGCCGCGGCGACACTGACGTTCAAGGATACCCCGACCCCGGCGCGCAAGGCCGAGGTGGTGACCCGTCTGTCGACCTCGGGCGGTCGGCATTGGGGCATCAATGTGGGCCGCTATCCCAGCGAATATGCCGCGCAAAAGATCCTGTTGCAGACCGCGCTTGCCGAAACCGCGTCGCTGGATGGCGCGTCGCGCAAGGTGGTCCGGGGCAAGACGGGCTTTGACGCCAACTTTATGGGAATGACCCGGGACAGCGCCGAACTGGCCTGTCGGCGGCTTCAGGCGCGCCAGATCACCTGTTTCATGGTTGGACCGGGCTGAGCCTGTACCGAGTGCATGACGTCAGACAACACGGGCCCCCCTTTTTTCAAAGGCGGGCCCGGTTCTGTTACACGCGGCAAGGGTGTCAGCGAATGGCGAGCAGGATGCGTTCCAGCACGCTCATGACACGGTCCACCCGGGTCTGATCCGCCAGAAGGTCAAACACCAGCAGGCGGATTTCGTCACTGGTGCGCAAATGTTTGGCCTGCGCGTTCGAGATCACCCCGATGAGGTCATTCGACGGGCAGATGCCTTCGCGGTATTCCCAGACGGTGCCGTTGCGGGCGGCACGCGCCTGTAGCCCGCAGCGCCGTTCCGGCGGGACATCCTGCCAGAACAGGGTCATGATATCGACCAGCGCGGAACTGTCGTTGGAAAAATAGTTGTGCGCCAGCATGTCGTCGCCCAGCGAGGACATGTCGATGCTATCCAGAGCAGGATGCGCCAACAGGATGTCCCCGCCAATGCCTGCGCGCGGCGCGGATCCGTGCAGTTTGCCCGAGGACACCAGCGCCCAATCGGTCGACGAGGCGTACAGCGTCATGCGCTGCGCCAAGGGCGCGAAGGTGCCGGCCATCTCGCTGAAGAGATCGGCATCCACATCGGGTGCTGCAAACATCACCTGATCCAGAATCGGCGCATCACCGGGGCGCGCATCGCGCTTCAGCGCCATGATCTCCAGCGCATCAGTCAGGGCACGGTTGCCCATGGAATGCGCCACCACGTTGATCGACCGCGCGCCAGAGCGCAGCACCAGATCCTCCATGAACCGGGCCAGACGGCGCCCCGACAGCCGTACCACCGCCGCATCGGCGTTGTATCCGATGGTGGTATCGCGCGACGGCCATGAAAACAGCACCGGGACCGTGTCGTTGCCCATGTCATGGACCATCTGCGCAGTGCGTTGGGCGGCGTATTCAAAGCTGGTGTTGTAGCCGTGAATGAACAGCAGGAGATCGCGCTGATCCTCCTCGGCAAATTCGTCCTGCAACTTGCCAAAGAAGCTGTCCGGGTCCACCGGCTCGACCGATTTCAGCAGGACATGCTTGGACGGGGTGGCGCGAAACTCCAGTCGCCAGATCGACGGTTGCTCGACCTTGCCGGCCACGTGGCTGTCGGGAATGGTCACCGTGGCAATGCCCAGTTCCAGACGGTCGCCCCGGTCGCCGCCGTAAAAGCGGGCGGGGTGGGTTTCTCCGGTGCGGGCGCGGTCGGTGGCATAATAGACGTCCACCGCGTGAAACCCGCCATCGTCGGTCCCAAAGGCGGTTTCCAGCGATGGGCTGCCAAGCGCCTTCAGCGTGGCGCGTGCGTTTTCGGCGGCCTCGGCGTCACCCAACAGGTCGGCCAGGCGCACCAGTTCCGTGTAGAGGTCGATCAGCGCATCATCGCTGCGGCCGGTTTCCTGCTCGGCTGTAATCGCGGCCTCGATCATCGTGCGGGCCGAGGCCAGCGCGCCTTGCGCCTCATAGATCTGGGCGGCCTTGAGATAGGCGGGCACCGGGTCCTCACCCAGTTCGGTCCGGGCAAAGGCGCGGGTGCGCGCCAGATCGGCCCATGCGTCGCTGGCCTGAACATAGCCCAGCCCGTCCAGCAGCTCGGCGCGCAATTGCATGAGATCGACCAGAATCCGCATTTGCGGTGGCGTCCCCAGCACCAGCGGGTCGCGCATGGCGATGTCGACCTGTTGCAGCGCCTGGAACGGATCGCTTCCGGCCAGCGTGTCAAGCGCGACAACCCGGCTGATGTCCTGCGCCCGACCGGGCACCGGGATCACCGCCACGCAGGCGCAGATCGTGAAAAGGATGGATCGGGCCAGCAATGTCATTGTTCCCTCGCAATATGGGAGATCTTCTAGGTGTCGAGTATGCGGCGTCGCGGCGTTTTTACAAAGTGGGGTATTCCGGGGCTTGCCGCGTTGCTTTGCCACCTATGCCCCACAACAGCGGTCCCGCAAACGAAAAACCCCCGCGGGCGGGCCGCAGGGGTTCGTATCTGACTAAAAGCGTTCGGTACGCTTACAGCATGCCTTCGCGCTGGGCCTTTTTACGAGCCAGCTTGCGGGCGCGGCGGATTGCCTCGGCCTTTTCACGGGCTTTTTTCTCGGACGGCTTCTCGAAATGTTGCTTGAGCTTCATTTCGCGGAACACGCCTTCGCGCTGCAGCTTTTTCTTCAGAGCGCGGAGCGCCTGATCGACATTGTTGTCACGAACACTGACCTGCATGTGGTTTTCACCACCTTTCTAGATTTGAGTTGCAAGGGAATTTGCAGGAGGTGGCCGTATAGCAAGCACCGTTCTATTTGTCTAGGGTGTAGACGGAACACGAAGGATGCCCCCGATGCCCGATATCACAGACAGGATTCTGGACGCCGCGCTGTTGCATGTGCCCTTTGACGGCTGGTCAGAGCCCAGCTTTCGCGCCGCCGTGGCAGATGCCGGTGTGGACCGGGTGGTGGCGCAAGGGCTGTTCCCGCGCGGGGCCGTCGATCTGGCGGTGGCCTATCACAAACGGGGTGACGTGGAAATGCTGCGCCGTATCGCCGTGGCGGACCTTGCGGAGATGCGGTTTCGTGACCGCGTCAGCTTTGCCGTGCGGGCCCGGATCGAGGCCGCGGAGGACCGTGAGGTGGTGCGGCGGGGCACAACGCTGTTTGCCTTGCCACCCTATGCGCCGGATGGCGCGCGGCTGATCTGGGGCACAGCGGATGCGATCTGGACCGCGCTGGGTGACACCTCGCGCGATTTCAACTGGTACACCAAGCGGGCGACGCTGTCGGCGGTCTATTCCTCGACCGTGCTGTACTGGCTGGGGGACGATTCGCTGGGCAGTGATGCGACATGGGCCTTTCTGGATCGGCGGATCGAGGACGTGATGCGGTTTGAAAAGGCAAAGGGGCAGCTGCGGGAGAACCGACTGTTTGGCGCGTTGACGGCGGGGCCGGCGAAAATTCTTGAGCGGATCAAGGCGCCGTCGGGCGTGGACGCGGATCTGCCCGGCGGCACGCCGCCCCGCTGAGCGCGCCTATAGGGCACAGGCGGCGCGGTCCGAAACCGCTTTGCCCCCTGCGCGCCGCTTGATACCAAATCCCAAACAGGGAGGCCTATTCATGTCCGACACCATGCGCGCCATCGAGATCACCAAGCCGGGCGGCCCGGAGGTTCTGCAACAGACAATGCGGCCCGTGCCGCAACCCGCCGCCGGGCAGGTGGTGATCAAGGTGGCCTTTGCCGGGGTCAACCGCCCCGACGCGCTGCAACGGGCGGGCAGCTATGCGCCGCCCGCCGGGGCGTCAGACCTGCCAGGGCTGGAGGCTTCGGGCGAGGTGGTCGCGCTGGGCGCCGGGGTGGACGGCCTGTCGCTGGACGATCCGGTTTGCGCGCTGCTGCCGGGGGGCGGTTATGCCGAATATGTCGCCACACCCGCCGCCCATTGCCTGCCTGTCCCCAAGGGGATGGGACTGAAAGAGGCCGCCTGCCTGCCGGAGACGTTTTTCACGGTCTGGTCGAATGTGTTCCAGCGCGGCGGCCTGCAGGCGGGGGAGCGGTTCCTTGTGCATGGCGGGTCCAGCGGGATCGGGACGACGGCCATTCAGTTGGCGAGCCATTTCGGGGCGCGCGTGTTTGCCACGGCCGGGTCCGAGGCCAAGTGTCAGGCCTGCCGCGATCTGGGTGCCGAGCGGGCGATCAATTACCGCGATGAGGATTTCGTCGAGGTGCTGCGCGCAGTGGGCGGGGCAAACCTGATCCTGGACATGGTGGGGGGCGACTACCTGCCGCGCAACGTCAAGGCGCTGGCCGATGACGGGCGGTTGGTGCAGATCGCCTTTCTGCAGGGACCGAAGATCGAGTTGAACTTTGCGCAGGTCATGATGCGGCGGTTGACCATCACCGGCAGCACGCTGCGCCCGCAAAGCGATCTGGCCAAGGCGCGTATCGCGGACGCTCTGCGGGCGCAGGTCTGGCCGTTGCTGGATGCGGGGCTGGTGGCACCGGTGATGGACAGCGAGTTCCCGTTTGAAGAGGCCGCCGCCGCCCATGCGCGCATGGAAAGCTCCGGCCATATCGGGAAGATCGTGTTGAAGGTGGGCGGGTAGGGGGGGCATGCCCCCCCCGTCGCCTTTGGCGACCCCTTTGGATATTTTTGGCCAGAAGAAATGCGGGCGCGGCGCAGACTTTTTGGCCGCGCCCTGTTTGTCTGATCAGATCACGGCGCGGCGGTAGAGGTGCCATGTGGCATGACCCAGCACCGGCAGGACGATCACCAGTCCCAGCAGGAACGGCAGGCTGCCGAGTATCAGCCCGGCGGCGACGATTGCGCCCCAAGTCAGGATGACCTTTGGGTTCTGGCGTGTCACCCGGAGCGAGGTCTGTACTGCCACCGGCAGTCCGAGGTTCCGGTCCAGCAGCAGCGGGAAGGACACAACGCTGGTGGCCAGCACAGTCAGGGCAAAGACGCCACCGATGGCGCAGCCCAGAACGATCATGATCGTCCCGGGGGCTGACATGAGGCTATTGATGAAAGCGCCTGTCGAGGCAGGGGCCTGAGGCCCAAGTGTCGCTCCATAGAGGTGTGCCGCCACCACCAGCCAAAGGCAGAAGATCGCCGCGAGGTAGAGGCCCATCACGACGATGGACGCAAAGCGCGGCCGTTCCATCACCTTGAGCGCGCCGAGCCAGCCGATGTGTTCGCCTTCTTCGCGGCGGCGGCTGATCTCGTAGACGCCCACGGCGGAGACTGGCCCGAGCAGGGCAAAGCCCGCGATCATTGGAAAGATCAGCGGCACAAGCGACATGTTGAGCGCCGAAACCGCAAGGACAAGCCCGATGATGGGGTAGAGCAGCACAAGGAACATGACGTCCGTCCGGCAGGTCTGAAAGTCGTGCCATCCGGCCTTGAGCGCCTCTCGCAGATCCTCGGTGGTCAGATCGCGGATTCCGGGCGGGGCGGCGACCTCGGTCCCGCCAAGGCGCTGCGTCGATTGTGCCGCGTGTCGACCGGCACGCCCAAAGGCCTGCGCCAGCCAGGTGCCGGGATTCCCGATTGTCTGTGTCATGCGTCCTCTCCTAATGGCGTGGCAAGGCGCCAACCTGGCAGAGGCCGTCGCGCGGCGACGGCCGGACCGGACAGACGCGCTTGTGCGGCAAAGGGTAGCACGGATTGGCCGCGATACCTATCACGCTGATGAGAGGCTCAGTGAGTGAAGAACCCCGGACCGGCCTGAGCCAGGAGGTCAGCGGCCAGCGCGCGACCCATGTCTGCTGCGGTATCGACGGGACCGGAGATGTCACCGGCGTAGGCGGCGGATCCATCGGTTTTCAGGATTTCGCCGCGCAGGCGCAGCGTGTCGCCATCCCGCTCGGCAAGAGCGGCGATGGGCGTTTCACAAGACCCATCCAGCGCGGCAAGAAAGGCGCGTTCCGCAGACAGGCGCAGGGCGGTGGGCGCATCGTGGATCGCGGCCAGCATCTGTTGCGCGCGGGCATCGTCGACGCGGCGTTCGATGCCGATGGCGCCCTGTGCCACGGCGGGCAGCATGTCCTCGGGGGAGATCGGGCTTTGCGGTACGTCGGTCATGCCCAGCCGGTTCAGGCCCGCGCAGGCAAGGAAGGTGGCGCGGGCCACGCCTGCATGCAGTTTCTTCAGCCGGGTTTGCAGGTTGCCGCGAAATTCGACCACTTGCAGGTCGGGGCGGCGGTGCAGCAGTTGCGCCCGGCGGCGCAGCGATGAGGTGCCGACAACCGCGCCCTGCGGCAGATCCTGCAGGCTGTTGGCATCCGGGCAGATGAACGCATCGCGCACGTCCTCACGGGGCAGGTAGCAGTCCAGCACCAGGCCGGCGGGTTGTTCCGTCGGCATGTCCTTCATCGAATGCACGGCAATGTCGATCCGGCCCGACAGCATCGCCTCTTCGATCTCTTTGGTGAACAGGCCCTTGTTGCCAATCTCTTTCAGCGGGCGGTCGGCGTCGATCATGCTGCGGTCATCGCCGGTGGTCTTGATCACCACGATCTCAAAGGCATCTTGTGGCAGGCCAAAGGCGTTGGCCAGACGGTCACGCGTTTCATGGGCCTGGGCCAACGCCAGCGGAGAGCCGCGAGTGCCGAGTTTCAGCGGGGATTGGGGTGTGGGCAGATCGGTCATGGCCAAGGGTTAGCGCGGGTCGGCCGGAAAGGAAACGGGATTTGCGCGCTGCGGGATGCGTCATGCGCGCCCGGTTGATGGTCGCCGCTTGACACCGGCGGGTGTGCATTGGACCAAGACGAACGAAATTGAGGAGCGACCCGAATGACCAAGACGATCCTGCGGGCCCTTGCGGGCGAGACACTGCCGACACCGCCGATCTGGATGATGCGTCAGGCGGGGCGCTATCTGCCGGAGTACAAGGCGACGCGGGCCGAGGCGGGCGACTTCCTGTCGTTATGCTACAACCCGGAGCTGGCGACAGAGGTGACCTTGCAGCCGATCCGTCGCTATGAATTCGACGCGGCGATCCTGTTTGCCGACATCCTGCTGCTGCCGCAGGCGCTGGGCATGGATCTGTGGTTTGTGACCGGCGAGGGGCCGCGCCTGTCGACCATCACCACGGACGCGGATTTTGACAAGCTGGGTCGCGGTGAGATGATCCACGACACGCTGAACCCGATCTACCAGACGGTGCGCAACCTGTCCGGCGCGCTGCCGTCCGAGACGACGCTGATCGGTTTTGCCGGTGCGCCCTGGACCGTGGCGACCTACATGATCGCGGGGCAGGGGACCAAGGATCAGGGACCGGCCCACGCGTTGAAGGCAGAGAACCGCGCGCTGTTCGAAAAGATCATCGACCGGCTGACCGAGGCGACCATTGACTACCTGTCCGAGCAGGTGAAGGCGGGCGCCGAGGTGGTCAAGCTGTTCGACAGCTGGGCCGGGTCGCTCAAGGGCGCGGATTTTGACCGCTACGCGCTGGAACCCGCCCGCATCATCACGCAAGAGCTGAAGCGGCGGCATCCGGGCGTGCCGGTCATCGCCTTCCCGCGTCAGGCGGGCGACAAATACATCGGCTTTCATCAGGCGACGGGCGCGGATTGCGTTGCGGTGGATGACAGCGTGACGCCGGAATGGGCGGCGGAGCATGTGCAGGTGTCGGGCTGTGTGCAGGGCAACCTTGCATCGTCGCACATGGTCACGGGCGGCGATGCGCTGGTCGCAGAGACGCAGCGCGTGGTGCAGGCGTTCCGCAACGGGCCGCATATCTTTAACCTTGGCCACGGGATCACGCCGGATGCGGACCCCGAGAACGTCAAGCTGATGATTGACACCGTGCGGGCAATGTAACGCGCTCAGACGTGGGCGGGTTGTCCCCGCCCACCCAGGATGGCGTCCATGCTCATCCCGCCGATCCACATGCAAAACAGCGCCAGCCATGCGGTGCCGGCAAAGATCGACCCGCCGGAGACGCCCGCGCCGATGGCGCAGCCCCCCGCCAGCATCCCGCCAAAGCCCATCAGCACCGCGCCGATCATGGCGTTGCGCATGGGGGTCGGCCCCTCAAAGCCCTGAAACTTCAACTCTCGGGTCACGGCGGCGGCCAGGAACGATCCCAGCACCACGCCCGGCACCAGCCCGATGTCGAATTCCAGCACCGAATTGCGGTCGAGAAAGAACATCAGCGTATTGGCCGAGGGGCCGGTAAAGGTCAGGCTTTCGATCTGGACCGGCTCGAACGCGACCTGGCTGAGGGCATAGGTCAGGCCATAGCCGACAGCGGCGGCGAACCCCACGCCGGAGGCAAAGACAAGCCGCGAAACCCCGATCCGGTTGCGACGGCTGAGTTCCAACGCCAGCAGCGCGATCAAAAGGCCGATCACCAGACCCGCCTCTCGCGGCAGGTGAGCAGCGGTCAGCAGGTCCATGTTGCGCCCGCCCGATGTGACCCACAGCGCCGCCAGCTTGTCCCGAACGGGCGACAGCCAGCCGGTCAGCGACATCTGCGCCACCACGGCAAAGATCAGGCCCGAGACGACAGAGCGCAGGTTGCCTGTCGCCGCCAGCACCAGCAGACGGCCCGAACAACCGCGCGCCAGCACCATGCCCGCGCCGAACAGCAGTCCGCCGATGATCGCGCCAGACCAACTGCCCGGCACGGCCATCATGCGCGCGTCGGATGTGTCGAGAAGGCCCAGCAGTTGCGCCCCCTGCACCCAGACCACGGCGGTGGAAAAGGTCAGCAGCCAGACCGCGACCTTGTCCTTCATCATGCCGCGCGCAAATTCGACCGTGGCGGCGCGCAGACAAAACCGCGACCGCTGTGCCGCGACGCCAAAGATCACGCCGGTGATCAGACCAAACAGCGCCGAAGTCGGGTTTTCGCCGATGCGGTCGATCAGGGGGACAATATCCATCACAGCAGCTCCTTGCGCGTGTTGCGCAGCGTGATGCACCAAAAAAAGGCCGGACTGCCTTGATGCAGATCATGAGGCGGCGGGCAGGGACAGGCGGGCGTGGCGGCAACGACACAATTTGCGTCAACGGCCCCCGCACTGTGCGCGAATGCAGAATACGCGCCTCTCGCCAACCTGTCGATTTCGGCGTAAGGCCAGATCATGGCCCCTGTTTCCCTCAATGACGCGCACCAGTTGCCACTGTGGCGGCGTCCCGCAGCCTTGCTGACGCTGATGGCGATCGCGATGCCGCTGTCGTTCGCCACTTGGTCGGCGCTGCTCAACAACTTTGTCATCGAGGCCGCGAATTTCGACGGTCAGGATATTGGTGTGCTGCATACGGTGCGTGAGATCCCCGGCTTTCTGGCCATCGGGGTGATCGCCGTTCTGCTGGTGATGCGCGAACAGGTGCTGGCGCTGGTGTCATTGGTGCTGCTGGGGGTGGCCACAGGACTGACCGCGCTGTTTCCCAGCATGGGCGGGCTGTTGTTCATCACGCTGCTGAGTTCCATCGGCTTTCACTACTATGAGACAGTGAACCAGAGCCTGCAGTTGCAATGGCTGCCCAAGGACCGCGCGCCGCAGATGCTGGGCTGGCTGATCGCCGCCGGGTCCGGGGCCACGCTGATCGCCTACATCGCCATCGTGATGACGTGGGAGGCGTGGAACCTGTCCTACAACTTTGTCTACATGGTGTCGGGGGGGCTGACGGTGGCCATCGTCGCCTTTTGCGCGCTGGCCTATCCGCAATTCGAAAGCCCCAATCCGCAGGTAAAGAAGTTCATCCTGCGTCGCCGCTACTGGCTGTATTACGCACTGCAATTCATGTCGGGCGCGCGGCGGCAGATCTTTGTGGTCTTTGCCGGGTTCATGATGGTCGAACGGTTCGGGTTCGAGGTGCATGAGGTCACGGCGCTGTACCTGATCAACCTTGTGGCCAACATGGTGATCGGCCCGGTCTTTGGCCGCGCGGTATTCAAATTTGGCGAGCGGAACACGCTGATCTTTGAATACGTCGGCCTGACAGTGGTGTTCCTGCTCTATGGCGGGATCTACTGGTTTGGCTGGGGCGTCATCCTTGCCGCAACGCTGTATGTCATCGACCACCTGTTCTTTGCCATGGCGCTGGCGCTGAAAACCTATTTCCAGAAGATCGCCGATCCGGGGGACATCGCACCCACGGCCGCCGTGGCCTTTACCATCAACCATATCGCGGCGGTCTTTCTTCCCTTTCTGCTGGGGGCTCTCTGGCTGATCTCACCGGGCGCTGTCTTTGGTCTTGCTGCAGGCATGGCGATGATCAGTCTTGCACTGGCCATGATGATCCCACGGCACCCGGAACCCGGCAATGAAACGGTCTTTGGCGGGGTCTTGGCGGCCCCGGCCGAGTAGGCGTGGCGGCACGCCCCACGCAGGCGGACGGGCGATTCCTGACCGGCTCTACGCTGGGTCATGTGGTCCGCATGACCCTGGCCGGGGCGGCGGGGATCACCTTTGTCTTTGTCGTCGATGCGGCCAACCTGTTCTGGGTGTCGCAACTGGGTCAGCCAATCCTGATGGCGGCCATCGGCTATGCCTTTGCCATCCAGTTCTTTACCGTCTCTGTCGGCGTCGGGCTGATGGTCGCCACCACGGCGCTGGTGTCCCGCAGCATCGGGCGCAGGGAACGGGCGCTGGCGCGTGAACAGGGCGCGGCGGGGATGCTGCTGACCTTTCTGGTACAGACCGTCACGGCCAGCACGGTGATTGCCTTGCGCCGTGACCTGCTGGGCAGTGTCGGTGCCAGTGGCGAGGTGTTGGACCTGGCCGCGCGCTATGTGGCGCTGTCGATGCCGTCCCTCGCGGTCATGGCGGTGGGCCTGTGCGGCAGTGCCGTGCTGCGCGCCGACGGGCTGGCGCGGCAGGCGATGATGGTCACCATGGGCGGCGGGATCATCATGCTGGGGGTGGATCCGGTACTGATTTACGTGCTGGGGATGGGTCTGGACGGGGCCGCGCTCAGCGTCTGGATCTTTCGCAGCATCATGGCCGGGCTGGCGATCTGGTATGCGGGGTATCGGCACGGTCTGCTGGCGCGGCCCTCTCTGGTCCTACTGGTGCGCCACGCGCCCGCCCTGCTGCGGGTGGCGGTGCCTGCCATCGTGACGCAAATGGCCACACCTTTTGGAAACTTCCTGCTAACAGGGTTTATCGCGGTCTACGGCGACAACGCGGTTGCGGCCTGGGCGGTGATCAACCGGCTGACGGTGGTGGCCTTTGGCGGGCTGTTCTCATTGGCGGGGGCCATTGGCGGCATCTTTGGCCAGAACTTTGGCGCACGGCAGTTCGACCGCCTGCGCCAGACCTATCGGGACGCATCGCTTTTCTGCATCTGCTACGCGGGTGTGGTCTGGCTGATCCTGATGGCGCTGACGGAGACAATTGCCACGGGGTTCGGCCTGACGGCAGAGGGGGCAGAGGTGCTGCGCGCCTTTACCCACATCGGTGCGCTGTCCTTTACCCTTGGCGGGCTGCTGTTTGTGTCCAATGCCGCCTTTAACACGCTGGGCCGCCCGCTCTGGGCCTCTGTCCTCAGCTGGTTGCGGGATGGGTTGTTGTTGTGGCCCGCCGCGCTGTGGTTGACGGCAAGGTACGCGGCAGAGGGCGTGATCTATGCACAGGCGCTGGTGGGCGCGGGCATGGGCATTTTGGCTGGGGCGCTGGGCTGGCGCTATGTGCGCTCAATCGGTGAGGGGCAGTTGCCGCAGGTCAACCTGCGGGAACGGCGCGCATGGCGTGACCCCAACCGCTGGCGGCGGCGCTAGAGCGCACCGCGCAGGGCAAAGGCGAGAATCGCCAGCACGATCACGGCGGTCAGCGCCCAGAAGGTGCGGGATATACGTCCACGGCTAGTCATAGCTGAACTGCTCCAAAAGGATGTTTTTTGGCGCGACGCCAAGGCTCATCAGGGCCTTTTCGACGGCGTGCAGCATGGGCGGCGGCCCGCAAAGGACAAAGACCCAGGTGCGCAGCGCGTCCTGAGCGAAATGGCGCTGGATCACCTCTGCGGTGACAAAGCCGGTCTCTCCGGTCCAGCCTTCGGGCGGTTCGGACAGCACATGGGTGACCTGCAATGGCCCGCCCTTGGCGCGTGCGTCCAGTTCCGCGCCGCAGACGATTTGATCGACGGTCCGGTTGGCGTAGAGCAACAGACGCGGGCGCGGGTCCGCATCGGCGTCCAGTTGGCGCAGGTGCGACAGCATCGGGGCGATGCCCACGCCGCCCGCGATCAGGGCAACGCCCGCCGCGTCGCGGTGCCGGTCCAGCGTCAGTGACCCAAAGGGCGCATCGACATAGGAAGGGGTGCCGGGCTTGATCTCACCAAGGCGGCTTGTGAAATCGCCCAGTTCCTTGATGACAAAGCGCAGGTCCGGCCCGTCCGCCGGGGCGGAGGCAATGGAGAACGGGTTTTCATCCAGCGATACGGCGAGTTTGCCAACACTGATCCAGGCGAAATGGCCGGGTCGGTAGCGCAGGCCCTTGTGGCCCACCGGGCTCAGGCACAGTTCCCAGGTCCGATCGGCTAGGCGGGATACGGCGCTGACCCTCCAGGGGCGGCGGGCCTTCATGGCCGGTTTGATCACATAGACCCACAACAGCGAAAAGGCGGCCACCGCAAACAGTCCCCACCACAGCATCGCCAGCGCCGGATCGGCGCTGTAACGGCCAGCACGGGTGGCATGCAGCACACCGAACCCGGCCACAATCAGCGCCATGATCCCGTGCATGGCGCGCCAGTGTTCGTGCCGGAAAACCCCGTTGCGCCCCAACGCCATGACCATCAGCGCGCCCAGCAGCAGCCAGGCGACGATCCCCGGCCACAGTCCCAGCCAGTCAAAGTTGAGCGGCGCGCTGCCCGGCGGTGTCAGGCCTGCGCGCAGGCTTTGCGGACCGGCATACAGATATGGGTGCAGCAGGATCATCACCGTGGCGGCGCGGGCCAGCAATTGGTGCAGGCGCATGGTGACGTCCATGCCGATCCGCCCCGAGATCACCCGGAACCGTCCCGACAGGACAAACTCGACCAGAATGATGGCCAATCCGGCAAGCGCCACACCGCTGGCCAGTTCATCGCGCAAGGGACGCGGCGCATGGCCTTGCACCGCGGCCATCACAAGCGGTGCGCAGGTCAGACCGAGGTAGAACAGGACAAGCAGGGCTGCAGGCATGATATCATCTCATCTGTTTCATCGGCGATACCACGCCATGACACCGGTTTCACACCCGTGGCTCTGCGGCTTGCAGCGGGAGGGCATTCGTGCAACAGCGAGGGCGTTCTTCCCCGAATGGACCGCCCAAAATGCCCAAGACATGGACCGCCTTCACCACGCTTGCCGACAAGGATAAGGCCGAGGCGCTGGGCCTCGCAATTGAGGACATGGACCCGGAGCCCATGGGGATCGGCGTCTTTGAGATCGAGGACGGCTCTGGCATGTCCGAGGTGGGCGGCTATTTCACCCAAGCACCGGATGAAGTGGCGCTGGCACTGCTGGCGGCGGCCTACGGGGCCAAGCCCTTTGTCGTGTCCAAGGTCCCGGACACCGATTGGGTCGACAAGGTGCGGCGAGAATTGACGCCGGTCGAGGCGGGGCGCTTTTTCGTCTACGGAAGCCATGACGCGGACAAGATCCCCGACGGGGCCGTGCCGCTGCTGATCGAGGCCGCGATGGCCTTTGGCACCGGGCACCACGGCACCACGCAGGGCTGTCTGGAGGCGCTCGACCGACTGGCAACTGAGGGCTTCACCGGCAAACATGTCGCCGACATCGGCTGTGGTACGGCGGTTCTGGCGATGGGGGCCGCGCGCCTCTGGCCCGACATGGTCATTGCCTCCGACATTGATGAGGTCGCCGTCGAGGTGGCAGAGGCCAACGTGCGCGCCAACAACCTGTCCGACAAGGTGACCTGCGTGGTGGCCGCCGGGTTTGACAACCCGGACCTGCATGGCCGCGCACCTTATGATCTGGTCTTTGCCAATATCCTGAAACAGCCGCTGATTGATCTGGCCCCCGACATGGCCAGCCATATCGCGCCCGGCGGCTATGCGATCCTGTCGGGCATCCTGACATGGCAGGCCGATGAAGTGGTTGACGTCTACACAGCCCAAGGAATGCCGCAATTGCGCCGCGATACGATTGGTGAATGGGTCACTCTGACCCTGCGGAAAAACCAGTAAACAAAGGGTTAACGACACCATTCAGGGCGAATTTTAGCTGAATTGCCACATTCTTGCCGTAAAGTTTGGCTAAAACTTGTCTTAATCGGTGGGGGCCGATTTCAGGTGAGGCTGCCATGGATCAGGCCCAACAAAGTTTTTACAAGCGCGAACAGGCGCTGCGGCGCAAACACATCCGCATGTCCCGAGGCTATGTGACCCGGATGAACCGAAACGGGATCATCGAACAAGTGCCGGACCGGCATTTCAGCGGGATTGGCTTTCGTCTGGTCTTGCGGCTGGCGCTGGTCGTCATGGCGTTCAAGGTGCTGGCCTTTGCCTGGTTGGGTGAGACCCAATATCTCAGCAGCGTCACCACCCTGTCGCAGGGGGCCTTGCATGAAAAGGCCGGGGCCTGGGTCATGCAAGCCGATCCGGTGACGCGTGCGGTGGCCGGATTCATCACGCCGCGGATGGGTTGAGCCCCGCAGAAAGTCCAGTGGATTTCTTCCCTATTGCCCAGAATGCAAACGCCCACGCTTCTTGTGAAGCGTGGGCGTTTGCATTGCCGTGAGTGGCGCCCGAATGGACCGGGTCATCCCGCCCGGCCCACACAAGTCAAAGGGTTAGTAGCGACCGGCAACGCCGTCGATGTCGCCACGGTGCAGGCCGATATCGTCGAGTTCACGATCGGTCAGCGCGGACAGGCTGTTGCGGGTCAGGCGGGCATCATTCCATGCGGCAAACGTGCCAATAGCAGTTGCAAACATGGTGCCGATGCGCGCGGCGGAGCCCGAAGCGGCGTACGGGCGGGTCAGGTCGGTTGCGGCCATCGCTGGTCTCCTTGAGTCTGGTTTGTTGTTCGTTCTGAAACCGCACTTAGTTTGGGCATTCAGCCCGTTCAAGCCGCATTTTCTGCATGGGTCTCATGCATTTTTTGCATGGCAATTTCAGCCGTTAACCCTGTTGAAAAACAAGCAAAAAACCGCCGCTTCCGGCGTCGGTTTCAGACATCTGCGTGACGCAATCAGGCCGCGCGTGTCGGTCCGGGAACAGGCCGTGTCGTATTTGTCTGCCGACGCATTAGCCTTGGTCTTTGTTCGCCTTTCGTGCTACCCGTGTCTGAAAAACAACAACAGTAGGCATCCATGCGGATATTGGGCATCGACCCGGGGCTGCGCACCCTCGGATGGGGTGTGATCGAGGTAGACGGCAGCCGACTCAGGCACGTTGCAAACGGCCTGTGCAAGCCGGGTGGCACCGAATTGGCAGAGCGGCTGTTGTCGTTGCATGTCCTTTTGACAGAGGTGTTCCGCGAAATGGCCCCCGATGAGGCGGCTGTGGAAAAGACCTTTGTGAACCGCGACGGGGCCGGGACGTTGAAACTGGGTCAGGCGCGTGCGATTGCCTTGCTGGTGCCGGCACAGTTTGGCCTGACCATCGGGGAATACGCGCCCAACTCTGTCAAAAAGACGGTGGTGGGTGTCGGCCACGCGGAAAAACATCAGGTCGAACATATGGTCAATCTGCAGTTGCCCGGCGCCAATCCGGCCGGGCCGGATGCGGCGGACGCGCTGGCGATTGCGATCTGCCACGCGCATCACATGGGGATACGACGGATGAAGGTGCGGGCATGATCGGGCGGATTGCAGGGCGGGTCATCTACCACGGTGAGGATCACGTTCTGATCGACGTTCAGGGCGTTGGCTACGTTGTCTATTGCAGCGACCGGGTGCGCGCGGGTCTGCCCGGTGCAGGTGAGGCGGCGGCGCTGTTCACCGATCTGCTGGTGCGTGAGGATCTGTTGCAGCTCTTCGGCTTTCCCACGCTGATCGAAAAGGAATGGTTTCGCCTGCTGCTGTCGGTGCAGGGCGTCGGTGCCAAGGCGGCGCTGGCGATCCTAGGAACGCTGGGACCGGACGGGGTCAGCCGCGCGCTGGCGCTGGGCGACTGGTCAGCGATCAAGGCGGCGCGCGGGATCGGCCCCAAGACGGCGCAACGAGTCGTGATGGAGTTGAAAGACAAGGCACCGATGGTTATGGCCATGGGCATGGCAGAGTCACAAGGTTCTGACCCTGCGACGCCGATTGATGTGATCGAAACCGCGCCCGCCGCTGGCCCCGGCCCACTACGCGCCGCCAGTGCGCAGGCCGAGGCGCTGTCGGCACTGGGCAACCTCGGCTATGCCCCCTCAGAGGCCGCAGGGGCCGTGGCAGAGGCCGCCGGAGCCGCGCCGGACGCCGACACCGCAGGCCTGATCCGCGCTGCGCTGAAACTGCTGGCGCCGAAGGGGTAGGGTATGGACATGAGTGAGCCGGACCCAACCCTGCGTCCCGATCCCCTGCCAGAGGACCGCGACCGCGCCCTGCGTCCGCAGATGTTGGGCGATTTCATCGGGCAAGCAGAGGCGCGGGCCAACCTGCGGGTGTTTATCCAAAGTGCGCGCCAAAGGGGCGAAGCGATGGACCACACGCTGTTCCATGGTCCCCCCGGTCTGGGCAAGACGACGCTGGCGCAGATCATGGCGCGCGAACTGGGCGTCGGCTTTCGCATGACCTCTGGCCCGGTGCTGGCCAAGGCGGGTGATCTGGCGGCGATCCTGACCAATCTTGAACGCAACGACGTGCTGTTCATAGACGAAATCCATCGCCTGAACGCCGCCGTCGAAGAAGTGCTGTATCCGGCGATGGAGGACTATGAACTGGACCTCGTGATCGGTGAGGGACCAGCGGCACGCACCGTGCGGATCGAATTGCAGCCCTTCACGCTGGTCGGGGCCACGACGCGCCTCGGCCTGCTGACAACGCCGTTGCGCGACCGTTTCGGCATCCCGACGCGGCTGAACTTTTACACCATACCAGAGCTTGAGACGATCGTGTCGGGTAATGCCGTCAAGCTGGGCGTGCGGATGGAGGGCGACGGCGCGCTAGAGATCGCGCGGCGCTCTCGCGGGACACCCCGCATCGCCGGGCGCCTGCTGCGCCGGGTGGTGGATTTCGCCATTGTCGAGGGCGGCGGCGTGGTCAGCCGCGCGCTGGCCGACAATGCGCTCACCCGGCTGGGAGTCGACAACCTTGGCCTGGATGGCGCGGACCGGCGCTATCTGACGCTGGTGGCAGAGAACTATGGCGGTGGTCCCGTGGGCATCGAAACGCTCTCAGCCGCCCTGTCCGAAAGCCGCGATGCGCTGGAGGAGGTGGTAGAGCCCTACCTCTTGCAGCAGGGACTGATCAGCCGTACCCCACGCGGACGGATGCTGGCGCAAAAGGCGTGGACGCACCTTGGCCTTGCCGCGCCTGTGCCGCCGGGACAAACCGAATTGTTCTGATAGCATTTGCGGCGTTTGCGTTTCACGCCGTCATGTTAAGGCCCCGCTGGGAAAACAGTGGGGCCTTTCTTTGTGACTGTGAGTTTGGTTCACTGAACCTGTTGCAGGGTCCACATGGCGCTCCACCATCCGTTTTGGATTTGCCCGGACTGCACCTGACCGTGCTCGACATGCAGATACTGGTCCCCTTTCCAATGGTTGCGGATGCGAACAAAGTTGGTGCCGGGAATGGGATCAATGCTCCACATGGCGCTCCACCAGCCGGGCTGGACTTGTCCGACTTGCACCTGACCATGTTCGATGTGGATCATTTGGTCCGGCTTCCAGCGGTTTTGCAATCGTTTCAGCCCTTCAGCCGATGCGGTGGTCGCCAACATGGATATGGCTACCAGTGCGGCCGCGAAGAATGATAAAATGCGCATGAAAGAAATCCTTTAGAACGCCGTTGCAGGACCGTTATTCACCAACCGGCTGGAAAGGGAAAGTAGGGTTACCCTGACTGGGTGTTTACGGAAGCTCACGCCTGCGGCAGGCGGCTATGCTGGCCACTGGTGAAATCAGGTGCTGGCTTGAAGCTTGCCGCGCCGCCATGTACGCGCATGCGCATGATCGCAGATGACATCGCCGCCCTCTTCACACGTTCCGACGGAACCTATTTGTGTGCCCGTTGGGGGCGCCCCTTGTCGCCTATCGTCTTTGGTGTCGAAGAGGCCACGCTGCAGGTGATCAAAGGCGCGTTTGAGGCGGTCTGTGTTCTGGCGGGCCACCAGATGGCGGAAACGGACCCGGAACTGGGTGCCAACGTCATGGTATTCTTCTGCCGCGATTGGGCAGAGCTGCTGGACGTGCCAGACCTTGACCGCATGGTTGATGGCCTGCCGGCGCTGGTGACACGGCTGCAGGCAGCGGATGCCAACCAATACCGCGTCTTCCGGTTCGATCGCGATGGCAGCATCAAGGCCTGCTTCATCTTTCTCCGGATGGATGCGGATCTGGCCAATCTGCCCGCCGAAACGCTGGCGCTGAGCCAAGTGGCACAGTCGATCCTGCTTTGGTCGGACAACGCCTTTACCGATCGGTCGCCGCTTGCGCGGCTCGACGGAGGGCAGGTGATTCTGCGGCCCGAAATCGCGGAAATCATCCGCGCGGCCTATGACCCGGTGATGCCGGTCGCCGCGGCGGACCCCTCACATGCGCTGCGCCTGATGGCGCGAATCACGGCGGCGAAGCAGTCAGGCTAAACCGCGCCCTGTGACGGCGCTCAGCGCGTTCCCAAAAAACCGCCCCGGCTTCTTCTTTGTCCAAATACTCCGGGGTCCGGGGCAGGGCCCCGGTCCCGCATCCGCACCCCGCGCAGCGGTCAAGACCTCAGCGCACCATGCCGACAATCTCATAGGTCTTTGCCAGGATCGGGGCGGCAATCTCGCGCGCGCGCTCGGAACCGCGCCGCAAGATGGCGTCAATCTCTCCCGGATCGGCGGTCAGGCGCTTCATCTCGGTCGAGATCGGCTCCAGCTTGGCGACCGCCAGATCGGCAAGCGCGGGTTTGAAGGTGCCGAACTGCTGGCCAGCGTGGTCGGCGATGACCTGATCCACCGTCAGATTCGCAAGCGCGGCGTAGATGTTCACCAGGTTGCGCGCCTCAGGACGCTCTGCCAGACCCTCGGCCGTGTCGGGCAGCGGTTCCGGATCGGTCCGGGCCTTGCGGATCTTTTGCGCGATGGTATCGGCATCGTCGGTCAGGTTGATGCGGCTCATGTCCGACGGATCGGATTTCGACATCTTCCTGGACCCGTCGCGCAGCGACATGACGCGGGTCGCCGCCCCTTCGATCACCGGTTCGGTGATGGGAAAGAAGTTGACGCCATAGTCATTGTTGAACTTGATCGCGATGTCGCGGGTCAGTTCCAGATGCTGTTTTTGGTCCTCGCCCACCGGCACATGGGTGGCGTGATACACCAGGATGTCCGCCGCCATCAGTGCCGGGTAGGCAAGCAGCCCTAGCGACGCGTTCTGCGTGTTCTTGCCCGCCTTGTCCTTCCACTGGGTCATCCGCTGCATCCAGCCCATGCGGGCAACGCAGTTGAAGATCCACGCCAGTTGCGCGTGCTCGGCCACCTGACTCTGGTTGAAGAGGATGGATTTTTCCGGATCGACGCCCGAGGCGATGAAGCCAGCGGTCAGTTCCCGCGTCTGGCGGCGCAGCGCATCCGGGTCCTGCCAGACGGTGATCGCGTGCATGTCGACCATGCAATAGACCGACTGGACGCCTTGATCCTGGCTGTCGGCAAAACGCTTCAACGCGCCAAGATAGTTGCCCAGCGTCAATCCGCCGGAGGGCTGGATGCCCGAGAAAACGCGCGGGGTGAAGGCGGAGTTGGGCTGGCCGTCTGACGTGTCTGACATGGGGACTCCCGGAGGGTGTGGCTATTGCTGCGCGGCTGGCTTACCCATGCGGCTGAGGACCGTCAAGGAAGAGGCAGCCCATGACCCATCCCCATAACGAAGCCCCGGTCAACCCGCTGCCGCCGGTTGTGGTTGCGCTGTTCCTTGTGCTTGCGGTGATAGAGCTTGTGATCTGGCTGGGTGGGCAGGGGATTGTCGGCGGTCCGGCGGCTGTCGGCTGGCGGACCGGGATGATCGAATCCTACGGATTTTCGGGGCGCGCCTTTGACTGGATGCTGGAGACCGGGCAATTCCCGCCAGAGCTGTTGGTGCGCTTTGTCAGTTACCTGTTCCTGCACGCCAGTTTCAGCCATGCGCTGTTTGCCATGGTGATCCTGCTGGCCATGGGCAAGATCGTGACAGAGGCGCTGGGATCGCTGGCCTTTGTGACGATCTTTTTCCTGTCGGGCATTGTCGGCGCGGTGGCATTTGGCGTGATCAGCGATGATCCTTGGCTGATCGGGGCGTTTCCGTCGGTCTACGGGCTGATCGGCGGGTTTACCTTTTTGCTGTGGATGCGGTTGGGCACGGCCGGCGCAAACCAGTATCGGGCGTTTTCGCTGATCGGGATGCTGTTGGCAGTGCAACTGGTGTTTGGCGTGTTTTTTGGCGGCACCAACGACTGGATCGCCGATATAGCGGGTTTCATTGTCGGGTTTGGACTGACGGTGGTTCTGGCCCCCGGCGGGACGGCTGGCGTGGTGGCGCGCATTCGGCGGCGCTGAGGCAGCCCGGAACGTCGCCCTAGAACAGGTCGTCCGGCAACCAGGACCGAATGTGACGCGGGGCGGGCGTCTCCAGCGTCTCGCCCCGGGCGAGAGTGTCGCTGACATGCGCGTGCAGCGCCAGTGTCAGGTCCGGGTCACGCACCAGCACCATGGCCTCTGTGTTCCAGCGGCAGGCCCGGCGAGTCAGCGTGGCTGAGCCCAGAAAGGTCACATCGTCTATCAGACACAGTGTGGCGCTCTCGCAGGCGGTTGGATCGGCGCGGAGCGTCAGGCGCGGGCCATAGGCTGTCTGTAGCTCGCGCAGGACGGTGGCCTGTAGGGCGCTGGCGCGGGCATCGTCCCATGTGTCCCGGGTGGCGGGCGGCAGCAGCAGCGTCACATCAGGGCCGTTGGGGGTTGCCGCCCCGGCCAGCGCCTGCGCCAGCCCGTCGTGGCGAAAGGCGGCGGTGCGGATCAGAACATGGCGGCGGGCTGACCGAAACAGACGGGACAGGGCCGCCTCGATGTCATCGGCAAGCGGGCGTGGGCCCAGGCCCCGTTGCGGTCGCGCAAGCGTGCGAAACAGGCGCAGATCTTCGCGGCTTTGCGGTCTGGCGTGGCAGGTGATGGGGGACAGGCGCGCGGCAAGGCTGGGCGCGCCGCTGGTGCGGGCGTCGGCCCAGGTATCGGCAAACTGTCCGCGCAGCGCGCCGCAGAAATCCGCGTCCTCGACCGCAAGGGCCAGAACGGCAGGGCCATCGGTGCCCAGATCCGGCCCACCGATCACTGCACGCAAACCATCGGCGATCGCGAAACTTTGCAGGATGTCGGCGGGGTGCGGGATTGCGCCAGCGGTCAGCAGGGTACGCTGTACCGGTGTCAGGCTGGCGGGCACTTCGGCCCGGAGCGTGGCCAGCGCGGGTGCAATACGGTGGCGCAGGGCTCGGGCGCGCAGGCCCGTGGCACGTTGGCCGTGGGTGGCGCAGACCAGTTGCGCCTCACCCTGCAACACATCTGCAAACCCCGACGCATGGGACCACGCCGAGCGGTGTCTGTCAGGTGCCAGCAATGGGTCGGTGTCCGCGATCAGGATGCGCAAGTCGATGCCCCGGCGCGACAGCAGTGCCAGCAGGTCGCTCCATGTCTCAAGCCCGCCATCGCGCAGCTCGGGCGTGAAGAGAGGCGCTGTTGGCGACAGCTGAGGCAGGCACAGCAGCAACTCCTCCGTCGCATTTGCGACAAGACGTTCCAGCGCGGCGGCGGCGTCGTTGGCGGAGAGCAGTGCGCGGGTGGTCATGCGCGGGACCGCTTGAACATGGACTTGACCTCGGACAGGCGGAAAGCGCCCAGTGTCTGGCCCGCGATCCCATAGACCAGTGCCCCAGACACGATCAGGCCAAACAGGACCGCAAAGCGCAGGTATGGAACGGCAAGCCATGGCGCGAGCAAGACGTTCAGCCCCCAGAGTGCCGCCCCCATCACGGCCGAGGCCGCACAGATGCGCCACAGACGGTTGCGAAAGCGGGTGTCAAAGCGGGCGACCTCTCCCATTTTTCGCGCACCTCGGGCCAATTGCCAGACCATGATCCAGCCCGCCAGCGTGGTGGCGATGGCGGGGGCCAACCAGCCGATAAAGGGTGACAGGCCGATGGCGATAGTGGCGTTGACCACCATGGCCCAGACGGCATAGCGGAACGGGCTGCGGGTGTCTTCGCGGGCAAAGTACAGCGGTTGCAGCACCTTTTGCAGCACAAAGGACGGCAGGCCCAGCCCGTAGATCGCCACCGCCGTGGCGATGGCGGCACTGTCGGCGGCGGTGGTCGCGCCCCGTTCGAACAGGACCGACACCAGCGGCAGCGGGATCACCACCAGAGCCACGGACGACGGGATGGTCAGTGCAAGGCTGAGTTCGCCCGCTCGGGAAAAGGCAGCGCGCCCGCCGGTGTGATCCTCGGCCTTTAATCGGCGGGACAGGTCGGGCAGCAGAACGATGCCGACGGCAATGCCGACCACGCCAAGCGGCAACTGGTACAGGCGATCCGCGGCATACAGCCAGCCCACCGCCTTGTCGAAATGGCTGGCGACCTGCTGGCCGACCAGCAGGTTGATCTGCATGACGCCCCCCGCAAGGGCCGCAGGCAAGGCGATCACCACAAGGCGTTTCATATCGGGCGTCCAACGCGGCAGGCCGGGGCGAATGCGCAGGCCGGAGCGTTCGGCGGCGACCCAGACCAGCGCCAGTTGCGCCATGCCTGCCACCGGAACGGTCCAGATCAGCCATTGGATCACCTCGCCCCCCAGTGCCACGCCCAAGGCCATGGAGGCGCAGACAAGGATGTTGAGCAGAACCGGCGCGGCAGCGGCAGCGGCGAAATGCCCGGCGGTGTTCAATGCGCCGGAAAACAGCGCCGCCAGCGAGATCAGCAGGATGTAGGGAAAGACGATGCGGCCATAGCCCACCGTCAGGTCGAACCGCGCATCGCCATAAAAGCCGCCCGCCGTGGCCCAGACCAGCGCGGGCATAAAGATCATCGCCACAGCCGTCAGCCCCAAGAGCACTGTCGCCAACCCGTTAAAGGCGTCGCGGGCAAAGACCATCGGATGCTCTTCGCCTTCGTATTTCTTGGAGAACAGCGGCACAAAGGCGGCGTTGAATGCGCCCTCTGCGAAAAAGCGGCGGAACATGTTGGGCAGGCGGAAGGCGGCGACAAAGGCATCCATCACCGGGCCCGGACCGATCAGGCCAAGGATCAGGATTTCGCGCACGACACCCAGGACCCTGCTCATCAGGGTCCAGAAACCGACGGTCATGACACCGGCGACAAGGCGGATGGGTTTCATTGGTGGCTCGCTTGCTGCTCTGCGCCTCGCTTATCCCAAAGCGGCAGTCGGAGAAAGGGGAGGCAGCAGCGGCTTACAGTAGGGCCGTGGCGGCGACCGCAACCAGCAAGGCACCGGCAAAGGTCAGGTTGATGATGCGCCCGGCACGCGGGTTGCGCACGATGCGGGTCAGCAGGCTGCCCGCAAGAAGCCAGGCAAGATTGACGGCAAGGATCGTCAGCATCAGCAGGGCAGTTTTCACCAGCGCGTCGCCAACCGGTGCCCCGGTCACAAGGGTAAAGCCGGAAAAGGCGGCGGCCATGGCGGCGTAGGCCTTGGGGTTGACCAGCGACAGCAGCGCGCCTTCGGTCCAGCGCGGCGGCTGGCCTTGCGCTTTGGCAAGACCGATGGGCGGCGCGGTGGCGATCCGCCATGCCAGCCAGAGGAAATAGGCCGCCGCAACCACCGTCACCGCCGGGGCGACACCGGGCAAGGCCAGCAAAAGGGCCGATAACCCGCTGCCCACAATGGCAATCACCCCCAGCATGCCCAGCGTCAGCCCGGCCATATAGCCCAGCCCGCGCCTGCGCCCGAAGGCTGCGCCGACGGCCGCCACCGACAGGGTGTTCGGCCCTGGACTGCCCGTCAGGGCAAAGGCAACGGCAAGGAACTGCGGCACATCGGACATGAGGCCAGAATGCCGTGCTGTGCTTTGCACGCAAGGGGCGTGCGAATATGTGTAAATGTTTGGCAAAAGGCGCACCTATTGCGCTTTGCTTGACGAAGGGTTTTGCTAAGTTCTGAAAATGACCGTCAAAACAGTCCCGGAAAGGGCTTTGCCGTGCCTGTCACCTTCAAAGTGCTGCCCGAAGCCAATCTGGTTTTGTCCTGGTTTCGTGGGGATGTGTCTACCGCGCAGCATATCGCCGCTTTTCAGGCCTACACGGCTGATCCGCTGTTTGACGGCATGCAGCATGTGCTGATCGACATGTCCGATTGTACGTTGGAGAGCAGTTATTTCGACGATATGCTGCGTCTCGCCTACCAGATGAAAAACTACTACACGGTGCGGGATCTGTCGTCGAAGACGTCGGTCTATGCGCCGGGAGACGTGGCCTATGGCATGTCGCGCATGTATCAATCGATCACAGAGGGCAACAGTCCGTGGGCCTTTGGCGTGTTTCGGACCCGCAAAGAGGCCATGGGGTTTGCCGACATCCAGACGGGCAGCGCGCAAGAGGCACATGTGACTGCAATCTGGGAGGGTTGAGGGCGAAGCCAGGCCGCTGCGCCCCTGGGTTGAACATCGGCGACTGAAAACGCGGAAAGCTTGCCAGATGATTGGCCCGCGCGTAGCCTGACCTCATTGAGACAGCCCTTTGAGGATTCCGGATTTCATGACCGCCGCCGTTTGCAGATGGTGTTCCAATTCTTTGCCGGCGCAGAATGCCAGGGTCTGCACCGCCTGCAACATGAGCCAGAACGTGGTCTATGAGCGCGCCAAACAGACCATCACCGTGGCAACCCTGCTGGGCTTTGTGACCTCGGCGTTGTTGTTTGTCTGGCAGCCAATGCTGGACGGGTATCATCGCCTGTTCACCACGCCAGGCCTGAGCGTGACAGCCTTTATGACAGAGCGGGACGGGCTGTTGCGGAACACCGGGAAACTGCCGATCTTTGCCTCGCATATCGAGATCGTGCCAGCGGACGTGTCGCGCCGCGCCGTGGTGTCCATCGCGCAGGAACTGGCGCCGGGTGAGACGATTTCGATTGATACGCGGGGGCTGTATGCGCAGAGGGTCGAAAAATCCGACACGTTGGAGCCGTGGACCTTTTCCGTGGCGGCACCGGATCCGGTGTTTGCCCTGATCGGCGAGAACAGTCGCGTGATCCCGGTCTATGCGGCCAGCGACGATTACCAGCTGAAGGCCCAGATCGACCACGCGGAACAGAAACTTGCCGCACGGGCGCGGGATGGGGCGGCTATCGGGGTGCCGACACGGGTGAACGTCAAGGGTGCGGCCTGCACGGTGCATTTCTCCACCAAGGCGCAGGGCGCGGGCCAATCGTCGTTCAAGTGCGTCATGCTGGTGGCATCCCGAGGGTCATTGACGGCGTTATTCCCCGTCAGCGCGGCCCCGCCCCCGCAGGACGCGGGCGACGGAGATTGAAACAGCCACAGGGAGATTGGTCATGAGACGATGTGCATATGGCGCGGCGTTTGCGTTGCTGGCCGCACAGGCCGCCGCAGAGGGGCAGGGGTTGCCGGACTCGGCGCTGTTGCTTCAGGGGTTCGACCCTGACCAGATCGTTGGCGTCAGCCCGCCATTCACGGCGTCGCCGATCGAATTGTTGATGCAGAATCCGACAGATATTCTACGCAATCAGGTGCCGGACTTTACGCTGCCGGACAGCACGCGCGACGGTGGGGTATTGATGGGTGACAATCTGCGCGGGCTGGACCCTCTGGCTGTCACCCACGCGCGGCTGGTCTGGATCGAGATTGACGGTGAGGTCTATTGCATCACCGAAACCTCGACCCAGGATCTTGCGCCGGACTCGTAGGACGTCAGTCGCGCGCCCGTTGCGAACCTTCGTCAATCGCGGCGCGCAGCTTTTTCTCGATCAGGTCGCGCTTGACCTTGGAGTGCAGTTTCAGCCCGAACATGTCCTTGACGTAGAACGTATCGACCACCTGTTCGCCATAGGTCGCGATGACGGCGGAGGCGATGTAGATGTTCAGGTTGGCCAGCGTGCGGGTAAGATCATACAGCAGGCCGGGACGGTCGCGGGTGTCCACCTCGATGATGGTAAAGATCTCGGAGCCGTCGTTGTCAAAGGTGATGTGTGTCGGCACCCGGAATGCCTTTTCGCGCTTCTTGAGCTTGTCCTTGGGGCGGATCGCCTCTCGTGTGACAACCTCGCCTTTCAGAGTCTTGCGGATGGTTTCGCGCAGGCGCGGGATGCGGGTGTCCTCATAAGGTGATCCCTCGGAGTCCTGAATCCAGAACGCGGCTGTGGCGTAGCCGTCCTTGGTGGTGAAGGTCCGCGCATCGACGATGTTTGCCCCCGACAGCGCCAGCGCGCCCGCGAGACGGGAAAAGATGCCGGGGTGGTCCTGAAGCGCAAAACAGACGCGGGTGGCGTCGCGATCCTCATCCGGGTGGATGTCGATCTTGATCTCATCTTCCTGCAGGTCGCGCAAAAGTTTGGCGAACACGACATGCGCGGTGACATGCAGGCCCTGCCAATAGGGCGGATAATGCCGCCGGATTTCGGCAACCAGTGCGTCCTTGTCCCAGTCCGACAGCGCCGCACGCAAGGCTTTGCGCGCCTCGGTGCCGCGGTTCTCACGGTTGAGCGCCTCCATCCCGCCCTCAAGGGCGCGGCGCGTCTGGCGGTACAGCGCGCGGATCAGTGCGGCCTTCCAGTTGTTCCAGACGCCGGGACCGACGCCGCGAATGTCACAGACCGTCAGCACACAAAGCAGATCCAGCCGCTCGCGTGTCTGCACTGCCTTGGCAAAGTCGCGGACCGTGCGCGGATCGGCGATGTCGCGTTTCTGCGCCATGTCGGACATCAGCAGATGATAGCGGACAAGCCATTCCACCGTGGCACATTCGCTTTTGTTCAGGCCCAGGCGGGGTGCGACGCTGCGCGCTATGCGTGCGCCCAGGATCGAGTGATCCTCATCCCGACCCTTGCCGATGTCGTGCAGCAGCAACGCCACATACAAGACTCGACGGTTGACGCCTTCCTTGAGGATTGTCGAGGCGACGGGCAGTTCCTCTGTCAGGTGGCCCAGTTCGATTTCGGACAGGTTCCAGATGCACTGGATGGTGTGTTCGTCCACCGTGTAGTGGTGGTACATGTTGAACTGCATCATCGCCACGATGGGCGCAAATTCGGGGATGACGGCGGCCAGCACGCCCAGTTCGTTCATTCGGTGCAGCGCACGTTCCGGATTGCCGTGTTTCAGCATCAGGTCAAGGAACAGGCGGCGCGCCTCTTCGTCGTCGCGGAAGCCGTTGTCGATCAGGTTCAGGTTCGCCTTGACCAGCCGCATGGCGTCCGGGTGGATCAGCAATCCGGTGCGCAGGCCTTCCTCGAACAGGCGCAACAGGTTCAGTTTGTCCGACAGGAATGCCTCATCGTCGTCCAGCGCAAGGCGGTTGTTGACCACGCGGTAGCCGGGTTTGACCTGCGGCGGGCGGTTGAACAGCCGCTGGATCAGCGGCGCGCCCTTGGTGTGGTCCGCCTCCAGAGAGGTCAGCAGGATGCGCGTCAGATCACCGACGGCAGTGGCGTGGCGGAAATACTCCTGCATGAACCATTCCACTGCGCGCCGCCCGCCCCGGTCGTTGTAGCCCATGCGCGCGGCCACCTCGACCTGCATGTCAAAGCTGAGCTGTTCGTTGGCGCGCCCTGCGGCCAGATGCAGGTGACAGCGCACCGCCCAGAGAAAACGCTCGGCCTGCACAAATGTTTCGTATTCCTCGGGACGGAACACACCCGCCGTCACCAGTCGCGACACGTCGTCGGTGTGGTGGACATACTTGATGATCCAGAACAGCGATTGCAGGTCGCGCAACCCGCCCTTGCCCTCTTTGACGTTGGGCTCGACCATGTAGCGCTGGCCCTGCTTGTCGTGGCGGGCATCGCGTTCCGACAGTTTCGCCTCGACAAATTCGCGTGCAGTGGCGTTGAAAAGATCGTTCCAGAGCGCCTTTTCCAGATCGTCGGCCAATCCCCGGTCGCCGATGAGAAAGCGGCTTTCCAGCATGGCGGTGCGGATCGTGAAATCTTCGCCTCCCAGGCGTAGGCAATCCCGCACCGTACGTGAGCTGTGTCCGACTTTCAGCCGCAAGTCCCACAGAATGTAGAGCATCGATTCAATGACGCTCTCGGCCCAGGCGGTGATCTTATAGGGGGTCAGGAACAGCAGGTCGACGTCGGAATAGGGGGCCATTTCGCCACGGCCATAGCCGCCGACCGACAGGACGGACAGACGCTCTGCCTCTGTCGGGTTGGGGCGCCGGTGCAGGACTTCGGTGGCGATCTCAAAGGTCAGGCGGACGATGCAGTCGGTGATCCAGGTATAGGATCGTGTGGTCCGTCGCGCACCAAACGGTTCCAACGCAAAGGCCTCTGCCACTGCTGCGCGCCCGGCATCGCGGGCGTCGCGCAGGGTGGCGACCGTGTGCTTGCGGATGTCGGATTCCGCCGCGCCTTTTGGCAGGCCGGAAAACAGCGCGCTGCGCACCGCCGAGAGATCAAAGATCTCGGCGGCGGGCGCGATCAGGTCATCGGGGAGGGTTTCTGTGTCAGAAACCGCCGCCGGAGAGGTTGCTTGGGGCAGGGTCAAGGATCACCATCTGCTTGTCTTTTACCGTGGCCACCGCCAGCGCACGCCGGTTGGTGCCATCGTTCAACAGTCGGAATACACCGCCCGTCCCGGTAAAGCCAGTCGAGGTAAGAGCCGTGGTGGACAGTGCGTCAGCGCGCCCCGCCAGAGCCAGAGTGCCGATGGCACTGATCCCGTCATAGGCCAGACCGGCCAGCGGGTGCGGATCGGTGCCATAAGCGGTCTTGTAGCGCGCCGAGAACGCCGCAAGGCGCTGGGTGTCCGGCAGGGCAAACCACGCCCCGTCCGCGCCGGGCATGGAAAACAGATCCGGCCGCACGTCCCAACGGGTCAGACCAAGGTACTGAACCTTGTCCGCAGTCACGCCAGCCTCAGGCAATTGCGTCAGCAGCATCTGCATGGCGGCGTTGGTGGCGTCGGTGGTGATAAAGATGCTGTCGGCGGCACCGGAATTGACCACACGACCAGCGGCTTGTGCGGCGTTCGACACGCCCTCGATCGAAAGTTGGTAGGGCTGCGATCCGACCACCTGAACTCCCGCTGCCGTCGCGGCCTTTTCGATTGCCAGCTTGCCCAACTGGCCTGCCACGTCGTCGGAATACAGGATGACCAGCTTGGACTTGCCGTTGCGGCGGGCGTGCTCGACCATGCGTAGCGCGGTGTTGTCAAAGGTCGCGCCAAGGATGAACACGTTGCCGCCCGCAATGGTCGGGTTGTTCGAAAAACCCAGCACGTTGATGCCCTCGTCCGACACGGCCAGACCTGCGGCATTCACCGCATCGGCGCGCAGCGGTCCCAGAATGATCTTGGCGCCGTCATCGACCGCCTTCTGGGCCACAGCTGCGGCAGCAGGTGCCTGTCCGCCGGTGTCATAGACGCGCAGGTCGATGGTCACGGCGTCGCCAAGGTCCGCCATTGCCAGCCGAGCAGCGTTTTCCAGAGCGGTGGCAATGGGGGCCGCGCCACTGTCCGACTGCGGCACCAACAGGGCGACAGGGATCGGTTTGCCGGTGTTGATCCGGGGGCCTCCGTCGCCGCCACCGCCAAGACCGGGCAGGCCGGAGGGGTCGCAAGCAGCCAGCGTGAGGGCCGCGGCCAGACCGGCCAATGGGCGCAGCGCCTTGCGGAGGTTGGTAAAAATGGCAAACATGAACTACAGGCTCCCTCGTGTTCTGCGCTTTTGGTGCGACACGGGTAGTGTGCGGCGCGATTTGCCGCCGATCATAAAGAAGCGAGAAAGGGGGGGCCAGTGACGATTGCGGACAATGCCGGGTCTGGTGGCGGATTGATGCCGGGACTGTACCTGATCGCCACACCGATCGGCAACGCGCGGGACATCACCTTGCGGGCGCTGGATCTGCTGGCGTCGGCGGATGTGCTGGTGGCAGAGGATACGCGCAGCCTGCGGCGGTTGATGGAGATCCAAGGCGTGGCGCTGGGTGACAGGCCGCTACTGGCGTACCACGATCACAACGGCGCGCGGATGCGACCGCGCCTGATGGCGGAACTGGAGGCGGGCCGCGCGGTGTTGTATGCCTCCGAGGCGGGCACGCCGATGATTTCGGACCCCGGTTTTGATTTGGCACGGGCGGCGTCGGAGGCGGGACATGCGGTGACAAGCGCGCCGGGGGCAAGCGCCGTGATCACGGCGCTGACGCTGGCGGGGCTGCCGACGGACCGATTCCTTTTTGCCGGGTTCCTGCCGAACGCGGGTGGGCCACGCAAAACCGCTTTGCGGGATCTGTCGGGGGTTCCGGCAACATTGGTGTTCTACGAATCCCCCAGGCGGCTGCCCGACATGTTGGCGGCCGCGCAAGAGGTGCTGGGCGACCGCCAGGCCGCCGTTTGCCGTGAGTTGACCAAGAAATTCGAGGAGACCCGACGCGGCCACCTGTCCGAACTGGCCGATCACTACCGCGAAACCCCCGCCAAAGGCGAGGTGGTGGTGCTGATCGGGAAAGGGGCTTCAGGGTCTGTTAGGGAAATTGACCTAGAACATGAGGTGAACAAGGCGCTGGAAACGATGTCCGTGCGGGATGCGGCGGATTTTGTCTCGGCGCGGTTCGGGGTGAAACGGCGTCCGGTCTATCAATTGGCCATGCGCCTCGCTGAAACGGGCTCTGACAAAGAGGATGAAGATCGGGATGGGACTGGCTGACTCCGCTGAAACGGGGCGACAGGCGACCGGGCTGTGCGGCTATCACACCGGCCTTGCCGCTGAGGACGGTGTCGCGTCTGACTATGCCCGGCGCGGCTATCCGCTGGTGGCGCGCCGTTGGCGCGGTCAGTCCGGTGAAATTGACCTTGTGATGCAGAACGGCGATGGGGTCATCTTGGTCGAGGTCAAGAAAAGCCGCAGTTTTGCACGGGCCGCCGACCGCCTGTCGCAACGCCAGATCAGGCGGTTGATGCAGGCGGCAGAGGAATTTCTGGGAACCCAGCCGCACGGCTCCCTGACGGATGTGCGGTTCGATGTGGCGTTGGTGAATGCATATGGTGACATCAAGGTGATTGAAAACGCGCTCTGCTGAATTGGTCCGGGTGAAATGGCCCTGTGCGGCGGCGAAGGGCGCGC
Source organism: Antarctobacter heliothermus (assembly GCF_900188425.1). Classification (GTDB taxonomy): domain Bacteria; phylum Pseudomonadota; class Alphaproteobacteria; order Rhodobacterales; family Rhodobacteraceae; genus Antarctobacter; species Antarctobacter heliothermus. Next base: position 73,796 of record NZ_FZON01000005.1, read on the forward strand.
CCGCATTGCGCCCGCCCGCATCCTGCGCCATCTATGGCAAGAGATTTGCAGGGAAAGCACATGAAAATCGCCTTTCAGATGGACCCGATCACCGGGGTAGACATCAACGCCGACAGCTCTTTCCGACTCGCCGAAGAGGCGCAGGCGCGAGGGCATCAACTGTTTTACTACGGGCCGGACCAACTGGCCTATGAAGAGGGCCGTGTGACCGCGCGCGGTCACTGGATGACCGTGCAACGGGTAGAGGCCAGTCCGGCTGTGCTGGGGGAGCGTGTGGCCGTCGACCTGACAGAGATGGATGTGATCTGGCTGCGTCAGGATCCGCCGTTCGACATGCATTATATCACGACGACCCATCTACTGGACCGGCTCAAGGACGACGTGCTTGTGGTGAATGACCCGTTCTGGGTGCGCAATTCGCCTGAAAAACTGCTGGTGCTGAACTTTCCGGACCTGACGCCGCCAACGGCCATCGCGCGGGACCTGGACGTGCTGCGCGCCTTTCGGGCGAAACACGGCGATGTGATCGTCAAGCCGCTATACGGCAACGGCGGCGCCGGTGTTTTCAAGCTGGGGGCCAGCGATGGCAACCTCAGTTCGCTTTACGAGATGTTCACCGGCTTTTCGCGGGAGCCGTTGATTGTGCAGAAATACCTGCCGGCCGTGTCCAAAGGCGACAAGCGGGTCATCCTTGTGGACGGCGAACCCGTGGGGGCGATCAACCGCGTCCCCGCAGAGGGCGAAGTGCGGTCCAACATGCACGTCGGCGGCAGGCCCGAGAAGGTGGCCCTGACGCAGCGCGATCTGGAAATCTGTGCGGCCATCGGGCCGGAACTGCGCGACAAGGGGCAGGTATTTGTCGGGATCGACGTCATTGGTGACTGGCTGACAGAGATCAACGTCACCTCTCCGACCGGCATTCAGGAACTCGAACGCTTTGACGGTATCAACGTCGCCGAGAAGATCTGGCAAGCGATCGAACGCAAGCTGCCATGAGCCTGATGCGTCCGGTCTTGAACGCCTGGCTGCGCTGGACGGAAAAGCCCCATCTTGCGCGCACGCAGGACGCCGTTGCCCTGCGCCGCTCATTCGAGACCAAGGCGCGGTTCTATTTTCGCGCACCTTGGGGAACGCGATTTGAATCGGCGGCGCTGGAGGGCGTGCCGGTGTTACACGTCAACCCGTCCAAAGTGGGGCCAGTGATCCTGCATGTCCACGGCGGAGCCTTTGTCATGGGGTCGCCTCGGACGCATCGAGCGATGCTGGCATGCCTGTCACGCGATGCAGACGTGCCCGCGTGCCTGGTGAAATACCGTCTGGCGCCAGAGCACACCCATCCCGCCGCTCTGGACGACGTTCTGGCCTGTTACCGTGCCCTGATGGACCGGCCCGAAGGGGTCATTCTAGGCGGTGACAGCGCGGGTGGCGCATTGGTTCTGGCGGCGCTGGCCGAAATCTTGCGTCAGGGTATGCCCAGGCCACGCGGGGTCTTTGCCTTCTCGCCGATCACTGACCTGACGCTGTCGGGCGACAGCGTGACACGCAACGCGGAGGCAGAGGTCATCCTACCGGTGGCACGCGCGCATGAGACGCTGGAGCGCTACCTGCAAGGCACTGACCCGCGAGATCCCAAAGCCTCACCGCTCTATGCCGACTTTGATGGGGCGGGGTCGGTCTGGCTGTGCGCTGGCGACACGGAAATCCTGCTGGATGATACACGGCGCATGGCGGACCGGCTGCGCGCACAGGGGGTCGTGGTCACCGAAGTCATAGCCCACGATCTGCCGCATGTCTGGCCGATGTTTCACAACCTCCTGCCGGAAGGGCGGGCGACGCTGCGCGACCTTGCGGTGTGGATCAACTCTCTTTCGCGGACAAAAGGCGATAGCTGAGCGCCTCGGCGATGTGGGGGCGACAAACATCCGGGCTGTCGTCCAGATCGGCGATGGTGCGGGCGACGCGCAAAACGCGGTGATAGCCGCGTGCCGTCAGCGCAAAACGGTCGGCGGCGCGGGTGAGCAAGGCACGCCCCTCATCGTCCGGTGTCGCGATCTCGTCCAGGCACTGGCCCTCGGCGTCGGCATTGGTGCGCAGATCTTCGTGGTCGGCAAAGCGGGCTTCCTGTACGGCGCGGGCGGTGGCGACGCGGGCGGCAACCTCGGCCGAGGTATCGCCCGAGGCGGGCAAGTCGAGATCGGCAAAGGCCACTGGCGGCACCTCTAGTCGCAGGTCGAACCGGTCCATCAGTGGGCCTGAGATGCGGCCCAGGTAGTCCTCGCCGCAGTTTGGCGCTCGAGAACAGGCCTGCGCGGGATCGGTGAGATAGCCGCATTTGCAGGGGTTCGCCGCCGCCACCAGCAAAAACCGCGCCGGATAGCGAATGTGGGCGTTGGCGCGCGACACCATGACCTCGCCCGTTTCGATCGGCTGGCGCAGGGTTTCCAACACACCGCGCGGAAACTCGGGGAATTCGTCCATGAACAGCACGCCATTGTGCGCCAGGCTGATCTCTCCGGGCTGGGCCGTGCGCCCGCCCCCGATCAGGGCCGCCATCGACGCAGTGTGATGGGGTTCGCGAAAGGGGCGGGTCCGGGAAATGCCACCATTGGTGAGCAGTCCGGCGATGGAGTGGACCATCGAGGTTTCCAGCGCCTCGATCGGTGTCAGCGGCGGCAGGATGCCGGGCAGACGCGCGGCCATCATGGATTTTCCGGACCCGGGCGGCCCGATCATCATCAGGTGATGACGCCCGGCGGCAGCGATTTCCAGCGCCCGCTTGGCCCGTTCCTGCCCTTTGACGTCGCGCAGGTCGCGTGTGGCGGATACAGGTGTGATCTCTCCGGGTGTGGCGGGTTCCAGCACATTGGCCCCGGAGAAGTGGCGCACGATGTCCAGCAGGTTTCCCGCGCCGATAACGGTGCAGGAGTCGACCCATGCGGCCTCTGCGCCAGAGGCGCGCGGGCAGATCAGGATGCGATCCTCATCCGCGGCGGCCATGGCGGCGGGCAGGGCGCCCACAACTGGCAAAAGGTCGCCATCAAGGGACAACTCGCCCAGGGCCACGGTCTGGGCGATGGCATCTTTGGGCAGGATGTCCAGCGCGGCCAACAGGCCAAGCGCGATGGGCAGATCGAAATGGGATCCGACCTTGGGCAGGTCGGCGGGGGCAAGGTTTACCGTGATGCGTTTGGACGGCAGCGCGATGGCCAGAGAGGTCAGCGCGGTGCGCACCCGGTCGCGCGCCTCTGACACTGCCTTGTCCGGCAGGCCGACGATGGAAAAGGCCGGAACGCCGGGGGTGACGGCGCATTGCACCTCCACCGGGCGGGCCTGCACCCCTTCGAAAGCCACCGTATGGGCGCGCGCAACCATGAACCTCTCCGCATCGGAACCGAAGGGAGCCTGCGCCGGTCTTGGTTAGCAATTGGTTAACGCGCGCACGGGCGGGTTAAGAAACCGCGCCTGTTCCGTCGCGCAGGGCCACGAATTGCGGCCAGGCGTCCGGGTCGTTCACCGTCTTGTCGCGGCAAAAGGCGTTGCAAAAACCAAAGACGCGACCTTCGGTTTCCATCAGGTGCGTCACCGGATCACCGGAATAGGGGCAGGCGGTGTTTTCCGCTGTGCCGGTATCCACCGGCCGCGCAATGCGGGGGGCCGGACCGGGCCAGGGCACCTTTGCGTAATCGCGGTCATACCAGGGCAGCGTCGCGCCACGCGCGAGCCCCATTGCACGCCAACGGCGAAAGGCCGGATCGGCAAGATGGGCGTCAACATAGGCGCGCAGCCTGTCCGACACGGGCAAGGCATAGCCCGCGATCCGTGCGGAAACCGGGGCATAAAACGCATCGGCGACCGAGTATTCGCCACAAAGCCACGGACCTCCCGACACGTCCAGAGCGTGGGTCCACAACACCTCCAGCCGCGCCAGATCCGCCTGCAATCCGTCCGGGACAGGGGTTTCAGCATAGGCCGCGCGCAGGTTCATCGGGCACAGCTCTCGCAATGTGCCAAAGCTGGAGTGCATTTCCGACGCAAGGCCCCTGGACAAAGCGCGCAGCGCCGGATCGGCGGGCCAGAGACTAGCCTCGGGGTGACGGTCATTCAGTTCCTCGGCGATGGCAAGGCTGTCCCAGATCACGGTTCCCTCTTCGGTGACCAGCGTCGGCACGGTGCGCGTGGGAACCATGGCGGCCATCTGCTCGGCCACGCCGGCCTTCATGAAGTCGATCAGTTCGATCCCGACCGGAATGTCAAAGCGGCGAAACAGCAGCCAGGCTCGCAAGGACCAGCTGGAATAACTGTAGTCGCCAAGAAAAAGCTTTTGCGCCATGGAACCTCTCCGGTTGCGTTTGCGTTTAAGTAACGAAGCGCAGCGGCATCCGGAAATCAGATTTCGTGAAAGGGGTGATCACCGAGCGAAATCGTCACGAAAATTTCAGGACGCAGCATTTTTTAGCCACAAAGTGATCCGTCAGACGGCACCCGGCGTATCAGGTACAATGCCCCAGACCCGAGGGGGCCAAGATCACCAGGGGAACGAAAATGGCACTTGATACTTTCAATGACCAGAGCATGTCGCGTCGGGCCATGAAGGCCGAGTTGCTGGACGCGGAGACGGAATTGCGTCTGGCCTATGCTTGGCGCGATGACCGCGACGAACAGGCGCTGCACAGGTTGATCCATGCCTATATGCGGCTGGCGATCTCGATGGCGTCAAAGTTCAAGCGGTACGGCGCGCCTATGAACGACCTGATCCAAGAGGCTGGCCTGGGCCTGATGAAGGCGGCAGACAAGTTTGACCCGGATCGCGGCGTGCGCTTTTCGACCTACGCGGTGTGGTGGATCAAGGCATCCATCCAGGACTATGTGATGCGCAACTGGTCGATGGTGCGGACCGGATCAACCTCTTCGCAGAAATCGCTGTTCTTCAACATGCGCCGGGTTCAGGCCCGGATAGAGCGCGAGGCGGCGGCCTCGGGGCAGGAACTGGACGGACATCAGCTGCGCCACAAGATCGCTACCGAGATCGGCGTGCCGATGCGTGACGTCGAGATGATGTCGGGGCGGTTGTCGGGGTCGGATTTTTCGTTGAATGCCACCCAGTCTGCCGAGGATGAGGGGCGCGAGTGGATCGATACGATCGAGGATGACGGTGCGCAGGCGTCGGAGATTGTCGAGGACACCCATGACCGCGAACAGTTGCGCGATTGGCTGGTTCAGGCGATGGGATCGCTGAATGATCGCGAGAGGTTTATCGTGCGCGAACGCAAGTTGCGGGACGAAACCCGGACGCTTGAATCGCTGGGCGATGAACTGGGCCTGTCGAAAGAGCGGGTGCGACAGTTGGAGGCCGCTGCCTTTGGCAAGATGCGCAAAGCCCTTGAGGCGCAGAGCGGAGAAGTGCATCACTTTCTCGCATGAGAAATTTCATTTTCCCTTGCCTGATGGCTTTTGCCTCCTCTGCTGCAGCAGAGGGTTATACCGATGCCGACGTGCTGTTTCTGGGTGAGGTGCATGACAATCCTGCCCATCACCTGCGGCAGGCGCGGATCGTGGCAGAGGTGCAGCCCACGGCGGTTGTCTGGGAAATGCTGGGGCCAGAGGCTGCGGCAAAGGTAGCGCCTGAACTGATCGACAATGTGGCCGCCCTGTCGGTCGCATTGTCTTGGTCTGACAGCGGTTGGCCGGATTTCTCGATGTATTATCCGATTTTTGCGGCGTCGCCGGATGCCCGGCATTTTGGCGCGCAACTGTCGCGGGAAGAGGCGCGTGCCGTCATGGGGCAAGGCGTGGCCGAGATTTTTGGTGCCGACGCCGCAGTGTTCGGTTTGGATGCCCCCTTGGCCAAGGATCAGCAGGCGCAGCGTGAAGCGTTGCAGATGGCGGCGCATTGCGATGCGTTGCCATTTGAAATGTTGCCAATAATGGTCGATATCCAAAGGTTGCGCGACGCCGAACTGGCAGCGGCGACGTTGTCGGCCTTGCAAGAGACCGGCGGGCCGGTAGTGGTGATCACAGGCAACGGACATGCGCGCAAGGATTGGGGGGCGACTTATCTGTTCTTGCAAGCCGCGCCGGATGTATCGGTTTTTGCCCTGGGGCAGGGAGAAGTCGGGCGTAGCCCACCCGAAGGGGGATTCGATCTGATAGAGGCGGTCGCGTCCGCCGTGGACCGAGGCGATCCCTGCGATGCGTTCCGAAAAAATTGACAGTGACGGGGTTGTTCTTGGTGGCCGAGAGACCCCGGAACGGGTCTGGGGCAGGGGATCTGAGCGGGAGCCGGGTCTTGCGGACAGGCGCGGGTGCTGCATAGTGCGGACGTCTTAAATGGGGGCGCGACGTGCTGGCCGGAAAACGCATTCTGCTAATCATCGGCGGCGGCATTGCCGCCTACAAATGTCTTGACCTGATCCGACGGGTTCGAGAGCGCGGGGCGTCGGTCACTCCGGTGATGACGCGCGCGGCAGAGCAGTTCGTAACACCCTTGTCCGTCTCTGCGCTGGCGGGAGAAGAGGTGCATCGCGACCTTTTTGACCTGACCAAGGAGGCAGAGATGGGCCATATCCAGCTCAGCCGCGTGGCGGACTTGGTGCTGGTGGCCCCTGGCACCGCCGATCTGATGGCAAAGATGGCGGGTGGTCACGCCAACGATCTGGCCACAACCCTGCTGATGGCGACCGACACGCCGGTGATGATGGCACCGGCGATGAATGTGCGCATGTGGGAGCACCCGGCGACGCAGCGCAATCTTGCCACCTTGCAGGCGGATGGGGTGCGTGTGGTCGGTCCGAATGTGGGCGACATGGCCTGTGGCGAACATGGTCCGGGTCGTATGGCTGAACCGATGGAGATCATCGCCGCGATAGAGCGGTTCTTTGTCGCCGGGCCGTTGGGGGGGCGGCGTGTGCTGGTCACCTCCGGCCCCACACATGAACCGATTGACCCGGTGCGCTATATCGCCAACCGCTCATCCGGCGCGCAGGGCACCGCGATTGCCGAGGCGCTGCGCGATCTGGGGGCCGAGGTGGTTTTTGTCACCGGCCCCGCCGACGCGGCGCGGCCCCTGGGCGTTCAGGTGATCGAGGTGCAAAGCGCGCGCGAGATGCGCGAGGCTGTTCTGGCTGCATTGCCGGTCGAGGCGGGGGTTTTTGCCGCCGCCGTGGCCGATTGGCGCGTGGCCAGCGCGTCGGATGCAAAGATCAAGAAGATCGGTGGCAAGTTACCGGTACTGGAATTCGTCGAGAACCCGGACATCCTGCGCGAGGTGTCGCAAATGGATGAGGGGCGGCCCGCGCTGGTCGTGGGCTTTGCTGCCGAGACCAACGATGTGGTTGAGAATGCCACTGCCAAGCGCGCGCGCAAAGGGTGTGATTGGATTCTTGCCAATGACGTATCCCCCGCAACGGGGATCATGGGCGGGGCCGAAAATGCCGTGGTACTGATCTCTGACAAAGGCGCGGAAAGTTGGCCGCGCGCCTCCAAGCGGGCGGTGGCCGAAAAGCTGGCGGGCCGGATCGCCGAGGCGTTGGGGGCGGTCGTACGCGCGCCTGGGCCATGGGACGGTGCGCGAGGCCCGGGCGGAGAATGAGCATTTGACCCAAGAAGAAGCACAGGTCGCGATTGCCTTTGAGTGGGAAGACGCGGCGGACAGGGCGCTGGGCCTGCCTGTCTATGCCACGGCAGGGGCGGCGGGCGCGGATCTGCGCGCCAACCTGCCCGACCGGGGGCAACTAATGCTGGTGCCGGGGGCGCGGGCGCTGGTGCCGACGGGGCTGCGGATTGCCATTCCGGACGGGTTCGAGGTGCAGGTGCGGCCTCGGTCCGGATTGGCGTTGAAACACGGGATTACGTTGCCGAATGCGCCGGGGACGATTGACAGCGACTATCGCGGGCCGCTGGGGGTGATTGTCATGAACGCCGGCAATGAGGCGTTTGTGATCCACCACGGCGACCGGATTGCGCAGATGGTGGTGGCCCCGGTGGTGCGGGCGCTGTTCCAAGAGGGCGCTTTGGAGGACACGGCGCGCGGAACGGGCGGCTTTGGCTCGACGGGGCGCGGCTGATGCTGTTGGTTTTAGGGCTTGCCACGGTGATCTGGGCGATTGGCCACCTGATGAAGGTGCCGCGCAGCGCGCGGTTTTACATGCTGGGGCTGCTGTATGTCGTCGTCCTGATTGTGCAGGTTGTACTGCCAGTGGGGCACCCCTTGCGTGAGGCGACAGGCGGCGGGGCAGCGGGATGGCTGATCTTGGGCGGGCTTGCCGCATTGGGGTTTGGCTATGCGTTGGTCCTGCGTCGGGTCAAGGCGCGGGTGCGGGACAAGGAAACGCATGATGCGCCGCAACCGGACGCGGGCAAGTTCCGCGACGGTGAGCTGGAGCGTTACGCCCGCCATATCGTGCTGCGGGAACTGGGCGGTCCGGGTCAGAAGCGTTTGAAACAGGCAAAGGTGCTGGTGGTGGGGGCCGGGGGGTTAGGCTCGCCGGTGTTGTTGTATCTGGCTGGGGCAGGTGTCGGCACGGTGGGCGTGATCGACGATGACGTGGTCGACAGCGGCAACTTGCAGCGACAAGTGATCCATACGGATGCGCGGATCGGGATGCCCAAGGTGTTTTCCGCGCAGACCGCGATGGAGGCACTGAACCCCTACCTTGAGGTGCGCCCCTATAAACGGCGACTGACCGAGGAGGTTGTGGCTGATTTGCTGGCCGATTACGACGTGGTGCTGGACGGGACCGACAATTTCGACACGCGCTACCTTGTGAACCGCGCCTGTGTGGCGGCAGGCAAACCGCTGATTTCAGGCGCGCTCAGCCAGTGGGAGGGGCAAGTGTCGGTGTTTGACCCGGCGCAGTCCGGTCCCTGCTATCAATGCATCTTTCCCGAGGCCCCGGCCGCGCATCTGGCGCCGAGTTGCGCCGAGGCGGGTGTTTTAGGGCCATTGCCCGGCGTGATCGGCACCATGATGGCGGTGGAATGCATCAAGCTGATCGCCGGTGCCGGGGCTGTCCTGCGGGGGGAGATGTTGATTTATGACGCGCTTTGGGGCGAGACCCGCAAGATCCGGCTGAAGCGCCGCGAGGATTGCCCGGTTTGCGGCACGGGCCACATGAAATCGACCGCCGCGATTGAAGCAGGCGGTCCCGACGCCTAGCTAAACGGCGACACACAGGAGACTTCCATGACCAACCCGTTGCTTTCCGACTGGCAGACGCCGTTCGGCATTGCCCCCTTTGCCGAGATTTCTGATGATGATTTCGCCCCGGCGCTGGACGAGGCGCTGACGTTCCACATGGCCGAGATCGAGGCGATAGCCAACAACCCCGAGGCGGCGACATTTGCCAATACCATCGAGGCGATGGAAGGATCGGGCGAGGCGCTGGACAAGGTGTTGGGCGTGTTTTTCAACCTCTCCGGGGCGGACAGCAACGACAAGCGTCAAGAGCTGCAACGCGATTTCAGCCCGAAACTGTCGGCGCATTCCTCTGCGATCTATGCAAACGCGGCGCTGTTCGGGCGCATTCAGGATCTGTGGGACCGGCGGGAAGCTTTGGACCTGAATGAGGAAGAGACGCGGGTTTTATACCTGACGCACCGCGGCTTTGTCCGGGCCGGTGCCGCGCTGGAGGGCGATGAGGCGGACCGGATGACGGCGGTCAAATCGCGGCTGGCGGTTCTGGGGACGGAGTTCACGCAGAACCTGCTCAAGGATGAATCTGCCTGGTCGATGGCGCTGTCCGAGGCAGATCTGGTGGGATTGCCAGAGTTCGTCGTGGATACGGCGCGTTCCGCTGGTGAGGCCGCAGGGGCGGACGGGCCGGTGGTGACCCTGTCGCGGTCCTTGATCGTGCCGTTTCTGCAATTCTCCCCGCGCCGCGACCTGCGCGAAAAGGCGTGGCGGGCCTGGGTGATGCGGGGCGAAAACGGCGGGAAGACAGACAATCGCGGGATAGCCGCCGAGGTTCTGGGCCTGCGCGCGGAGCGGGCACAGTTGTTGGGCTATGCGGATTTCGCGTCCTACAAGCTGGAGACGGAAATGGCGGGCACGCCTGACAAGGTGCGCGAGCTGTTGATGGCGGTTTGGGAACCTGCCAAGGCAGCGGCCGAGCGGGACGCCGCCGAGGTCGAGGCGTTGCTGCGCGCTGACGGGATCGACGGGCCGGTGGAGCCTTGGGACTGGCGTTATTACGCGGAAAAACGGCGCAAGGCGCAGCACGATCTGGATGAGGCAGAGCTGAAGCCCTACCTGCAACTGGACCGGATGATCGAGGCCGCATTTGCCTGCGCCAACCGGCTGTTCGGATTGGAGTTCAACGCGTTGGACGTGCCGATGTACCACCCCGACTGCAAGGCGTGGGAAGTGACACGCGGCGGCACACATGTAGCGGTGTTCATCGGGGACTATTTCGCGCGGTCCTCAAAACGGTCGGGAGCCTGGTGTTCCGCGTTCCAGTCACAGGCAAAGCGCCCGGTGGAAAAAGCGCCGATCGTGGTCAATGTCTGCAACTTTGCCAAGCCGTCAGCGGGCAAGCCTGCGCTGTTGTCCTATGACGACGCGCGCACGCTGTTCCACGAATTTGGCCATGCGTTGCACCAGATGTTGTCGGATGTGGAATTCGGTTCGGTGTCTGGCACATCGGTGGCGCGCGACTTTGTCGAACTGCCCTCACAACTGTACGAACACTGGCTGGAAGTACCGGAGGTGTTGGCCGAATTTGCGACCCATGCGGACACCGGCGAGGCCATCCCGGAGGTTTTGCTGACCAAGGTTCTGTCGGCGGCGACCTTCGACATGGGGTTTCAGACGGTCGAATACATTGGCTCGGCGCTGGTGGATCTGGAGTTCCATTCCGGTACGCCTCCCGCCGATCCGATGCAGAAACAGGCAGAGGTGCTGGAAGGCATCGGGATGCCGCGTGCTATCACCATGCGCCATGCGACGCCGCATTTTGCCCATGTCTTTGCCGGGGACGGCTATTCGTCGGGTTATTACAGCTACATGTGGTCCGAGGTGATGGACGCGGATGCCTTTGAGGCCTTTGAGGAGGCGGGCGGCGCGTTTGACCCCGAGACGGCGCAAAAGCTGGAACAGTTCATCCTGTCGAAAGGCGGATCTGCGGAGGCTGAAGAGCTGTACATGGCATTCCGGGGCCGGATGCCGGGGGTTGACGCGCTGTTGAAGGGGCGCGGTCTGGCCGCCTGAATGTCAGCCGGGGACGGCAACGGCGCTCGTCCGGGCCCTTGGCCCGAACATCGCCCCGCCCACCGTCCCCGGCAATTTGGTACTTGCCAGACAGGGCTGCTCAGAACGGCAGGCGTTCGAGGGTAAAACCCTCATCCGCCAGCAGTTGCAATACCCCTTCGTGTCCGGCCAGATGCGCCGCGCCAAAGGCCGCCACGACATAGCCATCGGTCTCCTCCAGCGCATCCTCCAGCACCGGAATCCAGGCGCGGTTGCGGCTGGAGATCAACGCCTCATCCAGCGCGCGAAAGACGCGTTTGTTCTCGGCTTCGCTCAGGGGGGTCAGACGGGGCGACAGCACCTCAAGCACCACCTGGCTGGCGCCGTGATCCTCTGCGAAATAGGCTGTCAGCATGGTTTCAAACAGGTCCTCGCCGTCCTCGGGGGCACTGAGCGCAGAGCGCACCATGAGCATCTGAGTCTCGAACGGCATGTCGGCAAAGGCTTTGAACCCGGTCTCATACGGTTCAAGCGAGCGTGCGGGAACGCCTGCCGCCACGGCGTGACGTTCAAGCCGCGCGTCCAGGCCGTCTGCCTCGGCCAGTTGCTCTTTCATGCAGGACGGGATCGCCAGCAGGATCGAGACATACCACGGCCGCATCTTGGCCCCCATGAACGGCGGCACGCCGCGCTGCCGCATGGCATCGGCCAGCATTTGCCATTCCGCCTCTGGCAAGAGGTCGGGCAGCGTTTTGTCTGGCAACAGCAGTATGTCCATGCGGGTGGCCAGCGCCGTCTCCAGTGCGGCTTTTTCGTCGGCAGCCATTTCCAGCAACAGCAGGCCCGCGCCCTCGACCAGTGGGGTCAGACGGGATGTCGGGCCGTCCAGGCGCGGCTCTCCCAGGTGCATGGTGCCAACCAGGTGCAGGACCGCGTCGCCCCGCGTGGCGCGCCAGTGGTTGCCGGAGGCATAGGGCAGGTCGGCAAGGCGCGTGTCCAGTTCTGCCCGTTCGGCGGTGGTCAGCGTGGGGGTCAGGCTTTGCCCGTCGCAGGCGGCGTGCAGCGGTCCGGCCATCAGGCCGAGGAAGGTCAGGGCAAGGAAGATCGGTCGCATGGCGGGCCTTTCTTGAGGGGTGTCTTTTCATAGTCGGCATCGCCGGTTCTGGACAAGGGCGCGCAGGCTGGTGAGACTGCGCAAATGGAGCGGGAAAGCGATTTGTATGCGCCGGTCAAGGCGTTGCTGGTGGCGCAAGGCTATGAGGTCAAGGGCGAGGTCGGCGCCGCCGATCTGGTGGCTGTGCGCGGGGACGAACCGCCGGTGATTGTCGAACTGAAACTGCGGATCACCCTGTCGCTGTTTCATCAGGCTTGCGCGCGGTTAGGCGTGACCGATTTTGTCTATATCGCCGTGCCTCGACCCGCCGGGCGCACGGCACGGCGCGCGTTGAAGGACAACCTGTCGCTGTGTCGGCGGTTGGGTCTGGGGTTCATCACCGTGCGCGCCGACGGGACGGTTGAGGTGATGTGCGATCCCGGCCCCTATGCGCCAAGGCGATCCAAGGCAAAGGCGGTCAAACTGTTGCGCGAGTTTTCGCGGCTCCGGGGCGACCCCAACGATGGCGGGGCGACCCGCCACGGGATTGTCACCGGCTACCGGCAGGATGCGCTGGCCTGTGCGGCGCATCTGGCAGAGGCGGGACGGTGCCGGGGGCGCGATGTGGCGGCGGCCACGGGTGTGGCCCAAGCCACGCGGATCATGCGCGACAACCACTATGGTTGGTTCGACAAGGTCGGGACCGGGATTTATGCGTTGACCAAGGATGGTCACAAGGCGCTAACCCATTGGGCCTATAGCTGGGAGCCGCGCTGACGCTCAGGCGCTTCCCCATTCCAGCCAGCGCCGGTCCTCTGGCGACAGCGCGGCGGCCATGCGTGCGTCATAAGCTGCAAGGTCTTCGGGCGAAAGTTTGCCTTCCCATTTATTCGATGACGCGGTGTTGAAGAACTCTGCGTCGTTGCGCCAGAATTCCTGTCCGGCGGAGGGGGTAAAGCGGTGGGCGTTGGACTTCATGCTGTCAAAGGTTGCGGCATCGGCGATTGCGTCCAGCAGCGCCTGTGGGTGGTCGATGCCGACGTGTTTTGCGATGCGGGCGACGGTGCGGGGCAAATCGCGGGTCATGTCGGCGTAGTGCAGGCGCAGGATGTTCTCTCGGGGCTCTCGTGCCAGGGTCTCGCGGTAGTGGGTCAGGATGAATTCAAGGCTGACGGCGTCGATGTGATCGCCGTCGAGGAACAGCCGGAACCCTCTGGACAGGTCGTCCGGGAAAAGGTCGGCTGCAAAATCGACGGACATGTTGGCGACGTGTTTGCGGTACGAAAAATGCACGTCGATCGGGTGCCGGTAGACGGTGATGTACCGCATCTGCGGCCAGTAGGGGACGCCGTCAAAGGGGGTGTGGGTCTTGACCTGACGGCGGTGGTCCTGTGCCTCCAGCCGGGCCATGACCTCGGCGACATCGCGGATGCAGATGTCGACCCACGGCGATTTCATCGAGGTTTTTGCGTCGACCAGAGGATCCCCGGCGATCAGCATCGCAAGGATGCCCTGGGTCCATGTGGTGCCGCATTTGGGCGGCGTCGAGACGACGATATCGCCATCGCGCGGGGTGAAGGCGCCCCATCGGCGCGAGTCGGTGAGCGTATCCTTGTAGTCACGCAAGGCCGGTTCGGGTGGGGCGGCGGTCATGGTGAGGGGCTTTCTGCTGCGACCCCTCAGAGTGCGCGCTCAGGTGCCGCTGCGTCAAGTGTTTGGCGGGGCCTTGGCCGCCAGACGCTCGCGATGCAGCGTATACAGGCCTGAGGCGACGATGATGCCACAGCCGATCAGTGTCCAGCCATCGGGCAGGTCGGAAAAGACCACAAAGCCGTAGAAGGTGCCCCAAATGATCATCGAATAGTGGATCGGGGCCAGCACAACGGCCTGAGCGATGTCCAGCGCGCGGATCACCAGGACCTCTCCCAGTCCGGCGGTGGCGGCAAGTCCGAACGCGACGAGCCAGAGCGACAGCTGGTCCGGTGTGGTCCAGACAAAGGGCAGGGCGACGCTGACCAATACGATGGAGGTGAGCGAGGTATAGGTAACGGTTGTGATGACCGGGTCCGCCCCACTCAGGCTGCGCGACAGGACTTGGCGCAGGGCAAAAAAGCAGGCGGCGGCGACGGTAAAGCCGATGGCAGGATGAAACACGCCAAGACCGGGGCGGATCACGATCAGCATGCCGACAAAACCGATGCCAACGGCGATCCAGCGGCGGATGCCGACGGATTCGCGCAGGACAAACGCACCCAAAAGGGTGACGATGAAGGGCGCGATAAAGGTCACGGCGACGGCATCGGCCAGCGGAACAAAGCTGACCGAGATGATGAAACAGATTGCCGAGCAAACTGCCAGCAGGCCGCGGGTGATCTGCAAGATTGGCAGTCGTGAGCGCAGCGCGGACGGCCCGCGCAGAGCCAGCAGGACGATCACACCCAGGGCGAGGCCGATTTGCCGGAACCACACAACCTGCACCGGGTGCAGCGCTTCGGTCAGGACCTTGGCCATCACGTCGCAGGCGGCAAAGGAAAAGAACCCCAGCGCCATCAGGACGATGCCGCGCAGGTTATCGGAACTCGACGGCGGAGGCGCATGGCGCAGAGGCGCGGCGATCGGTGCGGGCATGGGGGGCTCTGTCTGGGGGTGTCGGAGCGAACCTAGTGCAGCTTTGAGGCCAAGTGCAATGCCCACCGCGCCGTTCCGTCTGGACGGGGTTGATCCCTGCCGCCGTCTTGACCGTTGCCCGGGGGACTTACCGCAAGGCTCGGGGCCGTGTGCAGTTTGGTGCGGCGTCCAGCGCTGCCGCGTAGTAGTGACCGCTGACAGAGCCACGCCCGGTGCGCAGGACTGTCAGCATCCGCTGGGCAATACTCGGGGTGTCGCCGTCCCATGCTGCCAGCACAGCGGAAAGAGGACAGCCGGAACAGTTCTGTCCTGTCGGGCAATAAGTGGCTGCGAACCCGTAGTGCGTGTCGCTGTGCCAATCGTACTTTGGCGCGGTGAATTCAGTTGCGAAATAGGTGGTGGCCCGATCCAGCGCAAAGGCGGCGTCAAGGCCAAAGACCTTCATCGCGGGGTTGTTGCCGTGGTCCGTGGTGATCCCCGGCACGCCATAGGCGATCCCGGCGATGTCGCCCTGACAGGAGGTCAGCAGGCGCAGATCGTCCAGATGGGTATGGGCGGTCAGCATGGCGGAGATGGTCGTGGCGTGGCGGGCTGTCAGCGCCAGGAAAACACGTTCAATGGTATAGTCACCTGCCGCACTTGCGGCTTTGAACAGCGGATCATCGCCGGTGTACCCGCCCCCTGAATACCCGCGCGCATCGGTCCACATCGGACCGCCGCCATAGCCGTCGATGCCGGGTGGCACGTGCATGGCCAGAATGACCTTTTCACCGGTGGTTTCGGCCTGCGCCAGTTGGGTGGCCAGCCATTCCAGTTGCGTTGCGATCCGGGTTTCGATGTCCGCGATGGACAGGGCGTTTTCGCAGGCGTCCCAGTGGAATCCGGTGCCATAGTCGTCGGTGAACATGACGGTGTTGAGCGCGATCAATCGCAACCCGGTGTCCGGCAACAGCGGATAGGCAGAGTAATAGCCGTGGTCTACATGGCTGGCGTCGATCAGCGTGTCTCCGGCGCGCAGGGTCGGCCATTGGTTGGTGGGCGGGCCGCCTTTGGTAGGGTCGTAATTGTCGTCCGCCACAAACGGCACCTGACCGCCACTGTCGAAGGCGCAATAGTCGCGGTCCAGGCTGTCGTTGTTGCCGGGCAGGAAATAGAGCCGATGCGTGTCCCCCGCGATCGCGGCCAACCCGGACAGAACGGTGGTGAACTCCAGCTTGCGCGCGGCATCCGCCTGATTGTGAGCGGGAATGTCGCCGAGATACAGCGTAAAGGCTGCGGTCTCGCTGTCGCGCAGGGCGCGGGCCTTGGTCTGGGCCTTGTCCCAAAGCGCCTTACTGGTTTCATGGCTGTGGCCCCAGACGTGTTCCTCTGCCGCGATGCCGTAGTGCACGTCCGACAGGGTGAGAAACGTGCTCTGCGCATTGGCTGGTTGCCCAAAGGCCAGCAGCGCAGCGGGACAAAGGGCAAGAGTGCGGAGGACTCTGGGCAAAATGGTCATGGCATATCCTTGTGGCACCTTGGATCTCAATCAGGGACAGCTTTTCGCAAAAGGCGATTCGAGGCGAGTCGTGTTCTGCAAATGCACGCGTCGGATGAGAGTGCGGCGTCGAGCGATGTTTTTGCGCGCGGTGGGTGGCAATATCTGGCGCTGCTCATATGTCAGCGACCTCTGGTTTGTCCGGTTGGCCGGTCCGCACCCGTCTCCGTCGCGGCAAGCGCGCCAAATTTTCCCGGTCTCCATGTTGACAGGACTGTGACTCATCCTTAGCTAGACGCCGTTAGCACTCGACTACGGTGAGTGCTAATGCCCCCGCTCATACGGTGAGGGGGCAAGAAGAAACTTTGAGCTAGGAGACTCGGAGATGGCATTCAAACCGCTTCATGACCGCGTGCTTGTCCGTCGCGTTGAAGGCGACGAAAAGACTGCTGGTGGGCTGATCATTCCTGACAGCGCCAAGGAAAAGCCGGCAGAAGGCGTGGTTGTCTCGTGTGGCGAAGGCGCACGCAAGGACAGCGGCGAGCTGATCGAGATGGGCGTCAAGGAAGGCGACAAAGTCCTTTTTGGCAAGTGGTCCGGCACCGAAGTCAATGTCGGTGGCGAAGAGCTGCTGATCATGAAGGAAAGCGACATCCTCGGGATCATCACTGACGACGCAGCAGCAGCCGCTGCCTGAACGCCAGTCGTGATCGCCAACGAAGACTTCTAAGGAGGACATGCGATGTCTGCAAAAGATGTGAAATTCGATACTGATGCCCGCAATAAAATGCTGCGTGGCGTCAACATTCTGGCCGATGCGGTCAAGGTGACACTGGGCCCCAAAGGCCGCAACGTGATCCTGGACAAGTCGTTCGGCGCACCGCGCATCACCAAAGACGGTGTGTCTGTCGCCAAAGAGATCGAACTGGAAGACAAGTTCGAGAACATGGGCGCACAGATGGTGAAGGAAGTTGCTTCCCGCACCAATGATGAGGCCGGCGACGGCACCACCACCGCGACCGTTCTGGCACAGGCCATCGTCAAGGAAGGCCTCAAGGCCGTTGCCGCTGGCATGAACCCGATGGACCTCAAGCGTGGCATCGATCTGGCGACCTCGAAAGTCGTGCAGTCGATCAAGGACGCGGCCCGCAAGGTTGAGAACTCTGACGAAGTTGCGCAGGTTGGCACCATCTCCGCCAACGGCGAAGCGGAAATCGGTCGTCAGATCGCGGACGCGATGCAGAAAGTCGGCAACGAGGGTGTCATCACCGTCGAAGAGAACAAAGGCCTGGAAACAGAGACCGATGTCGTCGAAGGCATGCAGTTCGACCGTGGCTTCCTGTCGCCCTACTTTGTGACCAACCCGGACAAGATGGTTGCAGATCTCGAAGACTGCATGATCCTGCTGCACGAGAAGAAACTCTCGTCGCTGCAGCCGATGGTTCCGCTGCTCGAGCAGGTCATCCAGTCGCAAAAGCCGCTGCTGATCATCGCCGAGGACGTCGAAGGCGAAGCCTTGGCAACTCTCGTGGTCAACAAGCTGCGTGGCGGCCTGAAGATCGCTGCCGTCAAGGCACCGGGCTTTGGCGATCGTCGCAAGGCAATGCTGCAGGACATCGCGATCCTGACCGGCGGCCAGGTGATCTCCGAAGACCTCGGCATGAAGCTGGAGTCGGTGACCATGGACATGCTTGGCACCGCCAAGAAAGTCACGATCACCAAGGACGAGACCACCATCGTTGACGGTGCAGGCGAAAAGGCCGAGATCGAAGCACGCGTTTCCCAGATCCGTACCCAGATCGAAGAAACCACTTCGGACTACGACCGTGAAAAGCTGCAGGAACGTGTTGCCAAGCTGGCA
Source organism: Antarctobacter heliothermus (assembly GCF_900188425.1). Taxonomy (GTDB): domain Bacteria; phylum Pseudomonadota; class Alphaproteobacteria; order Rhodobacterales; family Rhodobacteraceae; genus Antarctobacter; species Antarctobacter heliothermus. The sequence goes on from NZ_FZON01000005.1 coordinate 92,037, forward strand.
GGCGGCGTTGCCGTCATCCGCGTCGGCGGCATGACCGAAGTCGAAGTGAAAGAGCGCAAGGACCGTGTGGACGATGCTCTGAACGCGACTCGTGCAGCTGTTCAGGAAGGTATCGTCGTTGGCGGCGGTGTGGCCCTGGTTCAGGGTGCCAAGGTTCTCGAAGGTCTGACAGGCGCCAACAGTGACCAGAACGCGGGTATCACCATCGTTCGCAAGGCACTGGAAGCACCTCTGCGCCAGATCGCCGAGAACGCCGGCGTTGACGGGTCTGTTGTGGCTGGCAAAATCCGCGAGTCGGATGATCTCAAGTTTGGTTACAACGCGCAGACCGATGAATATGGCGACATGTTCAAGTTCGGCGTGATCGACCCGGCCAAGGTTGTCCGCACCGCTCTGGAAGACGCCGCATCGATTGCTGGCCTGCTGGTCACCACCGAAGCAATGGTTGCCGACAAGCCCGCCAAAGACGGCGCACCCGCAGGTGGCGGCATGCCCGACATGGGCGGCATGGGCGGCATGATGTAATCACGCTTCGCCCAGCGAAGCGGGACCGGGGGGCGCAAGTCCCCCGACATCGCCAAGAGACAAAGCAAAGGCGCCCTCGGGCGCCTTTGTGCGTTTGAGGATCGCGGGCGCCACTGCAACTGCCCGGGCGTGGCGCGGCGGTCAGGGACGCGGGATGCTGTTGCCTGTGGTTCAGACGACTAGAGGAATCTGACGGTTGAACCGGCCCGACGGCACCCGCGTTGCACGCGACAGATCCCAGGAATAGAGATAGGAAATCGCTTCGATCACGCGATTGTCGTCAAGCGTCACGGGGATGCGGCGGCGGATGAATTCATGTGGCTCCGGGCGGGAGGGGTCACAGGCCTCGTAGATGTCAAAGGCGGCGATCAGCGCCTCAGCCCCGTCATGCAGCGCGTACACCTCGCCGTGGACCCGGTCATGGTCATAGCCTGATGGTACCGCGCCCGGATAGCGTTGGCCGGGGTCTTCGGGGTCTTCGATGTGATACAGCCGGGCCCGAATCCAGCCCAGTCCAATCAAATCGGACCCCTCGCGGAGCCGTGTGCCGATCGGGTGGTCGGCGGAGGTCAAAAGCGTGCCATAGACAAAAAGATAGGTGAACTGTGACATGAAACCCCACTCGGCTGGATTGGCCCCTCAGACTTAGCGTGCTTTGGCCATTGCTGAAAGGGTTTGGCATTACGCGTGCGCAGACTGCGTCAATGACAACTTTCACGAGATCGGGTCTCGCGGCGACCGGGTATTCTGCTAAGGTTCGCAAATCCAAAAACGAGGAGAGCCATGAGTCGCCGGGACCCTAGAAAGGCGCTGGTTTTGGGCCTGCCAGAACCGTTGCGGAAGGTTTTGGTACGCCAGTCCACCGCTCATGTTCCGCTGGCCTATCTGGTGCGGCAAACCTTGCGTCGCGCACTGGATGCAGGGACCGGCTGGACCAAGACTGTCTCTTCTGGCGACCGGCGCCCGATCCTTGTGCAACTGAGCTGTGAAGAACGTGCGCGGCTGGAGATGTGGATAGGATCTCGCAAGGTGACCGAAGAAGAGGCCGTACTGACCTTGATCACGGCATTTCTTTCGGACGAAGGCGTGCAGGTCGATCCCAAAAGGGGTTGAGACCGGCCCGCGACCCGCGCTTTAAGGCAGAACAAGGCGGCTGGCATGGTCAGCGGCTAGAATCGGCTCCGGCAGAGCAGAGGAGTTCAGCCTATGTTGAAGAAATGTCTGGTGACGCTGGGCCTGTTGCTGGCCGCGCCGGCGCTGGCACAGGATGGGACCGAACAGGCACTGTTTGGCAATGACATCTACAAGGCGGGGGCCACCGTTCGCATGTCCGAACCGGGGCGCGACGACGCCTTTCTGGCGGGCCAGCGGGTGCAGCTGGCTGCGCCGGTCACGGGGACGGCGCATATGGCCGGACGCTGGGTTGATGTGGACGCGGATCTGGGCGGCAGTCTCTACGCTGCCGGACAGCGCGTGCGGGTCAGCGCGCCGGTGGCCGGGGACGTGGCGTTGGCGGGCTATACCGTGTCGGTGGACGCGGCGATTGCGGGCGACCTGCGCGCATTTGGGTCCGAGGTCGTCGTGAACGGCACCGTCGGCGAAAGCCTGATTGCCAACGGCGAGATTGTGGAACTGAACGCTGCGGTTGCGGGGGACGCTGTCATCTCGTCGCGGGAACTGACGTTCGGGTCCGGGGCGCGCATTGACGGGACGCTGACACTGTACGAGGACGTGGTCGGCGCGACAGTTGTTCCGGAAAGCGTGGTCGGGGCGGACCGGCTCACCCGGATCGAATTGAAATACAAACGTGTCAGCGGCGCGTTCCAGCACCCAGCCGGACTGCCAAAGCCCAGCTTTGGCGAACAGCTGTCCGACATGGTGTACTGGGTGCTCGTGGTCTGGGCGATTGCGGCGCTGGCGGCGCTGGCGGCACCGGTACGGATGACGGATATGGCGGACAAGATCGCAGCGCGTCCCCTGCGCCTTGTCGGTGCCGGGTTCGTCGGCCTGTCCGTCCTGACAGGGGGCGGCGTTGTGGTGGCGGTGACGATGATCGGTGCGCTACTGACGCCATTTTTCTGGCTGGCGGCGGCGGCGTTGGGCGCGGCGGGGCTGTTTGTCGGGGCCTATGCGCTGGGCCACTGGGCGCTGAGCTATGTGCCAAACCTGCCTGTGCCGTGGATCGGCCGGGTTGCGGCGGCGTTCCTTGGCGCATTGCTGGCTGGCCTGATCAGCTTGATCCCGTATCTGGGGTGGGGCGCGCTGGTGGTTCTGACCATTGCAGGCGCGGGTGGGCTTGTAATGCGCCTGCGCGCCGTGCGGCGCATGGCGGGCTGATCCACATGGCACTGACGCTCCGCCTTGAAGAGGCGCTCTGGGCGCGTGGATGTACCCGCGTGGCCGGGGTCGACGAGGTGGGGCGCGGGCCACTGGCCGGGCCGGTGATGGCCGCCGCCGTGATCCTGACCCGTGAGTCCGTCCCCGAGGGGCTGAACGACTCCAAGAGGCTGAGCGCCAAGCGCCGCGACCATCTGGTGCCGCTGCTGCGGCAAAGCGCGCTGGTGGGGCTGGGCATGGCCAGCGTCGAAGAGATCGACGCCATCAACATCCTGCAAGCCAGCCTGCTGGCCATGCGGCGCGCGGTGGCGGATCTGCCCGTTGTACCCGACCATCTGTTGATCGACGGCAACCGGCTGCCAACCGATTTGCCCTGTCCCGCGACACCGGTGGTGGGCGGCGACGGGGTGTCGCCGTCGATTGCGGCGGCCTCAATTGTGGCGAAAAACTGGCGGGATGATGTCATGAAAGAGGCCGCGACACGGTTTCCCGGATACGGCTGGGAAACAAACGCCGGGTATCCGACAAAGTGTCACAAATCTGCACTCCGAGATTTGGGGGTGACCCCTCTGCATAGACGTTCCTTTGCCCCGGTGCGCGATATCTTGTGGCAAGAGAAAAACTCAAGTGGCTGATTCAAAAATAGAATTGACCGCGAATCACCTTTGACTCATCTTTTCCTTAACCAATGAGCGCGAAAACGTGCCGGGGACAGAGGCAGAGAATGACGAAGATGACCAAGGTAACGAGCGCGCATGCGCTCCCTCTCAACACGATCCTGGCGGGGGACTGCATCGATGTGATGAACAGTCTGCCGGAGGCGTCCGTTGATCTGATATTTGCCGACCCGCCGTACAATCTGCAACTCAAGGGCACCCTGCACCGCCCCGACAATTCCCAGGTGGACGCGGTCGACGACCACTGGGACCAGTTTTCGAGTTTTGCCGCCTACGACAAGTTTACCCAAGACTGGCTCGCAGCGGCGCGCCGATTGCTCAAGCCCGACGGGGCGATCTGGGTGATCGGCTCATATCACAACATCTTTCGGGTGGGGGCGGCGTTGCAGGACGCGGGCTACTGGATCCTGAACGATGTGGTATGGCGCAAGGCCAACCCGATGCCCAACTTTCGCGGCAAGCGGTTTACAAACGCGCATGAGACGATGATTTGGGCGTCCAAGGGTCAAGGAGCCAAATACACCTTCAACTATGAGGCGCTGAAGTCCCTGAACGAGGGCATCCAGATGCGTAGCGACTGGGTGCTGCCAATCTGCAATGGCGGTGAGCGGCTCAAGGATGACAACGGCGACAAGGCGCATCCGACGCAAAAGCCGACCTCGCTGCTGCACCGCGTTCTGGTTGGCTCGACCAATCCGGGCGATGTGGTTCTGGACCCGTTCTTTGGTACGGGAACAACCGGAGCCGTGGCCAAGATGCTGGGCCGCGACTGGATCGGGATCGAACGTGAGGATGCCTATCGCGCCGTTGCCGAAAAGCGCATCGCCAAGGTCCGCGCCTTTGACAAGACCGCGCTGCAGGTCAGCACCTCGAAACGCGCCGAACCGCGTGTGCCCTTTGGCCAGCTGGTCGAGCGCGGCATGTTGCGCCCGGGTGAAGAACTGTGGAGCATGAATGGCCGCCACAAGGCCAAGGTCCGGGCCGACGGCACCCTGGTGGGGAATGACGTCAAGGGGTCGATCCATCAAGTCGGCGCCCAGCTGGAAGGCGCGCCGTCCTGCAACGGCTGGACCTACTGGTGCTTCAAACGGGACGGCAAGACAGTGCCCATCGACGTGCTGCGTCAGCAGATCCGCTCGGAGATGAGTGAACGCCCAAGCTGAGCGTCGATCCATCCGGACATTTTACCGAACACCGCCGATGCCGCGCCTATGCGCGTGGCTCGAACTGGCCCCGCTTGCCCTTTGGCAGGCGGGGCATTTTTCATGGGGCAATGCCGGGCTGGTCTGCCTTTCCGCGTCGCCCTAAATAGAATGGGTGCCAATATGGAGAGACCCGGATGGAACTGAATGCCGATTTCTCGAAGCCGGTGGTGGTCCGACCGGAGGACTATCACTGGCGGCCCTCGCCTGCGAACGGGGTCGAACGGATGATGCTGGACCGGATCGGTGATGAGGTCGCGCGGGCGACCACGATCGTGAAATTCGCTCCCGACAGCGCCTTTGACCGGCACAGCCACGGCGGCGGAGAGGAGTTTCTGGTCCTTGACGGTGTGTTTTCGGATGAGCACGCGGATTATCCCGCCGGAACCTATGTGCGCAATCCAATCGGCACCGCGCACACGCCCCACATCGGTCCAGGGGGCGCGACCATTTTGGTCAAGCTTTGTCAGTTCGACCCGGCGGATACTGAACAAGTGGTGATCGACACGCGGTCGGCGGCCTTTCTCCCCGGTTCCGCAGACGGCCTGACCGTGCTGCCGCTGCACTCACACGGATCCGAGGTCGTCCGGCTGGTGCGCTTTGCCCCCGGCACCCGGCTGGAATCCCATGGCCACCGTGGGGGCGAAGAGGTCTTTGTGATCGAGGGCGTATTGCAGGATGAAAACGGGCGCTACCCGGCCGGCACATGGTTGCGCAGCCCGGATCGGTCGCACCATGCGCCGTATTCCGATGAGGGCTGTCTCATCTTCATCAAGACCGGACACTTGCCTGCCGGAGCGCGGGGCTGAGCCCGCCACATGGCGGCCAGGCTGGGTGACTATGGGCTTTCCGAGGTGCCTGAAAGGCCCTAAGCCTTGGCCATGGATATTCGTGCGATTTTCATGGGCCTCGCCTTTGCGGTGATGTGGTCCTCGGCCTTCACCTCTGCCCGTATCATCGTTGCCGCAGCGCCGCCGCTGTCGGCGTTGGCGCTGCGGTTCCTGATTTCCGGGCTGCTGGCGGTTGCCGTGGCGCGCATGCTGGGCCAGACGTGGCACCTGACGCGTGGCCAGTGGCGGGCGACCATGATTTTCGGCCTGTGCCAGAACGCGCTGTATCTGGGGCTGAACTTTGTCGCCATGCAAACGGTCGAGGCCTCGCTTGCGGCGATCATTGCCTCGACGATGCCGCTGCTCGTCGCGCTGGCGGGGTGGATGTTCCACGGTGACAGGCCGCGCCCGCTTGCGCTTGCCGGGCTTTGTGCGGGTATCCTTGGCGTTGCCTTGATCATGGGCGCGCGGTTTGGCGGTGGGGTCGATCCCTTTGGTCTGGCGCTTTGCGTGGCCGGGGTCATTGCGCTGACGGTCGCCACGCTGTCGCTGCGCGGAGCGACATCGGGCGGGAACTTTCTGATGGTCGTGGGCTTGCAGATGCTGGTGGGCTGCGCGGTCCTGACGGTTCCGGCGCTGGCACTGGAGACGCCAGAAATCGACTGGTCCGTCAGCCTTGTTGTGGCTTTTTCCTACACGGTTCTCGTACCGGGGTTGGCCGCGACGCTGGTGTGGTTCCTGTTGGTCGACCGGATCGGTGCCGTGCGTTCGGCCACGTTCCACTTTCTCAACCCGTTTTTCGGAGTGGCCATTGCTGCAGTCCTTTTGGGCGAATCGCTGCGGCCGCTGGACCTGATCGGCGTTGCGGTGATCGCGGCGGGCATTCTGGCGGTGCAATTGGCCAGGATTCCTGCGGTACAAGATAAAACTCTCAAGAATTGAGTGCCCCTGAAGAGGGGTTGGTAACGTTTGTTTACGGACCTGTCGCTACACCCGGTTCCAGGAGCCGGGTGTCTGTGTGCCTGGCGTCATGGCGCGAGGGCACTTCATGGGCAGGTTCACGATCCGAATACAGGTGATGTTGCTGGCATCGGCCTTTATCGCGACACTTCTGGTTCTGTCGGCCATTTCCTGGACGGTGAAATCCGAACTGACAGCCAAACTGCACCAGACCTTGGATCTGTCCAAGGAAAGTGAACTGTTGGCGCAGATTATCCGGCAGGCCCAGAACGCAGAGCTTGCGATGATGTTGTTCGTTGCCGGTGATGACCCGCAGATTGACGAAATGCGCACCAGCATGACGGCGGTCCAGCGCCATTTTGGCGCTGTCCCGGAAGTGTTCTCTGCCTCTGAAGAAGATTTGGTGATCGAACTGGACGAGATGGCGGCGAAGCTCCGCCCTTTGGCTGTTGAGGTAGAGGCTCTCGCCGGGCTTTCATTGTTCGACCGCAAGGCGTTTGCTTACAAGGCGATCCTGCCAGGGTTGGAGGATGCACGCGCCGAACTGGCCGTCATCTCTGAGGCCCTGTTCCAAAACGTGTCGGCGCTGGATGCAGATGCAAACAAGGTCGCCGCAGCCGCTGATATCAAACAGCTTGTGGGCAACGCGGTGGTCATGGTGGTTGCCCTGTTTCTTGCCTTTGCCTTTGGCCGGTCACTGTCGCTGCCCATTCGGCGCGCCAGCGATGCGGTCGCCCGCTTGGCCGATCACGACTATGAATTTGAACTTGTCGATACAAACCGTGCCGACGAGGCGGGGATGATTTCGCGCGGGCTTGAAGATCTGCGTGGCAAATTGATCTCTGCCGATGCCGCCGAGACACGCGCAGCCGAAGAAAACAGTCGCCGGATCGACCTGTTTCAGACCTTTGGCGTAGCCATGAGCAAGCTGCGGAACGGCGACCTGCGCAGCCGAATCGACGGTGAGGAATGGCATGACCTGGGCGAGAGCTATGTCACCCTGTGCACAGATTTCAACAGCCTTGCGGAGGCACTTGAGGGGCTTGTCGGCTCCCTGCAGCAAAGCGCCGACGCGGTGACCGACAATGCCAATGAACTGTCTACAATGTCGGATGAGATGTCTCGCCGGACCGAAGTGCAGGCCGCCACGCTGGAGGAATCGGCGGCGGCGCTGGATGAATTGTCAGCCAGTGTGCAATCAGCGTCGGAGCGGGCGCAGGATGTGGATTCCAAGGTCGTCGAAGGGCGCCGACGCGCCGAAAGAGGCGGTGAGGTCATGGCGCGCGCGCTGCAGTCGATGGGGTCGATCGCAAAATCGTCCGAACAGATTTCCCAGATCATCACGGTCATTGACGACATCGCGTTCCAGACCAATCTGCTGGCGTTGAACGCGGGGGTTGAGGCGGCGCGCGCGGGCGAGTCCGGCAAGGGGTTCTCTGTGGTGGCCTCCGAAGTGCGCAGCCTTGCGCAGCGCGCATCGGAATCTGCCAGCGAAATCAAGGAACTGGTTCTGAACAGCTCGCAACAGGTAGAGGATGGCGAGAAGCTGGTACAAGAAACCAGCGAAACCCTGAACCACATCGTTGATAGCGTGACAGAGGTTTCTGAAATGGTCTCTGACATCGCCACGTCGGCCAAGGATCAGGCCAGCGGCGTGCGTGAGATCAACATGGGGGTGAGCGAACTGGACAAGGCGGTTCAGCAAAATGCCGCTATGGTCAGTCAGACCAACACGGCAAGCCAGGAATTGCGGGTCGAGGCCACGCGCCTGTCGGATGTCCTCGCGCAATTCTCTGCTGCGGAAAAACGCGATCAAGCCGCGTCTTGGGAGGCCGCAGCGCCGACACCCGGAACAGACGTTCGGTCAGGCCCTGAAATGGTTCGTTCAGGCCCTGAAACGACTGTAGCGGACGGCAGCTTTTCCGCCGCAGACACCGCGACCTTGGTGCACGGGAACTGGTCGGCGGGGGCCTTGGAACCGGCGCCGGTTCAGGTGGTGGTCGACCCAGACAGCGCGGAGGATCATGACATGTATAACGCCACGCCGACACGCCGCAAGGCCGTGGGCGGCGAAGGTCAGTGGACGGATTTCTGACGTCGGGCGATCCGGTTCAGGATCGGTCGGTATCACCAATCCGGCCACCGGCGTCGCCAATCTGACCGCGATGCAGCAACAGGTGATCCAGCAGCACACAGGCCATCATCGCCTCGCCCACCGGCACGGCGCGGATGCCGACACAAGGATCATGGCGCCCCTTGGTGACGATTTCGGTGTTCTCGCCCTGAACCGTGATGGTTTTGCGCGGTGTCAGGATGGATGAGGTCGGTTTGACGGCAAAACGCACGACGATGTCCTGCCCGGAGGAAATGCCGCCAAGGATACCGCCTGCGTGGTTCGAACTGTAGACTGGCCCGTCCTTGCCCATGGTAATCTCGTCGGCGTTTTCGGTGCCGGTCAAGGCAGCGGTCGCCATGCCGTCGCCAATCTCTACCCCTTTTACGGCGTTGATCGACATCATCGCTGCCGCCAAATCAGTGTCCAACTTGCCGTAGACCGGTGCGCCAAGCCCTGCGGGCACGCCGCGCGCCACAACCTCGATCACGGCACCGACGCTTTCGCCCGATTTGCGCAAAGTATCTAGATACCCGGCCCATTCCTCGGCGGCCTGCGGATCGGGGCACCAGAACGGGTTGGCGGATATCTGTGCGTCGTCAAAACGGGCCCTGTCCGCCTTGCGCGGCCCCATCTGAACCATGTAGCCGCGCAGGTCGATCCCGGGGATCAACGCGGTCAAAGCTGCCCGTGCAAGCCCGCCGGCCGCCACCCGCGCGGCGGTTTCGCGTGCCGAGGATCGCCCCCCGCCGCGATAGTCGCGCAGGCCGTATTTCTGGAAGTAGGTAATATCGGCATGGCCGGGCCGGAATTTTTGCGCGATCTCGGAGTAATCCTTGGACCGCTGATCGGTGTTCTCGATCATCAACTGCACCGGGGTCCCGGTGGTGCGTCCATCAAACACGCCGGACAGGATCCTCACCGCGTCCGCTTCGCGCCGCTGGGTCGTGTATTTGTTCTGGCCCGGTTTGCGCATGTCCAGCCAGTGCTGCAACTGCGCCTCGGTGACTTCGATCCCCGGCGGGCAGCCGTCCACAGTCGCGCCCAATGCGGGTCCGTGGCTTTCACCCCAGGTCGTGACACGAAAGAGATGTCCAAATGTGTTCAGGCTCATGGCGCGTCCCCTCTTTTGTGCGCGAAATACGCAAGCCGGGTGCCAAAGCCAAGACTATTCGAGCAACTCTTGACGTTGACGGGCAATATCCGCGACGGCACCGGTGGTGCGGTCTGCGGTCGTGACGATGAAAGTGGACAGCCAAAGCGGCAATTCGAAACCCGCCATCCAGCCGAAACACTATTGGTTCAGTCAAACAGGGCCCTGCTCTAGACTCAGGATTTTGCCCACCTGATACCGCTTGCGATAAGGGCGATTGCCGCGAGAAGGGCCTTTGGGCCGTGCTCATATCGGCTCGCAACGCGACGACCGTCCTTGGTCCTGCCGAACAACATAATCTCGACGCAGTTGCGCCGCTTGTATCGGCGTTTGACGTTTTTCGCCGTCGCCTTGCGCTGCCTGTAGCCTAGGATTCTGAAGGCTATCCATCTGTTTTACAACGATTCCCCATACCTCTCGAGCCGTTCGCGGTCCGCGCCGCTTTCAACGGGCGAACAGGGTCTTGTGAAGGCGGTATGCCTTTGGAGCATCACGCTATTGCAACCGATTGGATTGAATGAAGATAGTCCCGTTCAGAACACTGGAATCACATTCCCATGACTTCTCGTGGGGCATTTGAAAACGGGGTTCCAGACGCGCCATCTGCACATCGCTCAACCAGAAACGATCAGACAGGTTTCAGCTGTGTGATCGGACGGTGAATCACCTCAGCCGACTGAAATCAATGGATCCAAGGCCTCGAGGCCAAAGGAGCATGCGTTCAGGATTTGTGGCTTTTTCGAAGAAGACGCCTGTGCCATTGATCCATCTATGGTGCAAGTATCCGAAACCTATCTGATCGCAGTCGATGGCGGCGGCTCTGGTTGCCGCGCGGTGGTCGCGACCTTGGCAGGACAGGTATTGGGCGAGGGGACTGCCGGCCCGGCCAATGCGACAACGGATCTGGATCAGGCGATGGCCAACGTGCGGGAGGCAATTGGGGCGGCGATTCATGCGGCGGCGCTTTCGGCGGACGTCTGGCAGTCGTCTGTCGGGCATCTGGGACTGGCCGGAGCCTTGACGAACGAGGTGATCTTGCGGATCGCTGCAGGCTGCGGGGTGCGCCGGGCGACAGTCAGCGACGATCTTGAGACGGCGGCGGCTGGTGCTTTGGGTGCCGGGAGCGGCGTGCTGGTCTCTGTCGGGACCGGATCGGTATTGGCCGCGCGGCAAGGTGGGGCGCTGGTTCGGCTCGGTGGTTGGGGTTTGCAGGTTTCAGATCAGGCTTCGGGTGCATGGCTGGGACGAGCGCTGCTGGAACGGGTCTTGCTGTGTCATGATGGGCTGGAGAAGCATTCTGCCCTGACGCTTGGCGTGCTGGAGAAAACCGGAGGTACGGCGATGTCCATCGTACGTTTTGCGTCCACGGCGCGGCCCGCGGATTATGCGAAACTTGCCCCGCTTGTCGTGGCGGCGCCAGAGGATGCCCACGGTCGTGCCCTGATGAAGGATGGTGCGGCGTATCTGCGTCGTGCGCTGATGGTGCTGGATCCGGCGGAAGCTGCGCCGGTCTGTCTGGCGGGGGGCTTGGGGCCGGCCTATGCGGACTGGCTGCCTCCGGAGATGCAGGAGCGCCTTGTGGCACCGGCGGGCACTGCGCTGGACGGGGCCCTGCAGATGGCCCGCAGCGCGGCGGAGCGCGGGGCATGACGCGGATTGTTTACTGCGGCGCGCAGGTTTTTGACGGGGTGACCCTGCACAAGGACGCGGTTTTGGTCGTCGAGGATGGCGCCGTCGCCATCCTGCCCATCCAGGAGGCCCCCTCAGACACAGCTGTGGTCCTGGAAGGGGGCGTTTTGACGCCCGGTTTCGTGGATTTGCAGGCCAATGGCGGCGGCGGCGTGATGTTCAACGACGAAACCAGCGTCGAGGGTTTGCGCGTGATTGCCGCCGCCCATGCCTCTACGGGGACGCGGGCTTTCCTGCCCACGCTGATCACCGACACACCCGATCGCACCCGCGCCGCGATCGAGGCGGTGGCGGCGGCCATCGCCGACGGAGTGCCCGGCATCGCGGGTCTGCACCTGGAGGGGCCGCACCTGGACGTCGCACAAAAGGGGGCTCATGACGCAGACCTGATCCGGCCGATGACGGATCAGGACGTGGCGGTTCTGGAGGACGCGGCGCACAGGCTGCCCCGGCTCATGCTGACCGTTGCGCCAGAGAGCACCCGCCCCGCGCAGATCGCGCGGCTTGCGCGGGCTGGGGTGTTGATCTCGCTCGGGCACAGCAATTGCAGCTACGACACCGCCATGGTGGCTTTTGCCGCCGGAGCGCGATGTGTCACGCATCTGTTCAACGCCATGAGCCCGCTGCGGCATCGCGCGCCGGGTCTTGTTGGCGCGGCACTGGATTCGGGTGCGGCCTGTGCGGGAATCATCGCAGACGGTGTCCATGTCCATCCTGCGGCGATGCGCGCTGCGGTTGCGGCCAAGCGTGGACCGGGCGGCCTGTTCCTTGTGACCGATGCCATGGCCACGCTCTCCTCCGAGTTGCAGGAGTTTCGGTTGGGCGGGCGCCGTGTCCTGCGCGCTGAGGGGCGGCTGACATTGGAGGACGGCACTTTGGCTGGGGCCGATCTGACAATGCCGCAGGCGATCCGAGTGCTGACGCAGGAGGTGGGCGTGCCGCTTGTTCAGGCGCTGAGCATGGCGACAACGATCCCGGCCCGCTTGCTGTCCGGATCCACCTTGGCTGGTCCCGGATTTATTGCGCCATTTATCCATTTGTCGGACAGTGGCGAGGCGTCGTCGACAGAGTTTTAGGTGGATCTGCAGGCGCCGCGTTCCCGGCAAGGTGACGCAAGGTGATGCCTTTTTACGCTTTTCATTAAGAGTCTGAAATATATGCTAAGTTCAGTGTTAGTTCATATTTTTCAACGGGGTGAAGAGACGTGCGTTTCCGTCCGTTTAGGTGCAGGTGCAATCACAAACTCCGCTATGGCACCAATACATGCAGCTACTGTTTTCGTCCAACTCCGGTCTGGAACCGCATTTGGCTGCCGATTGTCATTCTTGTCTTGGTCGGCGTGATCGTTTCGGTCAACTGGTGGTGATCCGCGCACCGCGACCGATGTGGTTGTGGTTGAACGGGGGGCTGATCTAGCGTAGCGGCGGACACATCGGGCAGGAGATATGACATGCGTCTGACCAGACGGGAATTTGCGCTGGGCGCAGCGGGTTTTGGGCTGGCCGGATGCTTGCCGGGCGGCGGGGCGCTTCCGCAGGTGGCGCGACCCGATCCGGCGCTTGAGCCGGGACTGCGCCCGCAACCAAATCCAGAGTATGATCAATGGGTTGTCGCGTTCAGGTCGCGCGCGATGTCTCAGGGGATCACCCAGGGGACGTTGGACCGTGCCTTTCGCGGGCAGGGCTTTTTGCCCGGTGTGATAGAGCGTGACCGCAACCAGACGGAATTCAACCGCACGCTTGAGGACTACATCGCCATCGTCGCGCCAGAGGAAAAGGTTGCGTTCGGGCGGACGGCCTATGCGCGGCAGCGCAACGCGCTTGACCGGGTCGAGGCGCAATACGGCGTCCCGGCGGAAATCATGGCCTCATTCTGGGGGGTCGAGAGTTATTTCGGCACCAAGCGCGGCAAGATCCCGGTGATCTCGGCAACCTCGACCCTTGCGTGGGAGGGGCGGCGCGGCCGCTTTTTCGAATCGAACCTGATGGACGCGCTGCGAATCGTTCAGACAGGGGATGCCCGCCCTGACCAACTGGTGGGCAGCTGGGCGGGGGCCATGGGGCACACTCAATTGATCCCCAACGCCTACCAGGAAAACGCGGTCGATTTCGATGGCGACGGCAAGCGTGACATATGGTCGGAGAACCCGATTGATGCCTTCGCTACAACGGCACGTTTTGTGTCGCGCGCCGGTTGGAAACGGGGGGCCCCATGGGGGGTGGAGGTGCGCCTGCCGCAAGGGTATTCCGGGCCAACAGGGCGCAAGAACCGCGCCGCCGTTTCGCGCTTTCGTGACCTTGGGGTGCGCACCGCGCAGGGCGGATCGTTGCCCGATCATGGGTCAGCGGCGGTGCTGGCACCGATGGGCGTGGGCAAACCGGCCTTTCTGGTGTTCCACAACTTCAACATGATCATGCGGTACAACCCATCCGAGAATTACGCGTTGGCGGTGGGCTATCTGGCCGACCGGTTGGCCGGTGCCGGGCCGTTGGTCGGGGATTTCGGACGCGACAAGTACGGGCTGAGCCAGGATGAACGCAAGGCGCTGCAACGCGGATTGACGCGGGCCGGATTCGACGCAGGCACGCCGGACGGTGTGTTTGGTAAAAAGACCGAGGCCGCGATCAGTGCCTATCAGTCCGCCAAGGGACTTGCCGTCACGGGTGAGCCGTCACGCGCGTTGCTGGACGCTCTGGGCTGACGTGCAGCGCGGAACGGTTTCGGGCCGCAGCGCGTCCCGAAACTCGATCCGCTCAGGCCGCCAGCAGAATCCGCGCCTGATCAGCCTTCAGTGAGGCGCGGGCAGCGGTATAGGCGTCCCGGCCCGGCGCATTGGACAGTTCCGGGAACAGGGTCAACAGTTCCTTGCGCTGCGCCGTGTCCAGACCCGCCAGCGACTGATCGCCCGGCTGAAAGCTTTCTGTCCAGGCTCCGTCCGACATCACCAGCTCATGTGCATTGAACATGAAATGCACATAGGTGATGCCATCGCGCGGGCACTCACGGGTGATGCCTGTGCGGCCAACAAGGTGGCTCGCCGCGACAAGAACCTCATCTTCGCCGAACAGCAGTTCCACGGTCGCTCCGCCCATGACGACCCGGTGTTGGGGCGAAACCAGCATGTCGCGTTCAGGCACACCGCGTCCCAGCGCGCCTGCAAGTATGCGGATCGGGCGCAGGTCAGGGTATGCGGCCAGGTCCGCACCGCTTAGCGTCTTTGTGCCAGTCCAAAGTACCCGCTTGTATCCATTGTCGCGAGTCAACACTCGGTCTCCGCGCGTGATCGCAACTGCATCGACCTCTCCGCTGGTGGTCTTGATCATCGTGCCGGGGGTAAAGCAGGGCGTGTAATTTACGTTCTCGATTTCCGAGAAACTGAGCGTGGATCCGTCGGCCCATTCGACCGTACCGGATTCCGCGCCAGTCATGGTGACGACCGCCGGTCCGGTGATGTTCAGCGTGTCGCCGCCAGTTTCGCCGGTTTCGCCACCGGCAAGTTTCAGGTCTGCGCCGGACATATCGGCTGCGTTGACGTTGAACACATCGTCGCCGTCGCCGCCCTCGGCCACGTCGCCGGAGCCCGCGTTGATCGTGTCTGCCCCATCTCCACCGATCATATTATCTGCACCCGCGCCGCCGGTCAGGCTGTCCGCGCCGCTGCCGCCGTCCAGCGTATCATCGCCGGAGCCACCGGTCAGGCTGTCGCTGCCGCCGTCGGCAAAGACCGCGATGCCCGCACTGTCGGCGCTGCCGTCGACGCTGTCATCGCCACCGCCCAGTGTCAGGGTTTCGATCTCTGTGAATCCCGCGCCGTCGGTGCCATCGGTGATCGTTCCGGCCTCATCGCCGGTGTAGGTGACCGTGACCGCGCCGGGAATTGCAGAGGCATCCAGCGTGTCGTTGTCTGTGCCGGTTGTGACGGTTTCGCCACCCGCGATGGTGTCCGCGCCAAAGCCGGTTTCCAGCACGATGGTGTCCGCATCTGCGCCGCCGAGGAGCAGGTCGCCATCGGTGCCGCCCAGCAGCACATCCGCACCGTCGCCGCCGTCAAGCGTGTCGGTGCCACTTTCCCCTTCCAGGGAATCGTCACCGGTTCCGCCAAGAACGCTGTCATCGCCCTGGCCCGCCTGTACGGTGTCGTCGCCGCCATAGGCCAGGATCGTGTCATCCTGACTGCCGCCGATGCCGTCGCTGTTGTCGACGAAATCGTCGTTGGGGTCACCCGCGTAAAGCGTGTCGATGACCTCGCCCACAGCCGACCCCTCGACGATGAAATCGCCGGGACTGAGGGGGATGCCCATAGCGTTCAATTGTGCCGGGGTTTGGACCTCGGAGATCGTAACACCGACCAGTGTGATGGATTCTCCGTTGGGAAAGGTCAGGATCGCGTGGCCCGATCCGTCACCTGCAGTGTCGGTGACGGTGACATCCCCTGTCATGACCGGGTTGCCGTCCAGATCGGTCAGCGCGGTCACGTCCAGCAAGTCGTTGCCCGCAAAAGCGCCGCCGCCAAGGTTTGTGGGGGCCTCAAAGCTGGAAATCACATCGTCGCCCGACCCATCGGCCAGCACAACCACGTCCTGTTCACCATCGCCCGCGCCGACGTCGATGATGTCGTCTCCGGCGCCGCCCTCGACGGTGTCCGCGCCGGAAGAGGTCAGCAGGCTGTCGTTGCCTGTGCCTCCGGAGACGCTGTCATCGTCAAAGCCGGAAAAGATCGTGTCGTTTCCTCCGCCGCCAAGGATCGTGTCATCGCCATAGTTGCCGATAATGTGTTCCGCCCCGGCGGAACCGACAACACTGTCGTTGCCGGTGCCCATCTGAAAACGTTCGATTTCTTCAAAGGCGGTGGTGCTGACGCCGTCTGTCAGCGTGCCGGTTTCCTCGCCGGTGTAGACGATAGTAATGTCGTCCGAGATGGCTGAAAAGTTGATCCGGTCGCCCAAAGTCTCGCCGGCCTCGCCGCCGACAATGCTGTCATTGTCGAGCTTGCCATCCAGAAAGATCTCATCGTCGCCACTTTCGCCATAGACGGTATCATCGCCTGCACCGGCGTCGATCGAGTCATCGCCGGCACCTGCCATCACCACATCGTCGTTTGTCAGTGCGGCATTGTCATTGTTGTCGATCCGATCCCCTTCAGGGTCATCGAGATAGGCGGTGTTGATAAGGTCGCCGTTCAACGTGCCCGAGACCACGTAGTCCGACGGTATCGGTGGGATGCCCATCGCCACCAGTTGCGCGGGCGCGGAAACGTCCGCTGACGAGACACCGATGAGAGTCAGAGTTTCGCCGTTCGGGAATGTGAGGATCGCGTCACCAGTCCCGTCGCCGACGGTGTCGCTGACCGTCACGTCAGCTACGTTCACCGGATCGCCGCCAAGGTCGCGCATGCCCGATACGTCCAGCATATCGTTGCCGGCATAATTGCCGCCGCCAAGGTCGGTTGGCGCGGCGAATCCGCTGACGCTGTCAGCGCCGGACCCGTCGGCAAGCACCAGCGTGTCAGTGCCGCTGCCCAGAACGATCATCTCGATGTCCTGAAAACTCAGCGTATCCGTGCCGTCAGTCACGGTGCCGATTTCTGGATTGCCCGAGGTCAAGTCAACGGTCAGGTCATCGGTCACTGCAGACATGTCCAGCACGTCGCCGGTTGTCTCGTCGACACCTTCGGCGTCTACCGTGTCGTTGCCAAAACCGTTTTCGATGTAGAATGTGTCATCGCCCCAGCCGCCCCATAGATAGTCGTCGCCGGCGCCGCCATATAGAGCGTCCTCATCGTAGGAGCCGCGCAGCCAGTCGTTGCCCTCACCGCCAATAAGCGTGTCATTGCCTTCGTTGCCCTCGACTGTATCGTCGCCGATGCCGCCGTCCACGAGGTCATTGCCCGTCTCGCCGAAGATCGTGTCGCTGCCTTCGCCGCCGTAAATCTCATCGCCGTCTTCATTGCCGTAAAGGCTGTCGTTGCCCGTGCCGCCGATCAGAGTGTCCGCGCCGATGCCCCCGCGCAACGTGTCTGAATCGATCCCGCCATCAAGGGAATCCGCGCCCTCTGTACCGACTAGGGAATCGTCCCCCGCACCGCCCTCGACCGTGACGCCGCTGGCCGCGGGACCGAATAGGCCGAAAAAGCTGTCATCCTGATCGGTCAGAACGACATGTTCAATTTCGGAATAAGTAAGCGTGTCGGACCCATCGGTGGCGAAACCGGCCTCGTCGCCGGTCATGGTCACATCGACGCCACTGCTCACACCACTGAAATCGAGCGTGTCGTAGTCGCTGCCGGTGGTGATCGCCTCGCCGCCGCGAATTAAGTCAGCGCCAAAGCCATCGTCAATCGCGATCACGTCGTCGTCCGCACCGCCGTCGATGGTGTCGGCATCCAGCCCGCCGTTCAGCGAGTCCATGCCGTCGCCGCCAGAAAGTGAATCGTTGCCCGCGCCGCCATCAATCGTGTCGTTGTCTGCCCCGCCGTCGATGGTGTCATTGCCCGCCATGCCGTCAATGAGATCATCGCCCGCGCCGCCAAAGATAAGGTCGTCCTGGCTTTCGGGGGTGGCCGTGATCACCGTGGGCGGGTTGGAAAAGCCGGCCGTCGAAAAGGCGTAGTTTGTGCCCGCTCCGCGCGACGTGACCTCAAAGACCAGCTGCTGCTGATCGGCATAGGTGAACTGCGCCCAATGGTTTTCGTCGGCGTTGCCCGAACTGGTGCCGTCCGACTGCGCGCCGAGCTCTTCACCCGTGTCCGTGGCATTGAGATTGGTGGTCGGCGCGGAGGCAAGACCGACGCTGACGACATCGGCGCTCTGGGCGGTGACGCTTTCAGAGGTGGTGTCGATGTCCTGAAAGGTGAAAGAGCCGGTAATCTTGATCGGCTCGCCGGTTGCCTGATCAAAGAATTCGAACCCCAGCGTGACGCCGGTGCCTGCGTCCGACTCGCCATCGCGGTTGATGTAGATAGAGTTGGTGTTGAATTCGATCTGGATATTCGGATCGTCGGCGTCAAGAACAGTCAGGCGGGCCTGTACCACCACGCCTTCGTCGGTGACGCCGATGTTGTCGTAGACCGCATAAGACCCGATGACGCCGGTGCCCGCGTCCCCGGTTTCGCTGACCGTGTCAAAGTCGAAGGCAGACAGTGTGCCGGAACTGACGCCGATGTCGCTGCTGTCGCCAAAGATCGTGTCGTTGCCGCCACCGGCGTCGATGGTGTCCCGGCCCGACCCGCCAGTGATCAGATCCGCACCCGCGCCGGATGTGATGCTGTCCGCGCCGGTGCCGCCGTCAATCCTGTTGTCGCCGCCAAGGGCGTTGATCACGTCCGCGCCCGAGCCGCCCTGCAATTCGTCCGACCCGGCGTCCGATGTCAGCGTATCGTCGCCCTCGCCGCCCATGATCGTATTGTTGCCGCCTGTGGCAGAGACGTTTTCGTCCCCGTCGCCAAGGTTGACGAAATCACCGCCATCAATGCCGGTAACGGTGTCGGTTCCGTCCGCAGTGAATACTGTGTCGTTGCCGCCGCCAAGGTCGATGTTTTCGCTGCGGTCGCTGCCGGCATAGAAATCCGATCCGTCGGGCAGGCGTACGGTTGTGAAATACTCGAATTGCGTCCAGCCCCCCAAATCCGCGTCGCTGGACCCGCTGTGAAACCTGTCGCCAACGGTATAGGTTGTGGACCCGTTCGAGATCTGCAGTTCGCCGGTGGCAGTGTTGTAGTCGACCGTAAAGCCCGGTCCAAGGTTGGAGAAATCCAGCGTATGACCGGCCCCGCCATGTGAGATGCCGTTCCAGAAAGACGCGGAATTCCAGTTGAAATTCGTGACCGTATATGTCGCCATCTCAGTAATACCCACCTTTTACCGACGCGAATGCCAAAACCACGGCTTCGCCTCGTTCTGCCCCAAATTGCGGCGTCCTGCGCAGGCGTTTAGACGTGACAATTGGGGCAGGAGTGGGCCGGTTTTTTGGAGAAAAACGCGCGATACTGTTTCTGGTTGGGCCATAATTGGCGGCGCGCCGTCACAGTTTGGCCTTAGTGCAGGCCCTCTGGCGGCTGTCTTTTGGTGTTCGGCACGACAGAACATGCCGGACAGGACCAGTGTTTCCTGTCCGCATTGCTGGTCAAAGCAATGCCCGGATCGGCTCCAGCATACCTTTGTTGCGCAGCGTCCGAACCGGGTAGCTGTCATCGTTCACCAGCCGGTCGAGGGAAAAGCCGGGTTCGATCTTGGCCAGTTTCTCGGCCACGGCCTGCGCCTTGTCCAACTGCCCTTCAAGCGCGTAAAGCGCCAGTAGGTGCCGATGTGCGGGCCGCGACAAGGGGGCTGAGCGGACCGCTGCCTCTCCCGCCTCTATGGCCTCTTGTGGACGGTTGCAGGCAACGGCGACAATGCAATGCCCGGTGTCCCAGAAGTGTTTGAACGGTGAGGTCCGCGCGATCAGGCAGGCCCGCGCCGAGGCTGTGAATGCGCCCTCGAGGTCCCCCGACAGGATCAACGCCTCAGAGAGGGATTTCCACGCAAAGGCGCTGGCCGGATTGCGTTCGACCGCGTTCTGGGCAAGGTCCAGAACCCCCGCGGTGTCCCCCAACGCCGTGCCACGCACCTTGGATACGATGGCGTGCACCAACACGTTGTCCGGGGCCAGTTCCATCGCCCGGTAGTGCAGTTCAACCGCCTCATCCAGAAGCGGTTTCTGATCGGCTTCGGCCATTTCGATCATCTGGGTCAGGCGGATCATGCTGGCCCAGGCCAGGTAGATGCCATTCTGATCGCGCTTGAATGCCTGATCCATCAGGCCGTAAGCCTCGCGCAGCGCGTCCTTTTCAAAAGAAAACATGCGGTATAGACCCAGCCGCGACAGTGCGGTGGACCGCGTTTCCGGGCGGTCCTTTTCCAGCACATGCGGCAGCTTGCCGATGATCTGATCGGCGGCCTCGAAGACGGTTCGCGAGACCGCGATTTCCGCCGTCAGGATGTCCTCCAGCCGGTCCAGCTGTTGCAATTTCGAATACAGGATGCGGGCGCTGGGTTGGTGGGTGGCCTTGATAAAAAGTGCGTGCCCTCCGTCGCCATTTCGGATCAATTGCGTGCTGACCTGAACGTCGCTTGCCGGGGCTCCTTCGGGCAACGGGCCGTCGCCTTCGGATTGTCGCCATGCGCGGACCTGTTCGGCAATGTTCTCGCCAATCTGATTGGACAGCACCTCTCCCAGCATCCGTTCCCGCCCCGGATCTTCGGTCAGGGCGCGGCAATTGATTAGGATGCCGCGGCTGTCCGAGGGGCTTGCCTTGGCCAGCTTGGATTGCAGCGCCGCACGTTCCTGCCGCAGCCAATCCTCAAACTCAGGGTCGCGTACATCAATGCCTTGCAGCAGTTCGACCCGGTCGTCTTCTGGCACCACTTCTTCCAGAAGGTCTACGGTCACACCGTTGGGGTCAAAGGAGATGCTGCTGCGGTCAGCGCGCAGAACACCGGCAGACGATCCCAATGCACCGCGCAGTTTCGACAGGGCCTGACGCAGGTTCGCACTGGCCTGTTCCGGGCCAAAGGTCGACCACAGCTTGTCCTCAAGCCAGCGGCGCGGTCGGGCCATGTCCGGGCTGAGCGCCAGCATCGCCAAAAGTGCCTGGTTCTTGGCCCCCTTGAGCGGCACGATCACGTCATCGGAATCCCGGACCTGAAATGGTCCGAGTACGGCGATGGTGATCTTCTTGGCGTGCGTCTGGTTCATTCGATTGTTCCAAATCCTTTCGAACGCTAGCATTGCCGTGACGCGGCGGCAACGGACGTGAAATTTCCGCAAATGTTTGCGCAACAGGGCAGATAGGCTTTGACCTGTGTCGGGCTGTGCCAAAAAATCAGCTTGAAAAAGAAGAGGATGCCATGCCTGTCTCCGGTCCCTACAATTCACAGAACTCGCAAAATTCACAAAGCAGCCAGAATTCGCAGAACTCACAGAATTCCCAAAACTCGCAGAACAGTCAGGCAGCGGAAAATTCGCAAGCCGGGCCGGACAACACGTTTTCCAGTGCTGCGCTGGGGACAGCGCGCGATGGAACCGTGGGTTTTTGGGATGGTTCTGCCGACCGCACGCCCAAACAGGACGGGCGCAGTGGGTGGGATGCGTTGAAAGCCATGGCAACCGGGCCGCGCAGGGGTCTGATGGATGCCTGTCTGCACGGGATGTTCGGGGTGACGCTGGAGACGGGGGCCAAGGACAAGCCGACAACCGGAACGGTGGCGCTGAACGGCGCGACATTGGTGACGTTGGAGGCGCCTACCAGCGCGCATCTTGCGCAAAAGCAATTGCACTACCTGCGCACCTACGCTGACCTGCGCGGTGACCGCCTGAATGAGATCATCATGCAGACCGGCGACATTCAGAGCTTTTTCGGCCTTGTCGGATACATGTCTCCCGACGCGTCAAAATGGAGCCTCGCGCTCAACCAGGCGATGCTGCGGCTGTGTACGATGATCGAGATGCCGCTGAAACACGGCTTTGACGTGGCGCGGCCCATTGCCATGTCCCGCAAGGTGCAACCGATGATTCAGACACCGGGACACGGCGCTTGGCCCTCAGGCCACGCGACAGAGGCGTTTGCCTGCGCGACGCTGTTGTCGCGCCTGTTCTTGAACGCGCCGGTGGACCCTGTGGAGCAGATCAAGGCAGGCAGCGAACTGTACCGCCATGCCGAACGGATCGCGATGAACCGGACTGTCGCGGGCGTGCATTTCCCGACGGACAGCATGGCCGGGGCCGTGCTGGGTGTGACCGTGGCCGAGGCACTGATCAACCTGCTGGACGGAGCCACGCAAACCCGCACGCGGGTCTTTCACGGTGCGGGATACGACGGCGATTTCAGCCTTGGACGCATGGTGCAGGCGCTGGAAACGCCGCCCGAGATCAAGACCGGGACGCTGTCACTGACGCCCGGCATGGTGCCCGGGTGGCTGGCCAAGATGTGGGATGAGGCCAAGGACGAATGGTAAGCGCGCGCCACAGAGGCGCGCTTTTCAGCAGGCGGGCAGGGGATCGGGCAGGTCGACCACGGCCTTGCCCAGACGCGCGTCCGGGGTTTCGGTCAGGATCAACAACGCGGGGTCGATATCGTCCAGCTTGGTCGATGCGGGGTCCTTGGCATTGGCGGTGATGCGCCTGGCTGACACTGCAAGCGCGCGCGTCAGACGACCGGCCGCAGCGCTGGTTCCGGTCAGACGTCGGGTGCTGCCGCTGAGCGTGCCTGCGGCGCGGACCCCCGCTGCAAAGGCCCCAAGGCCGACTACCGTGGCGACGGACGGCCCCGGCACAGACCATGTCGCCCCCTGTCCTGAATAGGCGGCAGCGCGAAAATTGCCGATGTTCGGACCGTTTTCACGGCCAGCACGCTGCGCCGCCGCTACACAGAAAACCTGACGGCACGCGGCGGTGACAAGGGCGTTGTGGCTGCCCTCATCCGTAATCGGCCCCGCCGCGCCCGGCGCGACATAGGCGGCGCGCAGGGGATCCCACGCATAGGCGGCGGAATGGTCAAGATAGGATTGCCGCCCGCGGGCTTCCGCGCCCCGGATCGCATCGTCGCGCTGCACCTGCACCAACACCTCGACCGCTGCCTTGATCGAGATTTCCCATGCGCCGCAGGGAGCCAATGGCTCTCCCGCCTTGTGTCCCCGCGTCGGGGCAAGCGCCAGAACATAGTGTGCCGCGCCTTCGGTGTCCGGGTCATGGCGGCGCGCGGGCACATGGTAGATCCGGGCAAGCGCGGCCCCATCGGCCCGTTCCAATGTGCTGATCTCACCCGGTTTCAGGGTCATGAGACCCGAGGCAACGCCATCGGGCGTGGTCAAGCCGACTTCGATGTCGGTTGTGTCAGCTCCCCGGCAATGGATTTCCACAAAGCTGGCGGTTTCGTCGTCGGGCTGGACGCGCCATGTCAGGTTGTGCTGCTCAGGCACCGGCTCGCACCGCGCGACCTGACTGCTGCGATAGCTGTTGCCGAACGCCCAGACCAGGCGCACGGGCTGGCCTGTGGCCGCCTCCCAAAGGCGTGCTTCGCGGGCCATCTGGTATTCGACAAAGCGTGAGCCATCCTTCGGCCCGGCCAGAACGCCAAGGGATATATTGACGATGACGGGCGCTGTGGCGTCGACCTGTCGCGCCTGCCGCAAGATCCAGCGCAGTCCCATGATCAGATAGCTTTCGAACCATGTGCCAGAGGTGTCATCGATGCTTTCGGGCGGCAGTTGCACACCCAACAAAGGCCAATTGCGTGCGGGGTCATCTGTGTCCGCCGGATCGGCCCCGGCGGCAAGGTCCAGAACATGCGTGCCATGCGTTGTGCCAAATCCGGTCTCGTCGCGGGTCTGACCGGGATAAAGCGCCGTATTCAGGGCGGCGTAACAGGCGCGCTCATCCATCTCGTCAAGCAGGGCATTGATGTCAGCAGTCCCCAGAATGCGCCCGGACACCGTTCCCTTGGGCGGTGCGTCGTGCTGTTCCAGAGCCTGCATCCAAAGTGCGTGAAACCGGGTCCGACGCTGGCCGTCGTTGTCCATCCGGCAAAATCGCGCGTTCAGAAAGCCGATGCCGTCGTCAAGGATCGCCACGATCGGTTGACCGGGATGCGCCGAGGGCGGCACTGGCGCAATGGGCTCCGGCAGCGGTCCGGCCGTGTCGATCTGAACCGGCATGCCGCTGTCGAGCACCTCAAACAGCGCCGCCTGCACGCCGTCCGGTGTGCCGATGCGACGAAAGATCATGTATTCATCCGGCAAGCCCGACAGGTCCTGCGGCGTGTCGATCCGCGCCTTTAGCGCCGCCAGTTCGGTGGCGTCCATGAGAAAGGCCGTATCCATGTCTTCGACCAGATCGCGCAGCGCGGTTCGGGCAGCAATGACATCCTCTGACGGCACCAGCCGCACAAGGATGGGCGCATATTCGGTGCCGCGATCCGGGCGTGCCGGGGCCAGCATGTCGCGGCGCAGTCCGATCAGCCGTGACCAATCAAGATAGGCGTCGCGGTAGGCGTGTTCCCGTGGCTTGGTCCAGACATGTGACATGATGATCCCCCTGATCCGCCCCTGATCTGGCACGAAAAAACCGACAGGCCCAGAAAAGGGAATTTCCGAAAGAGGGTCAAGGAATCCTGTCGATGGCAACCGGCCGTTTGCGCAGAATTCACGGCCCCCACTTGCTGAAATCGTACCTGAAACGCGTCATTTCATGCGCCGATCACGGCGGATTTGCGTTGGATTTGCGCTGCGTTCACGGAGCGCGTGCAGTGTCCGGGTAACGTACCGTCAACTATGGCGGAGGAACTTGGGTTTGGGGGAACGACCATGACACGCAACAGCGGTTTGACGCGGTTCACCGTGATCGACGGGGGCGGCACAGGACGATCTGTGCGCGACCGCATCGCCGTACCGGAGGCACCCAGCCTCTCGCCGCCGGAACTGGCCGCCGACATGGCAGAACTGTTTGCGCTGGGGCTGGTGCAGGATTTGCGCGCAGAGGCGCTCTTGGACCCGCATTGCGCGGTGCGCATTGATGGGGCTACTTGATTTACCATGCATGAACTGCTGTGCGAGTTGCGCAACCTCAGCTGGTTCGATGCGACCAAGCCGGTATACCCGTGTGACCTGTCGCAGGCCGGGCAGGACAGCGCGGCCCTGCGCCGGGCGTTGCGGTGCAACGGCGATGGCCAATTGACCCTGCACAGCTTTTTGCGTGGCGGCGCGGCCCTGCGCGGTGGTGGGCCAGTACTGTCAGCGCTTTGGGACACGGACCACATGGTTGCGCGCAACAAGAGCGGCGCAGATGACTGGCCGTCTGAGTTGGCTCCGATGTCGGATTGGTCACGCTGGTGCGCAGAGCACAGCCGCGCCGGGCTGCGCCTGCCTTGGGGGGCGGTGCGCACCACGCAGGATCCCAGCCTGAGCGATCGTGCCGAGGCGCTGCACCAGACACAGGCGGCGCGCCCGTTTCACAACGCGGCACTGGTGGCGCTGGCGCGCGGGGCGGGGATGGCGGCGGGGCTGCCGGGCCCGGGGCTCTGGACCGGGTCGCGCGTCTTTGCGCTGATGGCCGAGGCAGAGTCGCTGGCCCGTCGTTTCGCCCGGATGCAGGCCGCGCGGCCAGACCGAATGCCGCGTCCGGCTGTGACGGCGGCGCAAATGACGGTCTGGCTGGCCAACGAAGAGGGCCGAAAGGGGCGCAATGGGGATGTCTACCGCGCTGCCGCTGACGAACTGGCCATCGCCGCGCCCAATCTGCTGCATTGGGTCAGTCGCGCCAACCGGGCCCGCCGGGGACCGCAACGCTTTGACGTCAGCCTGTTTTTGCCGCTGGCGGGGCCAGAGCGACAGCATCTGACCCCATCGGACCTTGCTGCCCATGCCATCGTAGCGGGGGCATTGGCGACGTTGTTGAAGGCGGTTTTTGACACCTCTCCCCGGACGCAGCTACAGGCGGTGGGCAATAACGGCCCGGCCTTGGCGCTAGAGGATCAGGTAGACCGGCTGGCGGCCAACGTGGCCCTGATGCGCTGTGTGACCGGGGGGTATTTCCCGGCCGAGAACATACAGGATCTGCGTTTGGGGCAGGCCATCGCTCTGCATCTTCTGCGCGACCGAATGGAAACCGACAACCGCAGCGCCGGACTTGCCTTTCGTGATTTCGACGGGCGCAGCCTGCGGGTGCAGGCGCATCCCAGACGCTTTGGGCGCGGGTTGGCGGAACTGCGTCGTGACGCGGTGCCGATTGCCTGGCCACAAGAGGCATGCCACCCGGCGGCGCACCTGACGGCGGTCAGTTGACCGCCGTCAACGCCTGGCGACGGTGCGGGCGGGCAGGGTGCCCGAGATTTCGAGGATCAGCTTGCGCTTGACGGCTTCGGCGAACGTGGCGCGGGTCTCTGCCGTCACGACAAAAGCGCCGGGGCCGCCTATGATCATCTGCTCATAGCGCGCCTCCAGCCCGCCATGCGCGCGCCCCGGATCATCAGGGCGCAGGATCGGCAGGGCGTTGATCGTGACGCCGGCGGCCAGCACTTGCGCGCGGGCCTCTGCGATAGAGGGCCCGGTGTAGGAGTTGACACTGTCGCCGGAAAAATCGATCACCCTGCGCCATCCGGTGAATTCATTTGTATCCATCAGGCGCAACGCCTCGACCAGGGCTGCGCCAATCGCATTGCGCCCATAGGCTTGTCGCGGCTTTGCGGTCAGGGTGGCGGCAAAACCGGCTGCGGCCTCGGGGCCGTCGATCAGCGTCCAGTCGGCGACGACCGCCTGATTGACAGCCCATTCCACGTAGATGACCGCAATGCTGCCATAGGCGGTGTTGGCCACGGCGGCCAACACGTCGGGATCGGTGATGGCGGCGGCATAGCCCTGGCGCTGAAAGGCAATTTCGCGCTGGTCGATGCTGCCCGAGGCATCGGCCAGCAACACCAGTTCAAGGTCCGTGTCCTGGGCCACGGCCGCCCCGGCCCAGACCGAATAGGATCATCCAGCGCATCACAATCTCCTTTTGATCCAACATTAGCACGTCGGAGCGCTGCGCCCATATTGATGCGGGTCATGGCGCGAATGTGAATGCGGTGGCACACTTTGTGGGTCTTGGAACAGGAGGACACGTTCATGATCACCCGCCTTGCCGCGCTTTTACTTTTGGCTGCACCTGCCTATGCGCAGGATGCGGACATTGGCCGTTCGCACTACTTTACCCATTGCGCCACCTGTCATGGACTGGAGGGCAGCGGCGACGGGCCGATGGCCGGGGTTCTGACGATTCAGCCGACCGACCTGACTGAATTGTCCATTCGCAACGGCGGCGTTTTTCCCATGGTCCGGGTGGTTGAACGCATTGACGGGCGCGATCCGCTGGTGGCGCATGGCTCGCCCATGCCGGTCTACGGCGGCTATTTCGAAGGCAGCTTTGACGTGCCAATGAAAGCGCCGTCGGGACAGCCGATCCTGACCTCGCTGCCGGTCGTTGATCTGGTGGCGTACCTGCGTGAGATCCAGCGGATCGAGTGAGTCAGGCGCGGCAGATGCCATCGGTCTGCACATCTTTCCACGGCAGCACGACCGTTGGTCGATCGATGGCCCTGTCCAGTCGGTCAACCGGCATGTACTTCCCGATCATGCCGCGCAGCCGAGAGGTGCGCGGCGCGTTCGGGTCCAGCAGGCGGCAGCAGACATATTCCTCGACGATACTGCCCTGTTGTTCATAGCCGAACTCCAGAAAATCGCGGGCCTGCTCTGTGTCGAACAGGTAGGGGTCCTTGCTGTTGGCGTGTTCACGCGCGGCCTTGATCGGGTGGTATCCGGTCAGCTTGCGGTTTTGCCACTGCCAGACATGGGTGGCCTCATGGGCAAGGAGCATGGCGTCGAACAGGTCGATCCGATCCGGGTAGCCCTTCAGCATGTCGGCGCGGTAGATGTCGTCGCGCAACAGAACCTTGTTGAACAGCACCGTCGCGGCGGGCGAGACGGTGATGGTTTGCGCCGTGGCGATGGGCGGCCAGATTCGTTCCTGACAAGTGGTGCGCGGGCGGACGGGGATCTCATATGTGACCGACCCTGCGGGGTTGCCGTCGATCAGGCGGATTTTTCGAGGGTCGAGATCGTCACCGTGAAAGGCCCGCAGAAATTCGGTCTCATTCGGCGTCAGGGGACGACCGCAGGCGGTGAGGATCAGCAGGAGGAGCAGGGCGAAGCGGCGCATGAGAAAACTGTGGCCGGGGCCGGGGCGCTTGGCAAGGGGGCTGAGGGCTGTCCACGCGTGGACAGATCCGGCCGCACGCAAAATCAAAGGGTTACAGAGACGTTTTTACGTTCCGTTAGGAAATGGCGGCTTTGAGGGAGGGCGTTTGCGGACACGTCATACGCCCATTTTGACGGCGGCCATGGCGGCGCGCACACCCTGCTGGCACAGTCGCGGCCTCTCATCAGGGCCGCAGGGGACTGCGCCAGTCAGGTTTGGCGGATCAGGTGGCGTGGGGGGCCTTGCCGCCCGGTTTGCCGGAGGGCTTACCGCCCGATTTGCCCGACAGTTTGTTGCCGACGGCTTTGCCAGCGATCACCGTTTCCTTGCCGGTGTTGCTATTGGCGGTGGCCAGCACCTTGACCTTTTCCTTCTTGGGCTTTTTCGTTTCGCGGTTTCCGCGGTTCTTTTCCTTGGACATGGGTCTTCCTCTTTCGACACGAACCGGCCTGCGGGCCGGTGATTGGGACGCTCAGAGGGGGCAGGGTTGCCTGACATGGAGCAGGGCGATGACACCGGTGAGGCATCTTGCGAGATGCACCTATGCATGTGTGGTGTCTTTGGTGGCGCACAAGGCGGGGAGCGGTGGGGGATGAAAATATTGTTTGTGGGGAGGGTGGGGGTTGCCGGGCTGAAGCCCGGCCTACGGGCTGGCGGGGTGAACCCTGCGCTACGATTCAGATTGCGCGGCTCAGGCGACCCAATCCGCGGATCGGGTATCACCTGTTTGATAAAACCTGCGCACATTCCCGATGAAGTTCAAAAAGTCACCATTTTCCAAAGCTAGTCGATTCATGCTCCCCCAATCTACATCGGCTCGCTCTCTAGCGGGAAGCAGTATCTGGCTTTCTGACAAATTTTCCGAATCAAGACGAATTACACGGATGCCATGTAGTCCCGACAGCATCCGTAGCTCATCTAAAGTCTTCTCGCCTTGTATTTCGGCGGCTACAAGATAGCCAAGGTTGGACCAAGATGAGTTGCTCACAGCCTGAAAATACGACTCGCGAACATTTGATGAGTTCAGCCTTAGTTTAACCTCAAACGACCATAGTTTCGATTTTTTGTCTGAGTACTCCTTTGCGCAATCGACTATTTCCCGATGCCAAGTTGAGCTCAAATCTTGCATTCCAACCAGATCCGGAAATAGCCATTGGTTGCCGCCTTTTCCTCTGGAATTGGACGATCGGCGTTCGTCAATTCTCATGGCATAGACGGAAAGTTCGGATTGGGCAAAGGACTTTAATAGAGGGTATAAGGATGCTTCGTTTAAGTCGAACCCTTGTATATCTGTTTGAGCCGGGGTGCCTTGAAGATCAGGCGCGGTCTCTACCTCTTCTTCCTCGGAAAGGTTGCTGAGGAAGTATTTTCGCGGCCTGCCTTCCGTCGTCTTGATTCTGGAATCGTTCCTTTGCAAAAATTTTCTGCGTGCGCCAATTTCGGCAACGATTTGTTGTACCATCGCATCTTGAGTGTCTAGCGGAGCGACTACAGCTCTACTTTTCAACCTTTTTTGCTCAACGGCTTCTGGGTATTTCTCAACTATCCTTAATGCAATCTCCCGGGCTGTAAGGCGAGTGCCGATATTTTCTAAGAGAATCTCTGGTAGGAATTTACCAATACTAAACTTCTTGCTCAAACATCCAACTCCTCCACAAACCTAGCGTTCTCCTGAATATACTGAAAGCGCAGTTCCGGTTTCTTGCCCATCAGGCGCTCCACCAGATCGCTGGTCTCACCCGGTTCATCCTCGTCAATGGTCACGCGGATCAGTGTCCGTGAGGCCGGGTCCATCGTGGTTTCTTTCAGGTCCTTGGCGTCCATTTCGCCCAGACCCTTGAAGCGCTGGACGTCGATTTTACCCTTGCCGCCCAGACCCTTGGCCATTGCGGCCTCCTTGGCCGCGTCGTCAGCCACGTACAGGCGCTTGGCCCCCTGCGTCAGCCGGTACAGCGGCGGGCAGGCCAGGTAGAGATGCCCCTGATCAATCAGCGGGCGCATCTGGGTGTAGAAAAACGTCATCAACAGCGCCGCGATATGCGCGCCGTCCACGTCCGCGTCGGTCATGATGATAACCTTTTCGTAACGCAGGTCATCGATGTTGAACTTGGTGCCAAGGCTGACGCCAAGCGCCTCACACAGGTCACGGATTTCGGCGTTGGAGGTCAGTTTGTTGGACGCCGCCCCCAGCACGTTCAGGATCTTGCCCTTGAGCGGCAACAGCGCCTGCGTCTCGCGGAAGCGCGCGCCTTTGGCCGATCCCCCGGCCGAGTCGCCCTCGACGATGAAAATCTCTGTGCCTTCGCGATTCTTGTTGGTGCAATCGGTCAGTTTGCCCGGCAGGCGCAGTTTCTTGGTGGCGGATTTGCGGGCGGTTTCCTTTTCCTGCCGACGGCGCAGACGCTCCTCGGCGCGCAGCACGAGGAAATCGAGGATCGCGCCGGCGGATTTTGTGTCTGATGCCAACCAGTTATCGAAATGGTCGCGGACGGCGTTTTCAACCAGGCGCTGCGCCTCTGTGGTGGCAAGGCGGTCCTTGGTCTGGCCGACGAATTCCGGTTCGCGGATGAAACAGGACACCAGCGCGCAGCCCCCGGCCAGCAGGTCGTCGCGGGTGATTTGCGCGGCTTTCCGGTTGCTGACCAGTTCTCCATAGGCGCGGATGCCCTTGAGAATCGCGGCCCAGAAACCGGCCTCATGGGTGCCGCCCTCTGGCGTGGGGACGGTGTTACAGTAGGACTGGATGAACCCGTCGCGCGCGGGGGTCCAGTTGATGGCCCATTCCACCTTGCCGGGTGTGTTGAACTTCTCCTTGAAATCGACGGTTCCGGCAAAGGGCTTTTCGGCGTAGGTGCTTGATTTCCCCAAGGTTTCGGTCAGGTAGTCCGCCAATCCGCCGGGAAAGTGAAACGTGGACTCCTGCGGGGTTTCGCCGTCGTCGATTTCCGATTTCCAGCGGATTTCGACCCCGGAGAACAGATAGCCCTTGGAGCGGACCATCTTGAACATGCGGGCGGGTTTGAACCTGTGATGGCCAAAGATCTGTTCATCGGCGTGAAAGGTGACGGTGGTGCCGCGCCGGTTCGGGGCCTGACCGACCTTGGCGACCGGGCCAAGGGGAATGCCGCGGGAAAACCGCTGTTCATACAGTTCCTTGTTGCGGGCGACCTGGACCACCATGGAATCCGACAGCGCATTGACGACGGACGCGCCGACGCCATGCAGACCGCCGGAGGTTTCATAGGCGTCACCAGAGAATTTGCCGCCCGCGTGCAGGGTACACAGGATCACCTCCAGCGCAGATTTGCCGGGGAACTTGGGGTGCGGATCAATCGGGATGCCGCGCCCGTTGTCCTTGATTTCAATGGAGTAATCGGCCAGCAGGGCGACCTCGATCCGATTGGCATGACCGGCGACGGCCTCATCCATGGAGTTGTCGAGCACCTCGGCGACGAGGTGATGCAGGGCGCGCTCATCGGTGCCGCCGATATACATGCCGGGGCGTTTGCGGACGGGTTCCAGCCCCTCCAGCACCTCGATGGAGGAGGCGTCATAGGCGGGCGCTTCGGTCGCTTTGAGGAGGTCGTCTGCCATGTGTGTGCTCGGTTTGTTCTGATTGTTGAGGGGCAGTATGGCAGAGCGCGCGGGGGGCGAAAAGGGGCAGGCACGAGGGATGTCCGGGGGATGTGCCTGTGGTGTGCGGGTGAGGGCGGTCAGCGGTCGCGGGTCAGGACGGGGACGAGGCGCGTTGCGCGGTTGGGGCAGGGGGTTACGCGGCAGGGATATATTCAAGGGTTGAGGCCGCGGGGTGGACGGATGGGTGATCCAGTCTGGAGATCTCTTGCCATCCGGCGTCAAGCTGCGGGAAATACGCGTCGGCGTCTTCGACCTCTATATCCACCTCGGTGATCAACAACCGATGCGCCAGCGGCAGCATGGCCTCGTAAATTCTTTGCCCGCCGATGCCATACACTCGGAAATAGCCAAGCGATTGCGCCAGTGCGATGCCCTCTTCGACGGAGGAGACCACATGCTCGGTCAACCCCTTGTCGCGGGAGACGACGATGTTCAGGCGTTTGGGAAGCGGCTTGAACGGCAGGCTGTCCCACGTCCGGCGGCCCATGATCAGCCCGCCGCCCAGCGTCTCGCGTTTGAACATCGCGAGGTCTTCGGGGATGTGCCACGGGATGCCGCCGTCTTTGCCGATTGCGCGGTTGCGGTCGTGGGCGGCAATGAGGGTGATCATGTCGGGTCTCCTCAGACGGCCACGGGGGCCTTGATCGCGGGCAGGGGATCGTAGCCGGGAAAGGCGAAATCCTCGTAGCGGAAGTCGAACAGGTCGGTGACGTTGCGGGTGAATTCCAACGCGGGCAGGGGCCGGGGTGTGCGTGAGAGTTGTTCGGCCACCTGATCCATGTGGTTGGAATAGATATGCGCGTCGCCGATCGAGTGGATGAAATCACCCGGCTCATAGCCGGTGACATGGGCCAGCATCGCTTGCAGCAGCGCGTAGGAGGCGATGTTGAACGGCACCCCAAGGAACATGTCGGCGCTGCGTTGGTACAGTTGCAGGTGCAGCTTGCCACCCAGAATGCGCACCTGCCAGAGCGTGTGGCAGGGCGGCAGCGCCATGTCGGGCACATCCGCCGGGTTCCACGCCGAGACGATCAGGCGGCGTGAATCGGGCGTCTGGCGGATCTGGGTCAGCAGGGCTTCGATCTGGTCAATGGGCCCCTTGTGACCGGGCCAATGGCGCCACTGGTGGCCATAGACCGGGCCAAGGTCGCCGTTGGCGTCGGCCCATTCGTCCCAGATGCGCACCTTGTTCTCTTGCAGGTAGCGGATGTTGGTCGAGCCAGAGAGGAACCACAGCAGTTCATGCACGATGCTGCGCAGGTGCAGTTTCTTGGTGGTGACAAGGGGAAAGCCCTCGGCCAGCGGATAGCGGATTTGCAGGCCGAAATGGCTGCGCGTGCCGGTGCCGGTGCGGTCGGTGGTGTCGTGACCGTGGTTCAACACGGTGCGGAGCGCGTCTAGGTATTGCTGCATGGGGCCTCCACAGGGGGGTCAATGTGCTTGGAATAGGGCATTTGGTGTGGCGGCGGAAGTCGGGGCTGTGGGATGATTATGCCGCACATTCCGGCGGGTGCCGCAGCCGTGATTGACTTTTCACGGCGCGCTGCGCACCCTGTGGACAAAATAAAAGACTAAACCAGAGGCAGTTTCATGTATCGCACTATCGTAGCGCTCGCATTGGCGAGCGCCCTTGCCGCTTGTGATCCCGCCAGCCTGAGCAGCGGCGGCGGCTCCGGGATCGGCACGGGCGCACAACCCCTGATCGCAGAACCCGAGGCCGTGGATGGCGGCGGCGCAGTGGACCCCGATGCGGATCCGGACCCGGACAACCTGTATACCAGCGAGTTGAAAAACGCCTCGGCGGATCTGACCGTCAACGAGATGACGTTTGACCCGGCGACCGGAGAACTGGTGTTCAACAACCTGCCGTTCGACAGCAATCAGGCGGTGGCAGGCGAGAACGTCTATACCCGCGATCCGGGTGTCAGCGCGGCCTTGGCGGGACGCGGGTTCGACGCTTATCGCAACGCCGCCGGACCAAATGGCGGCTCGCAGTATTTCGCTGTTTTCCGCCGCTCGCCCACCGGGTTCAGCCAGGTCGGCGCGGTTGGCTCTGACCGCTACCTGTCGTTCGGCTTTGGCGGGGCGGCGGCGCAGCGGCTGGATGGCAAGGGGGCCTTGCCCGATACCAATGATTCCTATGTCTTTACCGGTGAATACGCCGCGGTGCGGACGGTGGTGGATGACACCACGGGCACGCGGATGGAGTATGTCTCTGGCGTGTCGCTGATCGACGTGGACATTCAGGACTTTGACGTCTCTGGCGCGGTTGAGGGGCTGATCGTGAGCCGCGAATTCTTTGACGTCAACGGCGTGAACATCGCCGATCTGAGCCGCGCGGATTTCCTGTCACTGTCCACGGCGCAGATCAACTTTGACACTTGGACGATCTCGTCTTCGGATGCCAGCGCGGTGCGGTCGGACGGTGAAGTGACCCAGACCGGTAGCTGGTCGGGCCTGTTTGCCGGACCGAACGGCGAAGAGGTTGTCGGCGTCGTGGTGGTCGAAGGACAGGGTCCGGTGGGCATCGACCCGGCGACAGGCGAATTCATCACTCAAGATGTCCGCGAAGTCGGCGGCTTCATTGCGACGCGCCCGTGATCCGGTGATGCGTCTTGGCCTCCGGTTGCGGGGCGCTGTCCATCTGGCGCTGACCCTTGCGGTGTGCGCGGCGGTGGGGCTGACCCCGCAGACCGCTCAGGCCGAAGAGACCCGGATGAGCGTGGATGAGGCGCGCAGCGCGGCGGCGGGGGCCTTGATGGCGGGGCAGGCGGAACTGGCGCTGGTGCTGGCCGAGGGTGTTCTGCTGGGCGCGCCGGGGGACACGCAGGCGCTGATGATGAAATCCCGCGCATTGCGTGAGCTGGGCCGCCCGCAAGAGGCGTCGCAAGCGGCGCGGCAAGCCTTTGGCCAGAGCGATGATGAACGGTCGCGGTTTTTTGCGGCCTTGCTGATGGCGCAGGCGCGGTCCACCGGCGGGCAGCCGGGGGTGGCGCAACTGTGGCTGCGTCGTGCGGCGCAGATTGCACCGGATGACCAGTTGCGGGCAGCGGCGGTGCGCGATTTTCGCCATGTGCGGCGTCAGACGCCGTGGCGGTTGTCTTTGGACATGTCGGTAGAGCCGTCGGACAACCTGAACGGTGCGCCCAAGACCAACAGCTTTACCTTTGGCGGATTGCCGTTTGTGAACCCCTCGGCGGTCCCGCTGTCGGGCGAACGCTTTGTCTTTGGGGCCGATTATCTGCGGCGGGTGCCGCTCGGCGAAACCCGGCGGTTGAACCTGGGCGCGTCGGTCGAAATGCAGCGCGTGCGCTTTTCCTCGGAGGCGCGGGACAAGGTGGCGGGCCTGCGGAACGGCGACTACCGGCAGGACGCGCTGGCGCTGAGCCTGGGCTATGAGGCACGCGGGGCGGACGGGACATGGCTGGGCAAATCGCAGCTGTCGGTGTCCCGGCACTGGCTGGCCGGGACGCCCTATGCGGATGCCGCGCGGCTGGACCTCAGCTATGGCCGGATGCTGATGCCGGGGCTGACCGGCGTCGCGCGCTTTGCCTATGAAACCGAACAGCGGCTGGATGCGGGGCTACGCGACAATCAGACCCGCGAGATGGGTGTGACCCTGACCCGGCGGTTCGGCAAGGCGGCGCTGGGACTGGATGTGCAGGTGGCGGACACCGCGTCCGAATCGCGGCTGGTGGCGCGTGAAAGTGCGCGTGCCGCGATCAGTTACGGGCTGGGCAAGCCGGTCCGGGGCATGCTGCCGCGCCTGACGCTGGCCTGGGAAGTCACCGACTACGATCAGGCGCCGGCCAGCTTTTGGCTGACCCCAAGACGGGATGAGGAACTGTCGGTTTCGCTGAATGTTCTGCTGCCGGAACTGGATTACTATGGCTTTGCCCCCGAGATCGGGGTTTCCTTCCGCGACCGAAGTTCCAATTATACCATCTACGAGACCCGCGGCACCGATCTGCGGCTGGGTCTGAAATCGGTATTCTGAAACGCGGCGATGGCCGGAAGGAAACACATGTCTATCAAGTACCTGCACACGATGGTCCGGGTGAAGGATCTCGAAGCGTCGATGAAGTTCTACGAACTGCTGGGCCTCAAGGAGACCCGCAGAACCGACAGCGAAAAGGGCCGGTTCACGCTGGTGTTCATGGCGCCTCCGGGTCAGGAGGATTGCCCGGTCGAGCTGACCTACAATTGGGACGGCGATGAGGGGCTGCCGTCGGATTCGCGCCATTTTGGCCACCTGGCCTATTCGGTGTCGAATATTCACGAGACCTGTCAGCACCTTATGGACAATGGTGTGACCATCAACCGCCCGCCGCATGATGGGCGCATGGCCTTTGTCCGGTCGCCGGACAATGTGTCGGTCGAGTTGTTGCAGCAGGGAGAGGCGCTGGCCCCGGCAGAGCCCTGGACCAGCATGGGCAATACGGGCCACTGGTGACTGGCCTGATGCGCCTTGGGGTCGCCCTTGGGGCGGCCCTGATCCCGGCGGGGGCCGAGGCCGCCTGTCGTCTGGCGCTGTTGCTGGCGCTTGATGTGTCGTCATCGGTCGACGAGGCGGAATATCTGCTGCAGCGCGACGGGTTGGCGGCGGCGCTGATGGCGCCCGACGTGCAGGGGGCGATCCTGCAAGGCGGGGGTGGCGTGGCCATCGCCGCATATGAATGGAGCGGGCGGCGCCAGTCGACGGTGATCCAGGAATGGGCGCTGATGTCGACAGCGGATGACATCGCGGCGGTGTCCACGCGGCTGCGGTCGGCAGAGCGGTCGTACCGGAGGTTCCCGACCGCGCTGGGCTATGCGCTGGGTTTTGGTGCCACGATGATGACGGCGGCGCCAGAGTGTGAGCGGCGGGTGATCGACGTGTCGGGTGACGGCATCACCAACGACGGGTTCTGGCCGCAACAGGCCTACCGGCATTTTCCCTTTGGCGGCGTGACCGTGAATGCGCTGGCGGTGCTGGGGGCGGACCCGGCAGTGGTCGATCACTACGAGTTCGAGGTGCTGCACGGACCGGGCGCGTTTATCGAGACCGCGCAGGGCTATGAGGGCTATGAGCAGGCGATGATCCGCAAATTGTACCGCGAGATTCAGGACAGGATCGTCGGCGCGATGCCAGACCCGCAGGCGGGGCCGGGATGAGGTGGCTTGCCATCCTTGCGCTGGTCTGGGCCGGTGCAGTCGAGGCCGGGTGCCGTCAGGCGCTGGCGCTGGGTCTGGACGTGTCGGGATCGGTGGATGCGCGGGAATACCGGCTGCAACTGGACGGGCTGGCAGGCGCACTGGAAGATCCCGAGGTGGTTGCGGCCTTTCTGGCGATGCCCGAGGTGCCGGTGGCGCTGGCGGTGTTCGAATGGAGCGGACAGGGCGCGCAACGTCTGGTGGTGCCTTGGCAGATGATGGCGGGTCCGGCGGATGTGGCAGAGGTGGCGGCACGCTTGCGCGGCACAACACGGATGGCGATGGATCGCTCCACCGCGATTGGCGCGGCCAAGGGGTTTGGCGCGGGCTTGCTGGGGCAGCAGGCGGGGTGCTGGCGGCGCGTGCTGGACCTGTCCGGTGACGGATTGTCAAACACCGGGCCGCGCCCGCAGGACGTGCGCCCGACCGGAATCACGATCAACGGGCTGGTGATCGGCGCATCCGGGGATGCGGACGGGATCGGCGCATTGGCGTCGTACTACCAAGCCTATGTGATCGCCGGGCCAGAGGCCTTTGTCGAGACGGCCCTTGGCTTTGAGGCGTTCGAGGCGGCCATGGTGCGCAAGCTGAAACGCGAATTGCAGGTGCTGGCCGTCTCGACCCGCTGAGGGGGCGGCAAGACGGCAGGGCGTCCTGGGCGTTCAACGCCCCGCCCGCCGTCCCACAAGGCCCCTGGCGGGGGTCAGTAGATATAGCGGATCTGGTCGGTCCAGTAGCGTTCGACCCGGCGCAGCGACGTTGTGATCTCATCGATCTTGTCGACTGAGAGGACCGCCTTGTTCTGCAAGCCGTCCGCATGGCGGGCGAACAGTTCACCGACGATATCCTTGATCTCACGCCCGCGCTGGGTCAACCGCACCCGGACAGAGCGGCGGTCGATCTCACAGCGCTGATGGTGCATGTACCCCATTTCGACCAGCTTCTTGAGGTTGTAGCTGACGTTGGAGCCCTGGTAGTAGCCCCGGCTTTTGAGTTCGCCTGCCGTGACCTCATTCTCACCGATGTTGAACAGCAAGAGGGCCTGCACCGCATTGACATCAATGATGCCTACCCTTTCGAATTCATCCTTGATGACGTCGAGCAGCAAACGGTGGAGACGTTCCACCAGACTCAACGCATCCAGATAACTCGACATGAAGCCTTGTCCTGGCCCCTGGTTCAGGGACGAATGAATGCTCATTTCGTTCTCCGCCTGTTTTCTTTGCATCGGAGCATTCACGGATAAACGCAAATATCGGGTTAAACCGACAAGAAGACCCGGAAAATTCGAATGATTTCCGTAGCTTGATTAACCTTTCTTACCATGCGGCGGGTGTTTGAGCGGGGTCGTCACACACCCGTGCGGCGACCCCGTGCAGTCAGCTATCGGGGAAATCACTCTGTATGATCAACCGCTTGCGGCAACCTGCGCGATCTCGGCCACAAGCGCTGCGTGGATTTCGGGGGCCGGTGCCTGCCCGGAAATCCATTGGTATAGATCCTGATCGTTTTCTTCCAGCAGCGCCTCGTAGGCATTCAATGCATCGGCATCCATCTGGTCCAGCCGTGCCTGAGAAAAGCGGATCAGCAGGATATCCATTTCCTTGGTGCCGCGGCGCATGGAGCGCATGTGCAGCCGTCGCAGACGGGTTTCACGGGATTCGGCGGGCGCTGTTGTCATGGTCAGACGGTTTCCTTGAGCACGGTGCGCAACTGTTTTTCCAGTCGTCCCAGTTTGTCCGCCTGCGCACGGAACTGGCCGCGCAGGGCGCGAATCTCTGTCAGGATGGCGTTGACGTCAGGGTCCAGCGCCTCTGCTTCTGAGGGGTCGGGCAGACCTTCGCCCTCACCGGTGATCAGCCAGACAATCGAGATGTTGAGCAGACCGGCCAGAATGCTGAGACGATTGGCGCGCGGTTCGCTCATGTCGTCTTCCCAGGCCTGGATCGTCTTGAGCTTGACCCCGATCCTTTTGGCCAGAGTTTCTTGGCTCATGCCCGCCGCGTCGCGGGCCGCCGCGAGGCGGTCCCCAAACGTCGCTGTTTCGGGTCCGTACCAGTCAGTCGAATCGTCCATGGTCTTTCCTTTCAGGCGAAGCCGCTTGAACGCCGTTCGGGCGCAAACTATGACAGGGCAGGCAGATTTTCAAACAACGAGGCCCCCCATGTCTTTTCTGTCGCAAACGCTGGCCCGGGTGAAACCCTCCCCGACGGTCGCCGTGACGCAATTGGCGCGTGAGCTGGCGGCGGCGGGGCGCGATGTCATCGGACTGGGCGCTGGCGAGCCGGACTTTGACACGCCGGACAACATCAAGGCTGCGGCAATTGCGGCAATCGAGGCGGGGAAAACGAAATACACCGCGCCGGACGGCATTCCCGAATTGAAACAGGCGGTGTGTGCCAAGTTCGCCCGTGAAAACGGGCTGACCTATACGCAATCGCAAATCAGCGTCAGCACCGGCGGCAAACAGGTGCTGTATAACGCGCTGATGGCGACTCTGAACCCCGGTGACGAGGTGATCATCCCCGCGCCCTATTGGGTCAGCTACCCCGATATGGTGCGACTGGGCGGCGGTGAGCCGGTGATTGTCGAGGGCGCCGAGGCAGAAGGGTTTCGCATCACGCCTGCCCAGCTAGAGGCGGCGATCACGCCAAAGACAAAGTGGTTCATCTTTAACTCGCCGTCGAACCCCACCGGGGCGGGCTATGACCGCGCGGCGCTGAAGGCGCTGACCGATGTGCTGATGCGCCATCCGCATGTCTGGGTGATGTCGGACGACATGTACGAACATCTGGCCTATGACGGGTTCACCTTTGTGTCTCCCGCGCAGGTCGAGCCGGGGCTGTATGACCGGACTTTGACGGTGAACGGCGTCAGCAAGGCCTATGCCATGACCGGCTGGCGGATCGGCTATGCGGGCGGGCCAGAACATCTGATCGCCGCCATGCGCAAGGTGCAGGGGCAATCGACGACCAACCCCTGTTCGATCAGCCAATGGGCGGCGGTCGAGGCGCTGAACGGGCCTCAGGATTTTCTGGCAGAGCGGGCAGCCGTGTTTGCCCGTCGCCGCGATATGGTGGTGGCGCGGCTGAACGACTGCGCCGGGATCACCTGCGCGGTGCCGGAAGGGGCGTTTTATGTCTATCCATCCGTGGCGGGCTGTCTGGGCAAAACCTCGTCCCAAGGGGCCAGAATCGACAGCGATGAGGCGTTTTGCACCGCGTTGCTGGAAGGAGAGGGCGTGGCGGTGGTGTTTGGCGCGGCCTTTGGGCTCAGCCCGCATTTCCGGGTCAGCTATGCGGCCTCGGATGCGGCTCTGGCGGACGCCTGCGACCGGATCGAACGGTTCTGTGCGGGGCTGACATGACCCACGAGCTGCCAGAGTTCTATTTCCGCGTGCGCGAGAACGGCGCGATGGTCTACCGCGTCGATACCGAGAACCGCCAACGGCGGATCGAAATGGATCAGATCGCCGTCGTCAACGTCAACAAGGGTGAGATCAAACCCCACGGCGACCGGGAGCTGACCCCGGGAGAGATGGAAGAGATCCGCGGCTGGATGGAGGCGCGTCAGGCGCTGCTGGCCATGCGCGAACTGGACGACATCCACCGCGCCGTCGATCACCTGAACCTGACCGCGCAATGGGCGCAGGCCAAGGCCACGCCCGAGCAGCTGGATCAGGTGACAGATGCGTTGCTGTTGGCGATGCACGATCTGCGCGCCGTGCTGGTCCGCAAAAAGGCTGACCGGCTGACAAAGGGCTAGTCAAACCGATCGTGTTTGTCAGGCGGCGCGTGTTTGGGCGCTTTGTGGCGTCAATGCCCGCCGGATAGGCGTGCTTTGGCCGGATGGGCGCACGGCGGGCCTTTCCCCTTCTGATCGGGCGGGCCGACACCTATGTCTTGACCATGGCACATACAGACGTCTTTGCGTTCCGAAGTGTTGGGCGGCCGTTTTTCGAGGCAGGTCGTTCGCTGTTTCCCTTGTCTCCCGACGATGTGCGGGCACTGCTGTTGACCGCCCGCTAAGGCGGGCGGCGGTCGCCGTGCCGTGTGCTGCGCGCAGAATTGAGGCCTCTGCCCCGATCATGAGGCTCAGCCAAGGATCGCGGGCCAGTTCGCCCGCCCTTTGGCGATGTTGCCCTCGATGTCCCGCAGCCAGAGCGTGCGGGCGCGCAGGCTGGCGTTGAGGAACAGCTGCCCGTTGTGCAGCGTCCATGCCTCGGGGATTGTCGGCGCAAGATACCCACGCGAGGCGGCAAAGGCGCAGTAGCCACCGAATTGCGGCGCATAGGCCATTGGATCGGCGTCGAACGCGGCGGCGTTCCCGGATGAGGCAAAGCGCCAGGTCGCGCCTTTCCAGTCGAGGATCGCCGATCCGCCCGGCACAGGGCCGTTTTCCGCGAAATAGGCGACGGGGTCAGAGCCGTCGATGGCAATGCCTGCTTCGGCGTAGATTTCCGGTTCGGCGGCCAGTGCGGCGCGCCCGGTCAACATGAGGGCAGGGACGGTTAGGGTCAGTCCAAGAGCGGCGCGGCGGGTTGGGCGTGTCATGGGGCCTCCGGATCAGGGTTTGCAATGTGACCAGGATGACCTGCATTCGGTTTGCGCAGAAGCCCCCGACACGGGGACGTGACAGGGCGTGCGTTGCGAAAAAACCTCGCCCGCGTGTCATGATTCCGTTACATTGTGGCCATGGCAAGAATGCTCTTTTCCTTGGTTGTCGGTCTTGGACTGACGTGTGGTCCCGCGCTTTCTGGCCCGATTGCCGATGTGATCTGCGCCCCGACGGACCAGATGATCCGCAAACTGACGCACAACTTTGGCACCACGCGCAGCGCAAGCGGGCTGCGCAGCCCCGATGAGATGCTCGAGATCTGGGCCGACTCAGACGGGGATTGGACGATGGTGATCGCCTATGCCTCTGGGCAGTCGTGCATTGTGGCGATGGGGGCCCATTGGCAGGAAACCGGGGCAAAGAGCCCGACTCGGCCCCCGATTCCGGGATAATCTTCCGAAAACGCACGAAAAAATTGACTCGGGCGCGCGGATTGGTAGCCTAAGGGGTATTAATTCGTCTTTAGGGGGACAAAATGCGACTGATATTGACCGCCGCTGCCACGGCGATTGCCCTGAGTGCGACCTCGGCCTTTGCCTGGGGTGACATGTACATGGGTGACGGCACCAACGATCCGAATTCTAATTTCCTGGCGCATGAGTACAAGGCGGCAAACTACTGCCCCGCCGGGTTGCAGCCGGTGCTGATGGGCGGTGTTGTGTGCTGTGGCACGCCAAACGCCGGCGTATACTACAACCATCCCGGCAGCCGGAAACGCACCTACACGCCGCAGATCGTCGTCGGCGAAAAAGGCGTTGTCTATCGCTGAGACGGCCTGCCCCTTGGCAAGCATGGTCGGGCCGCGTATACGCGCGGCCTGATTGCTTTTTGTGACCTGAGAAAAGGGCCAAGCCATGCAGGGCAGCGCGAATCTGAACATCATGATGAAGGCGGCGCGCAAGGCGGGGCGGTCGCTGGTCAAAGACTTCCGCGAGGTCGAGAACCTTCAGGTCTCGATGAAGGGCGCGGGCGACTTTGTCAGCCGCGCCGATATCGAGGCAGAGCGTATCATCAAGGAAGACCTGATGGGCGCGCGGCCGACCTATGGCTGGCTGGCCGAAGAGGGTGATGAAATCCCCGGTGAGGACCCGACCCGCCGCTGGATCGTCGATCCGCTGGATGGCACCACCAACTTTCTCCACGGGCTGCCGCACTGGGCGATTTCGATCGCGCTGGAGCATAAGGGACAGATCGTGTCCGGCGTGATCTTTGACGCCGCCAAGGACGAGATGTTCTACGCCGAGCGCGGCACGGGTGCCTGGCTGAACGATTCAAAGCGCCTGCGCGTTTCCGGGCGCCGCAAGATGATCGAGGCGGTTTTTGCCACCGGCGTCCCTTTTGCTGCCAAGCGGACCCTGCCTGCGACGCTCAAGGATCTGGCCCGCGTGATGCCGGAATGCGCCGGTGTGCGGAGCTTTGGCTCTGCCGCGCTGGATCTGGCCTATGTGGCGGCGGGTCGATACGAAGGGTACTGGGAACGAGAGTTGCAGATCTGGGACGCCGCCGCAGGCTATCTGATCGCCAAGGAAGCGGGTGCGCTGATCGAGGGCGTGCGCGAAGGGCAGGACGCGCTGGCAAGTGGCAGCATCCTGTGCGCCAACAATGACATCTTCAAGGGTTTCGCCAAGCTGTTGCGCGCTGAGTAAGGTCGGTGTGACCGCGTTTCGGGCGTGACCCGGGAGGCGGTCGCTGTTGTCTCAGACATCCGAGGGGTGATTGACCCCGTCGTGCCATGCCAGCGGCTCAAATTCCTTGGGCTCCATCCCTTGGATGCAATACAGGTTCACGCCGTATTCGTTCGGGTTGGACCGACGGCGGTGGTACATGTAGATCCCGCAGGTCTTGCAGAAATGATGCTGCGCCGTGTGGGTGCCAAAGCTGTAGAGCGTCAGGTTCTCCGCCCCTTTCACCACCTCGATCCCGTCCAACGGGGCCGAAACGACCGCCGCGCTGCGTCGCCGACAGTAGGAGCAATCGCAGCGGCGCGCGGTGTTGGTGCCGTCAGACAGGCGCACGCGCAATTCGACGGTGCCGCAGTGGCAGGTGGCGGTATGGGTGTCGGTCATTTGCGTCTGATCCTTGGAACCTGTGTATGGCGTTGGCGTCCCTGTACACGCGGCACGCGGCTGGAATCAAAGGTGTATGCCTTTTCCGGGTGCGGGGGCTGTCCGTGCGTGCGCGTCCAGAAGCGCGGTCCACCAAGGCGCAGCCAGATTGGCACTGTCAGCGCCAGTCCCACGACAAAGCCACCCACATGCGCCCAGTAGGCCACGCCGCTTTCGTCCGCGGACGTGCCCCAACCGCCGATCAGTTGCATGGCGAACCAGAGCGCCAGCATCAGCCAGGCAGGCACCGGAAGCACCCGGAAAATGAGGACGAGGATGATAAGGATGTCGACGCGCGCCTTGGGGAACAGCAGCAGGTAGCCGCCCATGACCCCGGCAATCGCCCCGGAGGCGCCGACCGTGGGAACGATGGACAGGGGATCGGTCAGCCAGTGGATCAGACCCGCGCCCAGACCGGCGGCCAGATAGAACAGGGTAAAGCCCGCGTGCCCCATCTTGTCCTCAAGGTTGTCGCCGAAGATGTAGAGGAACAGCATGTTCCCGGCGATGTGCATCCAGCCGCCGTGCAGGAACATCGAGGTGATCAGGCCGGGATAGCCATACCCTTCGGACAGTAATGCCGGGACCAGCGCGTAATTTGCGTAAAAGGACATCAGCGCACGGGGCGACTGATCCTGGTCAATGGT
This sequence comes from Antarctobacter heliothermus, assembly GCF_900188425.1. Lineage (GTDB taxonomy): Bacteria > Pseudomonadota > Alphaproteobacteria > Rhodobacterales > Rhodobacteraceae > Antarctobacter > Antarctobacter heliothermus. The sequence goes on from NZ_FZON01000005.1 coordinate 136,485, forward strand.
GATCAGAAAGACCGCGATATTGATCGCGATCAGCGCGTAGGTGACATAGGGCGTGCGCCCCGAGGGGTTGTGATCGCGGATCGGGAACATGGGCGGAGAGTGGCACCCATTGGCGCGAGGTCAAGCGCGAAAACCCTGCATTGGCTTGGCGGCGCAAGACCCTGAGCGGGCCTTGCGCCCGTGCCCTTCAGCCGTCCTGACCGGCCAGCAGGGCGGCGTTGCCGCCTGCGGCGGTGGTGTCGACGCAGACATGGCGTTCGGCGCGGACGTGGCCCTCATCCGGCATCCCGGTGATCAGCGGCAGGATCGGGCCGGGGCGCGCGGCCAGCGCCTGACGATAGGCGCGGGCGGACGCTGCGTCGCCCCACCAGATCGCGCCGGAAAAGCCGTCGGCTTCTTTCAGGGCCAGGTCGGTGGCGCATTCCGCGATCACCGCGACTCCGCCCAGTCTGGTCACGGCCTCGACCTGTGCCAGCGCGCGTTCCAGACCGGGGCCAAGGCACAGCACGGGGGGGCGGGCGTGGCTGTGCAGAACGTTCGATTCACCCGTTGGTCCGGGCAGGTCGGTGCGGCTGGGCGCAGGCGCGGATTTGGCCTCTGACAACCGCGCCATGACGGCGGCGGTGTTGTGCTTGCCCTTGGAGGCGGTGTCGCTGCGCTGTGCGGGATGCGCGCGGAAGCGGTCCAGATACAGTGGTCCGCCCGCCTTGGGGCCGGTGCCGGACAGGCCCTCGCCGCCAAAGGGTTGGCTGCCCACGATGGCGCCGATCTGGTTGCGGTTGACGTAGATGTTGCCCGCTGCAACGCGGGTGGTGACATGCTGCACCCGGTCGTCGATCCGGGTCATCAGGCCAAAGGTCAGCCCGTAACCGGTGGCGTTGATCGCGTCGATGACCTTGTCCAGCTCACGCGACTTGAAGGTGGCGACATGCAGCACCGGGCCAAAGATCTCGCGCTCCATGTCCGCGATGCCGTTGACGCGGATCAGGGTGGGGGGCACGAAATGACCGGGTGAGGGCACGGCGACCTGTTGCAGCACGCGCCCCTCGCGCGATGCCTGGCCGATGTGATCAAGGATGCCATTCTGCGCCTCAAGGTCGATGACCGGGCCGACGTCGGTGGCGGCATCCCAGGGGTTGCCCACGACCAGCGTCTGCATCGCGCCCTTGAGCATCTCAAGGAAGCCGTCGGCCACGTCCTCCTGCACATACAGACAGCGCAGCGCGGAACAGCGCTGACCGGCGGATTGAAAGGCGGATTCAATGATCGCCTGCACTGCCTGTTCCGGCAGCGCGGTGCTGTCGACGATCATGGCGTTCAGCCCGCCGGTTTCGGCAATCAGCGGCGCGCCGGGGGCGAGGTGTTCCGCCATGCTGCGGTGAATCAATTGCGCCGTCTCTGTCGAGCCGGTGAAGGCAACGCCATCGACCTGCGGGGCAGAGGTCAGCGCCGCACCCACATCCCCGGCACCCGGCAGCAGTTGCAACGCGGTGGTCGGCACGCCTGCCTGAGCCAGCAGGCGGCAGGCGAGGGCGGAAATCAGCGGCGTCTGTTCGGCGGGCTTGGCCAGCACGGCGTTGCCTGCGGCGAGGGCTGCGGAAATCTGTCCGGTGAAGATCGCCAGCGGAAAGTTCCACGGCGAGATGCAGACCACGGTGCCCAGCGGCGCGTCCGTGCCGTCCTGTCCGCGCGCCGCGTAGTAGCGCAGGAAATCCACCGCCTCGCGCAGTTCGGCCACCGCATCCAGTTGGTTCTTGCCCGCTTCGCGGTGCAGGATGGCAAAGATCTCGGCGTGATGTGCCTCATACAGGTCGGCGGCGGCGTTCAGGACGCGGGCGCGTTCCGCCGGGGCGACGTCCCATGGCTGCGCGGCCTCGGCGGCGGCGCGGGCCAGATCGGCGGTGGCCCATGTGACCTCACCAACCGTGTCGGCGGGGTAGGCGGGGTTGATCACACCCTCTGTTTCGCCCGCAGGCAGATCGCTGCTGACCATCGGTGCCGCGCGCCATTGGCAGTCGCGGAACGCGCCGCGCGCCTGATCCAGCGCCTCGACGGTCGGGCGGTGGCGCAGGTCGAGGCCCTGTGAATTGGGGCGCTCTGGCTGGAACAGGTCGGGGCCGGTGGTCAGAGACTGAGCCGGGGTTGCGTTGAACGGATCGGCGGCGACGGTTTCCGGTGCCACATCCTCATCGACGATCTGATTGACAAAGCTGGAGTTGGCGCCGTTTTCCAGCAGGCGGCGCACGAGGTAGGCCAGCAGGTCACGGTGCGCGCCGACGGGGGCATAGATGCGGCAGCGGGTGCCGTTCTGATCCTTGACCAGACGGTGCAGCGTCTCCCCCATGCCGTGCAGGCGCTGAAACTCAAAGGCCGTCTTGTCATCGGCCATGTGCAGGATGGCGGCGACGGTATGGGCGTTGTGCGTGGCAAACTGCGGATAGATGCGATCCGTCTTGGACAGCAGATTGCGCGCGTTGGCGATGTAGGACACGTCCGTGGAGGATTTGGAGGTGAAGACCGGAAAGCCATCCAGTCCCGCCACCTGCGCGCGCTTGATTTCCGTGTCCCAGTAGGCCCCTTTCACGAGGCGCACCATGATGCGGCGGTCATGTTGTTTGGCCAGTGCGTATAGATAGTCGATCACCGCGCCCGCGCGTTGACCGTAGGCCTGAACCACCACGCCAAACCCGTCCCAACCCGCCAGCGCCGAGTCGGACAGAACCTCCTCTATCACGTCCAGCGACAGCGACAGGCGGTCCGCCTCTTCGGCATCGACGTTTAACCCGATGCGCGCCTGTCTGGCCTGCTGGCACAGGGCGCGCAGGCGGGGCACCAGAGCGGCGCGCGCGGTTTCGGCCTGCAACTCATCATAGCGCGGGTGCAGGGCGGACAGCTTGACCGAAATGCCGGGGTTGTCGCGCGTCGTCTTGGATTTGGCGGCGGTGGCAATGGCATTGATCGCGCGGGCATAGGCGTCGAAATAGCGCTGGGCATCGGCCTCGGTCCGCGCGGCCTCGCCCAGCATGTCGTAGGAATAGCTATAGCCCTTGGCCTCCATCGCAGAGCCGCGTTTCATCGCGGCCTCAATGCTTTCGCCCAGAACGAATTGCGCGCCCATCTCGCGCATGGCGCGGCCCACGGCGGTGCGGATCACCGGCTCTCCCAGGCGCTTGATCGCACCGCGCAGGTGGCCGACCGGCCCCGGCTTGCTGTCTTCCAGGACCTTGCCGGTCAGCATTAGCGCCCATGTCGAGGCGTTGACCAGTGGCGAGGTTGAATGGCCAAGGTGCTTGGACCAATCTGACGGGGCGATCTTGTCCTCGATCAGCGCGTCGATGGTGGCGGCGTCCGGCACCCGCAAAAGGGCCTCTGCCAGACACATGAGGGCGACGCCCTCTTCGGTCGACAGGCCGTATTCCGCAAGGAACACCTCCATCAGACCGGGGCGGGTGCTGCCGCGAATGTCGCGGACCAGTTGTGCCGCTCGGGTGGTGATCTGGCCGCGCGCCGCGCTGTCCAGGGCGGCCGTTTCGCGCAACCGGGCAAGGGTTTCGCCCTCATCAGCGTAGGTCAGCGCGTCGATGCGCGCGCGCAGGTCGGTCATCTGGTCCTTGGACATATTTGTAGCTTTCGCGATTTGAGGCATTATTGGACAGAGCGACAGTGCGTATCTTCGCTTGTCTCGTCGTTTGGTGTAGACTAACCGGGAAACTGCGGGCGATTTGCCCGAAAATGGGCAGGATGCTTGTCCATTCGGCCGAGTTTTCGGGGTATTTGCAATGCAAACGGAAGAATCGAGTCTTGATCGCTTTGACCGGGCGATTCTGGCCGAACTGGCGGTTGAGGCGCGTGTTTCGGTGACGGAACTGGCGCGCCGGATCGGCTTGTCAAAGTCCCCGACCCAGACGCGCCTGCGCCGGCTGGAGGAAACTGGGTTCATCCGAGGGTATCGTGCGGTGCTGGACCCGATCCGGCTGGGCCTTGATCACGTTGCCTTTGTCGAGGTCCGCATGGTGGACACGCGAGAGGCGACATTGGCCCGGTTCAATGCCGCCGTCGCGGCCATTCCAGAGATCGAACAGGCGCATCTGATCGCGGGCAATTTCGACTACCTGCTCAAGGTGCGCACGCAGGACATGCCCAGTTACAGGCAAGTGCTGGCTGAAAAGGTTTCGACCCTGCCGGGGGTGTCGTCGACATCAACCTTTGTTGCGATGGAAGCGGTCAAGGAAGACGTTATCGCGGATGTGACTTGACCAAACGGCAGGCCGTGCCACCCTTTGCGAATGAGACACGTTTTTTTCCTGATGTTTTGCGCGTCGCCGGTGCTGGCGGATGGCTGTCCCACCGCCCCGGATCATCGCGCCGAAATGGACCCGCTTTATCAGGCATTGCTGGTCGCCCCGGACGAGATGTCGGCGCGGCTGATCACCAACGAAATGTGGGGCTATTGGGACAATGCGCCGGATGAACCCAGCCAGTCAATGTTGGATGAGGGGATGCGCGCGCGGGCGCGGTTCGATTTCGTTTTTGCGCTGGAACGTCTGGATGCGCTGGTCAGCTATTGCCCGTTTTACGCCGAGGGGTACAACCAGCGTGCCTTCGTCAACTTTCTGCGCGAGGATTTCGAGGCGGCGTTGCCGGATCTGGAGCGCGCGCTGGAGCTGAATCCGCGCCATGTGGGTGCCCTGTCAGGTCGGGCTGTGACGCTCATTGCCTTGGGCCGCGATGACGCTGCGCAAAGCGCGTTGCGCGCGGCGTTGGACGTGAATCCCTGGCTGCCGGAACGGGCGCTGCTAAAGACGCCAATCGGGGATGATCTCTGACCCTTTCTTTGTCGTGCCGTGGTTTACACGCCCCGTGCAAAGGCTATGTTCGCGCCACTGGCCCGCGTGGTGGAATGGTAGACACAGGGGACTTAAAATCCCCAGGCTTTATGCCGTGCCGGTTCGAATCCGGCCGCGGGTACCAGTGGTTTTAAGGGGCTTTGGCCGCGCTTCAGGACGGTGTTTTGCGGCGCAGGCGGATCACCACCTCGACAGAGGCGATTTCGGACCCTTCGGGGGCTTCGGGCAAGCGGGTGATCTGCAACTGTTCGGCCGGGGCGTCGGTCAGCGCGCCCTGATCCTCCCAGAAGAAATGCGGGTGGTCGTGGGTGTTGGTGTCGAAATAGCTGCGCGAGCCATCCACCGTCACCTCCTGCATCAAACCCGCCTCGCAGAACGCCTTGAGCGTGTTGTAAACGGTCGCCAGCGACACCTGTTCACCGCTGTCCTTGGCGGAGGCAAAGAGGCTTTCGGCGGTGACGTGGCGGTTCTTGCCGTCGCCGACCAGCAGCGCGGCCAGGGCGACGCGCTGACGCGTGGGGCGCAGATCGCTGCGTCCCAACCAGTCTTTTCCGCGTTCCATCGCCTCGGACATCGTGTGTGTCCCCTGATACCTGCTCACCCTGTATATAAAGCGCCCACGCGGCGAATTTCAAACGGTTTCGCCGATCCGGACCTTGACGTGAGGGGGCCTGCGCCTGGGTTTGCCCGTTGTCGCGCCCTTGCGTGGTGTGTCGGGCGGGTGCTAAACGGGGCAAGGTTTTGAATATGAGACAGCAAAAGGGGCCCGTCTGAATGGCCGACTATCCCACCAGCTTTGGCAAGGACGACCTTCTGAAATGCGCGCGCGGTGAGCTGTTCGGGCCGGGCAATGCCCAGCTACCCGAGCCGCCCATGCTGATGATGGACCGGATCACCGAGGTTTCGGGCGATGCGGGCCTGCATGGCAAGGGGCATGTGCTGGCGGAGTTCGATATCACGCCGGATCTGTGGTTCTTTGACTGCCATTTTCCGGGCAATCCGATCATGCCGGGCTGTCTGGGTCTGGACGGTCTGTGGCAGCTGACGGGCTTTAACCTTGGCTGGCGCGGCTGGCAGGGGCGGGGCTATGCGCTGGGCGTGGGCGAGGTCAAGTTGAAGGGCATGGTGCGGCCCGACCGGAAGATGCTGACCTATAAGGTGGACTTCACCAAGGCGATCCAGACCCGGCGGCTGACCATGGGGGTCGCGGACGGGATCGTGGAGGCCGATGGAGAGGTCATCTATGAGGTCAAGGACATGAAGGTCGCCCTTAGCGAGAGCTGATCTGTCCACGCGTGGCGGGCCGGGTGACGTAGCGTCTTCAGTGGCTTGCAGAGACGGTTTTAGATTTTGGTAACAAACGGGCCTCAGTTGGGGTCCGTTTTTTGTTGGGATCTTGGGGACTCGATGTGTTCCGGTTCGGTGGGTTCGGTGGGTTCGGTGGGTTCGGTGGTGCCTTGGGGTGTTGCGGCGGGGGTGCCGGGCTGAAGCCCGGCCTACGGATGACGCGACGGGGTGAACGCCGCCCTCCGGTTGACGGGCTTTGGCAAACTTTGCCATAATGCGCCATAGCGGAGTTGTTTATGGCGACGATGAACGTATCCTTGCCCGACCCGATGAAGGACTGGGTCGAGACCCAAGCGAAAACCGGGCGGTACAGCAATGCCAGCGACTATGTGCACGCGCTGATCCGGCGGGATCAGGATCGCGCGGCGGCGGTTGCCGAATTGCAGGCTTTGGTGGACGAAGGTCTGGCCAGCGGCCCGGCGGAGGACTTTGACATGGCTGATTTCCTACGCCGCAAGCGGGCGGAGCGTGGTTAGGCCTTATCGCCTGACACCCGCAGCGCAGGCTGATTTGGACGCGATCTGGGACCATACGGTTGCCGCGTGGTCCATGGATCAGGCTGAGGCGTATTTGCGCGGGTTAGAGGATGTATTGCGGTTGTTGTGCGCTCATCCAGAGATGGCGCGGGAACGGTTCGAGATTACCCCGCCTGTCCGGTTACACCCCTATCGTGCGCATCTGCTGATTTACCGGGTGTAAGCGGGGTTTTTGTTCGTCGTTCGGATTTTGCATGGACGGCAGCGGTGGCGGGTTGTGTTGGATGAGGGGTGACGTGGAAACCCACCCCGCGCTTGCCAACAAAAAATCGGCAAGTTCAGCACCTGTTATGCTAGACTTCTTTGCAGCTATTTCGGAGGAAAACGTGGCACGCACTGAATTCGCCATGGCGCTTGAAAGACGCATCAAACAGGCATATCGACACTCGCCTCATCGGCATGGTTGGCGCTTGCTGTACAGTCCGGAGGACGTACTAGATGGCTCGAAAGTCGCATTCATTGGGTTGAATCCTGGCGGTAGTTTCGAGAGCCCGGACCATGCCGAGTTCGCGATGCCCAAAGGCTCTGCCTACGTTGACGAGGTTTGGCCGAGTTCGTCACGATTGCAGCAAGAGGCACTCGCGCTCTTTGAAAGACTCGGGATAGCACCGGAGGCCGTACTTGCCGGTAATTTGGTGCCCTTTCGCTCGCCGGACTGGAAATCACTGGCAGAGCGCCGAAAGGCACAGGCCTTCGGCGAGGAGATTTGGGGCGCAATACTTGATCGGGCGTGCCCTAGGTGTGTCGTGACGTTCGGTAGTGTCGCCAACGATGCGGTCAGGGTGTTGCTAGGGGTTAGCAACCCTAAGTTCATTCCGGTGCGTTGGGGCGACATGACTGCCCAACGTGGTGAATTCGAACGTACTGCTTCGCATGGCACTTGGAGCGGCACATGGATAGGAATGCCGCACTTGTCTCGGTTCACTGTGATGACACGTCCCGCAAGCCGTGCTGCGATAGACGTTTTGTTCGAAGGGTTGTAAGCTACCCCCAACCCCCAACCCCCACCTTGCACCTCCCCCCCCACCTCGCCTACTAAGTAACTGACACATCAAGAGGAGGCTCCATGCGCCGCGTCGTCGTTACAGGGCTTGGGATCGTTTCGAGCATCGGGAATTCTGCGGAGGAGGTTCTGGCCTCGCTCAAGGCGGGCAAGTCCGGGATCACTGCCAATGCGCAGATGCAGGAACATGGCTTTCGCAGTCAGATCGCGGGGGCCATCAATCTGGATGTGGCCGAGCATATCGACAAGCGGACGCTGCGTTTCATGGGGCCGGGGGCGGCCTATGCCTATATCGCCATGGGTCAAGCCATCGCGGATGCGGGGCTGGAAGAGTCCGACGTTGTGAACCCGCGCACCGGCCTTGTGGCCGGATCGGGCGGGCCGTCGACCAGCGCCATGTTGACGGCGCATCAGACGGTGCTGAAAACGGGCGCGACCAAGCGGGTCGGCCCCTTTGCGGTGCCCAAGTGCATGTGCTCGACCGTGAGCGCGAACCTGTCGACCGCCTACAAGATCAAGGGGATCAACTATTCGATCACCTCGGCCTGCTCGACCTCTTTGCACTGCATCGGCAACGCGGCAGAGCAGATCATGATGGGCAAGCAGGACGTGATGTTCGCGGGCGGCGGCGAGGAGTTGGACTGGACCCTGTCGTGCCTGTTCGACGCGATGGGCGCGATGTCTTCGAAATACAACGACACGCCGGAACTGGCGAGCCGCGCCTTCGACAAGGACCGCGACGGGTTTGTGATCTCTGCCGGTGGCGGCATGTTGGTGCTGGAAGAGTTGGAGCACGCCCGCGCGCGCGGCGCCAAGATCTATGCCGAAGTGACCGGCTATGGCGCGACCTCGGACGGGGCGGACATGGTTGCGCCCAGCGGTGAGGGCGGTGAGCGGGCGATGCGGATCGCGCTGTCGACGCTGCCCGAGGGGCGAAAAGTGTCCTATATCAACGCGCATGGCACCTCGACCCCCGTGGGCGACGTGGGTGAGATCGAGGCGGTGCGGCGCGTGTTCGGTGAGGGGACAACTCCGCCGGTGTCGTCGACCAAATCCATGACCGGCCACAGCCAGGGCGCGACCGGCGCGCAGGAGGCGATTTACTGCCTGCTGGCGTTGCAGCACGATTTCATCATCCCGTCGATCAATGTGCAGACGCTGGACCCGGCGTTGAAGCCCGCAGAGATCGCGACAGAGCTGATGGAAAACGCCGGGCTGGATTCGGTCATGACCAATTCCTTTGGCTTTGGCGGCACCAACGGGTCTATGGTGTTGTCGAAGTTTCACGACTGAATAGCGCGGAAGAAGTGACATGACGTTGAGTCTGAAAGGCAAGCGCGGGCTTGTCATGGGTGTTGCGAACGAGCGGTCCATCGCCTGGGGCATCGCCAAGGCCTGCCATGAGGCGGGCGCGGAACTGGCCTTTACCTATCAGGGAGAGGCGTTCGGCAAGCGGCTGGAGCCTTTGGCGGCCAGTGTCGGGTCGGATTTCATGGTCGACGTGGATGTGACGGACGATGCGTCGCTGGATGCGGCGTTTGATGAGTTGGGCCAGCGGTGGGACAGCGTGGATTTCCTTGTCCATGCGATTGCCTATTCGGACAAGAATGAGCTGACGGGGCGGTTCCTGAACACCTCGCGGGCCAACTTCAAGAACTCGCTGGATATCTCGGTTTACAGCTTTATCGAGGTGGCGCGGCGGGTGCATCCGATGATGACCGATGGCGGGACGTTGCTGACGCTGACCTATCTGGGCAGCCAGCGGGTGGTGCCGAATTATAACGTCATGGGTGTGGCCAAGGCGGCGCTGGAGGCGACGACGCGGTATCTGGCGAATGATCTGGGGCCGGACGGTATTCGCGTGAACGCGCTGAGCCCCGGACCGATGAAGACGCTGGCGGGGGCGGCCATTGGCGGCGCGCGGCGCACCTACAAGCACACCGGCCAGAACGCGCCGTTGCGGTCGAACGCCACGCTGGAGGCGGTGGGCGGCACGGCGGTCTGGCTGATTTCGGACGCGGGCAGCTATACCACCGGTGAGGTTATCGCGATCGACGGCGGGTATCATGTGCTTGGTATGCCGCAGCTGGAAAACCTGTGATGCGTCTGGTCTGGGCAATTTCGGCGGCATTGGCGCTGGGGGGCTGCATGGAGGGCGCGCCCCCGGTTTCGGGCGCTGGCGGCGGCGGGCAGGGCGCGGAGGCGCGCAAACTGTCGGCGGGCATGACGCAGGCGCAGGCCGAGGCGGTCTTTGGGCTGGACGCGGGGTTTGAGCGCAACCCGGCCAACTGGGACGAATCCTGCGTCAGCTACGCCTATGGCGATGCCGCGACGCCGCGCTACGTTCATGCGGTATTCCGAGGCGATACCCTGACGCGCGCGACGGACGGGCACGGCGCGATCTGCACCTATGGGGCCGCGCTGTAAATCCTGTCGCGGGAACCGAGGTCGGCACGGGGCGTTGACCCTCCAAGAGACTGGAGGTTCACATGACCCACAAGATCACCCTGCAAAGCATCGACACGCTGACCCACGACGTTCACCGGCTGACCTTCGACAAGCCGGAGGGCTATGCCTATACCCCCGGCCAGGCGACGGATTTCGCACTGGACCGCGAGGGCTGGCGCGAGGAACAGCGCCCCTTCACCTTTACCTGTCTGCCTGACGAGGACCGGCTGGAATTTGTCATCAAGTCGTACCCCGACCATAACGGCGTGACGGAACAGATCGGCAAGATGGAACCCGGCGACACCGCGCTGATTGGCGACCCGTGGGGCGCGATCGAGGACAAGGGCGACGGCGTCTTTATTGCCGGTGGCGCGGGGGTGACGCCGTTCATCTCGATCCTGCGCAAAAAGCTGGAGGAAAACGGCACGCTGGAGGGCAACACGCTGCTGTTCTCTAACCAGAGTGAGCGTGACATCGTCATGCGCAACACCTTTGAGTCGATGGAGGGGCTGCGCTGTCACTGGACGGTGACAGAGGAAAAGGGCAGCCCGCTGGCCCGTGGTCTGATCGACGCGGACATGCTGTCCGGGTTTGTCGATCCGCAAAAGGACATCTGTTATGTCTGCGGCCCCGACCCGATGGTCGAGGCGATGCCCGAGGAACTGGCAAGACTGGGCGTCGAGCACGATCAGATTGTGGTTGAGGACTTCGGCTGACCTGGCAGGGGCATTTGCCGTTTGACGATGATGGGCCGGGGCAAGACGCTCCGGCCTTTTTACGTCCCGCTCAGAACCACTGACCCGGTTCCATCAGGCCCAGATCCAGCAACTGGCGCGAGTGCCATTCAAACGGCGTGGAATTGTGCCAGCGAAAGCTCTTGATGTCGAAGGTCGATCCGGGGTTGCGTTTGAGCGCCTTGGCGGTGCGAAAGCTGGCAATCGCGGCGGTCAGGTTGTTGTGCCAGGGACAGGCGTAGGTGTTGTACTCCTCATCGGAAAACGTGTGATCCTCGCGCAGTTTCAGCCCCGGTTTGGCGCGGAAAATGGCGATGCGGTCAATCTTGCGCCGGGTTTCTGGGACGTGCTCCTCATACCGCCAGCGCAGCCCGCCAAAGAAATTCAGCTGCCGTTCCTTGGGGTGGTTGTGGTTCAGCGGGTCGGGGCGGGCCAGCGCGTAATAGCCGGAACGGTCCAGCCAGGCGTCGTCCAGCGACACCGCATCGCGGCATTTGTTGAGATCCCCGGCATAGAGATCGACCACATAGGTCAACATGGCGTCCCGCCGTTCCTCAGTGTGATAGGCCAGCATTTCGCCGACTGTCCGGCTTTCTGAAAAGGGAAAAAAGAGATATTCGGCGTTGTAGCAATAGTAGACCCACTGACCGGCGGCCTTGGCGATCACGCCATTGACAGCCCTTGGCAGGGCATTGTCAGCGCGCATGTCATAGGCAACGTGATCCACCTTGTCGGTCAGATCTGCGGGCAAGGTCAGGTCCGATGCCCCAAACAGCACCACCGCGCGAAATCCGCAGTGGCGGTGGTGGCGCAGGGTGGTGTCCAGTTCCACCGCGTCCTCGGCAAAGATCAGCGCAATGGGGCCACGGCGCAGCACGTCGGCACCTTGGGACAGGAAGTGGTCTAGGGTCTTGTAGAACATGCTCGGCCTCTGGTGGGGCTTTTACCGCAAGGTCGGTGAAAATCTCGTGCATTGCAAGCCGGGGGGATTCTGCGGTATCGCCAGCCCTTAAATCCGAGACAGGAGCGCGCGCCATGGCCCCGAAGAAACTGTATATCAAGACCTACGGCTGCCAGATGAACGTCTATGACAGCGAGCGCATGGCCGAGGCCATGGGCGGCGAGGGCTATGAGACAACCGCGCGCCCCGAAGATGCGGACATGATCCTGCTGAACACCTGTCACATCCGGGAAAAGGCGGCGGAAAAGGTTTACTCGGAACTGGGCCGCTACAAGGGGCTGAAGGCGGACAAGCCGGATCTGAAGATCGGCGTGGCGGGATGTGTGGCGCAGGCCGAGGGCGCAGAGATCATGCGCCGTCAGCCGATGGTCGATCTGGTGGTCGGCCCGCAAAGCTATCACCGGCTGCCGGATCTGCTGGCGCGCACCCACAACGGCGCCAAGGCGCTGGACACCGAGTTCCCCGAAGAAGACAAGTTTGACCACCTGACCGCGCGGCCCAAGGCCAAGCGCGGGCCGACGGCGTTTCTGACCGTGCAAGAGGGCTGTGACAAGTTCTGCGCCTTTTGCGTGGTGCCCTATACGCGCGGGGCAGAGGTGTCGCGCCCGGCGGACCGGGTGCTGGCGGAGGCGCGCGACCTGGTCGAGCGCGGCGTGCGCGAGATCACGCTGTTGGGGCAGAACGTGAACGCCTACCACGGGCATGACGGCGGGTTGGCGGGCCTGATCCGTGCGCTGGACAAGATCGACGGTCTGGCGCGCATCCGGTTCACCACCTCGCACCCCAACGACATGGATGAGGCGCTGATCGCGGCGCATGGCGACTGTGACAAGCTGATGCCCTATCTGCATCTGCCGGTGCAGGCGGGGTCGGACAAGATTCTGAAACGGATGAACCGGAGCCATACGGCGGACGACTACCTGCGGTTGATCGAGCGGCTGCGCGCGGCGCGGCCCGATCTGCACCTGTCGGGCGATTTCATTGTGGGATTCCCGGAAGAGACCGAAGAGGATTTTCAGGCCACGATGGATCTGATTGCGGCGGTGGAATACGGCAGCGCGTTTTCGTTCAAGTATTCCGAACGCCCCGGCACCCCGGCGGCAGAGCGCCCGCAAGTGCCCGAGGACGAAAAGGACGACCGGCTGCAACGGTTGCAGGCGTTGCTGACGACCCAGCAGCGCCGCTTGCAGGACGCGATGGTGGGCCGGGACGTGCATGTGTTGTTCGAAAAGCCCGGCCGGATGCCCGGCCAGATGGTCGGCAAATCGGAATACCTGCACGCGGTTCACGTCGAATCCGACGCCTTTGCCCCGGGTGACATCGCGCGAATCCGAATCGATTCCAGTGGCCCCAACTCTCTGAAGGGGGTTGTTGCGCCGCTCTAAGACCCCCCAAGAACCCCTTGTTTCAAAAAAAGGGTTCGGATTATCCACAGTAAAACAAAGCGTTTTCGGGAACTGTTTCCGATTTTGGGACAGTACACATAGCTTTTCTCTTCACAGCCGGGGGAGTTTTGCTAATGTGTTGATTATAGTAAATATGCGTGCGCCCGCTGCCATGTGGTGCCCGCATTTGGGGAAACTTAAAATCAAGGGACCAGGCTGTGGCTTATCGCATTTCCAAGGCCATCGGCGCGATGGCGCTTGCGGCCCTCGCTGGTCTGTCGGCCGTTGCGCCGGCAGTCGCCGGGGACGCTGACCAGAAGACACCGTTCATCTCAACGCAAAACACCCGCACCATCAAGGGTGAGCAGTATATTCCGGGCATCTGGGTCGACCCGGATGGCTGTGAACACTGGGTGATGGACGACGGGGTTGAGGGCTACATGAGCCCGCACACCGACCGTAAGGGTATCCCGGTTTGCCGGCGCGGCAACACTTGCGGCGTCATGAACACCGATCAGTTCTTTGCCACCGACAGCTACCGTATCTCGAAACACGGTCAGGCGCGGATCGCGGAGTTCTTCACCTCGTCCAGCGCCATTGGCTATGTGATCGCTGGCCATACCGACAGCCGCGCGACGGATGATTACAACATCAAGTTGAGCTACAACCGTGCGCTGGCCGTGGCCAAAGTGGCCCGGTCCGTCGGGGCCAACATCACCGACGTGCGCGGCTATGGCGAACGTATGCCGGTCGCGACGAACAAGACTGCAACGGGCATGGCCAAGAACCGCCGTGTCGAAATCCTCTGCTTCCGGTAATCCAGAAGGGATCAGGACAATGAACTTCGTTAAACCGCTCCTTCTGGTTGTCGCTGCTGTCGGCCTTGCCGCCTGCGACCCGGTCGGCCCCGACAAGAGCCGTGATCGCCAGTCGATCGACCGTGACGACCTGACCGGCATGAAGGCCGGCATCTGGGTCGATCCAAATGGCTGTGACCACTGGATCATCGACGATGGCGTCGAGGGCTACCTGTCGGCCCGCCTCGACAAATACGGCAAGCCGGTCTGTTCGGGCATCGCCCCGCCGACCATCGCCACAGGCGATTTCAAGGGTGGCTCGACCTCGATCATCGGCGACCCGCTCTGACACTCTGGTGACAGGCATCTACTGGACAAGGGACCGCGCGGCATCTGCTGCGCGGTCTATTTTTGTGGCGTCTGTATGACATTTGGCGTTCATGCGCCGCAGAGACTTGCGCCTCGCGTCCTGCCAATGCACCATATCTAGCAGAAACACGCGTCCGGAATCGGATCGCCCTGCACAGGAGACGGGTTTGACAGCGGGCACCTTGACCGAAGCCATCCTAGAATTTCCCGACAACCGATTGCTGATCGACCTCTGTGGAGAGTTCGACCGCAACCTGACAGACATAGAGGCCCGCACCGGGGTGCAGATCCTGCGCCGTGGCAACCAATTGGCGGTGCATGGTCCCGAAGACGCTGTGCCGGCGGTGGCCGACGTGCTGCGCGGGCTGTATGAGCGGCTTGAACAGGGCCGAGAGGTTGCGCGCGGTGACATCGACCGCGCGTTGCGTATGGAAGATGACGAACCGGACGAGCAGCTGGAAATGTTCACCGGCGGCCCGGTTGAGATCAAGACTCGCAAAAAGCTGATCGAGCCGCGCACCGACGCGCAAAAGGCCTATGTGCAGTCGCTTTTTGTCAATGAAATGGCCTTTGGCATCGGCCCGGCGGGCACCGGCAAGACCTATCTTGCGGTGGCGGTGGGGGTTCACATGCTGATCACCGGCGAAGTGGACAAGATCATCCTGTGCCGTCCTGCTGTCGAGGCGGGCGAACGTCTGGGCTTTCTGCCCGGCACGCAGGAGGAAAAGGTCGATCCCTACATGCAGCCGCTGATGGATGCGCTGAACGATTTTCTGCCGGGCAAGCAGCTGGCGAAGATGCGCGAAGAAAAAACGGTCGAGATTGCGCCGCTGGCCTTTATGCGCGGGCGCACCCTGTCCAACGCCTTTGTCGTGCTGGATGAGGCGCAGAACGCCACCACCATGCAGATGAAGATGTTCCTGACCCGTCTGGGCGAGGGCAGCCGCATGGTGATCACCGGCGACCGCACGCAGATCGACCTGCCACGCGGGGTGCCGTCCGGACTGGCGGACGCGGAGCGGCTGTTGGGGCATGTGCCCGGCATCTCGTTCAACTATTTCACCGCCAAGGATGTGGTGCGCCATCCGCTTGTCGCGGCAATCATCGAGGCCTATGAGGCGGATACGCCGGGCTAGGCCGATGTGGCCGGGTCTGCGTTATCCAATGCGCCAAGAGGGCCGGGGGCACTGTCCCCGGCGCAATCACAGATGTTGACCGACACGATTTTCGAGGATGACCGCTGGCAGGGCCCGGGTCTGGACCAACTGGCCGAGACCGGGGCCGTGGCGGCGCTGTTGCATCTGGGGCTGGTGCCGGAGGACTATGAGATTGCCGTGCTGGGCTGCTCTGACACCCGCATTGCGGTCCTGAACGGGGATTTCCGGGACAAGCCGCAGGCCACAAACGTGCTGAGCTGGCCGTCAGAGGATCTGGCCCCCGAGGCCGATGGCGGCACGCCTTTCCCGCCCGAGCCCGAGGACGATGATCCGCATCATCTGGGCGACATTGCCCTGGCCTATGAGACCTGTGCGCAAGAAGCCGCCGATCGGGGCATCCCGATGGAGCAACATGTCACACATCTGATTGTTCATGGGGTGTTACATGTACTGGGCTATGACCATATGCGTGACCTAGACGCCACGCTGATGGAACGGATTGAGGTTGAAATACTTGGCAACCTGGGTTTGCCGGACCCATATAGTGAGGATGGCGCCCCCGAGGGGGCATGATGGAACGGATTGATGGGCGATAGCGAAGACTCGTCTAAGGCAGCGCAACGCGCGCTTGGATCGGGACAGATGAACGGACAAGGGCCAAGGCCAGGGTTCTGGCAAGGCATTATCGGACGGATGGGCGGAGCGCGGGCGCAGGGCAGAAATGCGACGCCACCAGCGACGCCGTCAGCGGCCAGACCCGTTCATGGTATGATCAACCTTCGCCGGATGCGGGTCGAGGACGTGGCCATTCCCAAGGCCGAGATCATCGCCGTCCCCAACACAATCTCCAAGGATGACCTCGTGTCGGTGTTCCGCGACAGCGGGCTGACCCGTCTGCCGGTCTACGACGGCACGCTGGACACGCCGGTCGGCATGGCCCACCTCAAGGATTTCGCCTTGCAGCACGGGTTCAACGGCACTGGCGGGCGGTTCAACCTGAAACGCCTGCTGCGGCCGCTGCTGTTTGTGCCGCCGTCGATGCCGATCGGGGTGTTGCTGACCAAGATGCAGACAGAGCGGCGGCATATGGCGCTGGTGATTGATGAATACGGCGGCGTTGACGGGCTGGTGACGATCGAGGATCTGATCGAGCAGGTCATCGGTGAGATCGAGGATGAGCACGACACCGAAGAGGATCAGTACTGGACCCGCGAAAAGAGCGGTTGCTACCTGGTGCAGGCCAAGACGCCCCTGACCGACTTCGAAACCGAGCTGGGTCTGATGCTGACCGAACACGACACCATCGACGAGGAAGAAATCGATACGCTGGGCGGGCTGGTGTTCATGCTGGCCGGTCGGGTGCCTGCGCGTGGCGAAGTGGTGCCGCATCCCGTGGGCCTCGATTTTGAGGTGGTGGACGCCGATCCGCGCCGGATCAAGCGGTTGCGGGTGCGCCCCGCGGGTGCGGCGCGCGCCGAAAGCGCGACTGCTCCGGCAGCGGCCCCGGCCCCAACGCAATCGCCTGCCCCGTCCAAGGTCGATGCTGGCCATGCCTGACAGCCGGGCGGCTGATCGCCTGTCCGCGACCCGGGGCCTGTTGCCGGGCTGGGCGCGTCTGCCGCTGGCGGTCGCTGTGGGGGTGATCATCGGTCTTGGGCAGCCCCCTTACGACCTGTGGTATCTTGCCTTTCCCGGCTATGTCGCGGCGATCTGGCTGTTTCTGGTATCCGCGCGCGGCACGCCGTCGGCGGGCACGGGCTGGGCTGTGGGTCTGGGCTATTTCGGCTTTTCCATGAGCTGGATCGTCGAGCCGTTTCTGGTGGATGCCGCCACAACCGGCTGGATGGCGCCTTTTGCGCTGATCGGGTTGGCCGGGGGGCTGGCGCTGTTCTGGGGCTTGGCCTTTTGGTTCGCGGGGCGGGCGCGGTATCCGGCGCTGACGCTTGTGCTGGCATGGAGCGCGGTGGAACTGGCGCGGGCCTATGTGTTCACCGGGTTTCCGTGGGCCTTGGTCCCGTATTTCTGGCTGCCGGTGCCGGTGATCCAATGGGTATCGGTGATCGGGCCGCACGGTCTGACCGTGGCGACATTGGCGGCGGCGGCCTTGTTGGCTGTTGCGTTATGGCCCGGCGCGGCGCGGCGTCTGCGGACGGCCGGATTCGGTGTGGCGCTGGTCGCCTTCCTGTTCGGCGGCGGCATGATGCTGACACCGGGGGCGCAGGATCTGGACGGGCGTCCGATGGTGCGGCTGGTGCAGCCCAACGCGGCACAGCACGAAAAATGGGACCCGGACATGATCCCGGTCTTCATGGAGCGCAAGTTGCGCTACACCGCCATGGCGCCGGAGCCGGGCACGCCGTCCCCGGACCTCGTCGTCTGGCCAGAGACCAGCGTGCCGAACCTGTTGCATCGGGCGGGGCCGGTTCTGGACGAGATCACGCAGGCGGCGGGTGATGCGCAGGTGGTACTGGGCGTGCAGCGCGCCGATCAGGCCGGATACTACAATTCGATGTTGGTGGTCGCGCCGGAGGGCGGGGTCAACGCGTTGTATGACAAGCATCATCTTGTCCCTTTTGGCGAATACATGCCCGCTGCGGCGGTCTTTGCGCGGTGGAACATCGCCGGGCTCGCCGCCCGCGCCGAGGGGGGCTATAGCGCCGGGCCGGGGCCGCAGGTTGTCGACCTTGGCGCGTTGGGATCAGCGCTGCCGCTGATCTGCTACGAAGCGGTCTTTCCGCAGGACCTCAATGGCGCGCTTTTGCGGCCCGACATGCTGATCCAGATCACCAATGATGCGTGGTTCGGGACGCGGGCCGGCCCCTATCAGCATTTGGCGCAGGCACGCATCCGCGCCATCGAACAGGGGCTGCCCATGTTGCGCAGCGCCAACACCGGCGTGTCGGCGGTGATCGACGGGGCGGGGCGGGTGCTGGACGCGCTGCCGTTGGGTGTCGCGGGCTATCTGGACGCGCCGCTGCCGCCGCCAATGCGGCAGACCCTGTATAGCCGAACGGGCGACCTGCCTGCCGGTGCTGTGCTGCTTTTCGCCGGTGCGCTGCTCTGGGCGCGCGGGCGGCGCAATGGTCGCAGGGAATCCGATTGACGCCGCCAACCGCCAAGCGTAGGCGCATTCGGATAACAAACATCCCGTCACAACGGCTTCCTGACGTGACGGCGTCATCATTGGAGCATCCTTCATGTCACGAAATAACTATATCTTCACCTCCGAGTCCGTCTCGGAAGGCCACCCGGACAAGGTTTGTGACCGGATTTCCGACGCCATTCTTGACGCGTTCCTGACCGAAGATCCTTTGGCGCGCGTTGCCTGCGAGACCTTTGCCACCACCAACCGCGTGGTCATCGGCGGGGAAGTCGGCCTGACCGATCAGGAAAAGATGCCCGGTTTCATGGCCAGCATCCCCGACATTGCGCGGGCCTGCATCAAGGACATCGGCTACGAGCAGGACAAGTTTCACCACGCCACCTGCGAAATCACCAACCTGCTGCACGAGCAGTCCGCACATATTGCGCAGGGCGTCACCGGCCAGCAGGGCGATGAGGGCGCTGGCGATCAGGGGATCATGTTCGGCTACGCCACCAATGAAACCGACGCGCTGATGCCTGCGCCGATCCAGTACAGCCACGCGATCCTGCGCCGTCTGGCCGAGGTCCGCAAGAACGGCACCGAACCCGCGCTGGGCCCGGACGCCAAATCGCAACTGTCGGTGCATTACGAAGACGGCAAGCCGGTTGGCGTGACCTCGATCGTGCTGTCGACGCAGCATCTGGACGAAAACATGACCAGCGCCGATGTGCGTGCCCTGGTCGAGCCCTACATCCGCGAGACCCTGCCTGACGGCTGGATCACCAAGGCGACCGAATGGTGGGTCAACCCGACCGGCAAGTTCGTCATTGGCGGACCGGATGGCGACGCGGGCCTGACCGGCCGCAAGATCATCGTCGATACCTATGGCGGCGCGGCCCCGCATGGCGGCGGCGCATTCTCTGGCAAGGATCCGACCAAGGTTGACCGCTCGGCCGCCTATGTGGCGCGCTACCTGGCCAAGAACGTGGTTGCGGCAGGCATGGCCGATCGCTGCACCGTGCAGCTGTCCTACGCCATCGGCGTGGCCAAGCCGCTGTCGATCTATGTCGACACTCACCAGACCGGCAAGGTCAAGGCGCGCGACATCGAACTGGCGATTCCCAAGATCATCGACCTGACGCCGCGCGGCATCCGCACCCATCTGGAACTGAACAAGCCGATCTACCAGCGCACGGCGGCCTATGGGCACTTTGGCCGCGCGCCCGAGGCGGATGGCGGGTTCTCCTGGGAGCGGACAAACCTTGTCCAGGCGCTGAAGAAAGCGGTCTGAGACCGGGGTCTCACCGCGAGACAGTGTTGGAAGGCGCTCCTGCCAAGGGGCGCCTTTTCTTTTGGGCGTTGTCCACGCGCTCGTTCGGGGTAATGGGCGCGCCGTCGGATTGTGGCGCGACGCAGAGCCGGCGTCACGCCACAATCCGACGGCGGACATCTTGCAGGACGGCGCGGCGGGCGTTAAGCGCTAGCCGCCATGACCACATCGAACAAGCATCCCGACGCCCCCTGGCGGAATTTCTACGGCCGCATCCGGGGCAAGACCCTGCGGCCCAAGCAGGAAGAGTACCTGCAAGAGGATCTCGACAAGCTGTCGCCCGGCGCGGTGGATTGGGACGTCAATCCCGACCGGCTGCCGCTGGACCTGCGCGCGGTGTTCGGAGAAGCACCTGTCTGGTTGGAGATCGGGTTTGGTGGTGGCGAGCATCTGGTCCATCAGGCGGTGCAGAACCCCGGTGTCGGGCTGATCGGGGCGGAACCCTTTATCAACGTCGTTGCCATGCTGCTGGGCAAGATCCGGGATGCGGGGGTGCAGAACCTGCGGGTCTATCCGGGCGATGTGCGCAACCTGTTTGACGTGCTGCCGGATCAGTCGGTGTCCAAGGCGTTCCTGCTGTACCCAGATCCCTGGCCCAAGAAGAAACACCACCGCCGCCGGTTTGTGACGGCGGAACATCTGGAGCCGCTGCACCGGGTGCTGAAACCGGGGGCGGAGTTTCGCGTGGCGACGGATATCCCCGATTATGTGCGCCAGACGCTGATCGAGGTGCCAAAGGCGGGGTTCGAGTGGCTGGCCGACGGTCCGTCAGACTGGCGCGAGCCTTGGGCTGACTGGCATTCCACCCGCTACGAGCAAAAGGCGCTGCGCGAAGGCCGCGTCCCGCATTACCTGACGTTTCGGCGGACGTAAGCGGGCAGGGGGCGTCATTCCAGAGGCATGCTTGCGGCATGACCCGTCTGTTGTTGTGAAGGGGGCGCTGCCCCCGTCTCCCGTTGGTCGACTCCCCCGGAATATTTTTGGCCAGAAGAAGCCGGGGACGCCGCGTGCAGGAGTGTGATGGACCTCTGCCCGGGCGCTTGGTATCAGGCGGCGAAGATTTTGCGAGGAGAGCGCTTATGTCTGCCCACGGCACCCCGATCCCGATGACTGCCCGCGCTTCTGGCCCGCTGAAGGGGGAGGCGCATGTGCCGGGCGACAAGTCGATCTCGCACCGGTCGCTGATCCTTGGCGCGATGGCGGTGGGTGAGACGAAAGTGACCGGCTTGCTGGAGGGGCAGGACGTGCTGGACACCGGGCGGGCGATGCAGGCCTTTGGCGCCGAGATCGAGAAAATCGGCGAGACCTGGCATGTCCACGGCGTGGGTGTTGGCGGCTTTGGCGAGCCGGGCAATGTGATCGACTGCGGCAATTCAGGCACCGGGGTGCGGTTGATCATGGGGGCGATGGCGACCTCGCCGATCACGGCGACCTTTACCGGCGATGCCAGCCTGAACAAGCGGCCGATGGCGCGGGTGACTGATCCGTTGGCGCTGTTCGGCGCACGGTCCTATGGCCGGTCTGGCGGGCGGTTGCCCATGACCCTCGTGGGGGCGGCGGACCCTTTGCCGGTGCGCTACGCGGTGCCGGTGCCGTCGGCGCAGGTGAAATCCGCCGTGTTGCTGGCCGGGTTGAACGCGCCGGGGGAAACCGTGGTGATCGAACGAGAGGCCACGCGGGACCATTCGGAACGGATGCTGGCGGGGTTTGGGGCGGTGATTTCCACCGAGGTGACGGACGAGGGCCGCGTCATCACCCTGCAGGGGCGGCCAGAGTTGACACCGCAGACCATTGTCGTGCCGCGTGATCCGTCCTCGGCGGCGTTTCCGGTCTGTGCGGCGCTGATTGTCGAAGGGTCGGACGTGCTGGTGCCCAATATCGGGTTGAACCCGACGCGGGCGGGGTTGTTCTTTACCCTGCAGGAGATGGGCGCGGACCTGACGTTCGAGAACATGCGCGAAGAGGGAGGAGAACCGGTCGCCGATCTGCGCGCGCGCTTTTCCCCCGACCTCAAGGGGATCGAGGTCCCGGCAGAGCGTGCGGCCAGCATGATCGACGAATATCCCGTCCTGTCGGTGGTCGCGGCCTTTGCCGAGGGGCGCACCCACATGCCGGGCGTCAAGGAGCTGCGGGTCAAGGAAAGCGACCGGATTGACGCCATGGCCACGGGCCTGCGCGCCGCTGGTGTCCATGTCGAAGAGGGCGAGGATTGGTGGACGGTTGAGGGGCGCGGTCATGGACAGGTTTCCGGCGGCGTCACTGTTGAAAGCCATCTGGATCACCGCATCGCCATGTCGTTCCTGGTGATGGGCATGGCTTCGACCAAGCCGATGACCGTGGATGATGGCGGGCCGATTGCGACCAGTTTTCCGATTTTCGAGGGGTTGATGGCCGCGCTTGGGGCCGAAGTGACGAGGGGATGAGCCGGGTCGCGTATCTGATCCTGACGGCGGCCACGCTGGCGGTCTATTTCGTCATGGTTCTGTGGACCTTGCCGACCATTGCGGCGGCGGCCGGTGGGGCGCTGCCTTTTGATCTGCGGCCATGGGGCTATTCGCCTGAGGAGGCCGCGGCGTTTCTGAGCGTGTTGTCCGACCCAGGTCGTTCTTTGTACTCCGATGTGCAATTGCGACTGGATACGGTCTATCCGCCCCTGCTGGCGATCTGGATCTGCGCGTCCGCCGCCCGGTTGTTTCCAAGGGGTGTGGTTTGGGCAATCGGTCTGGTGGCTGTGGGCGGCATGGCGGCGGATCTGGCCGAAAACGCCGCCGTGGCGCAATTGCTGGACGGTTTCGACGCGGATACGGCCCGCCGCGCGGCGCGCTGGACCATGGTGAAATCGGCGGCCACGACACTGGCCCTGACGGCACTGTTGGCGGGGTTTGTCGCTTGGCTCTGGGGGGTGTGGCGGGCGCGTGGGGCGGGCTGAACAGGTCTTGTTCAGTGATTGTTGCCGTGGGGCGTCTGGGGTAGATCGGGGCAAAGGGAGAGTGACATGAGCTTTACCATCGCCATCGACGGGCCAGCGGCCAGCGGCAAGGGCACCATCGCACGCCAATTGGCCGAGCGGTACGGGTATGCCCATCTGGACACCGGCCTGCTGTACCGTGCGGTCGGGCGCAAGATGCTGGACGGGATCGACCCGGTCGAGGCGGCGCAGGCATTGGACGTGACCAGCCTTGACGCGCGTGAGTTGCGCGGACCGGAGGTGGCGCAGGCAGCGTCAAAGGTGGCGGCGCTGCCCGCCGTGCGTGCGGCGCTGGTAGATGTGCAGCGCGCCTTTTCGCGGCGCTCTGGCGGCGCGGTGCTGGACGGGCGCGACATCGGCACGGTGATCTGCCCCGAGGCCGAGGCCAAGCTGTTTGTCATCGCCAGCGCCGAAGTGCGGGCGGACCGGCGCTGGCGCGAACTGGTGGCATCCGGGCATGAGGTGACGCTGCAAGAGGTGCTGGCAGATGTGCTGGTGCGCGATGCGCGGGACATGAACCGGACCGACGCGCCGCTGAAACCGGCAGAGGACGCGACCACACTGGACACCTCGAAAATGGCGATCGAGGATGCGGTCGCCGAGGCGGTGGCAATTGTGGACGCCGCGCGCGCCCACGGGTGACGCGGCGCCTGTTCCAATCGGTCTCGGCGATGCGTGACTGGTGCGCGGGAGGTCCTGGGGCGGGCCCGTTTGCAATACGCGTCCTAGCGACGTTTCAGCGTGTCGCCATAGTCGATCTTGGGCGTCAGTTCGATAACGGGATCTGTTGGAGTGTCGGGGTTTTCGACCCGCGCGGCGATGATCTGCGCCGCTTTGCGGCCGATCTCTGTCCGGCAGGCATCCATCGTGGCCAGATTGCGGGGCAACCCGTCCAGCAGTTCCACCCCGTTGAACCCGGCGAGACCCACCTGTCCGGGGATGTCGATCCCCGCATCCAATAGGTGCATCAAACCGCCAGCGGCGATCATGTCGTTGGAATAATACAGGAAATCCAGTTCCGGTTCGCGTTCCAGCATGGCGCGTGTCATCTCGCGCCCTTTGCGCAGCGCCGATCCGCCGGAATAGAACTCCTGATCGACGATCTCGATCCCGTCCTTGGCCAGCGCCTCTGTGAATCCTTCGAACCGTTTGCGGGCGCGGTGATCCAGCGGCATCTTGGTGCCCATGAAACCGATGCGTTGATAGCCCTGTTTGAGGATCGCACGCGCCATTTCGCGCCCCGCGCGGCGGTGGCTGATGCCCACGGCGCAATCGATCGGTTTGCCGTCTGTATCCATGATCTCGACCACCGGGATGCCGGCAGCCTTGAGCATGGCATGCGCCGCCTCACTGTGTTCCAGACCGGCAATGATCACGCCCGACGGCCGCCAAGACAGCATTTCGTACAAAACGCGCTCTTCTTTTTCGGGCATGTAGTCGGTGACGCCGACAACCGGTTGCAAATCGGTCTCTTCGAGGACAGCGCTGATACCTGAGAGCACCTCGGGGAAGACCATGTTGCGCAAGCTGGGGATGATGACGGCAACGAGGTTGACGCGCTGGCTGGCCAGCGCTCCGGCGATCTTGTTGGGCACATAGCCCAGCGTCTTGGCCGCCTCGAGCACCTTTTCGCGGGTTGCCTGGCTCACGTCGCTGCGGTTGCGCAGAACGCGGGACACAGTCATTTCCGAAACGCCGGACGCCTCGGAAACATCGCGAAGGGTGAGTGGGCGGTTATCGTCTGCGGCCAAGGGAATTTCCTTTTAGAGGGATGGCGGTACGTTACTGCAATCGAGGCGGCGTGCAAGGGGCGCTGGGCGGCGGCCCATCCAGAACCGGCGTTGCAAGACAGACCGTTGTGGTGTCCCAGCGCGGACTTGGCCGTGGGGCCAATCCAAGGGTGACAGCGGCGCGTCGAGCGGGTATCCACCGATTGCACGGCCCCGTGGCTCAACTGGATAGAGCAGCCCCCTCCTAAGGGGCAGGTTGCAGGTTCGAATCCTGCCGGGGTCGCCATCATCTTTTTTATCGTACTGCGTCTACTGTGTGGGGATGAGAACGTTTGTTTAGTCGGGCGATTTCAATGGTGCCGTATATGTTTTCCGTTGGGTCGTTGAAAGGAATTCCATGGCCCGGGGTAATGGATGCAGAAGTACACGCGTGCATCCGCGGACCAGATGTGGACTCGGGTCCGACATAAAAGTACCGCGCTGGAAATCCGTGACGCATTTGTAGCGACCGACGGCATTTGGGTCAGTGCGGGCCGCATCCTCGCCAAACTAGCAGGAGTCTTTGCAGCCCTTGCAGCACCAAATTGAGCTCGCAATTCGATATTGACATGGAGGCGCTCAAGCGCGACCCCGGATGGCCACCCACCTTTGCCTTGTCCACTGGCCACAAGCTGGGCCCCGGGCAGCCATATACGGTCGCGCAACCGTAACTCCCTGGCAAGGCGCTGTTGCGTTTGCGTTGCCCTTTGGACGGGTGGATTCAGGGGCAGCCTCGGGTTGAGCGCCCGCTGCGACCAAGCCGGTGCGCCGCCTCTCTGTCTGCTGACGGCGAGGTCACCAGGCAAGACCTTGCCAAATGAACTCGCAATTGTCCGAAAGGATCCTGTGGGGCCAGGGTCACCGTTGTGCGATTGACCCCGGCTTATTCATCCAAATCAGGGGAAATAGCTGGCGTGCCCGCGAAAGCTTTGTAGAATCAAGCTGCTAGACAAAATCCGACAGCAGC